>CAISDA010000040.1 GCA_903884005.1 uncultured Ignavibacteriota bacterium | reverse complement strand
GTAATTACTCAGCAACAACGCGCTGTTGAATGATAAATGGATGGCCATTGAACGCATCGACGAGAGCCTTGAATGCACCAACGCCGTTCTTTCTTGCTGTTGACAAATACGATCGCAGACGGCAATAGATATCCAAGCCGCCGACAGAACGGAAGCAACCTGATATTTTCAGTTTGACCTTGACCATCCGAAGATCACGCTCGGCCTCATTATTGGTGAAGGGCACAGAAAAATCGTAGAGAAATGCCAGCACGGATTCACGATGCTTGTGAAGACGGTCGAGAAGGTTCCGGACTTTTGATTGTTTGACTTTGCCTCTGGTGTGAGGAGATCCACGTGTCGCCAACGGATTTTCTGTTAGACCTTTTTCAACCAGCATCATATAGCGCTCTTCGTATTTTGAGAGCGTGCGAGCATCAATCGAATCGTTTTCTTTCCTAATGCTTGATTTAACAGTGCGAAGTGCTTTCTGTAGAAATTGTATCAGTTCTTCGGCCCATGCCTGGTTGTATTCTTCAAAGGCAAGCGTCAGTTCCCGCAGAATGTGGGCGTTACACACGCCGTGTTCGAACGAGGTATAGGTGAAATATGACGCATACATATCGTGGATCGCTCTGCCTTTGAAGTTCGCAGCGATGCCAATCTCGTTGATGGCATCCGTACCGCGTCGCACATGGAACGCAAGATAGGTCGTTTCCGGTGTGCATGCGACATGAACCCATTTCCGGTTCTTGCCGCGGTTGACGGCCGTTTCATCCATATGCAGCACATCAGACTCGATTGCGTATTCTTTGATCGCTTCGTAGGATGATGCCGATTGTTCAGCTGCCTCAATCGTCCAGTTGAAGAGCGATCCTTCGGCAATTTCACAGTTGAAAAGATCCTCTATGGCTTCAACCGTACGCATAGAGGAAAGCATTTGATGTTCCATGAAATAAACGCCGACGGCTTTGATCTCCGGTCCGTATTGCACGGCCTGGGTGATGCCATCAGGAAATGCAGCGTGTGACTTTTGGCTGCAACAAGGACACGTTTTTACTTCCGCTCGATGCTCGGTCACGACCATCGTTATCTCAGGAAGATCGACCACTTGACGCGCCTGATAATGCGTCGATGGAGTTTCGGCCAGTGACGTTCCACAATGAGCGCATTCGTTCACGTGATGATCAATGACGGCATTCGGCTGTGTCACTCGTTTCAGTGTTGAACCGCGGTGCCCCTTTTGTCCCCCCGGAGACCGTTTACTCTTCGGATGAAGATTTTCGGGATACCGTTTATTAAATTTGTCGCTCGATGGTGGAAGACTGCTGTTGTGACTGTCTTGATGCATGAATGCTTCAAGCCGCTTCAGACGATCGTCCATCGACTCGATTTTTTCTTCGAGTTCAACGATATAATTGACGACGGTTTCACGACCTTGGTCGTAAATATCTGAGGCTCGCTTGCGTCTTTGTTCATGGCTGATCATGAACAAAAGATATGAAGTATCTTTTAAAAGTACAAGCCCTAAGTCGTTATTTTACAACATATTTTTTTGATGGTGAGTAATTACAATTGTTTTATACACGGCGTAGAATGTTAAGCCTTAACAAGGATGACGCGATCACTTGATGATAATGCATGTTCCGGTCCCTGGAGTATCGGCGCGAATGCAACCAGTACAAACCAGTGCAAAGGTGTACAATGGCTATCGATCAAAATTCAGATTTTAAATATTCGATCCTCGTTCTGGATGACGAATTGGTGGTGCTGGAATCGATCCGCTCGGTTTTCAGAACCGAGAATTATGATCTTGCATTCTTCACGAAAGGGGAGGATGCTCTTCTGTTCATGAAGAACCATGTGGTGGACATTATCATCTCTGATGTGCGCATGCCCGGCATGAGCGGAATTGAATTCATGAATTTTGCCGCTCACGTCGCACCCGAAGCCGTGCGTATTGTGATGACTACCCTTGAAGATAAAAGCATCGCAATGATCGCCATCCAAAAAGATCTGGCACAGCATTTTTTTCTGAAGCCGTGGAACGATCGTAAATTGAGGGAAGAAGTATCGGATATTTTGTCCGCCCGGCTCGAAACCCGCTCGAAAGAACTGCAGTTCCTTCTCACAACATTCACTGAACTTCCGTCGGCTCCGAAGTTTCACGAAAAGCTGAACGGACTGCTTCACCACGACGATAAATTTCTGCGCCTAATTATTGAAGAAGTTGAAAAAAATCCGGCCCTGGTGGCGAAACTGCTTCGCGTTTCCAATTCGGTGTTTTATGGAGCGCGAAAGGTCATCAACAACGTCAACGATGCGGTGCGTTTTATCGGTGTGGAGTACGTCAGCAGTCTGGTGCTTGCGGTCGAAACCTATTACAACGTGGTTGTCAAGTCGAATGAGGACCTCTCGGAGTTGATTGAAGACCTGTGGAACGAGTCCATAAAACGCGCCGAGTTGTCGAAACTCATCGCAATGCAATGGGATGCTAAATGCGAACCGCGCGTCGTCTACATCACATCGTTGCTGCAGGATATTGGGTATGTGGCGCGCCTGTGTGAAAAGCCGGTGCTCTATAAGCGCTTTGCCTCGCTGTGCGGACAGAATCGCGGAGACGATTATATAACGGAAATGCACATTTTCACGACAACGCACGACGACGTCGGATCTGCGCTGCTGAAATCCTGGAATTTTCCCCCGACGATCACTTCGGCGATTAAGAAACATCACCGCAATGTGGGCGATGATGTCATCGCACAGGTCATACAGGTTGCCACGGTGCTGATGAACAGAAATGTTGATACGCCGCACGACAAATCACTGGATCCCGTGATTGACGATTATCAGCGCAAACTGATGGATGTTCCCAATAAATTTCCAAAATAATCAATGCCGTGAGTTGATTGGCGCTGCAGAGAGCGTCTTGACTTTTACGAAGGGAATTGGTAGGTTGCACGTGTGGAGGCACCTGCAGGTCATACGTTTGAAACCGTTCATACATTGAAAGGAGAAAAACGATGAAATCAACCATGCCGTTCGCCGGTGAGGGAAAAAATAAAGCGAAGCCGGATGCAAAGGATGTTATACGTTCTGAGAAAAAACTGCAAACCCCGACTCAGAACCGGAACCAGTTGAAGATCATAAAAAGTGCGACCGTTGGCCATGTCAGGGGCGGTCATGCGTTCCACTAAAAAAGAAAGACCGGCCGAGCGCCGGTCTTTGCGTTTTAAAACTGTTTCTCATACACACATCCGCTCTTCCTCTCTCTCTCTCTTTGCGTCGTTGCATGACGAACACGGTCATTTAATATCGAAGAAGGTGTTCACGCAAATCGGCTCCACTGCAAAATACGGCTCACCGTATGTTTTGTTGATGAGGCTCCCAAAGTGCATGTCGCGTGCGTACACGTGGTCTAGGAACACCGCCGATGACAGCAAAGTTTCGCGTTCGCTGCTCTTCGGGTTGTGAAATTGTGATGCAAAAGCGGCAAGCGCCTTCTTTTTCAGGTCATAGACCTCTGAGACATCGACGATGAAACTCGGCACGAATTCGAATTTCTGCATGAAGTGATAGCATTTTCCCGGCCTGTGAGGCTCCTGCTGCTTGCCGTTGCGTATTGTTTTTATTTTTTCGAGTCCGGCATAAAACCATGCTTCGCGGCAGAGCCGGTTGGCATGTTCGTGATCGGGATGTCGTTCCAGCCAATGCGGAAACAGAAGGACAGACGGCGTATGCGCGCGGATGGATTGGATCACTTTTTTCATGTTCGTCGTGTTGACCTCTATATTCCCATCGGGGAGGCGCAGATTCGTCCTGAATTGCACGCCTAGAATCTCCGCCGCCGCATCGGCCTCCTTACGCCTGAGCGCGCGCGAGCCTCGTGTGCCGAGTTCTCCTTCGGTAAGATCAACAATGCCGACGCTGTATCCCTGACGTACTAATGTGGCTACTGTTCCTGCGCATGATAATTCGATATCATCCGGATGCGCTCCGATGGCGAGTACGTCTATGTTCACAAGGGTCTCCGTTTTGTGGTTAAAGGACTATCATGAAAATATAAGAATATTTTTTTGATAATTGAAATTTGAAATGAGCACAATATCCGCTATATTTCTTCCTATGAATGACGAACGCAGGATTGTCACCGTTACGGAGATCACACGCCAGATCAAAGGCGTTCTTGAACTCGGCTTCACCGACATATGGGTGCAGGGGGAAGTCTCGAACTTCAAGCATCACTCGTCGGGGCACTGGTATTTTACCGTGAAAGACGAAGGCGCACAGATCTCCGCCGTGATGTGGCGGAGCCGCACAGCTTCAGTCGCCGTTAAGGTGCAGGACGGCATGCGGGTCATCATCCGCGGCAATATCACCGTGTACGAGCCCCGCGGCAATTATCAGCTCGATTGTTTTCACATTCAACAGGATGGTGTTGGCGCACTGCAGCTTGCGTTGGAACGCTTGAAAAAAAAACTCAGCGCCGAGGGATTATTCGATCAGGCACACAAAAAGCCGCTGCCCGAATATCCACAACGGATCGGTCTTGTCACATCGCCTACGGGAGCGGCCATCCGCGATATGATTAGCGTGCTCCAGAGGCGGTTCCCGCTCTTGGAACTGTTGCTTGTTCCCGTCAAAGTGCAGGGCATCGGCGCAGCGGAAGAAATTGCTGCGGGCATCGAGCTCCTGAACGAAGACGACACCGTGGACGTCATTATCGCAGGACGCGGGGGAGGATCACTTGAAGACCTATGGGCTTTCAACGAAGAAGTCGTCGCCCGGGCGATCTACAATTCGCACATTCCCGTTATCAGCGCCGTTGGCCATGAGATCGATTTCAGCATCAGCGATTTGGTTGCCGATCTCCGCGCGCCGACACCGTCTGCAGCGGCCGAGCTCGTGGTCAGGGACCGCAATGATGTATTTGACGTTGTTCGCGAATATTCGTATGCTATGAAGGAAGCACTCGAATCGTCCATCGAATCCCATAGAGACACAATCAAGCATCTCATCGGCAGCTACGCATTCAATAGACCGATCGATGTCCTGCGCCAACGAATGCAGTTCATCGATGATTTGGAGCGGCGCTGTTCCGCTTCGCTTGCACATCGCATCGCGCTATTGTCGCACACCGCAGAGTCAATGGCCGCACGAATGACCGCACTCGATCCGCGCCTTGCGCTGAAGCGGGGATATGCCGTCGTGCGCAGGAACGGAACGATCGTTGCGAGTGCTGCCGTTCTCGCGGCGAACGATCTGATCACCGTGGAAATGTCAGACGGCGAGGCAAGCGCAGTGGTGAAGGACATCCGACCAACCAACACACACACACATGGCTAAAAAAGAAGTTGTCAAACCGTCGTTTGAAGAAACGATGTCGCGCTTGGGTAAAATCGTTGAGACGCTCGAACAGGGAAGCGCCTCGCTTGAAGAGTCCATCGCGTTATACGAAGAAGGCGCCGCGCTCGCGAAACAATTGAACGAAACGCTGGCGAAGGCCGAATTGCGCATACAACAGATCACCAAAAACGCCAACGGAAAAATTGAATTGAGCGATTACGAATAAGATGACAGCACATTCCACAACACCATTACTGGATACAATTCACTCTCCCGAGGACCTGAGAAAATTATCGATGCAGGACCTGCGGGCCGTGTGCGCGGAAGTGCGTGAATTTTTGGTCGATTCGGTGTCGAAAACAGGCGGTCATCTCGGGGCCGGCCTCGGCGCCGTTGAATTATCCGTCGCACTGCATTACGCATTCAACACTCCCGACGACAAGCTCGTATGGGATACCGGGCACCAGGCATATCCCCACAAAATTTTGACCGGCCGCAAAGACCGGATGGACACGATCAGGCAATTGCACGGCATCAGCGGCTTCCTGAAACGCGACGAAAGCATCTACGACACATTCGGCGCAGGCCATGCCAATACCGCGATCTCCGCCGCTCTCGGCATGGCGGCTGCTCGGGATTTCGACCACAGGAAAAACAAGGTCGTGGCCATTGTCGGAGACGGCTCCATGACCGGGGGCATGGCCTTCGAAGCCATGACGAATGCCGGCGTGCTGAAAAAAAATATTATCGTCGTCCTGAACGACAACAATATGGTGAGCCTGTCGTCCATCAAGCCCGATATTTCTTCGTTCAGAAATTATTTTTCAGAGGCGCTGACGCATCCGTCCTATAAAAAATTGAAGGATGACGTCTGGGAGCTCACCGGCAAACTGGATTCGTTCGGCGACCGGCTCCGCATCGCGGCGCATAAATTGGAAAAAGGACTCCGCGTGGTGATCACGCCGGGAATGCTTTTTGAGGCATTCGGCTTCCGCTACTACGGCCCCTTCAACGGCCATAACGTGAAAAAACTGGTCGAAATTTTCAATCATGTGAAAGAGATCAACGGACCGATCCTGATCCATGTCATCACGGAAAAGGGCAAAGGATATGCTCCGGCCGAACAGGATGCAGCCAAGCTGCACGGCGTGACGCCGTTCGACCGGGAGACGGGAAAATCGCCGAAGGGCAATGCGCCGCCGTCGTACACGAAAATATTCGGCCAGGCACTGGTGGAGATCTGCAGAGAAAATCCGAAGGTCGTGGGCATCACCGCTGCAATGCCCGACGGGACAGGCTTGGATATATTGCAAAAGGAAATGCCCGATCGGTTTTTCGATGTCGGCATTGCAGAGCAGCACGCAGTCACATTCGCCGCGGGAATGGCGACCGAGCAGTATATTCCCGTTGTGGCCATCTATTCAACTTTCCTCCAGCGGGGATATGATCAGATTATTCACGACATCGCCCTGCAGGGACTGCATGCGGTCTTTGTGATGGACCGTGCGGGGCTTGTGGGGGCGGACGGACCGACGCATCACGGCATGATTGATTTCTCATTCCTGCGTTGCATTCCCGGCATGGTGATCATGGCACCGAAGGACGAACAGGAATTGCGCGACATGCTCTACACCGCCGTTGAATATCGGGGCGGCCCCATTGCGCTGCGATACCCCAGAGGAAATTCGTTCGGACTCACACTGCGGACAGGGTTCACACCAATGGAGATCGGCAAGAGTGAGGTGGTGCGCGAAGGCAGCGACGTTGCGATACTCGCCATCGGAACGATGGTACATCACTCGCTTGATGCCGCAGCACTGCTGAAGGAGCAGGGCATTCACGCCGAGGTGGTGAACATGCGATTTGCCAAGCCCATCGACGCCGCGCGTGTGAAGGACATTGCCGGCCGCTTCAGCGCCATTGTGACGGTCGAAGAAAATTCGGTCGTCGGCGGATTCGGGTCCGCGGTCGTCGAGGAACTCCTCCGTCTCGGAATGATGAACAAGCATGTGAAAGTCATCGGCCTGCCGGACGGATTTGTGGAACAGGGATCGCCCTCGGAATTGTATCAATTGACCCATCTCGATGCCCCGGGCATCGCCATGGAAGCCGCTTGTCTTTTCACACAATCCAGTCGACGGTGATCATGACAGAAAAAAAAGAAAAAATTCGCATTGGCGTCATCGGATTAGGATGGATCGCGCAGCTCTACCACCTGCCGATCCTTTCCCGTCTGCGGGATGTCGAGATCGTCGCTGTCTGCGACTCGGGCAAAGGACGCGCCCGCGCCATCGCCGATAAATACGGGATCAAACAATACTACACCGATCACCACAAGATGCTGAAAGAGGCTGAGCTGGATGCGGTCGATATCTGCACGCCCACAGACAGTCACAAAGATATTTCCATTGCAGCGCTCGAGGCGGGCTGCGACGTGTTTGTCGAAAAGCCGGTTGCCCGTAAATATGAAGAGGCGCTCCTCATAGCCGACGCCGTCAAACGGACAAAACGCAAATTGATGGTCGGCATGAATAACCGCTTTCGTCCCGATGCCATGCTCCTGCGCAGCTTCATTGAAAACAACGAAATCGGAAAAGTGTTCTACGTGAAAGCAGGCTGGCTGAAGAAGCCGCTTCCCGAGCACACGTGGCTCCAGACAAAGTCGATCTCCGGCGGGGGCGTCTTTCTCGACCTCGGGATCGTGATGCTCGACTTTGCGCTGTGGATGACGGGCTATCCGGAAGTGGAGCGAGTGAGCGCTGTGAATTACTCCCTCAAGAATTCGCACGTCGAAGATTCGTCGGCCGTTTTCCTTTCGATGAAAAACGGTGCAACGATCACCATCGAAGTGAGCTGGAGCTTCATGATCGAGAACGAACTGCATTACTGCAATATCTATGGAGATCAGGGCAGCGGCAAGATCAACCCGCTGCGCATCCACAAGGACATGCACGGAGGAATCGTGGATGTAACGCCCGAGAAAGTCGATCCGACACAACGGATGCTGACACGGTCGTTTGAAAATGAATTGAAGCATTTCGTCGGTGCTGTGCGCGGACTTCATTCGCTGATCTCCAGCGCCGAAGAAGCCGTTGAGCGCATGAAGATCGTCGATGCAGTGTATCGGTCGGCTGCAAAAAAAAGGGAGATCGTTTTTAAATGACGACGTTGGAAACGCAGGATGCCGAGTACATGAGGGCCTGCCTGACACTCGCCGCCAAGGGGCGGGGTCTTGTGAGTCCGAATCCGATGGTCGGCGCTGTCATCGTCCGGGATGGCCGGGTGCTCGGCACGGGATTTCACAGGCAGTTCGGCGGCAACCATGCGGAAGTGAACGCTGTGCTCGATGCGCGGCGCCGTGGAGAAGTGCTCGAAGGCGCAACGCTGTATGTGTCGCTCGAACCGTGTTTTCATGAGGGCAAGACACCCCCGTGCGTCGATCTGATCATTGCGCAAAAATTTTCACGCGTTGTTGCTGCGGTCAAGGATCCGAACACGCTGGTGAACGGAAAAAGCATACGCAGGCTGCGCGCTGCCGGAGTGCGGTGCGAAGTGGGACGCTGCCGCAACGAAGCGATACAGTTGAACGAACAATTTTTCGCATGGTGCCGGCACAAGCGGCCGTTCGTTGCGTTGAAGACAGCGCAAACCTCCGACGGCTTCATTGCGAAAGCCGACGGATCCTCACAATGGATCACGAACGCCGAATCGAGAAAAAAAGTCCATGCGCTGCGCGCATCATTCGACGCAATACTCGTGGGCGCCGGGACGGTGATAGCGGACGATCCTCTGCTCACCGTGCGCAGTGTAAAAGGTAGCAATCCGCTGCGCGTACTGCTTGACGGCAGGCTGCGTGTTCCACTCGATGCGGTGCTCGTGACGACGGCCGGTGAAACGGGGACCATCGTTTATACTGCACGAACACGCGACGTGGAAAAGCTCGAGAAGATATCGCTGCTCGAATCGAAGGGTGTTGTTGTCGTGCAGCTCCGGGCCGGCGCGAATAAAAAAATTCCTGTCTGTGACATCCTCGCAGATCTGGCAGAACAGCAGATCATTTCGGTCCTGGTCGAAGGCGGAGCCGATGTATATCGGGGTTTCCTGCGGGCGAAGGCTGCGGATATTCTGTATCAATTTACATCGCCGAGCCAATTTGGGACAGGAATTTCAGGCATAGCCGCGCGTGACGATTCAATTCGCCGGAGATTACGCTCACGCGTGAAATTCGGAAGGGATACGATGGATGAATATACTCTCACTTACGTGTAAAACGACGGCCAGCGGAAAATACATGATGGCATCGTTGTCAAAATTATTCATCGACTACTATGCAGGACGATAATGTTTACAGGAATCATTGAGGAAACGGGCATAGTCACACTCGTATCTCCGCGCGGAGATGGGATTGATTTTGCCATTACAGCAGCGCTGGTAACTCGCGATCTCGGCATTGACAACAGCATTGCAGTCAATGGCACGTGCCTGACCGTGACGCAAAAATACAAAGGACGATTTCTGGTCCATGCGGTCCATGAAACGCTCACGAAGACGAACCTCGGTGCGCTGCGCACAGACATGCGTGTAAACCTGGAGCGTGCCGTGTCTCTGCAGCAGAGGCTCGGTGGACATCTCGTTCAGGGGCATGTGGACTGCATTGGAACGGTGAAGAAGATCGAACAACTCGAGACCAGTTGGCTGATCACGATCGCCTTTCCAAAACGATACCGGAAGTATCTTATCCCGGTGGGTTCGATAGCCGTCGACGGCGTGAGCCTCACTGTAGCCCGATGTGCACCGTCGACATTCACGGTGGCGATCATTCCGTTTACGATGGACCATACGATATTCGGCAGTTATGCCGTCGGCACGCAGGTCAATTTGGAATTTGACCTCGTCGGCAAATACATTGAAAATTTGATGAAGCGATAGCCCATGACTGAGTACAAAAAAACAGCACTTCGAATGGCGGTATCCCGGCCGGCAAAAATTACCTATGTGGTGGTTGGATTTTTCCTTATCGTCATAGCAGTGATCGATTCCATCGTCATGCCATGGTATGTCAACAAGCCCACCGTTTCCATTCCGAATGTCGTTGGGATGAAAGAGGCGGATGCGATCACGCTGTTGAAATCCCTGAACCTTGAGCCGCTGCTCGGCGATACGCGCATGGACAAGCAATATCCCGAGGGAAGCGTGGTGGGGCAGAATCCGGATCCGCTGCAATACGTCAAAGAAGGACGCCGTGTGTATTTGACGATCTCGGGAGGCGAGAAACTCGTCGTGATTCCGTCGTTCAAAGGCAGCACGCTCCGCAACGCGAAATTCACGCTCGACAGGATCGGACTGCATCAGGGCGCGGTGTCGTATGCCATATCGACGGAATTTCCCGAAGGCATCATCATGTCGCAGGAGCCTCCGCAGGGGACAAACACACGGCATAATGGATTCGTCAATTTCATGGTCAGTGCGGGCACATCGATCGACAGCATCGCCGTGCCTGATCTGATCGGAAAATCTTTGACCGATGCGCAAAAGAGACTTCTCGAAAAAGGCTTGTCCGTCGGGACGGTCGTGTATCAGCCGTCGGCCGATCTGCTGCCCAATACGGTGATCGAACAAGTACCACGTCCGTTGGAGGTCGTGACCGTCGAAAAAAATGTCGACCTGATCATCGCCTCGCCGATTGACAAATCAAAGAGCACACGGGAAAATTAGGACACCGACATGACTCACTCAAAAATCATAGCGCCGTCCCTGTTATCGGCAAACTTTGCGAACCTTGAATACGACATCCGCCAATGCGAGGACGCGGGGGTACAGATTCTGCATGTGGATGTGATGGACGGCCATTTCGTGCCGAACATCACCATCGGGCCACCGGTGGTGAAAGCGATCCGGAAGGTCACCCGCCTTCCACTGGACACGCATTTAATGATCGAAGAACCCGACAGGTATCTCGAAGCATTTGCCGGCGCAGGATCGACCTATCTGACGGTGCATTACGAGGCATGCCGCCATCTTCACCGGACCGTGACACGCATCAAGGAATTGGGCATGAAGCCGGGCGTGAGCCTGAATCCGGCAACGCCCATAGAATTCTTATCGGAGATCCTGCCGTACTGCGACCTGGTGCTGATCATGTCGGTGAACCCCGGATTCGGCGGCCAGTCGTTCATCCCCACGAGCATCGATAAAATACAGAATCTTTCGGCGATGATCCGTTCAATGAATTTGTCAACGCTCATTGAAGTCGATGGCGGCGTCACGCTCGACAATGCTGCGTCTGTCGCCGAAGCCGGAACGGACATTCTGGTGGCGGGCAGCGCTGTCTTTGCGCAGGGCACCATCGAGGCATCATTTAAGGAACTGCAGCAGGCAATACGGTAACACACACACAACGAGGAATTCATGCATTACGCAATTACCAATGTAAGGATAGTCACACCGTTTCGAATCGTTGAGCACGGCGCGATTGTTATCGACGGAAAATCGATTTCAGAGTTGGGAAAAATGGAAGACGTGTCGATCGGTCAGGGCATTCCGCGCTATGACTTCAGCGGCATGACGGTAACCCCGGGATTCGTTGACCTGTTGGTGCATGGCGGGGGTGGAGCGGGGTTTTCGGACAACAACGACGAATCGATACGCACGGCATCCGAATTTTTTTTCAAGCATGGAACGACGGGTATGCTTGCCTCGCTTTTCAGCAAGCCAACCGATCAATTGCTTGAAACAATCAGCCGCCTCGCCAATTATGCCGCGAGCACCGCGGAGACAAACATCTGGGGCATCCACATGGAAGGGCCGTTCATCAATCCCGAAATGAAAGGAGTGCACAAGGTCGAATATCTGTGGAAGCCGAGCGTCGATGCATGGAAACGTTTGTATGAGGCGGGGAAGGGGTACATCAAGATCATGACGATCGCCCCGGAAGTTCCGGGAAATCTGGACGTGATACGGGCCGCGGCGATCAGCGGTGTTGTGCCGTCCATCGGACACTCTCTGGCGCTGTATGAAGACATCGAAAAAGCGATCGACAACGGCGCAGCGCATGTGACGCACATGTTCAATGCGATGAGGCCGTTTCATCACCGTGAAGCCGGCATCATGGTCAGCGCGCTGCTCCGCCACGAACTGAAAGTGGAACTGATCGCCGACACGATCCATGTCAATCCGCAGGTCATGAAACTGCTCTTCAACATCAAGGGCAACGGCGGCATCATTCTCGTCACGGATTCGCTCCGGGCAACGGGCATGCCCGACGGCGATTATGATTTTATGGATCAACGGATCGTCGTGAAGGAAAAACGGGCGTACCTGCCCAACGGTACGCTCGCCGGGAGCACGCTCACCATGGAGAAGGCCGTGAAAAACATGGTGCAGGAGGTCGGCGTGTCTCTGTGCGATGCCGTGCGCATGGCATCGCTCAACGGCGCAAAAGTGATCGCAAAGGAACATCGCAAAGGGATACTGGCCGTCGGGAAGGATGCTGACATTGTGATCATGGACGACGACTTTGAAGTGCAGGCGACGATCTGCGAAGGCATCGTAAAATATCAGAAGGAACACATCATCACGCACGAACTGCACGCATAACATGCGTGCTGCACGGCGATGGCACCCTGCATCGGCGCCCGGAACTACATGAGGTGAATTATTCGAAAGAATAGTTCACCTTTTTGTTTTATTTATGTTGACTATATTTTGCAATTAAGGTATATTAATAAAGCCAGCACGGCTGCAAACTTAAACTATTAAGGCACACATCAAATACCACCCCCTATGCTTGACGACATCGATCTGACCATTCTCGACATCCTTCAACTCAACGGGCGTACGCGCCGCAACGACCTCGCATCAGCGGTCGGATTAAGCATCCCGTCGATCAGCGAGCGCCTTCGGAAAATGGAAGAGAGCGGCATCCTGGAGGGATATCATGCGATCGTGAATCCTAAAAAAGTGGGCAAAGACATCACCGCGTTCATCACGGTGACAGTGGATTCCTCGAAGCACTATCCTGACTTTCTCGATCACGCCAGAGGGAACGACGAAATACTCGAAGTGCATTCGGTGACGGGCAGCGGCACCCACCTCATCAAAGTACGAACGGAAAATGCGGCGAGCCTCGAAAAACTCCTGTCGGTCATACAGGCATGGAAGGGCGTCGTGACGACCAGCACCAGCGTGGTCCTGTCGACATCGAAGGAAACTATGCGTCTTAAAATATCGAAACTTCATAAATAACACTCATCATAACCCGACAGGAGACACTATGAGTAAAAACGATAAATTGGTTTCTGATTTTTTTGGAACGAATATTTTCAGCCTCGAGCGCATGCAGCAACTGATGCCGGCGCAGGCGTATCACCAGGTGTTGAGCGTGATACAAAAAGGCGAGAAACTGGACAAGGACACGGCGAATCTTGCAGCCGTGGCACTGAAGGACTGGGCTCTCACAAAAGGGTGCACGCACTACACGCACTGGTTCCAGCCGCTAACCGGATCCACCGCTGAAAAGCACGATTCCTTCATCGAGTTTGCGGAGGACCATCATGTCATCGAATCGTTTTCCGGCAAGCAGCTGATCCAGGGAGAACCCGATGCATCCTCCTTCCCGTCGGGCGGCATGCGCTCGACATTTGAGGCGCGCGGCTACACCATCTGGGATCCGACGAGCCCTGCATTCGTCATGGAATATCCGAACGGCAATACGCTCTGCATTCCCAGCATTTTTGTTTCTTATACAGGCGAAACACTCGACAAAAAAGCGCCGTTGCTGCGTTCGATCCAGGCATTGAACAAGTCTGCGCTGACGATGCTGCAATTGTTCAACAATCCGGCCACGCGTGTATTTTCGACGCTTGGCGTCGAGCAGGAATATTTCCTCATCGACAGGCAATACTATTTCGACCGCCCCGACCTTCGCCAGACAGGCCGCACGCTGTTCGGCATTCCTCCGGCAAAGCATCAGCAGTTGGAAGATCAATACTTCGGCAACATTCCAGAACGCGCATTCGCCTTCATGACGGAGATCGAAGAGGAGTCGTACAAGCTGGGCATTCCTCTGAAGACGCGTCATAACGAAGTGGCGCCCAATCAATTTGAAGTCGCTCCGATATTCGAGGATGTAAACGTTGCCATCGACCACAATCAAATTTTAATGGACCTCATGGATCGCGTCGCCGCGCATCACGACCTTGCGGTGCTGCTGCATGAAAAGCCGTTCGCCCATATCAATGGAAGCGGCAAGCATGCAAACTGGGCGCTCGCAACCGACACGGGAGAGAATCTTCTCAACCCCGGTAAAACGCCTCACTCGAATCTGCAATTCCTGGTCTTCCTTGTCGCAACCGTCAATGCGGTTTACACGCACGCTCCGTTGCTGCGTGCGGCGATCGCGTCTGCCTCGAACGATCATCGTCTCGGCGCCAATGAAGCGCCGCCGGCCATCATCTCTGTCTTCCTTGGCGAGTCGCTCACGAACGTTCTGGAAGATCTGCTCAGCGGCGTACCGCGTGAGAATTCCGGCCAGGCATGGCTCTCGGCCGGCATCGATAAGATACCGGAAATACGCCGGGACAACACGGACCGCAACCGCACATCGCCGTTCGCATTCACCGGCAATAAATTCGAATTCCGTGCAGTCGGTTCGTCACAATCCCCATCCACACCGATCACGGCGTTGAACACGGCCATGGCGCAGCAACTCGATACGCTGCGTCTGCTCCTTGAACAGGCAATTGCCGGCGGAAAGGACTTCAACTCGGCGGTGGTGGACGTGCTTCGCATAACGCTGAAAAAATCAAAATCCATTCTGTTCGAAGGCGACAATTATTCGTCCAATTGGCAGAAAGAAGCGAAGCGGCGCGGGCTGCCGAATATAAAAACCACGCCCGAAGCGGTGGAAGCGGTGACATCGGCGGCAGCCGTGAAGCTTTACAGCGACTACAAGATCTTCAACGAACGGGAGCTTGAAGCGGTCTACCATATCGACATGGAGAATTTCATCAAGCAGATCAGCATCGAAGCCGTCATCACAAAAGACATGGCAACGACGATGTATCTTCCCGGTGTGGTTCAGTATTTGACGGAAATAACGGACGCGATTGCCGGCGTGAAGAGCGCGCTCGGCAGAACGAGTCCGGCAGTCGCGTCGCTGACCGGCCTCGCGAAAAAAATCGCCATCAAGGTGGCGGCGCTGCAGACTGAAACGGCGAAGCTCGATACGCTCATCGCCGCTGCAGAGACGAAGGCTGCCATCAAAGCGAAGGGCAAGGCATTTGGGGACGTGAAGGTCCAATGCGAAAAGGTGCGTGCCGTCGTCGATGAGCTTGAAGAGTATACATCGGACAACCATTGGCCGGTTCCACATTACCGCGATATGCTCGTGGGACTCTAAGCGGCCGTTCACACTCGTACAGTCAATGACAAAAACCTCGCAGCGTTTCCGACTGCGAGGTTTTTGTGTTTCGGAGATTGCTTCTGCAATTCTATTTAGTTATTTTCATACAAACTTTTCTATTCATCATCGGCGCGTTATGGAATATTCACGTCTCACATACACCATCGACCAACGAGTCTGCACGATCGCCATGAACCGGCCTGAGCGGCGCAATGCCTTGGACCAGGCAATGGTGCAGGAACTGACGAATGCATTTGTCGGCGCCTCGAAAGACAGTGCGGTGAAGGTCATTGTGTTGACGGGAACAGACGATGTTTTCTGCTCCGGCGAAGATTTCGAGTACCGTGAAAAAGGTAACGGAACAGACTTCGGCAGCTGTGTGGAGGATGCGAAGATGGTCATGCGTCTTGCACAGATCATGTATTCGATACGCAAGCCGGTCATTGCGAAAGTGAACGGTGCGGCGCATGCAGGCGGATGCCTCTTGACGGCCATCTGCGATTATACCCTCGCGTCCAAAAAAGCGACATTCGGTTTCACCGAAGTGCGCAATGGAATGCTGCCCGCACTCGCCGTTCCGTTTCTTGTGAAAAAAATAGGCGAGGGAAAGACACGTGAATTGCTGCTCCGCGGTTCCATCCTATCGGCACCACAGGCGATCGCGGCCGGGCTGGTAACGATGGTATCGCTTCCCGAAAAACTCGATGCCGACACGGCGCTCCTTGCCGAAGAATTGTGCACGTCCGTCAGCGGGTCGTCGATGGGATTGTTGAAGGAGATGTTCGTCGCTATGGAAGGCATGAAATTTAACGAATCGGTCGAATACGCAGCCAACATGCACGCCGCAGTGCGAATGACGGAGGAGTGCAAGAAAGGCATCGACGGGCTGCTCAAGAACGAAGCGATCATATGGTAATCAACGCACCTCAATCCTCTTCCCAATGAATCTCATTTCAACGATCCGCACCGTTCCTGATTTCCCCACGCCAGGCATCATGTTCCGCGACATCACCACGCTGCTTAAAGACAAGGACGCACTGGCGTACTGCGTGGATATATTGTACGGCCATTATAAGGATGAGCGCATCGACAAGGTCGTCGGCATCGAATCGCGCGGATTCATCCTCGGAAGCATACTCGCGTACAGGCTCGGTGCCGGATTCGTTCCTGTGCGCAAGCCGAAGAAACTCCCGGCAACGACGCTGCGGCGCGAGTATCAGCTCGAATACGGCAGCGATGCGGTGGAGATCCATGTCGATGCGATCGCTCCCGGAGAACGCATCCTCATGCAGGATGACCTCCTTGCAACCGGAGGCACCATGGCCGCCGCATGCGGTCTTGTGGAAGAACTCGGCGGAACGATCGTCGGGCTCTCGTTTCTGATAGAACTTTCATTTCTCCATCCGCGCGAACGATTAAACCAATACGACATTTTTTCACTGGTCACCTACGATAAAGAATAGCCATATGAAAACGATCATCGAACCGTTCAAGATCAAGTCGATAGAACCCATCCGTTTCACGACTGTTGAGGAGCGGACTGCGATCCTCGAGGAAGCACATTATAATCCGTTTCTCATCCATGCGGAAAACGTCATGATTGACCTGTTGACAGACAGCGGCACCTCTGCGATGAGCGCCAAACAGTGGGCAGGCATCATGGAAGGGGACGAATCGTATGCGGGAGCACGGTCGTTCTTTCGTTTCGAAAAAGTCGTCAAGAAGTTGACCGGCATGAAGTACATCATCCCGACACATCAGGGACGCGCCGCCGAAAAAATAATTTTTTCCGTGGTCGGAGGCAAAGGAAAATTCATTCCCAACAATACGCACTTCGACACGACGCGCGCGAACGTTGAATTTTCGGGAGCTGTCGCCGTGGATTTCCCGACGGAAGAGGGGACCCGCCCCGAGTTGATCGCCGATTTCAAGGGCAACATGAATATTCCCGCCCTGGAGCAGTTCATTCAGGAAAAGGGTGCCGAAAATATACCCGTCTGCTTCATCACCATCACGAATAACTCGGGCGGCGGACAGCCTGTGTCCATGCGCAATATTCGCGAGACAAAAGAAGTGCTTAAGCGCTACGGCATACCGCTCTATATTGACGCGTGCCGGTTCGCGGAAAACGCATTTTTCATTAAGAAACGTGAAGAGGGATATGCGAACACTCCCGTGGCGGATATTGTGCACGAAATGTTTTCCTATGCCGACGGCTGCACCATGAGCGCGAAAAAAGATGCGATCGTGAACATGGGCGGTTTCCTGGCAATGAATGACGAGGCGATCGCATCCAGTGCGCGGAACCTCCTGATCATCACAGAGGGATTTCCCACCTATGGCGGACTGGCAGGACGGGATCTGGAAGCGATCGCACAGGGGTTGGATGAGGTGCTCGACGAACATTATTTGACGTACAGGCTCCGTTCAGTGGAATATCTCGGGAACAAGCTGACGGAATCCGGTGTGCCGATCCTTCAGCCGCCTGGCGGCCACGCGATCTACCTGGACGCCAAGCGCTTTCTTCCGGCAATCAGTCCGGATCAGTATCCCGGACAGTCCATAGTCGTCGAATTATTCAGGCAGGGAGGCATCCGCTCTGTGGAAATCGGGAGCGTGATGTTCGGCACGTATCGGGCCGATGGTTCGCTCCAGTCGCCTCCGATGGAACTTGTTCGGCTGGCCATCCCGCGGCGCGTCTACACGCAGAGCCACATCGATTACGTCATCGAAGTGGTCATCGAGACATTTGAGCGAAGAGAGGCGATGAAGGGATATGCAATTACATACGAAGCCCCACAACTTCGTCATTTTACCGCACAATTTGCGCCGCTGTAGGACGTGGTACTCAAGAGCATAGTATCCCGGTGTTCAGCCTTCACCGTTGTCTGTAATATTTATTTAAAAAACTCGTTGAACTCCACGTGTTTTCTTTGTATTTTAACGACACTATGATTCAATGTCCGGTTTGTTCCCATCAGAACGAAGAATTAGCGCTGTTATGTGTGTCATGCGGTAGTTTTGTGCAGGACCGGGTGCCGACGCTGGATTTTTTTGCTACGATGTGGCAGCTCATTGAATTTCCCGGCGCCGCTTTGAAAAGGATCGTTCTCGCCGAGCATAAGAATTATGTCTTGATGCTTGCGATGTTTTTCGGGATTTCTGTCGGTTTTGGGCTATTTTGGTCTGCGCATGCGGGCGATCAGTATTCGAACATCATTCACCTGATCCTTGCCGCTTCGAGTGTCGGTTTCTGTATTGCCGTGCCGTTGTTCTTTCTCATGACAGGCATGACACACGGCTTAATGAGACTCTCCGGCGGCAGGGGAGCGTGGCGGAACACCTATGCAATGGTCGGCTGGGGGTTGTTTCCGTTTTCGTTCACGACAATCGTTGTTTTGCCAATAGAGCTGGCTGCATTCGGCCTATTATTTTTTTCGAATAATCCGCACCCGTTCGAAGTAAAGCCGTTGGTGTATGCGGTGTTGATCGGCATCGACGGACTGATGGCGTTATGGTCTCTGGTCATCGGCGCACGAGGGTTGGCTCTGGCCCACAGCGTTTCCTTATGGAAAAGCATTCTCGTCGCAGTGCTTGTATCGATGGCATGTATGACGCTGCTCTTCCTGGGCGCACAACTGATGCTTTTTGCATCCTGAACAGTCTTTGAAATGAATCTATTGAATCAATCACGCATACTTTACTAAAGGAAGAACTGATGGCAAAAGTGATTGTCACGATGCATTATGATGTAGACGAATCGAAGCGCGACGCGTATCTGATTGCCGTTGAAGAATTAAAGGCTCACTACGCTACTAATCCTTATGTGTCGTACTTTGTGTGCGAGCAGAAGGGAAAGAAGAACGCATTTGCCGAAATTTATCTGGCCCACTCAGAGGTTGCATACAGAAAATTCGAAGAGAGCGAAGACGACGTCGCCGATCAGATCGCGGAAAAACTGTCACCGTTTATTTCCGGCAAGCAGAAATATACCACGTACGTCGAGGCGATTTAAGAAAGCAGAGTGAAGGAATGGACGGGATGGCTGCACTGGATCCGATCGCGTTATTCATGAAGGAACACGATGAAGCGCTCGTGTACTTGCAGCGCCTGAAAAAGGCATCGCAGGATCTTCGGAAGAACGATTTTTCGGACAAAGCTTTCAATCAACTCATCAAAGCCTCATCGTTCGTGGACCAGGAAGTCCGCGAACACAATCGGAAAGAGGAGAACGCGCTTTTTCCGATCATCGAACGGTATGTTGAAGGGCCGACAGCGGTGTTGCGCGATGATCATATAAGGCTCGGCAAAGTGTATAAAAAATTGCGGCATGGGATCTCCGCACTCGATGAAAGCCGCGACGACGAAATAGCGTTGATCGAATTGTGCGAAGCAGTCGATGAGATTGTGACGCTGATGGTCAATCATATACACACAGAAAACCAGATACTGTTCCCGCTCGTGAGAAAATTTATCACGAAGAAAGAACTTCGCGAAGCGGCACAAAAACTTCTTTAATAAAAAGGCCGATCTCAAAAACAGATCGGCCTTTTTATTGTTGTGCGCGTATCGGCGCGGCGACGTTGCAGAGGCGGGATCTGTCCAGTCCAGTATCCCTTCGACGGAAGCGCCGCATGAGCGCGTTCGAACACGAACGAAAGAGCATCACCCCGGAGCGTGTTGAGCAATGCCTACAGACGACCACAGAGGCGGCCACGGCCGTTCTTCAACGCAGATCGTGTCCGATTTCTGGATGCTGATGAAACCGGAATTGACATCGCTGTCCGTGTTCAGCGCCGTTGCCTGCGCGTATATTGCAGTGCCGTCGGGATCTCCGCTGCCTGTGGTCCTGCTCGTGTGCCTCGGTGCGGGCACTCTCTGCGGCGGAGGAGGCGCAGGCGCTCTCAATCAGTTTTTTGAACGTCGGCGCGATGCGGACATGAAGCGCACGCAGCAGCGGCCGCTGGCTTCGGGCAGGCTGTTCCCGCGCGAAGGATTGGTTTTCGGCGTCGCCATTTCGCTCTTCGGCATCGGGCTCCTTGCCGCATTTGTCAACCTTCTCGCCGCCGGCCTCACCGCTGCAACTATCCTGACATACGTGGGTGTCTACACGCCGCTCAAGAGGATCTCGTCCGTCTCGACCATCGTAGGGGCAATACCGGGGGCGCTGCCCACTCTCATCGGATGGGCCGCCGTGAAAAATGAAATTTCCCTTCCGGCAATGACGCTGTTTGCCGTCGTGTATTACTGGCAGATGCCGCATTTTTACGCGCTGGCTTGGCTCTACCGCAACGATTATGAAAAAGGCGGATTCAAGCTGCTCTCCATCATCGACGCTTCGGGTGCAAAGATCGCTGGGCACGTTATTACAAACCTGATCATTTTATGTGTCGTCGGATGCCTTCCATATTACCTCGGGATCGCGTCGGTTCAGTACCTCTGGGGGGCGGCGGCCGCTGGCGGCGTCTTTCTCGCGTATGGAATCACGTTTGCCCGCTCGGTCACAGGAACCTCCTCGCACAAAAAAGCGCGGCGTTTGTTCTTCGCATCGCTTGTCTATCTGCCGGTTATTCTGCTCCTGCTCGTCGTATTCAAACGATGATGTCGTTTCTGCGTGAAGGATTGAAAGCTCAATGGAAAAAAATATGCGCGGTTCCGTAAAAAAAGTAAAATAACAGTTTGAGTTTTTGGAAAAATTATGTATATTTCTAGGCAAAATTTATTCGGGGTGTGGCTCAGCCCGGTTAGAGCGCCTGGTTCGGGACCAGGAGGTCGGAGGTTCGAATCCTCTCACCCCGACGCATACATATAAACGCGATGATTCATTCATCGCGTTTTTTATTTTTAAATAGTTCGCGTATATTCATATTATGGATACGACACGGCAGATCAGCAAATCGCAATTAAAATTTCTCAAGACACTGTCGCAAAAAAAACACAGGGCCGAAGAAAAACTTTTCGTCGTCGAAGGCTGGCGTTCAATTGAAGAGGCATGCGGCACACTGCAGCGCATACCAGTGTTCGTGTATACCGCGCATGCGAAAGAGAATGCGCAATTTGCGACGGTGTTTGCCTCGGCAGTGAAGCGCGCCGATGCCTCGTATGAGGTCACCGAGCGGGAATTGTCCGCCATCACCGAAACCGTGACGGCGCAGGGGGCGGCGCTCATTGCGGAACAGTATTCGTATCTGCTCTCCGGCGAGCTTAATGCCATGCGATCCAGGGCGGCGGGATTGATCGTTGCGCTCGACCGGATTTCGGAGCCGGGCAATGTCGGAACAATAATCCGTTCCGCAGATTGGTTCGGCGCCGATGCCGTTATTCTCAGCGAGGGATCTGTGGAACTCTACAATCCCAAGGTCGTGCGGTCAACGATGGGGTCGCTGTTTCATCTACCTGTGATCGAACTGCCGATCGAATCGGGCGCGCAGCCTCCACTGCGGACATTGGTCCAGGCATTGACGGCGTGCCGTGACGCCGGTTTTACTCTCTATGGCGCCGATGTGAATGCAGCAGCAGATATCCGGACGATTCAATGGGCGGCGAAAAGCGTGATTGTGTTCGGGAACGAAGCTCACGGCCTTGCGCCTGACGTGATCGCATTGCTCGATGAATGCGTGATGATACCAAAATTCGGCAAAGCCGAGTCGCTCAATGCCGCCGCTGCTGCCGCAGTCATCCTTGCAGCCGTGCGTCTCCGGTGACCGGAATTGTCGAGAACTAACCGTAACGACCGCATCAGTGAAAACCAACAACGTATATCTTCCGGCAGTGAGTCTTGCCCGAGCCCTTTCAAAATTGGGGTTCTGTTCCCGGACGCAGGCCGAATCCATCATTGCCGGCGGCAGGGTCACAGTGAACGGCGTGCCTGCACACAATGCCGCGCAGCGCGTTGACATGGAAAAGGATCGGATCGCTGTCGACGGCACAGAGGTGGCAACAAAAAAGAAATTCATCTACATCCTCCTGAACAAACCGACCGGGTATATTACCACACGCGTCGATGAGCGGGGCAGGGAAACGATCTACGATTTGCTCCCGAAGACCGACCAGTTCGTATTTCCGGTCGGGCGATTGGATATGGATACATCGGGCGCGCTCATTGTCACCAACGATTCGCAGTTAGGAGAACGACTGACCAATCCCGAATCATTGTGTCCGAAATCGTATCGCGTCGAAGCAGAGGGACGGCTCACCGATGACGATCGACGTGCGCTGGAACACGGTGTTCTCATCAACGGTGGTTATACGACGCGGCCCTCCGTGCTTCGCGACATAGAGATACGCGAGAGTGAAACGGAGTGCACCATCACCATCACTGAGGGCAAAAACCGGCAGGTCCGAAAGATGTTCGCCTCCATCGGACACGAGGTCACAGCCTTGCACCGAACGGCGATCGGATCAGTATCCGTGCTGGGCATTGCGATAGGGAAGTGGCGAACGCTGGACGAGAATGAAATTCACCGATTAATGAAATGACCGTATGCTGAACGTCGTCTGCCGCATCGTGGAAGTGTGCGTGTTCCGCTTTCAAAATAACAGTCCCGAGTATTTGCTGCTTCGCCGCGCGCTCGATGAGGAATTGTATCCCGACAGTTGGCAGATCGCTAGCGGGGGCATTGAAGCAGGCGAATCGGCTGTCGAGACGGCGTTGCGCGAATTGTACGAAGAGACGAGGCTCCTCCCCCAGCGGATGTGGGTCGTGCCGCATGTGAACGTCTTCTATGATCATCGGAGCAATGTGATCCACCATAGTCCCGTGTTCGCCGTCCAGACTGCACCTGAGGCTGAACCGGTGTTGTCGCACGAGCATCGTTCCTGTGAATGGTGCTCGGTGGAACGTGCAAAGGCTCTCCTTGTCTGGCCAGGACAAGTCCGCGCGTTGGAAATCGTTCACGATTATATCGTCAAAGGCAAGACCGCGGCGGCGCTGGCTGAAATATTTCCGGACGTCAGTAAATAATCCTTGTTTATCGCCCAATTATTATTAATTATAACAGTGTATTCTGCGCTTGGCAGGCATTCTTTTTTCGGTAAAAAAATTAGAGCGTGATATTTCATATTAGGAGGAATTCGTGAGTCTT
Source organism: uncultured Ignavibacteriota bacterium (assembly GCA_903884005.1). Taxonomy (GTDB): domain Bacteria; phylum Bacteroidota; class Ignavibacteria; order UBA10030; family UBA8401; genus CAISDA01. The sequence goes on along the minus strand of CAISDA010000040.1, from coordinate 170,251 downwards.
TTAGTCGTAGGGTCGCTGGCGTTGGATACCATTGAAACCCCATTCGGAAAAGTGGATGATGCGCTCGGCGGTTCCGCCACGTACATTTCCACAGCGTCAAGTTATTTTGCCTCGCCGGTGAATCTGGTGGGAGTAGTCGGCGGAGATTTTCCGAAATCGGGAATCGATTTTTTACAGTCGCGCAACATCGGCACCGACGGCATTGAAACGGTTGCCGACGGAAAGACGTTCCGATGGGGCGGCCGTTATCATTACGATTTGAATGTGCGCGATACACTCTTTACGGACCTCAACGTCTTCAAAGAGTTCGATCCGAAAATACCTGCGGCCTATACAACGAGCAAGTATGTTTGCCTGGGCAACATCGATCCCGTTCTGCAGAGGCGCGTGCTCGAGCAGATCGAGAGGCCGAAACTGGTGGTCGGAGACACGATGAATTTTTGGATCGAAGGAAAACGCGACGAGCTCCTGAAGACCATAGCGCTTCTCGATGTGCTGATCATCAACGATTCAGAGGCGCGGCTTCTGGCCGGCGAAGCCAATCTCTTCCGCGCAGCGAAGAAGATCCTGGCGTTGGGTGTCAACATCCTTATCATTAAAAAAGGGGAGCACGGGGCGCTCCTCATTACAGGAAGCACGGTGTTCTCGGCGCCTGCGTACCCGCTGGAGAACATCTTTGATCCGACCGGCGCCGGAGACACGTTCGCCGGGGGATTCATCGGATATCTCGCAAAAACCGATGACATATCGGTTGAAAATCTGAAGAAGGCCGTCATCTACGGCAGTACGATGGCGTCATTTTGCGTCGAACAGTTTTCACTTGACGCGCTCCGTGATCTGACCTATCTTCGCATACAGGACCGCTACCGGGAATTTCGCGCACTCTCAAATTTCGAAGAATAGCGCGCCGTTGTTATTCGCAAGCACCGAACTATCACCAAAGCCCGCTCGTACAGCGGGCTTCTGTGTTCACACAAGGACGACAGCATGAACAGCATCGAATGGATCAACGGCAGGGTCAGGTTTCTTGACCAAACGCTCCTCCCGGGTGAAGAGCGGTATGTGGAAACGAACGATATCAATGCCGTGGCAGAGGCGATCAGGCGCTTGCAGGTGCGGGGGGCGCCGCTTATCGGCATCGCCGCCGCATACGGGGTCGTTCTTGGCATGAGAGACGCACCGTCCGCCTCCGGCGAGGCGCTCGAGGCGGCGCTGGACGCATCGTGCGCGCTGCTCACGGCCACCCGGCCCACTGCAAAAAATTTGTTTTGGGCGGTGGAACGAATGCGAAGCGTTGCGCGTCTAAAAATTCACATGGGGGGAGAGGACGTCTACAGGAGTCTCGTCTCGGAGGCCGGGGCGATACACAGCGAAGATGCCGCCATGTGTGCGGCGATAGGAGCACACGGCTCGACGCTCGTGCCGACGGACGCTGTCATACTCACGCACTGCAACACGGGTGCGCTTGCCACAGGAGGCATCGGCACGGCGCTCGGCATCGTGATCACCGCGCACAGACAGGGGAAATCGGTGTCCGTTATTGCCGATGAAACACGGCCGCTCCTGCAAGGAAGCAGGTTGACAGCGTGGGAATTGCAGCGTGAAGGGATTCCTGTAACTCTTATCCCCGACACGGCTACAGCCGTATCGTTTCACAAAAAGAATATCGCCATGGCTATCGTGGGGGCGGACAGAATCGCCGCAAACGGAGACACCGCAAATAAGATCGGCACATACGGCGTCGCCATTCTGGCAAAGCATCACGGCATACCGTTCTATGTCGCCGCGCCGACATCGACGTTCGATTGCGGAATCATCAACGGTGCTGCCATTCCGATCGAGGAACGATCGAGAGATGAAGTGGCCATGTGCGGACCGGTGATGGTTGCGCCACGGGATGTTCATGTGTTCAATCCGGCGTTCGATGTCACCCCGCATGAATTGATTTCAGGCATTGTCACCGAGCGGGGCATACTCAGGCCGCCCTTCACGGAATCCATCGCCGCACTGTTTGGAACACGAGGCGCAGCGTGATCGTCTCTACGGACGCGATCGTACTGCACGCGATGAAATACGGCGACACGAGCAAGATCGTGACGCTCTACACGCGCAAGTATGGAAAGCTGAAGGTCATCGCCAAAGGGGTGCGAACGGCAAAGAACAAGGTCGGGGCATCACTTGAACCGATGACGATCAGTTCAGTCGTTTTCTACAAGAAGCAGAACCGCGAGCTCTCGCTCTTGTCGAAGTGCGAGATCGCGCTGCCGCTCAAAAATATTTTCGCAGTCGAGGATAAACTGGCGGCGGGCCTGGCCGTCATCGAACTCCTGTCCATGACGATGCACGACGAGCACGAAGACGAGCAGTTATATTGTTCGGTTGTGGAAACGCTCTGTGAAATTGACCGTGCGCAGAACAATCCGGTGAATGTGTTCATCGCATTCATCATGAATTTTATTCACCGGATCGGCTTGAGCCTGACGCTTGACCGCTGCGTCCATTGCGGGACGGCGATTGAGGCGACGGCGGGACATGCGCGCTTTCAGCTCTCCGAAGGCACGATTGTCTGCGCAGCGTGCGCGGCAACGTCTGCACAATCGGGCATGCCGCTGTCCATGGGCAGCCTGAAATCGATGCGGTATGTGACCCGCGTTCCGCTCGCGCAATCGACGGAATTGACGTTCTCGGTGACGGCGCGCGATGAGGTGCTCGAAGTGCTTCAGGCCTTCATGAGATACCACATTGCGGGAATGAGGACACTCCGGTCATTGTCCATGTTGTGCCGGTGATCCCGACGATGTTCTGGTGGATGCATGGAAAAGCCGCACGAGGTGAACAAACGGAACGCGTGTGGTGTTGCAACGATAGACGTGTGCATTGCATGTCTGTCGGGTGTGAGATCATCTGTCTCAGCGTTCACTGCCGGGGGCAGAGAAGTGAGCCAGGAAAACAGTTTAACACAAGAACACATGTGCATACGTGAATAATCAGCAGAGGAGGGATACAGTAATGACAAAGAAAAAAAATTTCCTATCGGCCGTCTTTCTTCTCGCAGCGGGAGCGATGTTCGGCATTGTGCTGGTGACCAATTATAACGGGACGAGTTTCAGCGATGCATCGCCGAAGGAGATCAAACTCGGAGCCGATAAATCGCCGCTCAAATCGGACGATCATCTCAAGGCGATGAACGAAGCCTTTGCCAATGTGGCGAAAATGTCGACACCGCCCGTTGTATCCATCATCGTGACCACGAAGGCGAAGAAGACCGATGAAATGAACGAATTCTTTCATAACTTTCCCGATTTCAAATTTCGGTCGCCTGAAGGCCAGCAGCAGCAGGGCGCAGGCTCGGGGGTCATTGTCACGAAGGACGGATACATACTCACGAACAATCATGTCGTTGAAGAAGCCGCCGACAACGGGATCGAAGTGATCATGAACGACACGAAACGCTTCAAGGCGAAACTGATCGGGACGGATCCGATGACCGATATTGCCGTCATCAAGATCGATGCGGCCGACCTTCCGGTCGCGATACTCGGCAATTCTTCGGAACTTGAAGTCGGACAGTGGGCGATCGCGATCGGCAATCCGCTGGGACTCAATTCGACGGTGACGGCCGGCATTGTCAGTTATATAGGCCGGAACATACGGATCATCGGCGACACATACGGAATTGAAAATTTCATACAGACCGATGCAGCGATCAATCCGGGGAACAGCGGCGGCGCGCTCGTGAATATCTATGGCGAAGTCATCGGCATCAATACGGCGATCCAATCCACGAACGGCATGTACCAAGGCTATGGATTTGCCATTCCGATCGATCTGGCGAAAACCGTAGCAACGGACCTGATCCTTCACGGGAAGGTCGAACGGGGGTACATCGGAGTGTCAATACAGAAAGTTGATGAAACAATGGCGAAAGCGAACGGACTGCCGAAGGCGGAAGGGGTCATCGTGCAGGACGTGATGGGAGAGGCGGCAAAGGAGGCCGGCATCAAGGAAGGGGACATCATTTTGTCGGTCGACAATCGTAATGTGAACGAGCCGAACGAACTTCAGACAATGATCGCGGGGAAACACCCCGGAGACAAGGTGACGGTAACGCTGTGGCGTGACGGCGCCCAAATGGAGAAGGTCGTTAAATTAAAGGCGCGCACCGACCAGAAGGGCATTTCACTCAACAGCGACACGGACGACGAAACGGACAATCCCACGAAAACGCCGGCATCGATCGTCTACGACAAGCTCGGGTTCACCGTGGCAAAGGCCGACCCAAAAATCTTGAAAGAACGACAGATAGCCGGCGGCGTCATGATAACGGATGTGAAACAATACAGCGAAGCATTCAACCGGCTGTTGCGTGCGAACGATGTCGTCATCAGCGTTAACAAAGAGAATGTATCCTCGGTCCGGGAATTCGACGTCATGATAAAATCAAAGAAACCCGGAGAGGCGGTCCTGATGCGCGTCAAATCCGCCGATGGCAATGCGCGCTTCATCTCCCTCATGGTTCCAAAGGATTGATGCACACCGCGGACGCTCATCGGCACGCGAAAAGTTCGCATGTCGGCGAAAAAATATTCCGCCGGTCAAAGCGAAAAGTGCCACAACCCCAAAAGAGTTCTTTTGGGGTTTTTTATTCACGCATGTTCCCGATGCGGTTTATTTTTGTATATTCAGTATTACACTCACTTTAGAGAGCGGCATGATCAGATACTTTACATCGGGTGAATCGCACGGACAAGGCCTCGTCGGGATTGTCGAAGGAGTGCCGGCAGGACTTGAACTGACCGCGGCGTACATCAACGAACAGCTTCGACGGCGGCAGTTGGGATATGGGCGCGGCGGCAGGATGAAGATCGAAACTGATGCGGTGGAGATCTATTCCGGGGTGCGGTTCGGGAAAACCACCGGAGCACCGATTGCCATGCTGATCCGCAATAAAGATTGGGCCAACTGGACCGACCGAATGGCGGTCGAAAAGACGGGCATGATTGTTGAAAAGATCACGATTCCGCGTCCGGGTCATGCCGACATGACGGGCGCGCTGAAGTATGGGTTCGACGATATACGCAATGTCATCGACCGCGCGAGCGCGAGAGAGACGGCAATGAGGGTGGCATGCTGCACCGTCGCACGAAAGCTGCTGGAAACATTCGGCATTGCCATAGGCAGTCACGTTTTAAGCATCGGTGCTGTTTCGCTGAAGCACAGAAGGAACGTGGATGTCAAGATCGCCACGCTGCTTCGGTCGGCACCGGGGGCATATCGCATCTCAGAGGAGGCGGACCGATCGGAAGTACGCATGCTCGATGAGATCGCCGAGGGGAGGGCAATTGCCGCCATTAAATCGTGCAAGAAGAAAGGCGATACGCTTGGAGGCATTTTCGAGGTCTGGGTATCCGGTATGCCGATGGGGCTCGGCAGTTACGTGGAATACGACAGAAAACTCGACGGCCAGCTTGCCGCCGCCGTGATGTCCATTCAGGCCGTCAAGGGAATTGAAATAGGCGACGCGTTCGAGAATGCGCGCCGCTACGGATCCGAGGTTCACGATGAAATTCTCTTGTCGAAGAAGAATGAGATTGTTCGGCCCAGGAACGGGGCCGGAGGACTTGAAGGCGGAATGAGCAATGGAGAACCGATCGTGATCAGAGGAGCAATGAAGCCGATTTCGACGCTCGCACACCCTTTGCAGTCGATCGATCTGAAGACACGGAAGGAAGTGCTCGCGCGTTATGAACGGTCCGATGTCTGCGCCGTGCCCGCATGCGCAGTGATCGCAGAAGCGGCCGTCGCCCCGGTCCTGGCAAATGCGCTGCTCGAAAAATTCGGAGGCGATTCGATCGAAGAAATCGGAAGGCGCTACACGCCCGGCCAAAAGGTGCAATAGGAAGGTGAGAGCGCGGAAGCGCTTTCATTGACATTGGGTGCATAGATTGCTATATTTTTGTACATAGAAAAAATTATAATCATCTCAACGCAGAGGGAAACATCAAAACATCATTGGCAGACATTTTAATCGACATTCAGCGAACACTGCAGATCGATACACGGTTTGTAGTGTTCGAGTGCATCGTGAACGATGAAGGACCGAAACCGGCATTTCAATTTACGGTGTCCAGTGACTATGCCGCAGAAGGCATTGAAACATATTTTACACGGACGGCTGCGCTCCGCCGATACAGAGTAACGATCACGCGCGTGCCCAAGAAGGACGTTTTCGCGATCGCCCGCATCGGAGTGGCCCAAGTGATGGCTGCGCCGTCGTTCCGCTCGGAACAACTCACGCAAATGTTGATAGGCGAAAGCGGCGACATACTGCAGAAAGACGGAGCCGATTGGATACGCGTGAGGCTTCATGCCGACGGCTACATCGGATGGGTGAGCAGCAATCAATGTACGGAGGTTCCGCTTGGCGAGATGATCGATTGGATCGAGAGCGCCAAGGTCACTCCGAAAAAATTCATCGTTCCTCTGCGCTCGGCCCCGGCGAAAGATGCGGATGCTGTCGCCGAGTTCCTTTTCGGCACATATTTGCCGATACTGAAAAAAAACGCAGCGTGGATGCAGCTCATGCTGCCCGACGGAGCGGTCTGCTGGGCGGAATCGTCGATGCTCCGTAAACCGGTCCGTGTGTCCGATGCCGTGTCGTCTGAACGCATCATCGATACCGCAAAAATGTTTTCGGGTATTTCCTACGTCTGGGGCGGACGGTCGGTGAAAGGGTTCGACTGTTCCGGATTCACGCAAACGGTCTTCCGCTTCAATGGCATCGAATTGCCGCGCGATGCGAGCCTGCAATGGAAAGCGGGAGAAGATGCAGGGACCGACTATACGAAATTTGTGGAAGGCGACCTGCTCTTTTTCGGTCCATCGAAAGCCCGCATCACGCATGTGGCGATCAGCCTCGGCGGCGATGCGTTCATACACGAATCGGGCACCGTGCATTGCAGCAGTTTCGACGTGAAAAGTCCGTTGTATTCGAAAAAATATTCAACAACACTCCGCGGAGCGCGGAGACTGGGCAAGGCAGACTCCGAATAATCGTTCAGCACGACGCGAAGGAGCGTGAAGGTCTTCAGTACATTCTATAAAAATAAACCTCATCACGGCAGGCTCAATGGGAAGGTTCTCGTCCTGAATCAGGATTATGAACCGCTCAATGTCTGCAGCGCAAAAAAAGCGATCGTCCTGCTTCTGCTCGGGAAAGCGGAAATGATCGAAGCATATGAAGGACGTGTGCTGCGTTCGGTGTCGAGAGAATTGCCGTTTCCGAGCGTGGTGCGCCTGGCGTTGTTTATACACGTTCCGTTCAAGCGCATTATCCTGTCGCGGAAAAATATACTCCGGCGCGACAGCCATCGCTGTCAGTACTGCGGAAAAACCGATCCGCTGCTGACAGTGGACCACATACACCCGCGCTCGCGCGGAGGAACGGATTCGTGGGACAATCTCGTGTGTGCATGCATCCGATGCAACAATCGCAAGGGAGACCGCACGCCGGAGGAAGCCGGCATGTCTCTGCTGCGGAAGCCGATCAAGCCGAACCATGTCACCTTCATTCGGCATTTTGTGGGAAACGTCGCAGACAAATGGAAACCGTATCTGTTCATGCAATGATGTCACTGACTGAATAATCTCTACCCTATGAAGAAAACCATACTGAGCGGAATGCGCCCCACCGGAAAATTGCATGTCGGTCATCTTGTCGGAGCGCTCGAAAACTGGGTCATGCTCCAAAATGAGTACAACAATTACCATCTCATTGCCGACTATCACGCTCTCACGACGAATCCCGATACGGCCGGGCTCTACGCCAATTCGCTCGATATGGTCATCGACTGGGTGGCGGCGGGAATCGATCCCGTGAAAAGCCCGATCTTCCGCCAGTCCCGGATGAAGGAACATGCCGAATTGCATCTCCTTTTCTCAATGCTTATTACTACTGCGCGGCTCGAGCGGAATCCGACGTTGAAGGAACAGGTCCGCGATCTCAATTTGGATTCGCTCGTCTACGGACATCTTGGATATCCGGTATTGCAATCAGCCGACATCCTGCTCTATAAAGGCGACATTGTCCCCGTGGGCGAGGACCAGGTGCCGCACATCGAGATCACGCGCGAGATCGCACGCAGGTTCAACAACCTCTACGGAACGGTGTTTCCAGAACCCGAACCGAAATTGACCAAGTTCGCGCGCCTCGTCGGCCTGGACGGCAATCAGAAAATGAGCAAGTCCATCGGCAACACCATCGAACTCTCCGACCCTCCCGAGGCGATACAGGCGAAAATGCGCACCGCGGTGACTGACCCCCAAAAGGTGCGCCGCAACGATCCGGGACATCCGGATGTCTGCGTCGTGTTTTCGTACCATCAAAGGTTCAACACTGCGGAAGTGAGCGATATCCGCGCAGGGTGCGAGACGGGCGCTCTGGGGTGCGTGGACTGTAAAAAAAATTGCAGTATGAAGATCGCCGATGTGCTGCTGCCGATACGCGAGAAACGACTGGGCCTTGAAGCGCATATGGGCGACGTTGAAGACATACTCGCCGACGGCGAAAAACGGGCTCGCATCGTCGCCCGTCACACGATGGATGAAGTCCACACTGCCATGAAGCTAGGATAATTGCGCATGTACCGCGTTTCTCTTTCTGATTTTGAAGGCCCTCTCGATCTCCTCCTGTTTTTTATTAAACGGGACGAGCTGGATATTTATGACATTCCGATCGCGAAGATCACGAAAGATTTTCTTGAATACCTGCAGTACCTCCAGCAACTTGACCTGGACATCGCCGGCGATTTCATCGTGACCGCTGCGACACTGATGCAGATCAAGGTGCAGATGCTCCTGCCCAAACCCGAGGGCGCCGAGGAAGAAGAGCTCGACCCGAGGGCGGAATTGGTGAGGCGCCTTCTGGAGTACAAGCGCTACAAGGAAATGGCGATCAAAATGGACACGCTGCAGCGGGCGCAGGCGCGCATTTATTATCGCGGAAATTTTGAGCACGATGTGAAACTGGTGGAAGCGGACGAGGAAGAAAATCTTCTACGCGATGTCACGCTCTTCGACCTCATCGCTGCGTTCAAGTATACGGTGGACCGGATGCCGCGCAAGCACGTGCACGAGATCAACAAGCTCAATGTGACCGTGGATGAACAGATCGCATTTGTGATGGCGTTCCTTGCCGAAAAAAACGAATCGACATTCTACGAAATTGCCTCGATGATCGCAGACAAGGTCCGCATCGTTGTCACATTTCTTGCTCTCCTGGAATTAATTCGGAATAAACAAGTGCTTATCCGTCAAGTGGAATGCTTCGACGACATTATCATCTTGAAAATGCCCGAGGGAGTCGTATGAGCGACATACCGGAGATGCCCGCAATGCTTCCCATCAATACCGGTGCCGGACCCGAAGACACTCGGTTGTCCGTTGCACTGACGCCGATACCCGAACCCAGCACCGTGACCACAATTACAGCGGCGGAAGACGCTGACGCCGCAGGAGCAATCGGACAGGAGACGGCTCCCGCAGCGGTGGAAGAAACCTCTGAAGATGCAACTTCAGCTGTGGATGACGCCGAGGAAAACGTTCAGCCCATCACCACCGAGCAGGAATCGGAACTCAGGTCGATTGTCGAAGCGTTGATCTTCGCATCGGACGAGCCCATCTCGAACAAATTCATACGCCAGATCATCGACGATGTGAATAAGGATCGGGTTGAAGATAATCGGATTCGTGCCTCCACCGACGGCGTGAAAAAGTCAGTCGCGGCGATCAACGCCGCATATGCCGACAGGGCATTTCATATTGCTCCCATTGCGGGCGGATTCGTCTTTGCCACAAAGGCGAAATATTCAGTCTTTGTCGGGAAGCTCGCCAAAGAAAAAGCACGAAGGAAATTGTCGGCCACCGCCATTGAATCGCTTGCCATCATCGCCTACAAGCAGCCGATCACAAAATCGGAAGTTGAATTCATACGCGGAGTGAATGCCGATTACATCGTTAAAACGCTGCTGGAAAAGAATCTGATCACCATTACCGGCCGTGCAAGCACTCCGGGACGGCCCTTGCTCTATGGAACGACGGACGAATTCCTTAAACATTTCGGCCTGAACGAGATCACAGACCTGCCGAAGCCGAGAGAGATCGAAGAACTCATCGGTGAAACTGAACTGGAAGTCGAGAAACGAATGCTCGCCGAGCAGCAGGAGCTTGAGTTCAAGGACGAGCTGTCACAAAAATTGGAAGGCGGACAGAAGCCTTCCGGGTCACGTCCACCGCTGCGCCAGAATGCGCCGCGGACGATAGTGGCCGGTGCACCCGGCGCGCTCCCGGTAACGGGCGTCGTTCCGTCCGACGCTTCACTGGCGATCGTGCTTCCGGAAACAACAGAGGCCGCGAATCTCCAACCGGCCGAAATAGAAACGGCGGAACCTGCCGCAGCGATCGAACGGCCGGATGCCTTAGAAGCGGGCGTTGATGAACCGGTAGCGGCCGGGAAACAAAGCGATGATGAAACACGGGAATTAACGGCGATCGCAGACGCTGATGACGATGAACCGGTAGCGGCCGGGAAACAAAGCGATGATGAAACACGGGAATTAACGGCGATCGCAGACGCTGATGACGATGAACCGGTAGCGGCCGGGATACAAAGCGATGATGAAACACGGGAATTAACGGCGATCGCAGACGCTGATGACGATGAACCGGTGCTCACAGAAACACTCGACGTTGCTTCGGCGCCCCGCGTCCCGGCGAGCACAGACGCGGAGGATGATGACGCAGCAACCAATGCATGGGTGCTGAAGACTATCGCAGACGAACAAGAGGCCGCGGATCTTGCCCTTGCTGCTGAGGCCGCATCAGACGACGCTCCGATCGAAGACGCTGTGCTGACAGAAACGCCTGACGACGCTCCGAACGAAGACGCTGTGCTGACAGAAACGCTTCACGACGAACCGGTGCACGATGACCGCGTAGCGGAAGAGGACGACCGTGAAGAACGCGCGGCCGATGATGCGCCGGATGCGGAGACAGTCCTTAAAGAGACGGCACCCGCCGAGGCCGTTGCCGGTGATGCAGAGCTCGACGTCGGGGTGGCCACAGTGCCTGACGGTAGCAATGCTTCGGGCGCAGAGATCATGGCCGCTGCAGGCGACCACGCCGCCGCACACGAACGCGGTATGGCAGAAGACGGAGACGCAACGGTCTCCGATGAACGTGAGATACACACCATGTCTGCCGAAGACGGAACGCAATCCGATTCCAACAACGGCGGGATAGAACCTACATCTGAGAAAGGCTGGAGTAAGTGGAAAACAAAAATAAAGACGTTCTTCAAAAAACTGTTCGAATAAACCGTTTCCTTGCAATGTCCGGCATCGCATCGCGCCGGGCAGCCGAAGAAGTCATCCGCGCGGGAAATGTGAAAGTGAACGGGAAGGTCGTCGAAGATCTTGGCACACAGGTCGATCCGTCTGTCGATACCGTCACAGTGCGCGGCAAGCGCGTGGCGATCGCCGAGCACATGCTCTACATCCTGATGAACAAGCCAAAAGATTATATCACAACGGCGAAGGATGAAAAGGAACGGCGCACCGTCTACGAGCTGATCACGATCAAGGAAAGAGTATTTCCGATCGGACGGCTCGACCGTAATACGACCGGCGTGCTCTTGTTCACCAACGACGGATTTCTTGCGACGAAGCTGATGCATCCGTCGAGCGAAGTGAAAAAAATATACCACGTCTCGCTGGACCATTCATTGGAAGAGGACCATCGGGACAAACTTCAGAAGGGCATTTACCTCGAGGACGGGAAAACAGCTCCGGCCAGCATCGAGCCTATTCCAGGAACAAAAAACAAGGAAATCGTCGTCACGATCCACGAAGGGCGCAACCGTCAGGTCCGCAGGATGTTCGAAACGCTCGGGTACGAGATCATGAAATTGCACCGTGTCAGTTACGGTGGCGTGACGGCCGATGGACTGGCAAGAGGCAAGTGGCGGTTTCTGACAGATCCCGAAATTAAAAGATTAAAATTGCTCGTTGAAAAATCGAAGACATCGAAGCCAAAATCGGTGAAGGTCTTATCGACCGCACTGAAGCAGAGGATCGCTCTGGCAAAGGCCAAGTGAACGAACGTCACCGGCTCGGTATCCCGTTTTTCTAACAGCGGCGCGGGACCAATGACGAGGAACAGTATTTCGGCGCCTGGCAGCGCGATCCGGTTTTTTTATAAAAATTTTAGAGAAAGGCCCAGCATATGCGTTTTCCACGGAGCAGCGGCATCTTAGTCCATCCGACATCTCTTCCGGGCCCCTTCGGTTCAGGCGATTTCGGCGAGGGGGCATATCACTTCATCGATTGGCTGGTGCAATCAGGCCAGACGCTGTGGCAGATGCTGCCACTGGGGCCGGTCGGCATGGGGAACTCGCCTTATATGGGGCTCTCCGCATTTGCCGGCTATCCGCTGTTGATCGATCTTCGCGAATTGGTTGTTCGCGGCTGGCTGCAGGAGCAGGACGTGGAACACCCGCCGGCGTTTCCGACTCGGCATATCGATTACGAAGCGGTGACACCGTACAGAATGGAACGTCTGCGCCGCGCGTCGAACGCATTTTTTGCGAAGCCGGCAAAAGAGGATGCGGCGGCGTTCACCGCTTTCTGCACGGAGCAGCGCGCTTGGCTGGATGATTATGCGCTCTTCATGACATTGATGGAAAAAAACAACGGGAAAGAATGGTGCGACTGGCATCCGGACCTTGTCCACCGCAAACCTGCTGCAATGAGAAAAGCGAACGAAGAATTGAGCGATGAGGTCAATTACTGGAAATTCATACAGTGGTGTTTCGCACGGCAATGGAAAGCGCTGAAAAAATACGCGAATGACAAGGGCGTCAAAATTGTGGGCGACATTCCAATTTTCATCGCGTATCAAAGCGCGGACGTGTGGGCAAATCCAGAGCTGTTTTATTTGAAGGAGACCGATCTGCGCCCGAGCGTTGTCGCCGGAGTGCCGCCCGATTACTTCAGCGCCACAGGGCAGCGGTGGGGCAACCCGCTGTACCGATGGGACGTGATGCACGCGCAAAAATATTCGTGGTGGATCGCGCGCATCAAACGAACACTCGATGTTGTGGACATTGCCCGCATCGACCACTTCCGCGGCTTTGCGGAATATTGGGAGATCCCCGGCACGGAAAAAACGGCGGTGAAGGGGAAATGGATAGACGGCCCCAAAGAACAATTGTTTCTTGCCATACAGAAGGAACTGGGGGAACTGCCCATCATTGCCGAAGATCTTGGGCTGATGACACCCGCAGTACACGCATTGCGCGACCAGTTTGCATTCCCCGGCATGCGGATCCTTCAGTTCGCCTTCGCCGGAGATGCTAAAAATAGTTTCCTTCCGCACCAGTACGAACCCAATACGGTGGTGTATACTGGAACGCACGACAACGACACGACGATGGGGTGGTTTGCCACTGCGACCGATCACGAACGCGTCTTTGCCCAAAAATATTTCGGCACGGACGGACATGAGATCCATTGGGATATGATGCGTGCGGCATCGGTCTCCGTTGCAGATATGGCGGTGTATCCGCTTCAGGACGTGCTTGGCCTGGGCACGGAGCACAGAATGAATTTTCCCGGAAAGGCGCTCGGCAATTGGGCATGGCGCTATGAGTGGAGCCAGGTGGAATATTGGCACGCCTCGAGACTGTACGAGATGACGGCACTTGCAGACCGGTGCAGCGCCGCCAAACTTGAACTGCCGGTATACCCGACGGGGAAAACAACGCCATAACGGCATGCGCACTCAACTCTGGGACCAGCGATGAAAAAATTATTGTTATGCACCATTGCAGCGCTCGTGATCGGCGGATGTTCGCAGACAGAAGTGATGAAACCCGGCGCGTCGATGGCGCACGGAGACCGGCTGCGCACGGAATTGGCCGCCGCATTCGATGACCCTAAATTTTCGAACGCGCAGTGGGGCGTCGTTATCCGGTCGCTGAAGAATGACGAAGTTCTCTACGCGCGCAACGAGATAAAAAGTTTCATGCCCGCTTCGAACATGAAGCTCTTCACGACGTCCACAGCATTGACCTCGCTGACGCCGTCGTTCCGGTACACGACCGTCGTGTCCACCAACGGCACAGTGCGCAACGGCGTGCTTTCGGGCGACGTCATGGTGAAGGGCAGCGGCGATCCGACGATCTCCGGCCGTTACAATAACGGACATATCACGGAAACATTCGAATCGTGGGCGGACAGTCTCGCCGGCGCCGGGATCAGGGAGATAGAGGGGAATATCATCGGCGACAACCGCTGCTTCGATGAAGCATACTACGGCGACGGCTGGGATGCGTTGTATGAGACGGATTATTACGCGGCGCAATTCGGCGGCATTGCGTTCAACGACAACTGCGTGGACATGACGGTGGAAGCCGGGTCTGCCCCCGGCGCGCCCGGTGTGATCCGCTGGTTGCCGGAGACGAAGTACATTGACGTTGTGAACCGTACAACGACCACACCAGCGGATTCGGACTATGCGATCACGTTCACCCGCGCGCGGGGCACCAACCGGGTCACGGTGACGGGGGCCTTTCCGGTCAACAAGCCGGCGTGGCACGAGTCCATCGCCATCGACAATCCGACCGCCTATGCGATGACGGTGTTGAAAGAAACTTTCGAACGCAAGGGGATCAAAGTCGACGGCGCTGCGTACGACATCGCCGCTGCGCCTGCGAGCGCGGTCCCGGCGCACGCCGTGCAGCTCGCGTCGTTCACGTCCATCCCGCTGGCGGACATCGTGAAGACGATCAACAAGCCCAGCCAGAATTTTTATGCCGAGCAGCTCTTCAGGACGATGGGAATGACCCGCTACGGCGTGGGTTCCGAAAGGACGTCGCGCATGGTGACACGGCCGATCTTTGCCTCGTGGGGCATCGACACGACGCGGTTGATGGAAATTGACGGTTCCGGACTATCGCGCCTGAATCTCGTCTCGCCGAACGATGTTGCCGCTGTGTTGACAGGAATGTATCGCGGAAAATATTTCCAGCCGTTCTACGAATCCCTGCCGATCGCGGGAGTGGACGGGTCGCTGAAGAACCGAATGAAGGGCACGAAGGCCGAAAATAATGTTCATGCGAAAACGGGGTTTGTGGGATATGTGCGCGCACTCTCCGGATACGTGACGAGCGCGGATGGAGAGATGTTCGTGTTCTCCATGATCTGCAATCACTACACGGTGCCGACGCGGCTGGCAGAAAAAATTCAAAACGACGTGTGCGTGCGTCTTTCCGAATTCACGCGAAAATAATTACCGACAATCGAACCATCGAAGGATCAACTGAACAGACCTATGGAACAACAACCGAACGAATATCACGAAGAGCTGAATTCCCTCATGGCGCGCCGGCGCGAAGAATTAGGCGCGCTGCGCGCGCTGGGCATCGATCCGTATCCGTACGATTTTCCGCGCGATGCGTCGTCTGATGAGATCGTGTCGTCATTCGTCGACGATGCTCCGCAGCGCATCGTAGCCGTTGCCGGACGCATCATGTCGATCAGGAAAATGGGGAAGGCGTCGTTTTGCCACATCCAGGACATGCAGGGCAGGATACAGGCATACCTCCGGAAGGACGATATCGGCGCAGTCTACGACGCATTCAAGCTGATGGATATCGGCGACATCATCGGCGTGAAGGGATACGTCTTCAGGACGAAGATGGGCGAGGTTTCGGTTCATGCGCAGGACGTGGTGCTGCTCTCCAAATCGCTGCGCCCCCTGCCGATCGTGAAGGAAAAGACGGACGCCGACGGCAATAAAGTGACATTCGATCCGTTCGCCGATAAGGAGACCCGATACCGGCAGCGGTACGTCGATCTCGTGGTGAACCCCGGTGTCCGTGCGACATTCGTCAAACGTTCGCTGCTCGTACGCAGCATACGCGCATTCCTGGATGATCGGAATTTTCTCGAAGTTGAAACTCCCGTGCTGCAGCCGATCTACGGCGGCGCAAGCGCGCGTCCGTTCGTGACGCACCACAATACGCTCGACATGCAACTCTATCTGCGCATCGCCGATGAATTATATCTCAAGCGGCTCATCGTGGGCGGATTCGACGCGGTGTATGAAATTTCAAAAAATTTCCGAAACGAGGGCATGGACCGAACGCATAATCCGGAATTCACTTCGATGGAAGTGTATGTTGCGTACAAAGATTATCTCTGGATGATGGAAATGACCGAGCAGATGATCGAACAGGCCGCCGTCGCGCTCAACGGAACGAAAACGGTGACGCTGGGCGGCAACGAAATTAATTTCACCGCTCCCTGGAAGCGGCTCACCATGTTCGGCGCCATCGAGCAGTATACCGGCAAGAATATGCGCTCGTATGACGAATCGGCGCTCCGCGCGGCTGCGCACGACCTGCACCTGACGCTCGACCCGAAGATCGGCGCAGGGAAGATCGTGGATGAGATCTTCAGCGCTTCCGTGCAGCCTCATTTGATACAGCCTACATTCATCATGGACTATCCGGTGGAACTCTCGCCGCTGGCCAAGAAGCACCGTTCGGAAGAGGGGCTGGTGGAACGCTTTGAAGGGTTCGTGAACGGCCAGGAGATCTGTAACGCCTTCTCCGAATTGAACGATCCGGTGGATCAGCGCATGAGGTTCGAGGAACAAGTGCGCCTCCGGGAACGCGGGGACGATGAAGCGCAGACGATGGATGAAGATTTCCTGCGGTCGCTCGAGTACGGCATGCCGCCGACGGCGGGCCTCGGCATCGGCATCGACAGACTGGTCATGCTGTTGACGGAATCTGAGTCCATACGGGACGTCATATTCTTTCCGCAAATGAAGCCCGAGCGGTAGCGGTGAAAAAATAAGTCCTGTTGCTTCGGTCTTCGGATTTATTTATTTTGAACTACTGATCCGTGCTGCCTGGCGGCGCGTGATGCAGCGTATTGTGTCATATCACTTAATCTATTCATGCAATGAGAAGCGATCTTAGGAGTATTCTCATGAAAAAACGATTTTCAATTCCGATGCTCATGCTGGCCCTTGTGCTTGCATTCGCAATCGGAACCCAA
The DNA here is from genome assembly GCA_903884005.1 of uncultured Ignavibacteriota bacterium. Lineage (GTDB taxonomy): Bacteria > Bacteroidota > Ignavibacteria > UBA10030 > UBA8401 > CAISDA01. The sequence continues at coordinate 153,128 of CAISDA010000040.1, read as the reverse complement.
TACAATCAGGTCATTTCCGGCGATAGCGTATATGAGCAGCTCAATAAATTCAAGGATGTGCTCAGCCTTACCGAAAAGTTCTACGTGGACGATGTGGATGCGGCAAAACTAACGGAAGCCGCCGTAAACGGTCTGTTGAACAATCTCGACCCTCATTCTGTGTATATTCCCCCGCAGGCGCTCAAGAAGGTCACCGAAGATTTCCGCGGCAAATTTGAAGGAATCGGCGTTGAGTTTGCGATCGTGAACGATACGATCACGGTCGTGCAGCCGGTGGGAGGCGGGCCGAGCGCCCAGCTGGGCATTCTGTCCAACGATAAGATCGTGAAGATCGACGGCTGGAAGGCGATCGGCATCACAACGGACTCGGTCATGAAATCGCTCAAAGGCCCCAAAGGAACGAAGGTCTCCGTCACGATCCTTCGAGCCGGCGTGAGGGAACTGCTGGAGTTTGAAATTGTACGCGATGTGATCCCGCTCTACAGCATCGATGTGTCGACAATGCTCAATGACGAGACGGGCTATATCAACGTGACGCGGTTTTCTGAAACAACGAACACCGAGATGCTCGAAGCGTTGAAAAAATTAAAAGAGCACGGCATGAAGCGACTGGTGCTTGACCTGCGCTTCAATCCGGGCGGTTATCTCGACCAGGCGGTGAAAATGGCGGACATCTTCCTCGCGTCCGATCCGAATGGCGCGCCGCGGAAGATCGTGTATACGAAGGGACGCCGCACGGAATTCAACGAGGAATATTTTTCGACGACGGGAAGCGAGTTTGAAAAAACACCCCTCATTATACTGATCTCGAACGGGTCGGCGTCGGCAAGCGAGATCGTCGCCGGTGCGCTGCAGGACTGGGACAGGGGATTGATCGTCGGTGAAACCAGTTTCGGCAAAGGCCTGGTCCAGCGGCAATTCGAATTGCCGGACAAGTCCGCGTTTCGGTTGACGATAGCGCGATACTACACGCCCAGTGGCAGGTTGATACAGCGTTCGTACTCCGACGGCAAGGAAAAATATCAGCGTGAAGCGTTTGAACGCGACGAGGTCGAAGGCGAGAATCTCGCGCATAAGGAAGAAAGCGCCGATTCGACGCGTCCTAAATTTAAGACAGGTGCCGGCAGGACGATCTACGGCGGCGGGGGCATCACTCCCGACTATATCGTAAAATCGGATACGGGCACGCAGTTCTCGCGCGTCATCAGCCGCCGGAATCTCTTCTACGAATTCGTGACGAAATATTTATCCACGCAGGGGCCGGCCATCAAGGAACGCTATAAGAATAATTTCGAACAATTCAACACATCGTTCGAAGTGAACGATGTGATTCCCGAATTCCTCGCCTTCGTCAAATCGAAGAATGTCGAATTCAAGCAGGGTCAATACGACCGCGACAAAGAGTACATCAATGCCCGCTTGAAGGCTCACATCGCCCGCAATTTCTGGGGCAATGACGGATGGTATCCGGTGATCCTGACGGTGGACAATCAATTGAAGAAGGCGCTGACGCTGTTCCCCGAAGCGGAACATCTCGCGCACTTGAAAAAATAATATTCCCGCCGCCGTCCGTGCACATGGGTGCGTCGGACGACGGCGCTGCTGCTCAACACATGAAAGGTTGTGCCCGACATTGAAAAACTCCTTTACCGTACGTATGATATTCAGCCTTATCATCAGCGTTGCAGTCATTGCGCTGTTCCCGTCGGCCGATGCCGCACATTTCCAGGCGGGTGAATTCACTCCGTCAACATTCGAATTCCAGGCGCCGGGCGGCATGTTCATGAAGGGCGAAGAACTGATGTACGAAGTCAGCTACTCCATGTTCAGCCTCGGCACGGTGAAATTTGTGGTTGAGGATTCGTATGCCCGCGACGGCAAAACGTTTTACAAAGCCAAAACATATATCGATTCGTACAGCGGTGTGCCGTTCGTCAGTCTCCATTTTGTCTTCTTCTCCGACATGTCGCAGTCGGCGCACTCGAATTATTTCACCGCGTACGAAACGAAGAATCCTGATGAAATGAAGTTTGTGCGTTACAAATTTGATTACCAGAAAAAATTTGTGACGTACGAAAAGGGGATCGCACCGGCGAACAAGATCACCGATTCCGGCACCCTGCCGATCGCGGGACCGATGGTGGATGGACTTTCTCTCTTCTACTACGCGCGTGCGAATGTGCATCAGAAAAAGGAAGTGAACGTGCCTTCATTCGTCGACGAGAAAGAGGTCAACACGTTTCTCAACTTTATGAATACGACGACGACGAAGGAAATTGATGCGGTCAAATATCCGATCGAAACGATCGAGTTCGACGGGCATGCCGATTTTGTCGGCTTCTTCGGAATGACCGGCGCGTTCAAGGGATACTTCAGCAACGACGAAGCATCGATACCGGTCGTGGCGAAGATGAAGGTCATTCTCGGAAGCGTCCACATTGAATTGATCAAATGGAACCGTCCGGGGTGGACGCCTCCCCATGCCGCAAAATCGTGATTTCCGGCAGACAACAACTATACTTAGAACATGACATCTAACCTGCAATCAGCGGCACTGGCACAACCGGCACCGGGCGAGACCACTCTTCCTCCGGTGCAGTATACCGTCATGCCGTTCAAAGGGATCCATCCCGAACTCGATCCATCGGTATTCCTGGCCGACGGTGCGCGCATCATCGGCGATGTGAAAATGGAAAAGGACTGTTCCATATGGTTCAACACCGTCGTGCGCGGGGATGTCAATTACATCCGCATCGGCGAACGGACGAACATACAGGATAATGCGGTCATCCATGTGACGCACAAAAAATATCCCTGCATCATCGGCGCGAATGTCACCGTGGGACACGGCGCCGTCATTCATGCAGCGACGATCTATGATTATTGTCTGATCGGAATGGGCGCCGTGGTCCTCGACGATGCGAAGGTGGGGCCGTTCGCCCTGGTCGCCGCGGGGGCCGTGGTCCTCGGCGGCGCGGTGATTCCCGAAGGCACACTGGCCGCAGGCATACCGGCAAAGGTGGTGAGAAAATTGACGGATGAGGAGAAGGCGATGCTGATTCAATCGGCACAAAATTACGTAGAGTATGTAGCGGCATTTCGCGGACAATCGTAAGAGGCCCATCCGATGAATATTAAATTTTGGGGAGTGCGCGGTTCTATTCCAACGTCCGGCCCGGCATACGTCCGGTATGGAGGCAATACGCCGTGCATCGAAGTCCATACGGACGACGATACGCTTTTCATACTCGATGCGGGAACCGGCATACGCGGATTGGGCGATCATCTCACCGTCCCCGGCACGCCGCTGTCTGCATCGATTCTGATCACGCACCCGCACTGGGATCACATACAGGGCTTTCCATTTTTCAAACCGGCCTTTGTACGGGGAAATTCCATTACGATCGTCGGGCCGCAGCGAGCAGATATACCGCTCGAGCGGATCATTGCCGACCAGATGACGAACATCTATTTTCCCGTCCAGCTTCACGAATTGCACGCGACCATCGCCTTTCATTCCGTGCTGGAAGAGGAATTCATGATCGGTTCGGCGCGCATCCGCACGATGTACGTGAACCATCCCGGCTTCACCGTGGGGTATCGCATCGAATCGGCAGGCAAATCTCTCGTCTACATCAGCGACAACGAATCCTTCGATGCGGCGACGATGAAGAATGCGACAAATTTTGAACAGAGTGTGCTGGACCGGTTCCGCTTGCAGAACGGAGACGGGAACCAGCGGATCTACGACTTTGCGCGCGATGCAGACGTGCTGATCCACGACGCGACATACACGCCGGAAGAATACGCCGATAAAAAAACGTGGGGGCATTCCCACTACGAATTTACGCTGCACGTTGCGCGTCAGGCGAACGTCAAGCGCCTCTATCTGTTCCACCACGAACCGAGCCGCACCGATGATGCGGTGGATGAAATTGTGCGGCATTGTACGGAAATCATCGCGCGCAGGCATGATACGTTTGTGTGCGACGCCGCGAGAGAGGGCGCGGAACTTGAGTGGTGACGACTCATGCGCGTTTCACGGCCCATCGCGCGAGTCTTTCAGCGAGCGGCGTTCATTTTTAGACCATAGATGAGATGACAATGAAATCTGTTTTTACTCCGAGCGTCATCAGAAAGATCGCTGCAGTGCTTGGTGTTCCCGGCAAATTTACGGCGAACAATCACCGATTCGACATCAGGGCGACGCCGGAACGCCGAGTCGTGGTGGAAATTTATCCCGATATCCCGATCGGCAACCGGAGGGGGAATCTTGTGTCGATCTACACTTCGAACACGCACTTCCAGCTTCATTTTTGTTCGGGATGCGTCGTGAGCGATATGCTCGGCGAGGTCACGTTCATTGCCGAGACCAACGGCATCGTGTCCGGTATCATTGTTGAGCGGGAGGGCGGCTGTTCGTTCTATGCGAACGTAGACCGTGCGCTCCTCTCGGGTGATTTCACAAAAATGGGGCCTGAAGTCATGCTCTCGGGCATTGCGCTCTCGTTGACTGAAACGGTGCTCGATGGAAATGCGGCGGCGCTGCAGCGGACGTCCGCATCGAAGACGAAAACAGCGAAGCCTGCGGGGAACAGGAAAGCAGCGCTTCCCGCTGCGAAGAAACGGAACACCCGATGATCGCCGTCGGCGTACATTTTCCGTGCCGCGCCGTTCGCATCTCGCGGGCCGAGGCCGAACGCTGCGTTGAGTATGTCTGTTCGAAAGAGAAACGGAACGCGGGTACAGTTACCGTCGTTTTTACCGATGATACAGCAATACGAGGCATCAATAAAAAACACCTGGGCCACGGCTGCACGACGGACGTTATTTCCTTCACGTTCGAGGAGCGTCCGCTGGAAGGTGAGGTGTATGTTAATCTGCAGCAGGCGCGCCGACAGGCGGCCGAATATTCCGTTACGCCGCTGAACGAGGCGACGCGGCTGCTTGTGCACGGTGTGCTGCACTGCTGCGGATACGACGATATGACGGAAAACGACGCAAAAACAATGACAGACAGACAGGAACGCTATGTAGCGGCGCTTCGGAAAAAATAATTCGTTTGACAAGTGCTATAATTTTAATACATTCTCTCAGGGCGGTATGCTCCTGAATTCTTCACTTCAACACGGCGTTGTGCGATGCAGGAAAAAATAGTTGAAATTTTGGTGTACCTGATCGGCGAACTTCGCAAGAACAAGCCGATGGGTGAAATTGATCTATCGGTACTGTCCACACGAGGGTATACCGCCGTCGAGATCAGCGCCGCATTCAATTGGGTGTACGATAAGATCTCGATGGGCGATGAATTGATCACCGACGAAATCCCTTCGACGGAACAATCGTTCAGGATACTTCATGAGGCGGAGCGCAGCGCGATCACTCCGGCAGCGCAGGGATATCTGATGCAGCTGCGCGAGATCGGTCTCATTTCTGATGCGGACATCGAAATCGTGATCGACCGCGTGATGGTCTCGGGGTATGTGACGGCTGGTGTTGAAGAAATAAAATCGCTCATTGCGATGACCCTTTCGGATTCTGATGAATCACTGAATTCGGGCAGCCGCATTATGTTGAACGGCAAAGATACGATCCACTAAGGAAGGCACGTTGAAGCACATGAGTAAATCTTTGATCATTGTAGAGTCACCCTCCAAAGCAAAAACGATCAATAAATATTTAGGCAAAGACTATATTGTTGAAGCATCGGTAGGCCATTTGAAGAACCTGCCGAAATCGAAACTTGGTGTCGACGTGGACAACGGCTACTCCTCGGTGTACGAAACAATAGCGGGAAAAGAACCGGTGCTCGAGAAGCTGAAAGCACTCGCCGCCGATGCCTCATCGGTCTATATCGCAACCGATCCTGACCGTGAAGGGGAGGCGATCGCATTCGACATTGCCGAGGAGATCAAACCCAAAAACAGCAATATCTTTCGGGTCCTCTTTCACGAAATCACTCCTGCCGGTGTAAAGGAGGGAATGTCCCAGCCCAAAAAAGTGGATACGAATCTTGTCGAATCGCAGCGCGCGAGGCGGGCGATGGACCGCATCGTCGGATACAAGATCTCTCCATTCCTCTGGAAAACTGTCTATTACGGCCTCTCCGCAGGGCGAGTGCAGAGCGTTGCGCTGCGCTTGATCTGCGAACGCGAGGCTGCGATCAAAAAATTCAATCCGGTCGAATATTGGTCGATCACGGGAGAATTCCAGACCGAAAAATCAGACCCGTTCTTCGCAAAACTGGTGAAGGTTGCCGGCGACGATCCGGAGGTGTCCGACGGAACAACCGCCGAAGGATATGTCAACGACATTCTCAAGCAGACATACGCGATCAACGATGTGCAAAAGCGGCAGGTCAAGCGGAATCCGCTGCCTCCGTTCATCACGAGCACACTGCAGCAGGAGGCGGCAGGCCGACTTCGATATTCGGCGCGGCGGACGATGATCCTCGCCCAGAAACTGTATGAAGGCATTGACCTCGGCGAGGAAGGCACCGTCGGGTTGATCACGTATATGCGTACCGATTCCACCCGGCTGAGCGACGATGCTGTCGCCGGCGTTCGCGACTACATTGCGACCTCCTACGGAGTTGAATATCTTCCGAAGGAACCGCGGTTGTTTAAGAAGGGTAAATCGTCGCAGGATGCCCATGAGGCGATCCGTCCGACGTCGATCCAATACACGCCCAAGTTCGTTAAAAAATATTTGGACAAGGAGCTCTACGCGCTCTACGAACTCGTCTGGAACAGGTTTGTGGCCTGCCAAATGAGTCCCGCGACGTTCGAACAGGTCACTGTCGATATTGTCGGCGGAGACTATACATTCAGAGCCGCCGGGTCCCTGCCGATTTTCCGCGGCTTCCTGCAGGTGTACGACGATGTCGCCGAGGAAAAGGGAGCACTGGACGATGAAGACCCGACGTCCAAGGTGCCGAAATCGCTTGCTGCCGGACAAGCAATACAGGTCACGAACATGCTGCCGAGGCAGCATTTCACAAAACCACAGCCCCGATATACCGAAGCGAGCCTTGTCAAAGAATTGGAATCGCTCGGCATCGGACGCCCGAGCACGTACGCGCAGATCGTGGCCACGATCCTGGACAGAAAATACGTCGAACAGCAGGAACGGAAACTTTCTGCGACTCCCTTAGGCATGGTGATCAGTAAAATTCTCGTGGAAAGTTTTCCCAAGATCGTGAACTACAAGTTTACGGCTCTGATGGAGGATGAACTGGAGACCATTGCGAACGGAAAGAATGACTACGTGCAGGTGATGGACGATTTTTATAAACCGTTCATCGCCGCCCTCACCGCCATCGATGGCGAAGCCACGAAGATCAAAAAATCGCTGCAGTTGGACGCCGGCGAGCCCTGCGATCTTTGCGGCAAGCCCATGATCATCAAGTGGGGACGCTACGGACAGTTTAAGGCATGCTCAGGGTATCCCGGGTGTAAAAACAGAAAGCCGCTCCAAGACGAGACCGAGAAATTCCAGCATATGGCCGGCATCAAATGCAAACTCTGCGGCGCCGATATGACGGTCAAAGGCGGACCGTTCGGGCAGTTTCTGGGATGTTCCAATTATCCCACATGCAAGAATACGCAGCCCATCACCACCGGCATCAAGTGTCCGAAATGCAAGGAAGGCGACATCATCGAACGGAAGACAAAACGCAAGCGGTTTTATTACCGCTGTTCGAACAATGTCGAAGACGCTGCGACATGCGATTTCATTTCGTGGGACAAGCCGGTGATTCAGCCGTGCAAACAGTGCGCGAATCCGTATCTGATTCAGAAAAGTTCCAAACGCAAGGGAGAGTATCTTCTGTGTCCGGAATGCAAAGAAGAATATTATGCCGAAGGCCAGGCGATGGCAGTATAATCTGCCCTCCGTAGAACAGACGTGCGACCCATGCAGACGCTCATACAGGAATTTTTACGGTATTTGGAACATGAACGCAGATATTCCGTCCATACTGTAGGGTCGTATGGCCGGGATCTTGACCAGTGGAAACACTTTGTTCTCGGGCAGTATCCAGATTGCGCCACGGACGTGCAGCTCGTTGATGTGGGAATTGTGCGGGAGTTTTTAGGTCTCCTGATGGACAACGGCAGCGCGCGATCGTCGACGGCGCGGAAGCTCTCGGCATTGCGGTCGTTCTTTAAATACTGCGTGAGGCGTCATGCGATCAAGGCGGACCCCACGCTGCGTCTGCAGTCGCCCAAACGTGAGAAGCGTCTTCCTCATTATGTGGATGAAGCGGCAATGCGCAGAGTGCTCGAGGCGCCGGACAGATCGACATTCGAAGGCACGCGCGATGCGGCAATACTCGAACTGCTCTACAGCACCGGCATACGGCGCGCCGAACTCCTGGGGCTCCGCATCCGGGACATCGATTTGAAGCAGCGCACGCTGAAAGTCGTCGGCAAAGGGAATAAGCAGCGCATCGTGCCATTTGGAAAACAAGCGGAGGCATCGCTGCAGAAGTATCTATGCATGCGCGCCGACCTCACGGATACGAACGCGCTGCGCGTTCTGCCGGTGTTCCTGTCCAGGCGGGGGACGATCATCCCGCCAACAACACTCACGGATATCGTTCACAAATATCTTCAGGAGGTAACGGAATTAACGCAAAAAAGTCCACATGTGCTGCGTCACACGTGCGCCACGCACCTGTTAAATAATGGCGCAGATCTTCGCGTTGTCAAAGAGCTCCTCGGACACGAGAGTCTTTCGACGACACAAATCTACACTCATGTGACTCTCGAACGCCTGCAGCGCATCTATCGTCAGGCGCATCCGAAATCGGGAGAACCGCAGAGTGGGGAATCACCACATCAATAAACGAAGGAGGACGTATGGACATCCGCATAACAGCTCGCCACTTTACGGCGAATGATTCGCTCCGCGAGTATGCATACTCGGCGCTGAAGAAACTCGAGCGATATTATAACGGCATTGTCAACGCGGATATGGTGTTGAGTTTTCAAAAACTGCAGAACAGCGTGAAGACAGTCGAGCTGCAGGTAAAAGTGTACGGGACGTCGCTGCGCGCGGTCAGCGAATCTGAGGATTTTTCAAAATCGGTAGACGAAGCCATCGACAAGATCGAACGGCAAATACAGCGGTACAAAAGCAAGATGCAGGAAAAGGAACGAATTACAATCCGGAAAGTGTACGAGAAAGTATAATGTCCCAGGGACCAACAACCTTAACAAATGCAAAAGAGATCCGCAAACAAAGCATCACCGTCGGATTCCTTTTCGAAACAATCAAAGAGCGCCTGAAGCTTCGGGCGCTCAATAACGTGGGGTTCGAGAATCCGATCCGGGACAAGAATATTCACCGTCCCGGATTGGCCCTCGCCGGCTACGTCGCGCTCTTTACGTACGACAGGGTGCAGGTGTTCGGGAACACTGAAATGCTCTACCTCGCGAGTCTTCCGTTGGAAGCGCGTGTGGACGCATTCAAGACGCTGTTTAAATTTGCCATTCCATGCATCGTCATCACGGACTGCAACGTCATGGACCCTGAATTGATCACGCTGGCGACCGATCACAATGTTCCCGTGTTCCAAACGACGCTGGCGACGACGAAGGCGACGTATTTTATCAGCGATTTTTTAGACGACCAATTCTCGCCGCAAACGACAGTGCACGGCTCGTTCGTGGATGTATATGGCATCGGACTGTTGATCGTGGGAAGATCCGGGATCGGCAAGAGCGAGATCGCGCTCGACCTCGTCGAACGCGGCCACCGCCTCGTGTCGGATGATGTTGTGACCATTACGCGCAAGGGCGAAGGGATACTCATCGGTGCGGGAACGGATCTTGTGAAGCACTTCATGGAAATACGCGGCCTCGGCCTGATCGATGTGAAGACGATCTTCGGCATCCGATCCATTCGGTTCCAGAAACGGGTCGAAGTGGTCGTCGAACTGATGGAGTGGATATCGGACGGAGAATTTACACGGACCGGCCTCGACCAGGATACGATCGCGATCATGGATGTGGATATCCCGCACATCAAACTGCCGATATTCCCCGGAAAGAATGTAACGGTCATAGCAGAGGTTATTGCGCTGAATTATCTGCTGAAGCATCACGGATATGACGCCGCAAAGGAGTTTTCAAAGAAATTAGAGCAGCTCATCGCTCAAAAGTCGCGAAATGAAGTGAAAAGAGCCATCGATTACTTCGAACACGATTTCGAATGATCTCACAGGGAGTGGAAATTTCACCTATGAATATATATCGACGGTCGTATTTAAAACTGAGCGGGGCAGAAAAAACCTTGACAAACCACTCAAAATTTTATATTTTCATTTGCATAATTGCTACTCACGCACCAATAAAATAATGTTCATATGCGCAAAAAACAAAAACTCTTCTTCTATTCTGAGGACTCTGTTTCATTCGTCGAAGCCCGCGGATACAAGATTACCTATGCGCTCAAGATCATTGGAACAGTGTTGTTGGGTATCATTTGTGTCGGAGCCGTTAATCATGTCGGAGGGGATTTTTTAGGAATTGAAGCGAAGGGGTCTTCTTCTTTTGCCACAGAGAACCAGATGCTCAAAGCCGAAGTCCGCATGCTCAGCGACAAGATCGTGGCGCTCGGCGGCGCGATGGAAAAATTGATCGCCAGAGACAATTCACTGCGATCGGCCGTGGATCTTCCAGCCATTGATGTGGAAGTGCAGAAGCTCGGCTCCGGTGGTGCGAAGGAAGTGTCGTATAAGGGAATCGTCTCGGCTGATGCAAACGAACTCATTGCGTCATCGGAGCGCATGGTCGACAAATTGGAAAAAGAAATCGCATTCCAGCGCCAGAGTGCCGAAGCGATCTATCAAAAATCGGAAACCAACAAAGTGCGATTTGCCGCGATGCCTGCGGTGAAGCCGATGGACGGTGAATTCTCGTACCACGGATTCGGCTACCGGCGAGACCCGATTTTGGGCGTGACGCGCATGCATGAAGGCGTCGATATACAAAACGCAGTCGGTACGCCGGTGTATGCCACGGGGAACGGCACGGTGGAATTTACCGGATCGACCGGCAGCGCGTACGGTATTGCGGTGGATATCAACCACGGGTTTGGCTACAGCACATACTATGCGCATTTGCTGCGCACGGTGGTTCATGCAGGAGAGAAAGTAAAACGCGGGACGCTCATCGCCTATTCCGGAAATTCGGGACGGTCGACCGGTCCGCACCTTCACTACGAGGTTCGCTTAAACGGCGAATCGAAAAACCCGGTCGAATTTTTTGTGGCCGACGTTGATTACAACAAGATTCGCACGCAACTTGGAATATTAAAACGGAAATAAAAGACACAACATTTTTTGAAGGAGAGATTGTCGTATGATATGGACTATGGAGTTGGCATCGTCTTTGGAAGAAGCACCTTGGCCAGCCACAAAAGATGAACTTATTGATTACGCTTCGAGAACCGGAGCACCTGTAGAGGTCATTGAAAATTTGCAGGAACTCGAAGACAGCGATGAGCCATACGAAAGCATAGAAGAGATCTGGCCGGACTACCCATCCAATGACTATTTTTTTTATGAAGATGACAGCGAATATTAAGCAGAGGCGCTTGACACGCGGTGACCGACAACGGACGAACGTGTAGAGCAACACAGAGACGTGCAAAGACCCAGCAGTTCAGCCGCTGGGTTTTTTATTGAGCAGGACTACGATCATTAGGGACCATCTCACATATTTTTTCCTTCATCTTGTCTTCGGTTTCCTGCTGTGCATACCGGCGTCCGGCAATACCGTGTATTCATCGCATGAACCGACACCTGCAGCAGAGGGAATTCCACGCGTTGAAATTCAATCGATCGCCATTTCCGTTGATGGAGAAACTTCTCCGGCCGCGGTGAAGGCGGAACTGCATACCGTCGAGACGCCAAACCGCTTTTATATTTTCCTCTATGAGAACGTATGGGAGAGACTTGGAACGGCGCGGTCTATTTTTGACCCTGTCGCATTCGACCGGGATATCGTTCGGCTGAAGGACTATTTCCAAGAGCGCGGGTTCTTCCATGCTCAGATCGATACGTCTCTCGCATTCACGGCCAGCGACAAAATTTCCATCGGGATTCGGATCACAGAAAATCGCCGGTCCCTCATCGACACGGTGAAAATACTCGGCATAGCATCGGCCGATCGTGCGATCGCCGAAGACATCACTGCGAATTGCACCCTCAAATCTGGAATGCCCTATTCCACCGATGCGCTCGAGCAGGAACAGATGCGGGCGTTGAAAATTTTTCATAACGGGGGGTATCCGGATGCGCAGGTTGGGGCCATTGTGCCGGTGCGATACCTCTCCACGGATAATATCACCATCACGCTGCAGTATCAGTCCGGGCGGCGGTGCCTCTTTGGAAATGTGAGTATTGCCGGCGATACGGTGGAGGTCGATCCGAACGTCGTGCTGCGCCAGCTGGATTTTGTGTCCGGCGAGGTCTACAACGACGAGAAAAAAGAGATCAGCGAACAAAATTTGAACCGGATGGGCCTGCTGGAAAACGCCGCGCTCAAGCCGTTGACGCGAATCGATTCGGCGACGTCTTCACGGATCCCTATGCAGATTTCATACCGGGTGCTGGAATTGAAAGAGATCACGCCCGAGGTGGCGGTCAGCAACGAACTGAATAATGAGTTCACGACAGGTGTCGGCCTCGGATACAGCCATAGGAATTTTTTCGGAAATGCAAGCACATTCTCGATCCGTGCCAGAGTGAGCGTGCAATCGCCGGAACGCCTCGATTTCGACCGCGCCTTCGAATATGGGTTGAAGGAAAAGACGCTGTTGGTGAGGGCGGACGTATCGCCGCAATTGTATTTCCCGTATTTTTTAGGGAACCGGACGAGCGCCGATGTGTCTCTCAGTCTCGAAGGAGAGAAGTTCGAGGCGTATACGATGAATGCGATCAGAGGCAAGTTCGGCGTCACGCACAAATTGGGAGTATCAACGACGGGATATGCTGATTGGTTGCTCGAGTACGTCGATCCGACTATCTTGAATCCATTGCTGCTCACTGCGCTCGATACGTCCTCCACCAAGCTCAGTCAGTTCAACTCGATCGTGTCCTTCTCCCTGCAACGCGATGTCACCGATAATCTGTTTTCGCCGACGACGGGATTTTTCCATTCCGTGACGCTTGAAGAGTCCGGTTCGGTGCCGCGCATGCTCGGCAAACGGTTCGGCAAGCTGCCGTATTCGGAATATGTGAAACTGTCATTTACGGAGCGGCAGTATTATCCGTTGAATAGGGTGAATTCCAGCATCTTCGCCATTAAGCTGCGGGGCGGCATTGCGCAATTATACAACGAAACGGATAATCCGACGCAGGTGCCGTTGAACCACCGGTTTTTTGCCGGCGGATCGGGGAGCGTACGCGGGTGGAATTTCCGCTCACTCTCTACGCTCGATACATCGCAGTCGCAATTGGGCGGAAATCTTTTGCTTGAGGCCAGCATCGAGAATCGGTTTCAGCTCTTCCGCAACTGGGGTAAGTTTTTTTTCATGGATCTCGAGGCGATGTGGGGGGTCCTCTTTATCGATGCAGGCAATTTGTGGAATGCTCCGACCGACGTCTCGATGAAGGAAGTAGCGATCGCGGCAGGGATCGGTCTGCGCTATGAAACATTCATCGGCCCGGTCAGGTTCGATATCGGCGTTCGTGTATACGATCCGAAGGAAACACCGGGCAATGAGTGGGTGTTTTCCAAACGCCTGTTCCAGGACACCTACAGCGTTTTTCATTTCGGTTTAGGACACGCATTTTAAATGAGCTCATGGGACATCGTCATCGGCCAGCATCACGCAAAGGCCCTGCTCGCTAAAGCGATCGAGCAGCGGCGACTGGCGCATGCCTATCTTTTCTGGGGACCGGAAGGGGCCGGAAAATCGGCGCTGGCGATAGCGTGCGCAAAAGTCCTCTTGTGCGATGCGGGCGGCGTCAGCGCCTGCGGCGTCTGCCCGTCCTGTAAAAAAGTGAATCACCTCCAGCATCCGAATCTCAAATTCATTTTCGCGCTTCCCGGCGGTGAAGGGAAAAAAAACGACGACGGCGATTCGCTCGATACGGAGGTGCGCGATGAAATACGAAGACAAATGGCGCAGAAGGCCCGGCAGCCGTACGCACCGATCGCCATTGCCAAGGCAACCACGATCAGGATCAAAGATATTCGCGCGATACGCAAAGAAGCATCGATGACGGCAACGGAGCAGGGCAAGAAGATCTTCATCCTGTTCGATGTGGAAACCATGAACGAACCGTCGGCGAATGCTTTTCTTAAAATTCTTGAGGAGCCGCCGGACGATACGCTGTTCCTGCTCCTGACCTCGCAAAAAGAGCAAGTCAGGCAGACGGTGCTCTCCCGATGTCAGACTGTACAGTGCATACGCCTGCGCGATGACGAGATCGCCGGAGCCCTTGAAGCGAGGGAAACGATAGATCCCGCGAGGGCCGTGCTTCTGGCGAGGCTGTCGGACGGCAATTATGCGCGCGCACTGGCCATGCACACAGACGACCTGGACCGGCAGCGGGCCGATGCCGTTGCATTTCTCAGGGGATGCCTCGGGAATGCCGTGTTGAAATTCATGGAAGACCAGGACGACTATTTTTCGTCCAAGAAGAGGGAACCCGTAGAACAGCTGCTGCACCTTCTGCTGGTGTGGTTCAGGGATGCCATTATCCTCAAGGAACGGGGGCACGAAGGCGTCATCAACCACGACCAGCTGGCCGACCTCGAACGCTTCGTGTCGAAATTCGGCGCTGCCGACCTGGCCGGATGCACCGTTGCCGTGGAGCGCGCGTTCGAACTTCTCCGTAGAAATGTGTATCTTCCATTAGTGCTGCTATCATTGACCGTTCACCTCAAACGACTCTTACTTCATGGAACATAAGTTTACACGCTTGCTTGTCACCTCCGCTCTGCCGTACGCAAACGGCCCGATCCATCTGGGGCACCTTGCCGGAGCGTACCTTCCCGCCGACATTTTTGTGCGTTATCAGCGGCTCCACAAACGCGACGTGCTGTTCATCAGCGGCTCCGATGAGCATGGCGTGCCCATCACGATCACTGCCGAAAAGGAAAAAATCACGCCGCAAGCGGTCGTGGACCGGTTCCATGAGATGAACAAGGAAGCCTTCCGGAAGTTCGGGATCAGCTTCGATATATACTCGCGCACCTCGAATCCGATTCATCATGAGACAGCGAAGGAATTTTTCCTGGATCTTCTGGAGAAAAAATTTCTCATCGATAAAGAGGAAGAACAATTTTACGACGAGCAGGCGGGCATGTTTCTCCCCGACCGCTACGTGGAGGGCGTCTGCCCGAACTGCGGCAGCGAACATGCCAGGGGAGATCAATGCGACAGCTGCGGCGCGTATTACAATCAGCTGCAGTTGAAAAAACCGGTCAGTCTCGTGTCCGGCAAGACGCCGGTTGTGCGAACAACGAAACATTGGTATCTGCGTCTCGGCGCGTTCCAGCAGCGGTTGGAAGCCTACATCGAGACAAAATCGTCGGATTGGAAGGAAAACGTGCTGCAGCAGACGCGCAGCTGGCTCAAGGAAGGCCTTCAGGACCGCGCAGTGACGCGCGATCTCACGTGGGGCGTCCCGGTGCCCATTCCCGGCGTAGAAGGCAAGGTGCTCTATGTGTGGTTCGAGGCGGTGCTCGGGTACATTTCGGCGACGAAGGAATGGGCGGCGGCACAGCACACACCCGAACGATGGAAAGAGTACTGGCAGGATGATGCCACACGCTATGTGGCTTTCATCGGCAAAGATAATATCGTCTTTCACACAATCGTCTTCCCGGCGATCCTGATGGGAAAAGGGGGATACGTTCTGCCGGATAATGTGCCGGCCAATGAATTCCTGAACCTTGAAGGCGGCAAATTTTCGAAGAGCCGGCATCATGCGATCGACGTGAAAGACATACTGGAACAATTTCCCGCCGATATGGTGCGCTATGCGCTTGCAACGAACCTTCCCGAGACGAAGGATTCCGATTTTTACTGGAAGGATTTCCAGGCGAAGGTCAACAACGAACTCGCAGACATCCTTGGGAATTTCATCAATCGGACGCTCGCGTTTGCGGGCAAAAATTTCGGAAGCGCTCTTCCCGCGCGAGGCGCGTTGAACCAGCGTGATGCAGAACTCATCGCCTATATCGCAGGAGCCCCCGACCGTGTCGGGACGCTCATCGAGCGATTCAAGTTCCGCGATGCCGTCGCCGAAATGATGAATCTCGCGCGGGCGGCGAATAAATATTTTAACGACAGTGAGCCGTGGAAAACGATCAAGCGCGACCCGGATGCCTGTGCGACAACGATTAACATCTGCCTCCAGACGGTCCGCAGTCTCGCAATCCTCTTTGCGCCGGTCATCCCGTTCGCATCCGAGACGATGTGGTCAATGCTGAATCTTTCCGTTCCCCTGCACACCGAAGGATGGGCCTCGTCAGGCGAACTGCGCATCCCCGACGGTCATATGCTGGGAACACCGTCGATTCTCTTCGCGAAGATAGAGGACGGCACCATCGCTGCCGAACTTGAAAAACTCGGTGGCGTCGTGGAAACGGCCGCCGTGCAGGAGCCCGAAAAAAAAACCATGATGCCGATCAAACCGGTGATCACGTACGACGATTTTGCGAAGATCGATCTGCGCGTGGGAAAAATCACCGCATGCGTACCGGTGCCGAAATCGAAGAAGCTTTTACGACTGACGATCGAACTCGGTGAAGAACAGCGTCAGGTCGTGGCGGGGATCGCCGAACAACGTACGCCGGAAGCTATCATCGGCGCATCCGTCATCATTGTTGCGAACCTCGCTCCGGCTACGCTGATGGGGGTGGAATCGCAGGGAATGATCCTGGCAACGCACGGCAGCGGCAAGGAATTCGCTTTGCTGACAGTGACGAACGACGTTCCGAGCGGGAGCGCGATAAAATAACATGCTGCGCCGCGAAGGACGAGCGAATTATCGAAGACGAGTTCAGACACATTTTCATCTATTGAAGAAAGACACATTATGATCGTAGTGACAGGCGGTGCGGGGTTTATCGGAAGCGCAATGATCGCGAAGCTCAATGAACACGGGCGGGACGATATTCTTGTTGTGGATAACCTCGGGTCGACGGAAAAATGGAAGAACCTCGTCGGGAAAAAATACGCCGATTACATGCACAAGGATGCATTCATGAAGGGGATCGACGCAGGCTCGTTCCCGCGCGGCGATATCGACGCCATCATCCATCTCGGAGCATGCTCGTCGACGACGGAACGGAACGTCGACTACCTGATGCAAAACAATTATTACTACTCCAAGCGCCTCGCCGACTATGCGACCTGGAGCGACGCCAGGTTCATCTATGCAAGCAGCGCGGCCACCTATGGCGATGGGGAACAGGGATTCACCGATGACGACGCCGTCACGCCGCTGCTGCGGCCGCTGAACCCGTACGGCTTTTCGAAACAGGTGTTCGACCTCTGGGCGATGCGCAACGGATTGATGGACCTCGTCGCAGGCATCAAATTCTTCAACGTCTTCGGCCCCAACGAGTACCACAAGGGGGAGATGAAGAGCCTCGTCGTTAAAGCATACAGGCAGATCATGGAGACCGGGAAAGTGAACTTGTTCAAATCGCACCGGGACGGATACAAGGACGGGGAGCAGGTGCGCGATTTTATCTACGTCAAAGACGTCACCGAAACACTGTGGTGGCTGCTGGAACACAAAGAAGTGAACGGCATCTATAATCTCGGGACGGGGCGTGCGCGCTCCTGGAACGACCTGGCCGGCGCGATCTTCGCAGCGCTCGGAAAACCCGCAGCGATCGAATATATCGACATGCCCGAGAACATCCGGAACGCCTATCAGTATCGTACGGAGGCGTCTGTGGCAAAATTGCGAGGAAAGGGGTTCTCGCACGAGTTTACAAGCCTCGAAGAATCAGTGCATGACTATGTGGTCAACTATCTTCATCCGTCTGAACGGTATCTGTAGGCGGCTGATGGCGGCTGACATGTATGGAAAACAAAAAAACCTCATTACAAAGGACACACCAATGAAGAAAAAAGATCTCCTGAAACACGTGATCACACAAGTGGACGCAACGAAATTCGATTCCACACCAATCATCAACGCCATGCGCGAAATGTCGTTCTCCTCGCGCGATACGGCCCGTGCCGCAGACATCCTGAAAAAAATGATTGACGAAAAAGGATGCACCACCATGCTCACCCTGGCCGGAAGCACCAGCGCCGGCGGCTGCATGAATGTGTATGCAGACATGGTGAAATACAACATGATCGACGCAGTCGTGGCGACAGGCGCCTCGATCGTGGACATGGATTTTTTCGAAGCGCTCGGCTTCAAGCATTACAAGGGCACGCCGTTCGTCGACGATGCGATGCTGCGCAACAATTATGTTGACCGGATCTACGACACCTATATCGACGAAGGGCAGCTCCAGACATGCGACGCCACGATCAAGAAAATCGCAGACACGCTCGAGCCGCGGCCGTATTCCTCGCGAGAATTCATAGCCGAGATGGGAAAATATCTGGTCACGCATTCGAAGAAAAAAGATTCGCTCGTGCAGCTCGCCTACGAACACAACGTGCCGATCTTCTGTCCCGCATTCTCCGATTCAAGCGCCGGGTTCGGCCTTGTGATGCACCAGTACGAGAACCGGAAAAAAGGGAAGCCGTACATGACGCTCGACTCGGCGAAGGATTTTCTCGAACTGACGGAGATCAAAATGGCGGCGAAGACATCGGGCCTGTTCATGATCGGCGGAGGCGTGCCGAAAAATTTTGCGCAGGATACCGTCGTGTGCGCCGAATGCCTTGGCAAGGAAGTGCCCATGCACAAATATGCGGTGCAGATCACCATTGCCGATGTGAGAGACGGCGCGTGCTCCAGTTCGACATTGAAAGAAGCCAGTTCCTGGGGCAAGGTCGATACGACCTTCGAACAAATGGTCTTCGCCGAAGCCACTACAGTGGTGCCGCTGATCTTCAGTTACGTCTATCATAATTCCAACTGGAAGACACGGAAAAAATACGAGTGGTCGAAGATCTATTGACCGTACTCTCTGCCGTGAGGAAAAAAAGAAGCCCGTCATGTTCAATAGCGAACTGACGGGCTTCTCCACTTTGCACGTGCAGAGTACACTGTTCCTATCCTTTTCCCCTGACAACCATTTCCGTTTCGATGGCGATCATGAGCTCTTCGTTGGTGGGAATGACGTAGACCTTGGTGCGAGCAGAGTCCTTATGTATTGGCTTTTCCTTGTCTTTCGACGTGTTCCGGTCGTCGTCGATCTCGATGCCGAAGTATTCCATGTCCTTGCAGACGGCATTGCGGATCTCCATGCTGTTCTCGCCAATACCGCCGGTGAACACGACGGCGTCGAGGCCGCCCATGGCCGCGGTGTAGGCGCCGATGTATTTTTTGATGCGGTAGACGAAGACGTCGAATGCCAGCCTGGCGCGTTTGTTTCCTGTCTTCATTTCCATTTCGATCTCACGCATGTCGCTGCTGACGCCCGAAATGCCCTGCAGGCCGCTGTGCTTGTTCAAGAGCGTGTTGGCCTCGGCATAGGTCAATTCCTCCTTGCCGCTGATGTAGAGGATCACAGACGGGTCCATATCGCCTGAGCGTGTGCCCATGAGGAGCCCTTCGAGGGGGGTGAAGCCCATGGTGGTATCGACGGACACTCCCTTGTCCACAGCCGCCATGCTGCAACCGTTGCCGAGATGGCAGGTGATGATCTTCAGGTCCTCGATGTTCTTGCGCTGCAGTGCCGCCAGCCGCTGCGAGACGAACTTATGGCTGGTGCCGTGGAACCCGTATCGCCGGATCTTGTATTGCGTGTAGAGCGAGTATGGAATGCCGTAGAGGTACGCCCGCGGCGGCATGTTGTGATGAAATGCCGTGTCGAACACACCCACTTGCGGGATATTGGGAAGATTCACCTGGCAGGCAAGGATGCCGCGCAGGTTGTGCGGATTGTGCAGCGGAGCGATGTCGAAACTGTCCCGTATACCTTTGAGCACGTCATCTTCGATGAGCACCGAATCGGTGAAACGTTCGGCGCCGTGGACGACGCGATGGCCGATCGCATCGATCTCGTTCTTGTCCTTGATGACGCCGTGGTTTTTGCTCAGCAGCACGGCAAGGATGTATTCGATCGCCGTCGTGTGCTCGAGAATGTCTCCCGTGATTTTAATTTCGTCACCGTCCGAGCGCTGGTTCGTCAACACCGCGTCGGCCATGCCGATCCGTTCGATGCTTCCTTTGGTGAGGGCGACTTTTGAATCGACATCGATCAATTGGTACTTTACAGAGGAACTTCCGCAATTCAAGACCAGTATTTTCATGATTTCTTTCCCGATTCATCATACTTAAAAAATCCTTCGCCGCTCTTGCGTCCGAGTTTTCCTTCGCGCACCATGCGCCGCAGGAGAGGGCAGGGACGATATTTCGCATCACCCAATTCGTGAAAGAGCGATTCCATCCACGCAAGGACTTCGTTGAGCCCCATGCTGTCTGCGAGTTCCAACGGACCGTATTGAAAATGATATCCGAGTTTCATTGCGGTATCGATGCCGTCGGCGGTGGCAACGCCTTCCATGAGCACATGGATGGCCTCGTTGATCAGCGGCAGGATCACACGCGTCGTCACGAATCCGGGATATTCGAACACCTCGATCGCCGTTTTGCCGAGCCGTTCAGCAAGGCGCTTCACGTGCATGAAGGCTTCGTCGGACGTCTGCATGCCGCGCACGATCTCGACCAGCGGCACCTTGGGAACGGGATTCAGAAAATGCATGCCGACGACTTTTTCGGGACGCGAGGTTGCCGCGGCGAGCTTCGAGAGACTCAGGGTGGAGGTGTTCGAAATGAAAATTGTGGAGGGCGGACAGAGACTGTCAAGTTCGACAAATATATTTTTTTTCATTTCAAAGCTCTCATCCACCGCTTCAATGACGATCTCGCATTCCTTTACCTTTCCAAAGTCAGAGGTGCCGTGAATGCGCGAGAGAATGGCACGCTTTTCACTTTTGGTCATCGTCCAGCGCATGATCTCACGGTCCATCTGTTCTTCCAGAGACTGGTACATGAGTGCGAGACGTTCGGGTGTCTTTTCGATCGCCGTGACTTCGATGCCGGCGGCTGCAATTGTTTGGGCAATTCCCTGTCCCATGATGCCGAAGCCAATGACAGCGATGGAATTGACCTCATTGGAAACAGGTTTTGCAAATTGCATGTCGCTGAGTATATCTTCGATCCTATGCATAGGTTGTGATTCAGCCATAATAGTTTTCTTAATATTGTTGTACGAATGTAGTATGTGTGGAGGAAGGCAATGTGAATTTTTATGAATAAAATAGCCAAATTATCGCTCGAATGCAATGGAGGGGCGGATTCGGCCGGAATCCATGGAATTGATCGGTGCGTGCAGAAAATAAATTTTGAATATATTGAAATAATTCGTACGTTTAAATGAACGGAAAAAGAAATACTCCGGTGCGCGCCGCTCAGAGACTGGCTCCTTGTTGTGGAAAATATATTCATTTCTGTGAAACTAATTCGAGCAGTGTTCTGTTAGAGTATCAAAGCAAATATTTTTTTTACCCGTAAATAGGACCTATTTAGTCCGAGATACCAATGCTGAAATTATCAAAAAAAGTCGAATACGGCCTCATCGCCATGAGGCATATTGCCGCGGCCCAGTCTGTATCGTCGGCGAAGGAAATTTCAGACCGTTATGGAATATCGCACGGCCTGGTGGCGAAGGTTCTGCAAAAGCTTGCCAAGGCTGGCCTCATCGTGTCGCAGCAGGGGGTGAACGGAGGATACACGCTTGCACGGCGTGCAGCCGACATCTCCATTACCAATGTCATCAATGCGATCGAGGGTACATCCTCGGAAGGCATCGTGCAATGCCTGACAGCCAACGATGCCATCTGTTCGATCTATGACAACTGCACGATCAAGAATCCGCTCGGAAAGATACAGCACAATCTTCATCAGGTGTTCAATACCATGAAAGTATCAGAAATCGTATGAGTGCCGCACAATGACGAACGTTACGAACGACATACGGTTCCCGATCTATCTCGACAATCACTCTACCACGCGAGTCGATCCGAGGGTTGTCGAGGCGATGCTTCCGTACTTTACAGACCATTACGGGAACGCATCCAGCGGGGAGCACCGGTTGGGATGGCATGCGAAAGAATCGTCCGAGCGCGCGCGCGGCATTATCGCCGGGTCGGTCAACGCCGAAAGCAAGGAGATCGTATTCACTGCAAGCGCGACAGAGTCGAACAATCTGGCACTGAAAGGCATAGCCGAGGCATACAAGGACAAAGGTCGACATATCGTGACGTGCGCAACGGAGCACCGCTCTGTCCTGGATGTGTGCAGCACTCTTGAAACCTGCGGCTTTCGTGTTTCAGTGCTGGGCGTCGACAATCGGGGACAGATCGATCTTGACGAACTTGAACGAACCATCACGCCGGGCACGATCCTGGTCTCGGTAATGATGGCAAACAACGAGATCGGCACGATTGCCCCCATTGCTGCCATCGGAGCGATCTGCCGCGAGCGCGGCATTCTTTTCCATACGGACGCATCGCAGGCATACGGCAAGATCGCGATCGATGTGCAGGAGATGAACATCGATGTGATGTCGATCTCTGCGCATAAAGTCTACGGTCCCAAAGGCATCGGCGGATTATTCGTGCGCAGGAAACAGAACGGTGTGCGGCTCATTACTCAGATGGACGGCGGCGGACAGGAATTCGGATTGCGCTCCGGCACACTCAACGTTCCCGGCATCGTCGGCTTCGCGGAGGCAGCGGCGCTGGCCATGCGGCTGGGTGAGGAGGAGCAGCGGAGGATCGCCGTGCTACGCGACCGGCTGCAAATGATGTTGTCAGCAGCAGGTCAGACGAGCATCAACGGAGACGAGTCCGCCAGGCTCCCGAACAATCTCAATGTATCTTTTCACGGCGTCGTAGTGAAAGACGCGCTCGCCGACATACGCGAGATCGCCGTGTCGGCCGGCTCAGCCTGTGCCTTTGAAGACGCGGCAGCGGAACAATACTCCCATGTGCTTCAGGCCATCGGCATCGGCAGGGAACAGGCGGCATCGACGGTGCGCTTCGGCCTGGGAAGATTTACCACCGAGGCCGAGATCGCCTATACAGGCGCGCGCTTCACTGAATTCATACACTCTTACCGATCACTATCGCAGCATCAACCATCAGCAACGGAGGTATCATGATTTCCCATGTTCAGATCATCACCAACAGTCCCATCGAATTTCTCAATTATTTACGGTCGAAATATTCAGTATTCCACATGTCGAACGTCTTCTACCGGGATCTCACATACGGCGTGACCGAATATCTTGCAAAACGGAATGTGAATGTCGGCATAACGAAGGCCGAAGCGATCACGCACGAAGTCATCACCAATTTTGAGAAACGAAACATTCTGCGACGCGTCAATGCCCAGGGATGGGTGGTAATTTATCCAGAATTTACAACGCCCAAAGTTGTTCAAGCACCCATACAAAAATAAGCATCAACAATACGCAAGGAGACCGAATGTCGACCATGAACCCAATTGAACTACAGCAAACCCCGGTGATCGAGGATGATATCACGCTGACGGAAAAAGCCGCCGCCGAGGTGCGCAGAATAAAGACTGAAAACAAGATTCCCGCAGAGCACGGATTGCGCCTTGGAGTGAAGGGCGGCGGATGTTCCGGATTGACCTATGTGCTCGCTTTCGACGAAAAATCGACGGAGAAGGACATTGTGCTCGAGAAGAACGGCGTCACCGTCTTCATCGATCAGAAGAGCATGTTCTATCTGTCCGGAATCACGCTTGATTTCAGCGACGGACTGAGCGGACGCGGATTCGTTTTCAACAATCCGCAGGCAACGAAGAGCTGCAGCTGCGGCAGTTCGTTCCGCGTCTAAAAAAACAAGCCGATACCTCCGAGTGACATGAACTCAGAATGACATGAACTCTAGCGCTCAGTGAGGCACCATTACGAAACAGCAATTGAAGGCGGCATTATGCAAGAGATGGAAGAGTTGGTCAACAAAGAATACAAATACGGATTCGTGACAGACATAGAATCGGATGCCATTCCTGCGGGATTGAGCGAAGATGTCGTCCGTCTGATCTCCCGAAAAAAACAGGAGCCACCGTTCATGCTCGAGTGGCGCTTGAAGGCGTACCGGCACTGGCTCACAATGAAAGAGCCGTCGTGGGAAAATGTGACATATCCTCCGATCGATTATCAGTCGATGGTGTATTATTCCGCGCCGAAAAGTCCTTCAACGCTTACGAGTCTCGATGAAGTCGACCCGAAACTGAGAGAGACGTACGAGAAACTTGGCATCTCCCTCACCGAGCAGAAACGGATGAGCGGCGTCGCGGTGGATGCGGTCTTCGACAGCGTCTCGGTAGCGACAACGTTCAAGGAGTCGCTCTCGAAAATGGGGATCATCTTCTGCTCGTTCTCTGAAGCGGTCAGGGAGCATCCGGAGCTGATCAAAAAGTACCTCGGATCGGTCGTCCCGTCAACGGACAATTATTTTGCCGCGTTGAATTCCGCGGTCTTCAGCGATGGGTCGTTCTGCTATATTCCGAAGGGCGTCCGATGCCCAATGGAACTCTCCACGTATTTCCGGATCAACGCATTGAATACCGGGCAGTTCGAACGCACACTGATCGTTGCCGAAGAAGGCGCGTATGTGAGTTATCTGGAGGGCTGCACGGCGCCGATGCGCGACGAGAACCAGCTGCATGCCGCAGTCGTCGAATTGGTCGCCGCGGCCAATGCCGAGATCAAATATTCCACCGTGCAGAATTGGTATGCGGGCGACAAGAATGGCAAGGGCGGCATTTACAATTTCGTCACCAAGCGCGGCATCTGCGCGGGAGAGAATGCCAAGATCTCGTGGACGCAAGTTGAGACCGGCTCTTCCATCACGTGGAAATATCCTTCGGTGATCCTGCTGGGCGACAACTCCGTCGGCGAATTTTATTCGGTTGCGGTCGTGAACAATCGTCAGCAGGCCGACACCGGCACGAAGATGATACACATCGGAAAGAACACAAAGAGCACGATCATCTCGAAGGGGATCTCAGCCGGTCACGGGCAGAACACGTACCGCGGACTGGTGAAGGTCGGCCCGAAGGCGGTCAATGCACGGAATTATACGCAATGCGATTCGATGCTGCTTGGCAATCAATGCAGCGCCAACACGTTTCCCTACATCGAAGTGAAGAACACCTCGTCCAGCGTTGAGCATGAAGCGTCCACATCAAAGATCGGCGAGGACCAATTGTTCTATTGCAAGCAGCGCGGCATCACCGGTGAGAACGCCATATCGATGATCGTCAACGGATTTGCAAAAGCGGTATTTAAAAATTTGCCCATGGAATTTGCCGTGGAAGCTCAGAAGCTGCTCGGGGTGTCGCTTGAAGGCAGCGTCGGGTAAGCATCAATTCAATTGAATAACGGAGAAATCACATGTTAGAGATCAAGAACCTTCACGCTTCAGTCAACGGCAAGGAAATACTCAAAGGAATCAATTTGACCGTGCTCGCCGGAGAAGTGCATGCCATCATGGGGCCGAACGGATCGGGAAAAAGCACGCTTGCCCAGGTGCTCGCCGGACACCCCGCATACGAGGTCACAGCGGGCGAAGTGATCTATGACGGCATTAATCTGCTCGAGCTTCAGCCCGAGGCGCGCGCTCAGGCCGGGATATTCCTTGCGTTCCAGTATCCTGTCGAAATTCCTGGCGTGAGCAACAGTTATTTTTTGAAAACGGGGCTCAACGAAATACGGAAAACGAAGGGGCTTGAAGAACTCGATGCGATGCAGTTCCTGAAATTGTTGAAGGAAAAAATGAAGATCGTGGAGATGGACCCGAGCTTCATCAATCGCCCGGTGAACGAGGGATATTCCGGCGGCGAAAAGAAGCGCAATGAGATCCTGCAGATGGCGATACTTGAACCAAAGCTGGCGATCCTGGACGAGACGGATTCCGGCCTCGACATCGATGCGCTGCAGATCGTCGCTGAAGGTGTCAACAAGCTCAAAACGCCCGCCAACGCCTCGATCGTCGTCACCCATTACCAGCGTCTGCTCAATTATATCGTGCCCGACGTCGTTCATGTGCTTGTCAACGGACGCATCGTGAAATCGGGAGGCAAGGAGTTGGCCATGGAACTGGAAGAAAAGGGATACGATTTCATCAAGGATGAGATCGCCGAAGCGCAGACCGCCTGATGTTGTTGAATTAAAAAAAGGATCATGATCGAATGGAACCTCGCCACACGAAAGAGTATTACGAGAACGAACACCGGCGCTTTGAAAGCAACGGAGCATCCGGTTCACCCGAATGGATGAAGGAGCTGCGCACGGCGGCGATGGCGTCGTTTGCCGCGCAGGGTTTTCCCGGCTCGGAGAAGGAAGAATGGCGCTTCACCAATATCGCCCCCATTGCACGACAGGATTTCGCGTATTCTCCGAACACAGACTATCCGGCGCTGACGCCCGACGCGATAAGCGGCCATGCCATCGATGCGAATGAGCATCGGTTTGTGTTCGTGAACGGCCACTACTCGGAACGACTGTCTGCTGTCTCGTCGCTTCCGGCCCATGCAAG
This sequence comes from uncultured Ignavibacteriota bacterium, assembly GCA_903884005.1. Lineage (GTDB taxonomy): Bacteria > Bacteroidota > Ignavibacteria > UBA10030 > UBA8401 > CAISDA01. The sequence continues at coordinate 126,383 of CAISDA010000040.1, read as the reverse complement.
CGTATGCACTCTTGCATCGCCTGATGCTCACACCAACACCGAATTGCAGCGCCATCTTGCGCGCCATACGGACGTCCGCGCAAACGCGTTCGCCGCGTTGAATACTGCCTTTCTGTCCGACGGATTGTTCATCCACCTGCTGCCAGGGGCGGTTGTGTCATCACCGATACACATCGTGAACATTGCCGTCCACTTGCCAGACGAGCCCGCGCACGTTTCATATCCGCGTGTGATGATCGCGGCCGGTGAGAACTCGACCGCGACGGTCATCGAAAGCTTTTATGCCGGGGATGAACGCATGTCGTTCACCGACGCGGTGACAGAGATGACCCTTGGACCGGGGAGCAGCATTGATTATGTGAAAATTCAGGACGAGAATCTCAACTCGTTCCATATGCACACGGTGACCGCAGTGCAGCAGAAGGAGAGCCGTCTGAACATGTTCTCACTGTCGCTGGGCGGCGCGATCGCGCGATCGGAGATGCGTGTCGGCCTCGAAGGAGAAAAATCCGAGTGCACGGTGAACGGATTATATATGGCCGACGGCTCGCAGCTCACCGACCATCATACGTTCATCCATCATAAAGCACCCGCGTGCGCCAGCCATGAATTATTCAAAGGCATTCTTGACGGGAGCGCGCGCGCGGTCTACACCGGCAAGGTCTATGTGGACGCGATCGCCCAGAAGACGGATTCGAAACAGACCAACCGCAATTTGATGCTCTCGGACACCGCTTCGGTCGATACGCAGCCGCAACTTGAGATCTTCGCCGACGACGTGAAGTGTACGCACGGCACAACGGTAGGCGGGATGAACGAAGGAATCGTCTTTTACCTGAAGAGCAGGGGCATCGGCGGCATCACCGCCCGCGGCATCGTCACCATCGGCTTCGCCGCAGAGGCGACTGAAAAAATCGCCCATGTGTCGTCGCGAAGCATGGTCGATGCGCTGGTCGTAACACAGCTTCGTAAAACACTCGGAAACGAGGTACCTGAAATTGTTCACAGCGGGAAACACGATGAAAAAGAATAACAGCGCAATGACCGTCGATGCCGACAAGCGCGTGACATTCGACATTGAACGCATTCGCGGGGATTTTCCGATACTTCACACGATGGTGCGGGGAAAGCCGCTGGTGTATCTGGATAACGCGGCGACGACACAAAAGCCTTTGCATGTGATCGATGCGGACCAGCGCTACTACCATTCTCAAAATGCGAACATCCACCGCGGCGTGCACTATCTGAGCGAAGTGGCGACCTTCGAATACGAGAAGGCGCGAGGCAAAGTGAAAAACTTTATCAACGCGGCTGACAATCATGAGATCATTTTCGTGAGAGGGACCACCGAAGCGATCAATCTCGTGGCGCACGGCTACGGCAGGAAATTTCTCTCCGAGGGCGACGAGGTGATCATCTCTGCGATGGAACATCACTCCAACATCGTCCCATGGCAAATGGTCTGTGAAGAAAAGAAGGCCGTTCTCCGTGTGATCCCGATGAACGACGACGGCGAACTGATCATTGAAGAATTTGAAAAAATGCTGTCGCCGAAGACGAAGTTCGTGTCTGTGGTCATGGTATCGAACTCGCTCGGCACGATCAATCCTGTCAAAGAGATCATCCGCAGCGCTCATGCGCAGAACGTGCCGGTGCTCGTGGACGGGGCACAGGCGGTCTCTCACCTCAAGGTAGATGTGCGCGACCTGGATTGCGACTTCTTTGCGTTTTCGGGACATAAGCTGTTCGCACCCACCGGTGTGGGCGCTCTGTATGGCAAGGCGGAGATCCTTGACCGCATGGATCCATATCAGTGCGGAGGCGATATGATTGAATCCGTTACGTTCGAAAAAACAACATTCAATGCGCTGCCGTATAAATTCGAGGCGGGCACGGGAAATATTGCGGGTGTCATCGGGCTTGGCGTCGCGATCGATTACATTCGTCGCGTCGGCATGGATGAGATCGAAACCTACGAACACGAATTGCTTGTCTATGGAACCGGGCTCTTATCCGCCATCGACGGGGTCCGCCTCATCGGCACGGCCAAAGAAAAAGCGGGGGTGCTGTCGTTCGTCCTCGAGACCGTGCATCCGCACGATATCGGAACGATCCTCGACATGGAGGGAATAGCGATACGGACGGGGCACCATTGCACGCAGCCGGTGATGAAGCGCTTCGGCATTCCCGCAACTGCCAGGGCATCACTCTCATTGTATAACACCAAGGACGAACTCGACGCACTCGCCCGCGGCATCGGGAAAGTGAAGGAGGTCTTCCATTCATGAGCGCGATCAACGAATTGTACCAGCAGCTGATACTCGAACACAACAAGAGTCCGCGCAATTTCAAGACCATGGACGATGCGGACAAAAAGGCCGAAGGGTTTAACCCGCTCTGCGGCGACCACTACACGATCTTTCTGAAGATCAAGGACAACCGCATCGCGGATATCGGATTTCAGGGAGCAGGGTGCGCCATATCCAAGGCATCGGCGTCCATGATGACCGCGGCGATCAAAGGGGCCACCGTTGAAGAAGTTGAAGCACTCTTTCAGAAATTTCATGCAGTCGTGACGGGAAAAATGACGAGCGACACGGACGTGGAAGACCTCGGATCGCTCGGGGCGCTCGCCGGTGTGGCGGAATTTCCCGCGCGCATCAAATGTGCAAGCCTCGCGTGGCATGCGATGCATTCCGTTCTGCACGAAATGAACGATTCAACTAAAACTGTTGTTACATCTGATACTATGACATAAAGGCTATGCAATGGAGACGACACTGCTCAATTCATTTGAACTCATCGTGTTGAAAGAAGAAGTGGTCAATACGCTCAGGACGGTGTACGATCCGGAGATACCGGTCGATATCTACGAACTCGGCCTGGTGTACACGGTGGACGTTGCACCGAACGGCACGGCGGACATCACCATGACGCTGACATCACCGATGTGTCCGGCAGCGCAAAGCCTTCCGCCTGAGATCAAAGAGAAGGTGGAGACGGTCAAAGGAATTACCACAGCCAACGTCACCGTCGTCTGGGAACCCCGATGGGATCCCAGCATGATGACCGAAGCGGCCAAACTGGCGTTAAATATGTAACTCATACATTCATACAACGGAAGGACCAACTACAATGGCATACACTCTTCAACCCCTCGGCTATGCGTTCGACGCGCTCGAACCGTTCATTGATGCAAAGACGATGGAGATCCACCACGACAAACATCATCAAACGTACGTCACCAACCTGAACAATGCGGTTGCCAATTATCCGGACCTCCAGACAAAATCCCCGATCGAATTGATTTCCGATCTGCAGTCGCTCCCCGAGGCCGTTCAAACGGCTGTTCGCAATAACGGCGGCGGCGTTGTGAACCACAACATGTATTGGGATCAGCTGAAAAAGGATGTACCGCTGCCCACCGGCAGACTGGCCGATGCGATCAAGAAGGAATTCACGTCGATCGACGCCCTGAAGGATCAATTGACAAAAGCGGGACTGGGGCGGTTCGGTTCCGGATGGGCATGGCTCATTCTCGACGGCGGCGGCAATCTCGCCGTCACTTCGACCGCCAACCAGGACAGTCCTCTCTCGAGCGGACATGTGCCGCTGCTGACAGTGGACGTGTGGGAGCATGCTTATTATTTGAAATATCAGAATCGCAGGGCCGATTACCTCGCCGCATTCTGGAATGTCATCAACTGGAACGATGTCGTGGAACGCTACGAGCAGGCGATAAAATAATGCGTGAAACGCGTCCGTGAATACGTTCACGGACGCGCTCATGCCGGTTGATCTGTCATGATGGGCGGTGCAGTCGTCTCGCGAACCGCAGACGCAGCGTCGATAGAGTTCATGATTCGCGATGGATAAAGGAGCGATCATGCAGATTCTCCTTGATTCCTTCGATTTTTTTGAATATTTTATACCATAATATTCAAACAACAGCACGAACGACACTTACGTTAAATGCAAAGGAACGATCATGAATAAAAAAGGACTGCATGTCTCCAAAAAGCATCGCAAGCGCAGATTGAAATTGAAAGAAAAAGCACGGGCCTTGCGCGCGAAGAAGAAAGTGTAATTGAAGACCCTCGGTGACGAGGGTTTTTTATTGCAACACGCACGTGAATTGAATATATTTCGGAAAAAGAATGGAACTGTGCATCGGCTCGAAAAAAATCGATTGTTCCAAGCGCACGCTGGTTATGGGAATCGTGAATGTGACGCCCGATTCCTTTTCAGACGGAGGCATGTATTTTTCCGTTGAAGGGGCCGCAGCACACGCCCGCGCAATGATCGAGGACGGGGCGGACATCATTGATATTGGCGGAGAGTCTACGCGGCCGAAAGGCGCGTATGGCAGCAGCCCTTCTCACGTTTCAGCAGGGGAAGAATTGGACCGTATTCTGCCCGTGCTGAAGGAACTGCGGAACGCAGGGGACTTCCTGCTGTCCGTCGATACGTACAAATCGGATGTAGCCGAGGCGGCGTTACTGGCTGGAGCCGATATCATCAATGATATCAGCGGCATGACGTTCGATCCTCTGATGGGTGATGTTGTTGCGCGCCATGGCGCCACGCTGGTTCTCATGCATATACAAGGCACACCGGCAACGATGCAGGACAATCCGCAATATGAGGATGTCGTCGCCGACGTGAAGCGGCACTTATCACTGCGGGTCGAGGCGGCACGGGCTGCGGGTGTGCGATCCATTATTATCGATCCCGGTTTCGGATTCGGCAAAAATTACCATCACAACCTTCTGCTGCTGAAACATCTTGGAAGCCTGAAGGACATCGGCTGCCCGATTCTCGTCGGCACTTCGCGCAAGGGATTCATTGGAACGGCGACCTCGACGACAATCGAGGACCGACTCGACGGCACAAGCGCGACCACCGCCATCGCGATCATGAACGGAGCGAACATTGTGCGAGTCCACGATGTGAAACAGATCAAGCGTGTCGCTCTGATGACCGATGCCGTGCTCCACGCATGACGAAAGAAACGCACATTCATGGAATTATTCAGGATCGGATTTATCACCGTAACGCTGATCGATTGCATCGACATCGCGCTTGTCGCGTTCATCGTCTATCGTCTCTATGTGGTGATGCGCGGAACGGTTGCTGTGCAGATTTTCATCGGCCTGATGGTGATCATTGCGCTGTCGTTTGTGTCGAGAGCGGGAAACCTGAAGGCGATGGGATGGATACTGCAGACGCTCACGGACATTTGGGTTGTAGGTTTCATTATTCTCTTCCAACCGGAAATACGCCGCATCTTGTCGCAGGTGGCTCGGAACAGATTTGTACGGATGTTCCTGCGCCTCAATGTCAACGAATCGATCGAGGAAATCGCAAGCGCCGCCGCAGAACTCTCGAAGAAGAGGCAGGGGGCGCTCATCGTCGTGTCGCGAGGCGCGGGCATGAAGTCGTTCGTCGAGACCGGTATCCGGCTTAACGCGCAGATCAGCCGCTCGCTATTGCTTGCGATCTTCAATCCGCGCGCACCGCTGCACGACGGCGCTGTGGTCGTGAACGACCAGATCATCGAAGCGGCGCGCTGCACGCTGCCGCTCTCGGCCAATACGCGCATAGGCGACATCGTGCTGGGCATGCGGCACCGCGCGGGACTCGGCATTTCTGAGCAGACCGATGCCATTGCCGTCATTATTTCGGAAGAGACGGGAACGATATCGCTTGCCGAAAACGGGTTCCTGATCCGCAAATTATCCGCGCAGGAATTGCGCAAAGAGCTTCGCGAACGACTCGTGTTGTCGGTGCAACGTTCCATCACCACCGTTAAAGAAGCGCTGCGGCCGGAGTCGTCATTATGAACAGCGCAGTAATTATACCGGCGTACAATGCGTCATCGTCGATCGTTGAAGCGCTGCGGCCGGAGTCGTCGTTATGAACAGCGCAGTCATTATACCGGCGTACAATGCGTCATCGTCGATCGTTGAAGTGCTGCGGCGCACCAGTCTCGTTCATCCCCTGGAACACACGATCGTCGTCGATGATGGTTCTCTCGACGGCACAGGGGCGCTCGTGCGTGCATCGGGAGCAGTTCTCATTTCCCATGGGGCCAATCGGGGGAAGGGGGCGGCGCTCCAGTCCGGCTTCGATCGTGCATTGGAGTGCGGGTATGACGCCGTCATTACCATGGATTCGGATCTCCAGCACAAGCCCGAAGATATCCCGAGATTTCTGCTCGCCTTCGGCACGTCTCATGCAGACATCATCATCGGCAGCAGGCTCCATTCGCTGACGGGCATGCCGTATCACCGCCGCGTCTCGAACCTGATGACCACCTTTTTGGTCGGTGCGCGCACATCGGCATCGATCGAGGACAGCCAATCGGGATTCCGTTTCATTGACACCCGCGTCCTGAAGCGTGTCCGCGCGTTGTCTTCCGGATTCGAAGCGGAGACCGAATTCATCATCCGCGCCTCGGCGCTGGGCTTCACGTTCGCATCGCTGCCGATCGAAACAATTTACGCCGGTGAAAAGAGCACGATGACCCATTGGCACACCACCAAACGATTCATCAGTGTTCTGCTGGCGGACTAGTAAAGGATACCATTTTCTCGTGACACGATTTGATATTGAACGCCAGGAATTAGTGGAACTGTTGCGCACGCGCGGCATCAGCGATGAGAACGTCCTTGGTGCGATCGGAAAAATTGAACGCCATAAATTTGTGGGGCCTCTCTTCGTCGCCAAGGCGTATGAAGACACAGCGCTCCCGATCGGATTCGACCAGACGATTTCGCAGCCGTACACCGTGGCATTCATGTCCCAGGCCCTCTGCGTGAAACGAGGCGATAAAATACTGGAGATCGGAACCGGCTCCGGGTATCAGGCAGCGGTGCTGGCGGCAATGGGATGCCGCGTCTACACCGTTGAGCGTCATCTCGGACTGCTGGACACGGCACGGAAGATGTTCGACCAGCTCCACTTAAACGTGCTTGCCAAAGCGGGGGATGGAACGCTCGGATGGATTGATTATGCCCCCTACGACGGTATCATCGTCACTGCGGGTTCACCGACAATTCCGGAACCCCTCAAGGCCCAGATGGCCGAAGGAGGTCGGCTGGTGATACCGGTGGGAGACAAGCAGGAGCAAACGATCATGATCCTGACCAGGACTGGCGGGGAGTATATTCTGCAGAAAGAAACCGGATTTAAATTCGTTCCCCTCATCGGAAAGAACGCCTGGTGATCGAACACATGAAGCCCGACCTTCCTCACATACTCTGCATCGTCGGTCCGACCGCATCCGGAAAGACCGCACTCTCGCTGGAGATTGCGAGCCATAGCACTGCAGAGATCCTTTCGGCCGACTCGAGACAGATCTATAAACATCTCACCATAGGAACAGCAAAGCCTTCACAGGACGAACTACAGAAGGTTCCCCATCATTTCATCGACATGCTCGATCCCGATTGCCATTTTTCGGCGGGCGATTTCGCCGAACAGGGGCGCAGGGTCATCGCAGACCTCATTGCTCGCAAGCGACTCCCGATCGTTGCAGGAGGCACCGGATTGTATGTCGAGTCGCTGGTCGATGGATTGTTCGAGGGGCCTCCGATACAGCCCGAGCTCCGCCGTCGCTTGGAAGAGAAGGCTGAGCATGAGGGAGGCGCTCAATTATTAGAGAACCTGCGCGCGGTCGATTCCGCTGCAGCGCAACGGATGCTTCCCACCAATATCCGCCGCATCATACGCGCGCTGGAAGTCTATTACATCACCGGCGTTCCGATCACCGTTCACCACCAACAACAGCAGCGCGATCAATTGTACGACGCCGTGTTTGCCGGCTTGGCCTGGGACAGGAAGGTGTTGTACGACAGGATCGATCGCAGAGTGGACCGGATGCTCGATGCCGGATTCGTGGACGAGGTCCGGCGTCTGCTTGAAATGGGATACGATGAACGATTTAAATCATTGCAGACAGTCGGTTACAAGGAAGCGTTCACATACATTCGACACGGCCTGACGTATGATCGCATGGTTGAATTGATGAAACAGAACACGCGCCGTTTCGCAAAGCGACAATTGACATGGTTCCGACCCGACGCCCGCATACGCTGGTACCCGATCTCTGACGAGACACAGATCGGAGAGATCGCCATGACAATAGCGGACTCTATGAAAGCAACACATTAACAGTGAAGAACCTCGGCCCTCAACATCTTAGGCGAGGGCGAACAATATCTCCGTCAACAGTGTCGTAAAGTGCGCCTTCACCATGTTGGCGGTGTCTGTCACTTCCGAATGCGACAATTTCTCCTTTGAAATGCCCGTGGCCATATTGGTGATGCACGAGATCCCGAGCGTCTTCATGCCAAGCTGCGCGGCGGCCATGACCTCGGGAACCGTCGACATGCCCACAGCATCGGCACCGGCAGCAGCCATCATTCGAATTTCCGCAGCCGATTCGTACGTCGGCCCCTTCGTCCAGCAGTATACGCCTTCCGTGGTCGGAATCATGTGCTCCAAAGCGACCCGCTTTGCCATAGCAAGCATTGCGCTGTCGAACGAGGGGCGGACTCTCTTTTCAACGGCATGCCGTGCGCCGATCAAGGGGTTTTCTCCCGTCATATTGATATAATCGCGAATGAACATGAGATCACCGGGAACGAAGAGGCGATTGATGCCGCCGGCCGCATTCGTGACCACCAGCGTCTTGGCGCCCAACGCGCGTGCAATGCGTATGGGGTAGATGACTTTTTCAAGGTCGTTGCATTCATAGAAATGCACACGTCCCTGGAACACAACGAGTTGGGCGGTTGTTCTTCCACCAAGTTCGAGCGTGCCGAATAATATTTTCCCAGCATGCCCCGGCACGGACGATATCGGGTAATGAGGAATATCGCGGGTATCGACTGAAACGGCATTCGAGAGATGACTGCCGAAATCGCCCAGGCCGGACCCGAGCACGAGTGCAATAACGGGCGTCATCGGAGCCCGCGATTGGATGAAGTCGATAGAATCGGAAAGCTTGATGTTCATAGTGTAAGGAACTTCTGATGAAAAAAATGATGTGTCTGTCTGGGGCGGAATGGTATCTCGACCTGCATGTGCTCCCAGGTACCGATACCGAAAAACTTACACCGCTTCGCTCGAGCCGGCGAGCTAACAGCTCGCCCTACGTGCGCACCAATGTGGCGGCCTTGAGTTACTCTTCCTTATTCCTTAGGCGGTTCGAAGCAGTGGCGGCATCGGGCCTCATACGCGCCTTTAGCGCCGACGACGACGCGTTCGTGCGAATCGGTCGTACGCTGCGTGCGGTCAGCCGGATTGCCGCAGACCATGCATATGGCAAGCGTCTTCGTGACGTATTCGGAAACGGCCATCAATGCGGGCATCGGTTCGAACGGCTTTCCCCTGTAATCCTGGTCGAGGCCCGCAACAATGACGCGTTTGCCGCTGTTGGCAAGCTGTTCGCAGACGTCGATAAGGTTGGGGCCGAAGAATTGTCCCTCATCGATGCCAATGACCTGCGCGTCGGCCGCAAGGAGAAGTATCTCTTCCGCATTTTCGATCACGGTGGAAATGAGTGATTGTTCGCTGTGCGAGACGATCTGGTTGGCGCTGTACCGATTGTCGATCTTCGGTTTGAATATCATTACTTTTTGTCGGGCGATCTGAGCGCGGCGAAGGCGGCGTATCAGTTCTTCGGTTTTTCCGCTGAACATACATCCTACAACGGCTTCAATCCATCCTGTGTTTTGCGGCGTCGAATGCAGTGTGACTTCCATAAGAAAGGGGCGTAAAGTGATGAGACGAATATTGAATTGCCGAAAAATATAGGCAAATCACATTCGACTTTCAATACTTATTTCGCCGTGAGTGATTATTCCTCGCGACTATTTCACGATCAGGCCAATGTTAATTTAGTCATTTCCGGCGGACAATTTACGCGGAAGGGAAGGCCCACGGAACCGAGGCCGCGATTCACGTATAATTGCGTTCCATTGCGGCGATAGAGGCCCCATACATATTTCGAGAACAGGGAGGCGGGTGTGATGTATGTGTCGTTGATCCGTGCAAACACGATCTGTCCGCCGTGCGTGTGGCCGCTGAGAACAAGGTCGAACGCATTGCTTGCGAACTCGTCCATAAAATACGGCTTATGGCAGAGAAGAATTTTGGGCTGCGCATTCGTGACCGATGACAGCGCCTTGCCGATATAGTCGCCTGCACGGGCGCCCCGCCCGACATCATCCACACCCACCAGATTGATGAAAGCGTCGCCGACGGTGATTTTCACGGCGTCGTTGCGCAACAATTTCACTCCGCAGGCATCGACTTCTTTAGCGACAGTGTCCACGTCGGCAAAATAATCGTGATTGCCGAGCACGCCGAACACGCCATGCGGCGCCCGCAACTGCGAAAACGATTCGGCAAACGGATACACTTCGGCCGTGCGGCTGTTGACAAAATCGCCGGTCACGAAGATGATGTCCGGAGCGAGCACGTTCATTGCTTTCACAAAATGGTCCATGTCGTCTTTGGACATGAAGCCGCACGAATGGACATCGCTTAAGAGGCCGATGGAAAAACCGCGGAACTCCACGGGCAGATGGGGGATGGTAATGACGCGTTCGATGAGATCGTACTCGTCGGTGCGTGAAATAGTGTACGACGACCCGGCGAACGCGACAGCCGAGAGTCCTAAAGCCCCAGTACATAGAAACGCCCGGCGTGAAATAGTGGTATGCGCTTGTTTGTGATCTTCCGGCATGCGTAGTGTTCCTGCAATGTAAAGAATTGGAATTGAAAAAATAATTCGCCTTGCATTTAGAGTAGCGAATTGTTACATTTGTGTCAACATATTTTTAATGAGGATGGACTATGTATACTTTTTTGATCTTTCTTGAAATTTTTATTTGTTTGTTCTTAATCATCGCCATTCTCATGCAGAACAGCAAGGGTGGCGGCCTCGCAGGTTCATTCGGGGGCGGCAACATCGGCACAGTGTTCGGTGTGCGCCGTACGGCCGATTTCCTTATTAAAGCAACAAGTTATTTGGCAGGAGCGTTCATTGTGCTTGCCCTGTTGACGAATATTTTTTTCCTTCCCGGAAAAGGCAAGGCGGCCAAGCAGAGCGTGATCCAATCGGGCCAAAGCACCGTGCCGCCCGCATCGGTGCCGCAGACGCAGCCGGCGCCTGCCCCAGGCAAGTAACATGCGGTTTGCAGCCGTTCTCTACGGGTGAAGCCGATTCTCGTGTGTGTTGACGATGTCTCCCATGTAATTTTCCGCTGAGGGAAGAGGAGACGGCTTCGCAGGCCTGATTGAGCAGAGCAGACTATAGTACTTACATAAACGAATGCCGCTTTGTATCGAAGCGGCATTCGTTTTTTTTTATACCGTTAATGGTTCATCGCAGACGCATGCCGCATGTCATTTCATCAGCAGCATCGGGCGGACGGCAGTCTGCCCCTCGAAACGCAGCGATACAAAATACACTCCGCTTGCGCACGCGTGTCCGTCGAACACAACGCTGTGAGGCCCCGCTTCTTCTTTCCGATCGACGATGGCGGCGATCTCCGTTCCCAGACCGTTATAGACGTTCACCTGCACTCGTCCCGACGATGGAAGCATGTACGAGATCGTGGTCGACGGATTGAAAGGGTTCGGATAATTCTGTTTCAATGCAAAAGCCGCCGGTGTCTGGATGCCGCTGCTCACCGATGTTCCCCCCGTGCCGGAAAAACTCAGCGCGTCTAAAAGAAAATACGAACCGGCATGGAGTCCGCCGGCGGAGTTTACGATCAAAAATTGAGCGACGCAGACATCCGGTATGAGTGCTGATATGAATTGAAACGGCACCGTGAACAACGTATACGCAGATTTTGCTCCGGACAGCTGCGCTCCTGCAACTGCAACCGGAGTTCCTGTCGTCCCGCCTTTATACAGGATCACATTCACGCCGAACACGTCGCCGCCTTGCGGCGAAAATTGGTAGTATCCCTGTATGCTCGCGGGAATGCTTGTGATGGCAAAACCGGCCCCGGTTGTTCCCGACTGCAGCATCGGACCCACTATGCCGCTCGCGAACGACACGACATCGCCCCTGACTGCGCCTGTCCCCTGATACGCTGTCGATGACTTAGTGATTGGTGTGAGGATCGGCGGAACATTGCCGGTCATCCACGAGTCTGGATTGCCGCTGGTCCAATTTTCAAAACCGGAATTTGGAATTTGCGCCGAAACAGTGGACGCAATAAGCAAGAACGGTAGTAGCAGACGCATAAGGACCTCCCCTGAAGTATGAATGTGATTGGTGACGGGATGATCATGCCGCGTCTGCACACAAAACGAGCCGACATCAGCACACACCTTGAACCGAACATACATCACACGCTAGACCTGTTGCTCCATATGCAAGACACTGAAATATAAATAACTTTATAATTATTGTCTACTTTATAACAAAATACTTCGCATCCATGTTGACTTCCAACGAAAAAAATAGTAATTTTGTAGCACGTTTCTAACGAAAGTGTCGAAATCGACGCGCTGCTCTTGGGCGTAACGGGATAGACCCTGCGTAGATCCGCTCTGCACCCATGGCTCAATTGGTAGAGCAAATGACTCTTAATCATTGGGTTCCAGGTTCGAGTCCTGGTGGGTGCACATTTTTTTATCAAGCCGCGTTCATGCCAAGTGAACGCGGCTTTTTTAATGTTTGCCGAATTGCGCGGTGCATGCGCATCCGGATGAAATTGCAACTGATTTTTCATGCATGTATATTACAGAGTACTGGAACGGCCGATACCCTCGGTGCTCTGCCCGCGCGGAAAGCACAGAGGCGGCATTCGTGCGGCGAAATATTGTTATCAACTCCACATACCATGGCAAAGAAAAATGACTCTCCGGAGGCAAGAAAAGACAGAGCGAAAACAGTTCTGGCTCTTCTACGGAAACACTATTCGGGCGCGCATACGCAGCTTGAACATCGGACGCCCCTGCAACTCCTGGTGGCGACGATCCTTTCGGCCCAATGCACGGATGCGCGCGTGAATATGGTCACACCGGCATTATTCGACCGATACAAAACGGTGCGGGATTTCGCGTCGGCAGAACCGGCTGAACTGGAGGCGCTGATTCATTCCACAGGCTTCTATAAAAACAAGGCGAAGAATATCATCGCCTGTGCCGCCGCGCTTGTGGAGCGCTACGGGGGCGAAGTGCCGAACACCATGGAAGCGCTGGAGTCGCTTGCCGGCGTGGGACGGAAAACAGCGAATTGCGTGCTCGGCGGTGCCTTCGGCATTCCGTCGGGCGTCGTGGTGGACACACACGTCATTCGTTTGGCAAACAGACTGAGATTGACCGAGCATGAGAATCCTGAAAAAATCGAACAGGACCTCAACGCGCTCATCCCAAAGAATTCGTGGATATTTTTCTCGAACGCCGTGATACTGCACGGCAGGAAATTCTGTGTTGCGCGTTCGCCGAAATGTACAGAGTGTGTCCTGCAATCACTGTGTCCCTCAGCCAATCCCGGAAATACAATATGAATAGAGACGAGGCCCTGTCACTCTTGTGCGAGTATACAAAAAGCGAGAGCCTGCGCAAGCATGCCTTCGCTGTAGACATCGCAATGCGCGCGTATGCGAAAAAATTTGATCAGAACGAAGTGGAGTGGGGGATCGTCGGCCTGCTTCATGACTTCGATTATGAACTGTATCCGACCATGCCCGATCATCCCTTCAAGGGATCGGAGATACTCAAAGCAAAGGGATACTCCGAAGAGATACGCACGGCGATACTCGGCCATGCCTCGTACACCAATGTTCCGCGAGTCACGCTGATGGCGAAGGCGCTCTTTGCCTGCGACGAGATCTCCGGATTTTTAACGGCATGCGCGCTGGTGAAACCGAACAAATCGATGGCTGAAGTGGAGGCGGGCTCCGTCAGGAGAAAAATGAAGGACAAGGGGTTTGCGCGCGCCGTCAGCCGCGAAGACATTGTTGCGGGGGCGGATGAGATCGGCATACCGTTGGACGAGCACATTCAATTCGTGATCGATGCCCTGAAATCCGAAGCTGCATCGCTTGGCCTCTAACATGGAAACGACAGTCGACATAGTCAGGCGCTACAGGAAACAGATAGCGGTTCCCGGGATCGGCATAGAAGGACAGCGGAAACTGCGGAACGCAAGCGCGCTCGTTATCGGCGCAGGCGGCCTTGGCTCACCGGCGCTTCTCTACCTTGCAGCGGCGGGCATCGGGAGGATCGGCATCGTTGATAACGACACGGTCGACCTCTCGAATCTCCAGCGGCAGATACTCTACGACGAGGCGGATCAGGGCGCATTAAAAGCAGTCCGCGCCGCCGAAAAACTCCATGCATTAAATTCAACGCTCACGATCGAACCGTTTCCTGTTCGTTTGAACGAACAAAATGCAGCAGAACATATCGCTCCGTATGATGTGATACTTGACTGCGCGGATAATTTTCACACCCGGTACATCATTTCGGACGAGTGTTCGCGTTCGAAAAAAATGCTTGTGCATGCGAGCATTCACCGCTTCGAGGGACAGGTGATGGGATTGTGCGGCGATACGGCGCCGTGCTACCGGTGCCTCTATCCCGAGCAGCCTGCAGACGGGCTCATTCTCCGGTGCGACGAAGCCGGTGTGATAGGAGTGCTGCCCGGCATTATCGGCAGCATGCAGGCGGCAGAGGCGCTTAAACACGTTCTTGGAGCGGGCATCCCGCTCGCCGGCACACTCATTGTGTTCGACGCCTTAACGATGCAGATGCGCCGCTTTACGATCGCAAAACGAGCGGACTGCAGGTGCTGCGGAACGTGAATCAATGATGAACATGTTCCATTAATAAAGGGGGATATATGACACGATGGATGATGATCGCATGTGTACTGACGCTTGCTGCGTCGGCACACATGAGTGCGCAACAGAATGGGGACCCGAATGACAAAAATGCGAAAGAGCCTGCTCAAGTGAAAGTCGGAGGCGCAGGAGGCATTATTATGTCGATGGGGTTATTCAAAAATGATGAGATCAATAAGACGTTGAAGAGCATCGGCATGCCTGCATTAGACGACGCTCCGATGATGCTTGTTGGCGGCGAAGGATACGGATACATCATGGTGCTTCCAAATCTGCGCATGGGCGGTTTCGGCACGGGCGGGCACCAGACGGTGACCGTACTGGACGCATCCAATGTCAAAAAAGATGTTGAATACCATGTGTCCTACGGTGGGTTTCTCGTCGACTACGTCGTGCCGGTGGTTCACCACCTTGACATTGCCGGCGGTTTCACGATCGGCAGCGGCACGATCGAAATTCTGATGTCCCGCGACGACGGCGGGTTCAAAACATGGGGAGACCTGTGGAACGAGTTTGGCAACAACAGTCCGACGAAAAATGTAACACGGTCGATGAGCGGAGCGTTCGTCGCCTTCAATCCTCATTTCAATGTCGAATATTCGCTCCTCACATGGATGCAGGTGCGCATCGGTGTCGGGTATCCGATGCTGTTCAATGCGAATTGGCAGTTGAACGACAAGCAGGACATTCAAAATGTCCCTTCAAACCTCAAGCCGGACGGCATCACGATTAACGGCGGCGTCATGTTCGGGTTCTTTAACTGATCAAATTTAAAAAAAGGACCGCACGTTTGATGCGGTCCTTTTTTGACAAGGGTATAAGTTACTCGCCCTGCTGCGAAAATACTCGGCGGCATATGTGGTGCGTGTAGGGTGAAATAACAGCTCGCCCTGCACTGCTGCGTCTGCGAAACGGATATTTTCATGCGGGGTGGTGAACCCCACGTTCATGCGCGCTACACTGACGCTTGTGATGTGGTTGTCAGAGGCGTTCGAACCTGGCCTGGAAGAATCGGAGATACTTCGGCTCGTAGATCATCTTGAGTCCGGAAATATTTTCACGGTTCTCGAACACCGACTCGACCGATTCTGCCAACACGTCGCAATGCGCCTGCGTGTAGACACGGCGGGGGAATGTGAGACGAACGAGCTCAAGTTTCGGATAATAGTTGTCACCGGTCTCCTTGTTCCGTCCTGCAGAAACGATGCCGCGTTCCATGGCGCGTATCCCCGAGTCCAGATACAATTCGGCAGCGAGCGTTTGTGCCGGAAATTCTGTCTGCGGAATGTGCGGATAGAATCGCTTGGCGTCCAGGAATATCGCGTGTCCGCCGATGGGCTGGACGATCGGCACGCCGATGCTCAACAGTTTTTCGCCGACATATTCCACCTGGCCGATACGCGCTTTAATGTGGTCGTACTGCACCGCTTCGTCGATGCCGCGCGCCATGGCCTCCAGATCGCGTCCTGCCAATCCGCCGTACGTGTGCAGCCCTTCGTACACCACAACCAAGTTGCGCGCTTCTTCGAAAACGTCATAATCATTCAACGCAAGGAAACCGCCGATGTTCACGAGCAGGTCTTTTTTACCGCTCATTGTTGCGCCGTCGGTATATGAGCACATTTCTTTGAGGATGGCCGCGATCGTCGAATCGGCGAATCCGGCCTCGCGAGTCTTGATGAAATACGCATTTTCAACGGCGCGCGTGGCGTCCATGATCACTTTAATGCCGTGTTTCGACGTGAGCGCGCGGACCGTGCGCAGATTTTCCATCGAGATCGGCTGTCCGCCGGCCATGTTCACCGTTGCCGCCACAGACACGTACGGAATTTTTTCGGCACCGACGCGCGCAATGAGGTCTTCCAATTTTTGCAGGTCCACATTCCCCTTGAACGGCACGAGTTTCTGAGAATCGTGCGCATCGTCCACGATGATGTCGATGAATGTTCCGCCGCAGAGTTCCTGATGCAGCCGGGTCGTGGTGAAGTACATGTTGCCCGGAACAAAATCCCCTTTTTTGATCAGGATCTGGGAGATGATATTCTCGGCGCCGCGGCCCTGATGCGTCGGCACAAGGTATTTGTATCCGTAATATTTCTGAACGTTCTCTTCGAGGTGATAATAATTTTTGCTGCCCGCATACGCTTCATCGCCGAGCATCATGCCTGCCCACTGGTTGTCGCTCATCGCATTGGTGCCGCTGTCTGTCAGCAGATCGATGTAGACATCTTCCGATCGCAAAAGGAATGTATTGTATCCGGCTTCCTGTATCGCCGCGAGGCGTTCTTCGGGGGTTGTCATCTTTAAGGGTTCGACAACTTTGATCTTGAAAGGTTCCGCCCACGAGCGCCGTTCTAGCTTAGCCATAGCTTCTCCTGCAAAAATATGTTCGTTGATTGTAGCGCTTGTTATCGCTATCTTTGATGATTAATACCGCACAATATACAGAGAACTAAATAGAATTCATACTGGTATGATGATGCCCTCAACACTCAACGCGCTGATCTCCCTCGTCGGCAGCAGCAACGTGTCCACCGCACAGGAAGACCTTATCACCTATGCGTACGACGGCACGCCCTTGTTCGTCCAGAAGCCGGATGCCGTCGTGACGCCGCAGACCACGGAACACGTTGCTGCGATCGTCACGCTGGCCAATAAGGCATCGTTTGCCATCGTGCCCCGGGGCGCCGGCACGGGACTCAGCGGCGGCTCGATACCGACCGCAGGGTCGATCGTACTCCTGATGAACCATTGGAATAAGATTCTCGAAATAGACGAGGAAAACCTCACGGCAACGGTGGAGCCGGGCGTCATCACCTCGCAGCTGCATGCCGCAGTGGAGCGCCTCGGATTGTTCTATCCGCCTGACCCGGGCAGCATGACAATCAGCACCATTGGCGGCAATGTCGCCGAAAATTCCGGCGGCCTGCGCGGACTGAAGTACGGCGTCACAAAAAATTACGTGATGGGAATGGAAGTCGTCCTGCCGAACGGAGCGATTATCGTGTGCGGCGGCAAAACGGTGAAGGATGTGGCGGGATACAATTTGAAGGACCTCTTCATCGGGTCGGAAGGCACGCTGGGCATTTTCACAAAAATAATTTTAAAACTGATCCCGAAGCCGGAAGCCGGCAAAACAATGGTGGCGTATTTTACATCGCGTGCGGAGGCGGCGCAGACCGTCTCTGCGATCATTGCCCGGAAGATCATTCCCGCAACGGTCGAGTTTCTCGACAACACCACGATCAACTGCGTTGAAGACTTTGCGCATCTCGGCCTGCCGCGCGCAATGGATGCGATGCTGCTCTTGGAGGTCGACGGTCATCCCGTTGTCGTGGAAGAGGAGGCTCGGAAGGTGGAAGAGGTGTGCAGGGAACACCATTGTGCGCAGATCGTGGTGGCTCAGAATGCAGAGGAGGCGCTGAAGCTCAAGACCGCGAGACGGTCGGCATTTTCGGCGCTCGCGCGGTCGAGGCCGACCACGATCCTTGAAGACGTGACGGTGCCGCGGAGCGAGATCGCGCGGATGCTCGAGATCATCGATGAGACGGCTAAAAAATATCACATCCACATCGGCACCTTCGGCCATTTCGGAGACGGCAATCTGCATCCGACGTGCCTCACGGACGAGCGCGATACAGAAGAACTGCACCGTGTGGAAAAGGCGTATGAGGAAATCTTCGAGGCATGCGTGAAGCTGGGAGGCACCATCACCGGCGAACACGGCACCGGGATCGCGAAACGAAAATATCTTCACCTCGTCACCGGCGAAGACTCGATCTCGGCAATGCGTGCGATCAAAAAAGCGCTCGATCCCAACGGCGTGCTGAACCCTGGGAAAGTGTTCACGCTGTAATATGGTCGAGAGACCATCCCGCCCTGCTCTAAAAATACTCGGCGGCATAGGTGGTGCATGGAGGACGAGCTGTTAGCTCGTCCTCTCGCGAGATACCATCTCGCCCTACAATGATGCGCGAGCAGCTGTGTGATACTTGACATGGTAACGATAATCGTATGAGATCATAATTTTAACGCACACCGAGTACATTAATTTCTTCTATGGAAAACGGCTTTACGGGAATCGATATTCCGAGCGACGATGTCATCACGAACTGCATGCATTGCGGACTCTGCCTGCCGACGTGTCCCACGTACAACCTCACCGGGCGCGAACGGTCATCGCCGCGAGGGCGCATACGTCTCATCAAGGCCGTGGCCGAAGGCGAACTGGCGATGACGCAGGGCTTCATCGATGAAATGAACTTTTGCCTGGATTGCCAGGCATGCGAGACCGCATGTCCGGCCGGCGTGAAGTATGGCTCCCTTGTCGAATCCGCTCGCAATCAAATTTCACTGCAGGGGAGGGAGTCGCTGTCTGCGAGGCTGATCAAATGGATATTCCTCACACATGTGCTCTCGACCAAATGGCAGTTGAAACTCGTGGCGAGGCTTCTGCGTTTGTATCAACAGGGCGGGCTCGAGTGGTTGGTGAACAGGACCGGCATACTCACGGCCGTGGCGCCAAAACTGGCAAAGCTCCAAAAGTTGTCGCCGCGCATCGATGCGCAGTTTTTCGACGAATCGCACCCTGAAATTCTCTATCCTGAAGGAACGATACGCTACCGCATCGGTTTCCTCTCGGGCTGCATCATGAACGTTGCCTTCGCGGCAATCAACAACGACACCGTGAAAGTGCTGCTGCATAACGATTGCCAGATCATCATTCCGAAAGACCAGGACTGCTGCGGTTCGATGCAGGCGCACAACGGCGACTTCGCAACAGCCCGCGCCCTGGCGCGGAAGAACATCGATGTCTTTGCCCGGTACGATCTGGATTACATCGTCATCAATTCGGCCGGATGCGGCGCGCTCATGAAGGAGTACGGGCATTATTTGAAGGACGATGAGGCGTATGCGGCGAAGGCGAAAGCCTTTTCGCTCCTGGTCCTTGACCTCACGGAATTTCTCGCGATGTTCGAATGGAAACGTCCCACCGAGCCGTTCCCGTTCCGCGTGGCGTATCACGACGCATGTCACCTGGCGCATGCGCAGAAAGTGACCGTGCAGCCGAGAATGCTGTTATCGCAAATACCGGGCGTCACGCCCGTGGAACTCCCCGAATCGTCCTGGTGTTGCGGAAGTGCAGGCACATACAACATGACGCACTACGACGATTCGATGAAAATACTCGAACGGAAAATGACGAATGTTCGCGCAGCGCAAGCGGACTACGTGGTGGCAAGCAATCCCGGTTGCCTGGCACAAATGGAATACGGGTGCGAACTTTACGAAGTGAACGTGAATGTCATCCATTTTGCGACCCTGTTGCGGAAAGCATACCGGATAGAATAACCAGAAGATCGAATGTTACGGAGCGTGCATGAAATTCAGCAAAAGTATATGGTGCAGTGTCATAGTACTGGTGTGCAGCAGCGCCGTGCTTGTCGGCGGGCCTGTTCCGAAGGGACGCCCTGGAACTCCCTCCGGAAGCGTTCCACAGTATATACCAGGGGTTGTGATCGTTAAGGTAACGTCAGTTGCGGCGAACGGTTCGGGCCACACCATTCAATCACTATCAAAATCGGCCGCGATCTCCGCGATCATGCTCCGGTATTCCGCAACGTCCGCACGCCAGCCGTTCGCTGTTCCTTCCAGAGCGCTCGCTGCCGATGAAGAGGAATTTTCAAGAATTTTCGAAATCCGAGTGCCATCACCCATCAGCATCCCGGCAATGGTGCGGGATCTTCAGAAGGATCCCGCGGTGGAATATGCCGAACCGAAGTATGTGTATCATACCGATAATTACACGCCGAACGATCCGATGTACAATACACTGTGGCATCTTGCAACAATCAAGGCAGCTCAGGCATGGGACGTGACGAAAGGCGATGCGACCGTCGTGGTCGGCATCGTGGACAGCGGCACCGATTACACGCATCCCGACCTGGCTGCCAATATATGGACGAATCCCGGCGAGACCGGACTCGACGCCCAGGGTCGCGACAAGCGCACGAACGGCATCGACGACGACAATAACGGATATATAGACGACTGGAGAGGCTGGGATTTTATCGGAGCCAATGCGAACGCCCCCGCGCCGGACAATGATCCGAACCCCTATAATGGCAACCCCCATGGCACTCATACGGCCGGCATCGCATCCGCAGTGACGGACAACGGCATCGGCATTGCAAGCATCGGCTTTAAGACGAAACTGATGATCACGAAACACGGCGTCGACGCCCCAGGGAGCGAAAATATTTACAATGGCGAGGATGGCATACTCTATTGCGTCAACAACGGCGCATCGGTCGTGAGCTGCAGCTGGGGCGGCTCAAGCGGGGGACAGTACGGACAGGACATCATCAAATACGCCCTTAAAAAAAATGTGCTCGTTGTCGCGGCGGCCGGCAACGGCGATGCCAACTTAAATCCGCTCGACATTGCAGTCTCACCCGAATTTCCGGGAGCCTATCCCGGCGTCATGAACGTCGGCGCCACCGATCAACAGGACAAGATGGCGTATTTCTCCAATTACGGGGCTCCTCCGTTATTTAAAGTCTTTGCACCGGGATTGAATATTGTGAGCACCATTCCGAATAATTCGTATGCCACGTATTCGGGCACGTCCATGGCTACGCCCATGGCTGCCGGCCTGGCTGCTCTTGTAAAGGCTGTCCATCCGTCGTGGACTCCCGCGCAGCTCATGTTCCAAGTGTGCGGTACGGCCGACAATATCGACGCGAAGAATCCGACTCTCGTCGGCAAACTCGGGTTTGGCCGGATCAACGCCTATCGCGCGGTGACCGAAACGCCGGCGTCACCCGCTCCGGATATCGCTTTCGTCTCCGTTTCCGTGGACGACAGCAAAGGCGGCAATGCCAATGGCATGCTCGAACCGGGAGAGCAGGCGGACATCATTGTGACGATCGAAAACCATTGGGGCGACGCGCAAAATGTAACTGCCACACTTGAAACATCGTCGTGGGCGGCATCGGTCACGAAAGGAACGTCATCGTACGGTCTCGTGCGGGGCATTGCAAAGATCGACAGCGCGACAAGGAGCAACGCCGGCGATCCGTTCCGGATATCGGTCAACGCGCAGGCAAT
The DNA here is from genome assembly GCA_903884005.1 of uncultured Ignavibacteriota bacterium. Lineage (GTDB taxonomy): Bacteria > Bacteroidota > Ignavibacteria > UBA10030 > UBA8401 > CAISDA01. The sequence goes on along the minus strand of CAISDA010000040.1, from coordinate 104,394 downwards.
TCCGACCGTGATCCCTCTCACGGCGCATGTGACAGCGTCCAATGGTACGACAACAAATTTTCAATTCACGGTTCCCGTGCTTCCGTCCGTGCTCCTGGTGGATGACGATGATGGCATACTCAATGTGGAAAGCTACTACACATCGGCTCTGCAGGCGCAGGGCGTCGTGTACGAGCGATGGGACCACAGCGCCAAAGGAACGCCGCCGCTGGACGTGATGATGCGCTACAAGACGGTCATCTGGTTCACCGAATGGAATGTGCCGACATTGGATTCGACGGATCGCGCGGTGCTCGCGAAATATTTGGACAGCGGCGGGAAGAAATTGCTCCTCTCGGGCCAGGAGAACGCCTGGGACCTATGCGGAACGGACGGGGGCAACGAGTATGAATTTTCCGGCGGTATGTCAAAACTGTTTTACGAAACATACCTGAAGGGAAAATTTCTTCTGGATGATGCCGGCACGTTTTCCGTCAAAGGTGTTGCAGGCGACGAGATCGGGAACGGCCTCGCGTTCACCAGGAATCAGCCGGGACGGGATAACACTCAAAATCCCGATGTCATCGCGCCGACGGGCGGGTCATCGTCGATCTTCACATACGTCGGAGGCGCCGGTGATGGCAAGTCTGCCGGCGTCAAGTATAAAGGCGCCGATTATACGCTCGTGAGTTTCTCGTTCGGCGGGTATGAGGCCATCACCGATTCGGTGCAGAGGAAGACAGTGATGGACCGGGTGCTGAAATACCTGTACGGATACAATATCACCGTCAATCAGCTTCCCGATTTTGCAGTCCAGCCGTTTACTGTCGCCGCATCCGTGACGACGACCGACGCCACTCCAACGGTGGAGCTGCTCTGGAGCGTCGATGGCGCTCTTCCGTATCACCGCGTCGCCATGAAAAAAACCGGCGGCATCGCGTCCACCGGCGCAAGCTACACAAGTGTGATCGCGCCGTCTCCCGGAAAACTCATACAATATTTTGTTCTCGTAAAAACAGTGGACGGGTACCTGCCGTATACGCCATACAGCTTTGCCGTCAATATACCGACGGCGGTAAGCGCCGATGATGCAGTTGTGCCGCTTGAATTCTCACTGTCGCAAAACTACCCAAACCCGTTCAATCCGACAACGCAAATTGCCTACACAATCGCAGAATCCCGCTTCGTTACGCTCTCTGTTTACGACGCGCTCGGAAGGGAAGTTGCCTCGCTCGTCAACGACGTGCGGGCCCCTGGCAGGTATATGGCGGAATGGAATGCATCGGTTCGGACAAGCGGAGTGTATTATTGCCGATTGACCGCGGGTGCCTATACTGCCATCAAAAAAATGACATTGCTGCGATAGCATCCGACGCATGAGCACAATTGAAATTACTGACGATCTCGGACCGGTAGCATACCGCAGAGACAAGAAGGCGAAGAAGTATTCGATACGGGTCAAACCCTTTCAGGGAATCGTTGTGACCATGCCGTACCGCGCATCGTATGAATCGGCGCGGCAGATCGTACTGGAGCATCACGCCTGGCTGCTCAAAAAATTGGCCTCGGCCCGGAAGGCGGAGGCGGACGTATCGCTCGATTTTTCGGAAGGAAAGATCGTCATCACACGCCGCCACATCATGCGCGCGACGGCGTGCGAGAGCGAGACGGCCTGGTGGACATTGAAGGACGGCGCGCTGACGATCTTTTATCCGCAGCACCTCTCTCTGTCCGATCCGCAGACGCAACTGACAGTCCGGACGGGACTCGTTGCCGCATACCGCGCCGAGGCGAAACTGCTGCTGCCTGCACGAGTCGCGTACTGGGCTGATCGTTTCGGCTTCGCGTATTCGCATGTCGCCGTCAAGAATATGCGCACGCGGTGGGGTAGCTGTTCGGGCGCGAACATCATTAACCTGAACCTGCATCTGATGCGCTTGAACGATTCTCTCATCGATTACGTTATACTGCACGAACTCGTCCACACGAAGATCAAAAATCACGGCAGCGGGTTTTGGCACCACTTGCAGACACTGGTGGGCAACTCACGTGAGCTCGACGCTCAGTTGAAATCACATTCAATAGCATTTTTTTAAATATGCCGAAAACAAAATTATCACCCGCAGAGATACGGAAAGAATACATGCTGGCCGGTTTGCATGAACGCGATCTCGCAAAAGATCCGATCGGCCAGTTCGACCAATGGTTCCATGAGGCGCAGGATGCGGGAGTTCCGGAAGTCACCGCGATGACGCTTGCGACCGCAGGCAGGGACGGCATGCCAAATGCCCGGATCGTATTGATGAAAGGATACAGCGAACTCGGATTCATGTTCTATACGAATTATGAAAGTGAGAAGGGACGCGAGCTGGCGGACAACCCCAATGCGGCCCTGGTGTTTTTCTGGCCGCAGTGCGAGCGCCAGGTGCGCATCACGGGAACGGTGCAGAAGGCGACAAGGTCAGAGTCTGTGGAATATTTTCACGCTCGTCCCTTCAACAGCCAGGTCGGGGCATGGGGGTCGCAGCAAAGCCGCCTGCTGGGAAACCGTGACGTGTTGGAACACGAGTATCGGCGCCTGGCGCACGATTTCAAGGGCCAGACGGTGCCGGTGCCGCCGTATTGGGGGGGCTACAGAGTACTCCCGAAAACAGTTGAATTTTGGCAGGGAAGAGCGAAACGCCTGCACGACAGGCTGCGGTATGTGCGTCTGCCGCAACAATTATGGAGGATAGAGCGGTTGTGGCCGTAGAATAAAAAAGTACATAAAAAACCCGTCGTCTGGTGGGATGGTGACGACGGGTTTAAATTTACTAAGGAAGTGAACCAAAATAGCAGGAATATATCTTGGCTTTCCTGTTTGCCCTTGGGCAAGATTTCACCGGAAGGGCAGAGCGGGAGACGGGACTTGAACCCGCGACATCAACCTTGGCAAGGTTGCGCTCTACCAACTGAGCTACTCCCGCTTGACTGTAACTATATACAAATATAAGAAATGACCGCTTCGATGTCAAGCGAAATATCAACGGCAAAAAAATTTATCGGGATATTTCGAGCACTTCGTACGTCAACACGCCCGCGGGCACATTGATTTTCAGCACATCGCCGATCTTTTTTCCCATCAGTCCCTTGCCGATCGGCGAGGTAACGGAGATCTTGCTCTGGTCGAAATCGGCTTCTTCCGGAGAGACAAGCGTATACTGGAACATCTTCTTTGTTTTCACATCCTTCAGTTTCACGCTCGAGAGGATGTAGATCTTGTCGTTCGGAAGATCCTTGCTGTCGATGATACGCGCGCGAGAGAGCGTCGCTTCAAGTTTTGCGATCTTGTATTCCAGATGCTGCTGTGCTTCTTTGGCCGCATCGTATTCCGCATTCTCACTCAGATCACCATGGCCGCGCGCTTCGGAGATCTTGGCTGCGATCTCTCGGCGTCCGTTGACTTTCAAATCACGGAGTTCGACTTCGATGTCCTTAAATTTTTCCCGGGTAAGATATACTATTGCCATGCTTGCGTCACTCATAAAGACCTTCCACAAAGAATCCGTGTTGCGGTTTATCAAAAACAAAAGCCATCGTTCTTGCGAACAATGGCCGTTTACACTAAAATCAATTTAAAAGATTTTATCGGGAGATGCAAGAAAAATATTGCCGCCATCCAAATAAATTCTTATTGATCGAGCAATATCAGGTGTCCCATTTTGTCGCGTTTCGTTTTGAGGTATCGTTCATTGGTGGCGTTCGCCTCGATCTCGATCGGCACGCGTTCAACAATTTCCAGACCGTAGCCGTTCAACCCGACGACTTTTTTCGGATTGTTGGTGAGCAGACGCAGTTTGGTGACACCGAGGTCGCGCAGGATCTGGGCGCCGATGCCGTAGTCGCGAAGGTCCGCTCTGAATCCGAGCGCCTCATTGGCTTCAACGGTATCCTTTCCTTCATCCTGCAATTTATACGCCTTCAGTTTGTTGGCCAGGCCGATGCCGCGGCCTTCCTGGCGCATATAGAGCACGATGCCGTGGCCGTGCTCTTCGATGATCTGCATGGACCGGATGAGCTGATCATTGCAGTCGCAGCGGAGTGACCCGAAGACATCGCCCGTCAGGCACTCGGAATGCACGCGCACCAGGGGGATCTTCTCGGGCGACAATTTTCCTTTCACCAGAGCGATATGCTCTTTCTGGTCGTTGACCGATCTGTACGCATGCACTTCGAACGAACCGTAGCGCGTGGGCAGGTGGGTGGAGACAAGTTTTTCGACCATTTTTTCGGTCTGCATGCGGTACGCGATCACATCCTTGACCGTGATGAGTTTCATTCCGAAGCGCTGTGCGAGGATCTCCAATTGCGGAAGCCGCGCCATGGTTCCGTCGTCGTTCAGGATCTCGATGAGCAGGCCCGCAGGCTGCAAGTCTGCCGCAATGCAGAGGTCGACAACAGCCTCCGTATGCCCTGCGCGGCGAAGCACACCGCCGACAGACGCCTTCAGCGGGAAAATGTGTCCCGGTTTACCGAAATCTTTCGCCACGGCGTCGGGATCGACAAGCGCACGGACGGTCGCAGCACGATCGGCGGCCGAGACGCCGGTTGTCGTGCCGTGAAGATAGTCTACGGACACGGTGAACGGGGTTTCATGCAGCGACGTATTGGACCCCACCATAAGATCGAGCTGAAGCACTTCGGCGCGCGATCCGGTGATCGCCGCGCAGACCACGCCTCGTCCTTCCCTGGTGAAGAAATTGATGGTCTCGGGCGTGACAAATTCCGCCGCGGCGACGAAGTCGCCTTCGTTTTCGCGGTCTTCATCGTCCACCACAATAATGGTCTTGCCGCTCTTCAGATCGTCGAGCGCTTCGGGAATTGTATTAAAAGCCATTGTCTGATGCCAGTGATTATTTTTGTTCCGGCATTTCGCCGATTTTATTCACGACGGAAACGGAACTGCGTTCCAGTTTCACTTTGACGTTGTCGGCGATCTGAATGAGCACCGTCTTGTCTTCGATGCCGATCACGGTGCCGTGCATGCCGCCCGCGGTGATGATCTTGTCGCCTTTTTTGATTGACTCGAGCAGCGCTTCCCGCTCTTTCGTGCGTTTCTGCTGAGGACGGATGATCATGAAATAAAAGATCGCGATGATCGATCCGAACATGAGGACCATGCTCCAGATGCTGCCGCCTTCTCCGCCTTGTGCGGGTGGCTGCATTGCCAACAGGAATGAATGCATTGAATTTCTCCGGGGTGATGATGTGTGAGTGTGTGTGATTTATTGTGTCGGTGATGTGCTCAGGCATGCGCCTGCTGGAACATATATAGCATTTCTTTTTTCCACTGTGCGAATGTATCCGTGAGAATATGCTTCCGCGCTTCGCGTGCGAGCCAAAGATAAAACGTGAGGTTGTGTATGCTGGCAAGCTGCAGTGCGAGAATTTCACTCACCTGAAAAAGATGCCGCAGATAGGCGCGGGAAAATGTTGTGCATGTGTAGCATGCGCAGGCTTCATCCGGCGGCAGAGGATCGGTTTTCCAGCGCGCATTTTTCATGTTCATGCGGCCCCTGCTGGTAAAGAGCATGGCATTGCGGCCGTTGCGTGTCGGCATGACACAATCGAACATGTCTATGCCGCGCTCGATGGACTCTAAAATATTTTCCGGTGTTCCCACACCCATCAGGTACCGCGGCTTGTTCACCGGAAGGCGCGCGGTCGTGAATTCGGTGATGTCGTACATGATCTCGGCCGGTTCACCCACTGCAAGGCCGCCGACGGCATAGCCGTCGAATTCACGTGCGGTCAGCGCATCGGCGCTTTCCGCGCGGATGTCCTTGTACACACTTCCCTGGACAATCGCGAACAGCGCCTGCGAGTGGCCGTACAAGGGGGACGACTGCCGGGTGTGCGACAGACATTCGACCGCCCAGCGCACCGTCATGTCGTTCGATTTTCTGGCGTAGGCCGGTTCGCAGGGATACGGCGTGCACTCGTCGAGCACCATCATGATGTCAGAACCGATGATGCGCTCGATATCCATCACGCTTTTCGGCGAGAAGAAATGCGACGAGCCGTCCAGGTGCGATTTGAATGTGACGCCGTCGCGAGAGATCTTCCGCAGTTCGGAGAGGCTGAACACCTGGTAGCCGCCGCTGTCTGTGAGTATGGGCTTCTCCCAATGCATGAACGCATGGAGGCCGCCCATGGAACGGAGAACCTCGCAGCCGGGACGAAGATACAGATGGTATGTGTTGCCTAGAATGATCTGAGCGCCGAGCTCATGGAGCTCCCGCTGCTCGACAGCCTTGACTGAGCCTTGAGTGCCGACAGGCATAAAAATAGGCGTCTCAATGGCGCCATGGTCTGTCTGGAGAATGCCCGCGCGGGCCCTCGAGTCGGTATGGAGTAACGTGAAATTCACAATGGATTAAGATACGGTATTTCCGATTCAGATTCAAACCCTGTCATCCGCTCCGCACGTTGACGGCAAAAGGAGAGGGGGGGCGCGGAAATCTCCCCCCCCCAAAATACAAAAATTAACTAAAAAATAATGGTTCACGGGAGTTGCGCTGAAGGGTGAACTTTACTATATTTTTCTTTTTGAGAACGGTGACATCTTAAAGAGAACCTTCGGATCCACATGGCAAAAATTTACTGTACTTCATTCACATCCAAAATCGGTACGATCTACGTTGCATCGACAGAAAAGGGTGTCTGCAAATTAAGCATCCCCAAGGAATCGAAAAAAGATTTTCTCCGATGGCTGTCCCAGCATTGCGACGACGACGATGTTATCGAAAATAAAATTCGAAACAAGGACGTCATCGAACAGCTCACACGATACTTCAACGGCAAACTGGCAAAATTTTCCGTCGATGTAGACAATCTCGGCACACTGTTCGAACTTCGCGTATGGAAAGAACTGGGAAATATTCCGTACGGCACGACGATCTCGTACAAGCAGCTGGCGAAGCGCGTGGGCGTTCCGAGGGGGTTCCAGGCAGTCGGCAGGGCCAACTCAACCAATCCGCTGCCGATCATCATTCCTTGCCACCGTGTGCTGTTGGCGGACGGTTCGCTCGGAGGATATTCCGCCGGCATCAAGACCAAAGAATTTCTGCTGCGCCTTGAGGGCGCCATCATGCTCTGACGATGGAGAGCATCGCACGTCCATTCAAAGCCCCGCGCCCCCGGCTGTAAGCGCGTGAACACCGGGCAATTCTTCATTCTTCCGTTCACAGTACCAGCGACACCCTGTGCACATACCATTCGAAGTGACCGCCGCTCGTCACTTCATTGCTTCGTTTCCCAAATTTTTGTATTTTAATGCAGACGGTGTACTGAACGTACCTTCACCGTCAGTGCGTCGCTCTCCGCCGCTCGATAGCCACCGGATGCGGAGACTGGCGCATTTTTTTTCTTACTCGCAGATTTGTCTTTGAATCCATGTCCGTATTACACTCTTTAAATCCCGTCCAGCGCAGCGCGGCCGAAATCCTTGAAGGGCCCGTCATGATCGTCGCCGGCGCGGGAAGCGGCAAGACGCGAGTCCTGACATTCCGCATCGCCCACCTTCTCGAATCCGGTGTGAAGCCCTATGAAATACTGGCGCTGACGTTCACCAACAAGGCGGCCAAAGAGATGAAGGAACGCATCACGGCGCTTGTCGGCACGCAGGCCCTCTCCATTTGGGCTGGAACATTTCACTCCGTGTTCGCGCGGATCCTTCGCCAGGAATGCGAAGCGCTCGGTTACATGCGCTCGTTTTCCATCTACGATTCGGACGACAGCCAGAACGTCATCAAGTCCGTGTTGCATTCGCTGAGCCTGTCTGCTCAGCAGGTGGCGCCGCGCGCGGTGCAGTCGCGCATCAGCGGCGCGAAGAACCAGCTCATCACGCCCCGGCAGTACGATGCGCTCGCGAAGGATTTTTTCGAACAGCATGTCGCAAAGATCTATCAGGAATATCAGTTGAAACTCTTTAAGAGCAACGCGATGGATTTCGACGATCTGCTCATCAAGCCGATCGATCTCTTCCAGAGGTTTCCACGTGTGCTCGAAAAATACCAGTACCGGTTCAAGTACATCCTCGTCGACGAATATCAGGATACCAACCATGCGCAGTATGTGCTGATCAAGATGCTGGCCGACCGCTTCAAGAATATCTGCGTCGTTGGCGACGACGCGCAGAGCATCTACGCATTTCGCGGCGCCGACATCCGCAACATTCTCGATTTCGAGCGCGACTATCCGCAGAGCCGCACATTCCGACTTGAACAGAATTACCGGTCGACGAAGACCATTCTTGCAGCCGCGGATTCGGTGATCAAGAATAACAAGCAGCAAATCCCCAAGACGCTCTGGACGGACAATGCGCAGGGCGACACGATCGTCTTGAATGAGGCGGAGGACGATAAGGACGAGGGATTGACGATCGCACACCAGATCCAGGACCTGTGCGCGAAGGAAAAACTGGACCTGAAAAATTTTGCGCTGCTCTACAGAACGAACGCCCAGTCGCGATCGCTTGAAGACGCACTGCGGCGGACCGGCCTCACGTATGTGATCGTGGGCGGGGTGGAGTTTTACAAACGGAAGGAAATCAAGGACGTCATTGCCTATCTCCGCCTCATTGTCAATCCGAGCGACGAAGAGTGCCTGAAGCGCGTGATCAATTATCCCACACGGGGCATCGGCGATACGACGATCGATAAGATCCAGGCGTTCGCGGGCCAGGAGAATATTACGCTCTTCGAAGCGCTGCTGCGCTCGGGCGAACTCACGACGATCAGCGAACGAACGAAGAACGCCCTCAGGGCATTCAGCACGTTCATCATGAAGTATAAGGACCTGCAGCAGACACTCTCGCCGAACGAATTAGCGCGGTCGATGGTGGATGATCTTGGCATTCTCAAAGCGTATAAAGAAGAAGGAACGCCCGAATCGCTTGCGCGATGGGAAAACATACAGGAAACATTGTCCGCCATCTCTGAATACATGGCGCAGAACGACAACGGCACACTCGAAGGCTTCCTTGAAGAGGTGGCGCTCATTTCCGCCGTCGATCTGGCGCCCGACCAGCGCAACGCGGTGACGCTAATGACGATCCACGCGGCGAAGGGGCTTGAATTTCCGGTGGTGTTTGTCACCGGCATGGAAGAGGGGCTCTTTCCGCTTTACCAGATCACGCCGGAAACACAGGCGCTGGAAGAAGAGCGGCGGTTGTTCTACGTCGCCCTGACACGCGCAAAACAGCGGCTCTTCCTCTCCCATGCGCGCATCCGGTACCGCTTCGGCGATGTGACGTACCCTGTTGTGTCGCGCTTTGTAGAGGAGATCGATGCAGCGCTCATCGAGCGGAACGCACCGCGCCACTATGCGCCGAGCAGGACACAAACGGATGCCGGAGGGGGAGCGCGCCGATACGATCCGTACGAGAGGAAGAAAAAACCCGCACTCGAGACGAAGAAGCCCGCACAGAGTGCGTTCGATGACGGCGACGTCGACTATGCAAGCCAGTCGCAGGAAGACATGCAGCTTCGAGTCGGTGCAGTCGTCGAGCATGAGGTCTTCGGCACGGGCAAGATCATGCAGCTTGCCGGCAGGGGTGATGATGCAAAAGCACTCGTGTATTTCAACAGTGTTGGGAAAAAACAGCTCATGCTGAAATTTGCGCGTCTTCGGATCACATCCTAAGGCGCAACTTCCGGTGGATGCGGAGACGGGCAGGCTCGCGGAATCTCCTGCACACCACGAGTGGACGGCATCACCTGAACGCAGGCGGCTCCCGCTGCACGCGTTCGCAAACAAACCGCACGGCTGGAACTCTATGAAAGAAGAATACCTTCACATTGCCAAACAGCTTGCGTCTCTGGCCGGCGTTGCGGCATTCTACTATTGCCTGCGGACCTACGGCGACCTTCATCTGCTGGGGACGCTGCCGTGGCTGACGAGAACATTTTCGCCTGCGCTCTTGTTCGTCTTCGAGAGGCATGTATGGCAGTTTCTCTGGTCCATGGCTGCGCTCACGGTGCTCTCTCGCGGGAACCTCTGGAGCTGCGGCATCAATTCCATGAACATCCGCGAATCACTCACGATCCTGCTCGGCTTCTATGCGGGGGCCGTCATCGTGATCAGCGCGATGGCGTCTGTGTCGCTTTTTGTCTCTCATGGTTTTCAAACGGGACACGTGCCGGACAAATTGCTCGTGATGACAATTCATTGGCTCTCATCGCCTGTGGCGGACCAACTCCTGTTTTTCGGATTGTTCCAAACGTCGCTCGCGAAATATTGGACAGCCCGCACTCCCGCAGGGCCGTTTGAACTTCCCTCGGTCATCTTCATCACGGCGGTCGCTTTCACGCTCGGCCGGCTCGGACTTCCGCATTATACATCGGCGATGGCGGAATACGCTGCCGGATTCGGCGTCGGGATTTTTTCCGGATACATGTATCACCGAACGCGAAGCTTACTGACGCCGATGCTGGCGCAGGCGTTCTTCTTCGGCATACCGGATGCCGTACGCATCTTTCTTTCCTTTATCAGATAACATTTATGAAACGACTCTCCATACTCACGCTCGTCATCGCGTCTGTCGTGCGTCTCGCGGCGCAACAGAACCTTCCGCATGAAACGCCCATAGCCCGTGTCGGCACACAGACGATCACCGCGGGCGAATTTATCTCGCGCTACGAATTGACGCCCGGTTTACAGCGCCATAACGTCGCGAAGACGGACGAGAGGAAGGCTGAATTTCTTTTCACGCTGATCGCAGAAAAATTGCTCGCCCTGCAGGCGCGCGAACGCAGCTTGGACAGGGATTCGACGCTGCTGAAGGCGGTGCACGGCGTGGAGCGTCTCTTTGTGCGCGATGAACTGTATCGAAGGGAAGTGCGGGAGAAGGTCACAATCGGCGATGTGGAACGACAGCAGGCCATGGCCATGGCTCAGCAGGACTTGAAGGTGTATTTTCTCTACGCCTCGAACAAAGCGACAGCCGATTCGCTCTTCGCTCTCATTCGTACCGGGAAAGCGCTCGAGTCATTGACCGCTGTAAAGGGCCCGCGATCGAGCTGGGATGGGCCCGATTCGGCGATCACGAGATGGGGAGATGCCGATGAGAAGATGGAAGCGGCCGTCTACTCGTTGAAATTGAATCAGACCGGCCCCCCGGTGCACCTGGACGACGGGTACTACATTCCGAAACTGATGGGAAAGAGCATCACGGTCCTCGGCGGTGAACAACAACGCCGCTCTTTGCAGGAGAGGGTCGAGCAGACGCTGCGCAAGCGCAAGGAACAACACCGGATGTTTGCGTTCATAGCCGAGGCATTGAAGACCGCACGCACGGAGATCAACGCCAAAGCAACGAAGGCGGCCATCACCGGGCTCTACGACGCATACCGCGCGTCGCTGCCGTCAGGTGCAGCGCAATCGGACACCACGACTTTTTTCCTGACACGCGATCTGGTGGAGGTTGTGCTCGGACAGAACCGGGAGATGGCCGGACAACCGTATGTACGTTTCCCGAAGGGGCAATGGTCGCTTGAAACGACGCTCGAGAAGATGCGCACGGCCGGGCTCAGCATCGAACGACCAACGCTCGCTACGGTCAGGTTCGGCTACGAACAGCGCCTTCATGACCTCATCGACCAGGAACACCTGACGCAGATCGGATATGAGCGGCAGTTGCAACACTCGACTGCCGTACAAAAAGAACTTGGGCCGTGGAGGGATTGGTATCTTGCACAGCTCTATAAGAACACGATCGCCGACACACTCACCGCATCGCCGCAGGAAGTGGAAAACGAAAAATGGCGCATGCATACCGATACACTCTCCGCGCAGGATACCTCGAAAGCGTGCGCTTCGGTGATCGCCATGAAACTGCGGTACACATCGGATAGGATACTCGGCAAGCTTGCAGACAAATACGGCATCGCCGTCTATGAAAAGAACTTATCCCGTATCACCGTAAGCACAGTACCGGCCATGGTGTACCGGTATCTCGGATTCGGAGGGCGCATGTTTGCCGTTCCCGTGACCGAACCCGACATACAGTGGGTGAATTTTTGGGAGAGAAAAAATCTGCAGCTGCCGTAAATTTTGGTCGAGGAAAAACCTGCAGCTGCCGTCATTATTGAGCGAGGAAAAACCTGCAGCCGCCGTCTTTATTGGGCGAGGAAAAACCTGCAGCCGCCGTCATTATTGGGCGAGTATTTTTTCGTAGTACCGGATGTACTGCGACACGATGAGTTCTTCGTTGAAGAGGTCCTCGGCGCGTTTTCGAGAGGCGGCGGCGAATGCCTGGTGCTTAACAGGATTGTTTAACAGATCGACGGCATATTTGGCCATCCGTTCCACATCGCCGATCTCCGCGATGTACCCTGTTTTATTGTGTTCCACAAGTTCCGGAAGTCCGCCCACGCTGCTGGAGATTACGGGCACTTCACACGCCATCGCTTCAAGCGCCGAGAGTCCGAAACTTTCAGACTGACTGGGCATTAAAAACAGATCGGCGCACGAGAGCAGGTCGGCTAATTCCGTCTGTTTTCCTAAAAATTTCACATTGTCGGCAATGCCCAATTCGCGGCAAAGACTTTCGCACGAGGAACGGTCCGGCCCGTCGCCGATCAAGACGAGCGTGGAGGGAATGCGTTGCAGGACAAGGGCGAAGATGCGGACGACATCGTGGACACGTTTCACGGCGCGAAAGTTGGAGACATGCATAAGCAGTTTCTCGCCGTGCGGCGAAAAACGTTTTTTCACGCAATTGGTCGTCACGCGCTTGTAGGCATCCGGGTCGATAAAGTTCGGGATCACCTCGATCTCTTTGTCGATATTGTAATTGGTGATCGTTTTTTCCCGGAGGAACCGGCTCACGGCAGTGACCCCGTCGCTTTGTTCAATGCTGAATTTCATCACGGGCAGAAAGCTCGGCTCCAGTCCCACAAGCGTGATGTCGGTGCCGTGCAGCGTTGTGATGATCTTGAATTTATGGTCGCCGAGCATTTGTTTTGCAAGATAGGCGCTGGTGGCATGGGGAATCGCATAATGCACATGCAGAAGATCGAGCTGTTCGAACGTCGCCACCTCGACCATTTTGCTCGCCAGAGAGAGCGTATAAAGCGGAAATTCGAACAATGGATAGGAAGCGCTCTCGACTTCGTGGTACATAATATTTTCCACGAACCCGGTCAGGCGCATGGGCATGGCATAACTGATGAAGTGGATCTGATGACCGCGTTTCGCCAAGGCTTTTCCCAGTTCGGTCGCAACGACACCGCTGCCGCCGTAGGTGGGGTAACAGGTGATTCCTATTTTCATTCGAAGGTATCCTTTTTTAAAGAGTTCACTGCAACGTACGGGATTTAATCAACGATTCCAACATAAAAGAAACCATCCCGGCCTGCACATGACAACGCGTATTGCCGCCATTCTGTTCCCGGTGAATGAACTATACCGTATCCGTGTGGCGAACCGTGGGATATTGCGCACGATTGTTATTTATGGTATTATTGAATCCGGTGACGATGCACGTCATCGGGACGAGCGTGAGGACATCACGAGGCGGCCGAAGACACCAGACACACACACAGAGTGCCGAAGGATTGCATGGGGAGCTATTACACAATCCTCAGCGCGGCAGAATCGCTGCTGAAGGTCGAAGGATCGAAATTTATTGCCGAAGCCTCTTCCATTTATTCGGCAGCGGAGGCCGAAGGGCGGCTCACGGCTGCTCGCAAACGTCATTTCGACGCCACGCATCACTGCTACGCGTATGCCGTAGGCGAAGACCGGGCGCTCTTTCATTATTCCGACGATGGAGAACCGTCCGGCACCGCGGGTATAAAGATATTTTCGTCGCTGCAGGCCAGGGACCTCTCTGATGTCATCATCATTGTGACACGGTATTTCGGGGGCACAAAGCTGGGAGTGGGCGGGCTCGGCCGGGCATATCACGACGCAGCCGAAGCGGTGCTCGCTCAAACGCGCACGGTGCTTCGTCTCCCGGTAGAGCAGATCACGGCTATCGTAGAGTATACCTACATCACGCCGGTGAAGACGCTGGCGCACAGGGCGGAGGCTGTTATCGACAGCACGGTGTATACGGAGGCTGTCACCTTTTCCATTTTCGTCCCGCTGAACGCCGCGGACGGGTTCGAGCGGCAGCTCGTCGATATCACGAACGGCACTGCCGTCGTCGCGCGAGGGATCCGGACGATTCGTACAATTGTATAGTCACGGGGCAGAGACGCTGCCGTGGCGCAGCATAAAACGATATAACATCATTCAAAATTAAGGAGTTATCATGATAGAGCTGAATGGCAGTATAGCAGTGGTTACAGGCGGTGCACGGGATATTGGGCGTGCTATTTCTTTACAGCTGGCGCGCCAGGGCGCGAGCGTTCTCGTCAATTATTTCCATAATCCCGCCGACGCCGAGTCTACAATTGCGGCGATCACATCCGAAGGAGGAAAAGCCGTGGCGGTGCAGGGTGATGTCACAAAGAGCGCGGACACCGACCGCATCGCACAGGCGGCTGTGGACGCATTCGGAGGCAAGATCAACATACTCATCAACGTGGCAGGCGGACTCGTCGCGCGGAAAAAAATAGATGAGATGGACGAGGCATTTTGGGAACTTGTGATCCGGTTGAATCTCACATCGGTCTTTCTCATGACCAAATCCGCTCTCCCGCTGATGGCAGACGGCGGTGCTATCGTTAATTTTTCGTCGCAGGCGGCGCGCGACGGCGGCGGACCGGGCGCCATGGCGTATGCCACGGCGAAGGCCGGGGTGCTGAACTTCACGCGCGGGCTTGCCAAAGAATTGGCGCCGCGAAGGATACGCGTCAACGCCGTTTCTCCGGGCATGATCAACACGACGTTCCATAACACATTCACGAAGCCGGAAGTGCGCGAAAGGGTTGCCTCGATGACTCCGCTCGGACGAGAAGGCGAAGCGCGCGAGGTTGCAGAACTCGCCGTGTTCCTCGCGTCCAACAGCGCATCGTTCATCAACGGCGAAGCGGTTGAGATCAACGGCGGAATATTCTTTTCCTAATGAAGATGCGAGCCGTGCGCTGAAGTAAAATAGAGGTGCATGCGCTGTGCGCACGTATGTTTCACCCATAGATGGTATCAGTGATCGTATGAAGACTTTTGTTTATCTCGTCTTGCTTATCGTGTGCTCCTGCATGGCCGCAGGCGCCGCCGTCGCCGGCATCCCTGTTGCGCACCCGAACATAGTGCTCACCACGCGCGATGCCGCCCTCATCCGGGCGAGCCTCGGCAGATACCCGCTCTTCGACGCCCAGTACAACGAGCTGAAATCATCCGTCGACAAAGCGATCGCACAACCAATCGACGTTCCAATACCAGTCGATGCCGCCGGGTACACGCACGGCCGCCACAAGCAGAACTATAAGGATATGTATGGCGCCGGACTTCTCTATAGCATCACCGGCGAGGCGCGCTACGCATCCTTCGTCCGCACCATGCTCTTGCGCTATGCCATGGTATATCCGACGCTCGGCAATCATCCGGCAGGCAATGGACCCGCACCCGGCCGCTTGTTCTGGCAGACGCTGAACGAAGCCGTCTGGCTCGTGAATGTTGCTCAGGCGTACGACTGCGTGTACGAGTGGATCCCCGCACACGAACGCGCCACCATTGAATCGCAGCTGCTGCGCCCCATGGCAACGTTCTTTTCTGTGGATCATGCCCGCGAGCTCGACCGCATTCATAACCATGGCACATGGACGGCGGCGGCGGTGGGGATGCTCGGCTATGCGATGCGCGATCAGTCCTTGGTCGATCTCGCGCTCTACGGAACACGGAAGGACAAGACCGGTGGATTCTTCCGACAGTTGGATCTGCTGTTTTCACCCGACGGATTCTACCTCGAGGGACCGTATTACATGCGCTATGCAATGGAGCCGTTCTATCTTTTTGCGCAGGCTGTTGAGAACAATCAGCCGGAGCTGCACATATTCGAGTATCGCGATCGGCTGCTGAAGAAAGCGGTGTACTGCGGAATCCAGCTGACAACGTCCTCGGGTCAATTTTTCCCTATCAACGATGCGTTGAAAGAGAAGACGTATGAAACGCCTGAATTCGTCATCGCCCTGGATATGGCGTTCCGGCAGTACGGGGCCGACCCGGCGCTGCTGGGCATCGCACGGCGTCAGAAGAGCGTGATGATAAGCGGTGCGGGATTGACCATTGCACGGGCGTTGTCAGCATCCGGGTCTGCGGTGATGTTTCCGTACGCGAGCGTCGAATTCACCGACGGTCCCGACGGCGAACGCGGAGGCATCGGCATTCTCCGCTCGGGCATCAATGAAGACCAGGAAACGCTGCTCATGAAATACGCCGGGCACGGCAAAGAACACGGGCACTTCGACGCACTCACGTTTGTCTTCTACGATCAGAACCGGGACATCGTCCAGGACTACGGCGCCGCGCGTTTCCTCAATGTGGAACAGAAATTCGGGGGACGATATTTGCCCGAGACACAATCGTATGCGCGCCAGACGATCGCGCACAACACAGTCACGGTGGATGAGCGGAGCCAGCACGATGCGAATCAGGATGCCGCCGACGAGCATTCCGCCGTGCGCCATTTTTTCTCCACCGAGGATCCCGCCTTCCAGATCATGAGCGCCGTCGATTCCGGATCGACGAGCGGCGTGTGGATGCAGCGCACGATGGCAATGGTAACGGACACGCGTTTGCGCAAGCCGGTCGTCATCGACATTGTCCGGATCGTCTCCGCCGCCGAGCACCAATACGACCTGCCGTTCTATTATCTGGGGCAGTTGATCGGCACCAATGTGTCGCTGAAGGCACACGATACGGAGCAGCACCCGATGGGGACATCGAACGGGTATCAGCATCTGTGGAACGAGGCCGAAGGAACGGCATCGGGAACGGTGCGCATCTCCTGGCTTGCGGGCGCGCGGTACTATTCGCTTTTGAGCGCGGCAGATTCGAACACGACGGTGTATTGCACGCGGATCGGAGCGAACGATCCCAATTTCAATCTACGCCACGATCCCGGCGTGATGCTGCGCACGCATGGTCCCACGGCAACATTTGCGAGCGTGCTCGAGCCGCACGGGGTGTGGGACGGCACGATGGAAATATCCGAAGACGCCTACCCGAATATGACCGGCGTGCGTGTCGCCGCGTCGACGTCCGAAGGCACCGTCGTGGATATTACAGGGAAGGGCGGCCTTCACTGGGTGATGATGGTGACACACCGTGCGGCCTCCGCCACGGCGCGCCATACCATCGCCGCGCACGACACGGTGTATACCTGGACGGGAAATGCGGCGCTGAAAAAATAATTCACAGAGCGGGTACATTTTTTTTCCCCCTTCATGATGACGCTTCGTATGAAAAAAATACATGGATTGCGATGGTGGATGGTCGGCTTGATCGCAGCCGCAACGGTGATCAACTACATAGACAGGACATCGCTTGCCGTGATGTGGCCGTCCATCTCGAAAGAATTGGACCTGACAAAGGACGATTACGCGACGATCGTGTCGGTCTTCATGATCGCGTATGCCCTTGGCCAGGCGATCTCCGGACGGCTGTTCGACTGGCTGGGAACGCGGATCGGTTTTCTCCTTTCGATCGCCGTGTGGTCGTTTGCGTGCGCAATGCACGGGCTTGCCCGCTCGATTGTGAGTTATTCCTTCTTCCGGGGATTGCTCGGACTCAGCGAGGCGGGCAACTGGCCCGGCGCCACAAAGGCGAACGCCGAATGGTTCCCGGTAAACGAACGGGCATTGGCGCAGGGCATCTTCAACGCGGGCGCGTCGCTCGGCGCGGTCATCTCTGCGCCGTCAATCGCATTTTTATATTTGATGCTTGGGTGGAAGGCAACCTTCTTCGTCGTCGGCATGCTTGGTTTTCTCTGGCTCATACCGTGGCTCATCATCTATAAGACAACACCCGACCGGCATCCCTGGATCACCGAGGAAGAACGCGCCTATATCCACAGCGGCCCGTCGCTCAGCGCGAGTCCCGGAGCGCGCACGCTCACGGTGAAGGAATTGCTGCGCCACAAAGAAAGCTGGTCTGTGATCGTGTCCAGATTTTTTCTCGATCCGATCTGGTGGTTTTTTGTAAACTGGCTTCCCATTTATCTGGCCGAAGCGTTCGGATTCGACATCAAGCATATCGGCATGTTCGCCTGGGTTCCGTTCCTCGGCGCGGCGATCGGAAGCATCAGCGGAGGATGGTATTCGGGACATAAAATTCAGCAGGGGTGGAGTGTCGACAAAGCCCGCAAGCGCGCCATTCTCATCGGCGGGGCGATCACATTGCCGGCGTTCATACTGACTGTATTCGCATCGACGCCCGAGAGCGCGGTGCTGCTCATGGCTCTCGTGCTCTGCGGATTTCAAATCATGATCAACAACATACAAACGCTCCCGAGCGATTTATTTTCGGGCAGATCGGTCGGCACGCTCGCCGGCGTGGGCGGAATGAGCGCCGTGTGCGGTGTCCTGGTATTTTCCACATGGCTCATCCCGTTCCTGAGCAGGATCAGTTACGTGCCGGTCTTTATTATGGGGGCAATACTCGTGCCGCTGGGGGTCGGGGCCGTATTCTATTTTGGCGGGAAGATACGCCGCCTGGATATGGAAACAGCCAATGGCAGCCGATAACAGTATGTAAAGAATTTTAATTTACTTTACCGTTTACTATATATTTTTATATCACTATCACGTATATTGGAGGACAATGATGGCACTCGAAAAAAATCAGGCATTTGTTGAAACGGCCCAAATACAATGGGAAGCAGTCGCCGAAGGCGTTCGCCGTAAGGTCACATCGTATGGCGATCAACTCATGACGGTGCTCGTCGACTTTAAAAAAGGATCTGTCGGGTATCTGCATAAACATCCCCATGTGCAGATCTCGTACGTGCAGACGGGATCGTTCGAGGTGTCGATTGATGGGAACAAACAGGTTCTCACAGCCGGCGATTTCTATTATGTTGCTCCCGAATTGGAACACGGAGTCACAGCACTGGAGGACGGGCTCCTGCTCGATGTGTTCACGCCCATGCGCCAGGATTTTGTGAATGCGTGATGACCATGACAACAGAGTATAATAACAACACCAAACCACTACACAACAAAGGCGGAAACAATGGACTCACAACTTTTCAATTTAACCGGTAAAGTCGCGCTCGTCACCGGCGGCAGCACCGGACTCGGACAGGGCATGGCCCTCGGTTTGGCCGCAGCCGGTGCCGATATCGCTCTGGTAGACCATGTCACATCGATCGAAACACAGGTCATGATCGAAAAACTGGGACGCCGCGCGATCACCATGGAAGCCGATCTGATGAAGATGGAGTCCATCCCGATGGTTGTCGAAAAAACTATCGCCACCTTCGGCCGTATCGATATTCTCGTGAACAACGCCGGCATCATACGCAGAACGCCCGCGATCGAATTCTCGGAAAAAGACTGGGACGATGTCATGACCTTGAATGCAAAGACCGTGTTCTTCCTGAGCCAGGCGGTCGCCAAGGACATGATGACGCGCGGCTACGGCAAGATCATCAACATCGCATCGCTCCTGGCGTTCCAGGGCGGGATCATCGTGCCTTCCTATTCGGCGAGCAAGGGTGCCGTCGCACAGATCACCAAGGCGCTGGCCAATGAATGGGCATCGAAGGGGATCACCATCAACGCCATTGCACCGGGATATATGGCCACGAACAACACGAAGGCCATCCGTGAAGATGAACAGCGAGAAAAGTCGATACTCAGCCGCATCCCCGCCGGCCGCTGGGGACTCCCGTCAGACCTGCAGGGTGTCGCGGTGTTCCTCGCTTCGCCCGCATCGGATTACGTCAACGGCCACGTGCTTGTCGTCGACGGCGGATGGCTCGCCCGGTAATGCCGCACGTCGTCGTGCTTCAACTGCATGTCTTTCTCTTCGTGCGCAGGTACGGCGCACGAGACGGCACTCGGCTTCCACGAGTGCGGTCATGGTGCACGTGGCTCACACCGGAATTCATGTCGGCACGAAGTGCAAAGGGAATTGGATGCTCGAATTCAGCTTAAGTCTATTACGCTAATCATTGATGAGGATGAGAAATGCACACTGTTCTTGAACAAATTGGACTGCTCGGCATTGTGCCGGTCATTGCCATAGAGGATGCCAACGATGCAGAGCCCCTTGCACAGGCGCTGATCGACGGAGGACTGCCGTGCGCGGAGGTGACATTCCGCACGGCTGCCGCGAAGGACGCCATCGCCCGCATTGCAAAAAAATTTCCCGACATGGCACTCGGCGCCGGGACCGTGCTGACGATTGACCAGGTAAAAGCGGCGGTGGATTGCGGCGCGAAATATATCATCTCCCCCGGGCTCAATCCGAAGACGGTCGACTATTGCGTGACGAACAATATTCCCGTCACGCCGGGCATCGCCACACCATCCGATATTGAACGCGCGCTGGAATTCGGGCTCGAGGTCGTAAAATTTTTTCCTGCCGAGCAGGCGGGCGGACTCCCGTTCCTTCGAGCCTTGAGCGCGCCGTACGGCTCGTTGCGATTCATCCCGACAGGCGGCATCGACGAGAAGAATATTCTCTCGTATCTTTCGTTTCCCAAAGTCCTGGCGTGCGGTGGCAGCTGGATGGTGAAAACGGAGATGATCGCCAACAAACAGTTCGCCCAGATCACATCGATCACCGAACAGGCTGTCAAGACGCTGCTGGGGTTCGAGCTGCGGCACGTCGGCATCAACGGCGGCTCTGCCGACGAATCACTGAGCATAGCCGGGGAATTGTCTGCGCTTCTGGGCGCGCCTGTCAAAGAAGGCACGTCGTCCAATTTTGTCGGCACGCAATTCGAAGTGACGAAGAAAAAATATCTCGGCGTGCACGGCCACATTGCCATCGGCACCAACTTCATTGACCGCGCCATCAGTCACCTGGAACGCAAAGGCTACAAAATTCTACACGAGTCACAAACGCACAAGAACGGAAAGCTCGCCGCTGTGTATCTTGAACAGGAGATCGGCGGCTTCGCACTGCATTTGCTTCAACTCTAATAATCTATTTTTTTTACAACGGAGGTGTTATGAAATACGTGGCTACAATTTTGGTTCTTGGAACTCTTTGCCTTTCATCCATGAATGCAGGGGAAGTACGATCCGCCTTGGGCGGCAGAAGCGGCGTCTGGAGCACACCGACAACCTGGTCAACGGGCGGCGTGCCAACTGCCTCGGACAATGTGACAATCGCCGACGGCGACACGGTCACCATCGATATGGATGCGACAGTATCCGGACTCACCGTCGGCACTGCAACAGGGGCTGTCTTCTATACATCGAAAACGGTCAAGGTCTCAATGACCGTCAATGGCAACGTGACCATCAATTCGGGGTCGGTCTTTAAGACACAGACCAGCGGCGTCACAGGAGAACTCATACACACGCTCACACTGACCGGCAATTTCAATTCGGCAAATGCGGCAACAATGGACTGCCGCAACGGGACTGCCGGATCGACAACCGGCGTCTTGAACTTTGTGCTCACCGGCTCGACAAACACAATATTCACGACGAACAACGTATACAGTTCATCCACCAATGAATTGAATGGCATGACAGTGAACAAGTCCGGCACCGGCAAAGTGATACTCGGCAGCACTATCACATTCGCCGGCGGCAGCTCCACTGGACCAACGACTACCTCCCTGGTCTATCTTCTCAGCGGCATCGTTGAAACAGGAAATTATATTTTCGTTCATAATTCCACAACAACCGCCAACATTTCAGGCGCATCATCCAAATCGTATATCAACGGGTACCTCGGCCGCGGCATGTCTAGTAGCTTAGGAGCTAGCAAAGATTTTCCCGTCGGCGATGCGGCAGGCTATCGTCCGATCAAGATCCGTTCGACAACAAGCGGCGGAGGAACGGGACACTATGCCGTCGTGCGCGTCGTAAAGGCGAACGCGAATACGGGTTCCAGCGCATTAAGCGGCGGTATCGACAAAGTATCGGGAGTGCGATACTATGAAATAAAATACGGTGCCAACGCTGCGAATTTACCGACCTCGATGACATTCGATAAATTCACGCCGACATACGGCGCGGACGACGGCGTCGGCGTCGGCAATACGGATCTCCGCGTTGCATTCTCCACAGACAAGCGCGCCACATGGATAGGGATGGGCCAGTCGATCAAAGACACGACATTCGTGACCGATACGCTCATGACGACAGACAGCCTTACAACCGCCGCTGCGGTGACCATAGACAGCACACAGTCCTTGTATGTCGCGCTTGCGCGCGCCACCGGCACGATAACGAACACGCTCGTCTCCTCGGGCACGGCGGTGAAACAGGAATCGGCCGTTCCGCAGACGTTCTCTCTCGAACAGAATTTTCCGAACCCGTTCAACCCGTCGACGACAATGAAGTTTTCGTTGGCGAGTCCGCAACAGGTGCGCCTCACGGTCTACGACCTGTTGGGCAGGGCGGTTTCAACCGTCGTCAATCAGTTCATGCAGGCGGGCGCATATTCCGTCCAATGGAACGCCTCACAGCTGCCAAGCGGCATGTATCTCTATCGGATCGACGCAGGCACGTTCTCGTCGGTGAAAAAATTAACGCTCGTAAAATAATTCACAGCAGGCGCTCATCAGTAACTCGTCCCACTGTAGGGCGAGATGTTATCTCGCCCGCACCGCGAAATGACATTTCGCCCTGCATTTTGTCGAGGACGGTGTCATGATCCGCGATGACCTCATCGTGAAGGAACAAAAGGAATTTTTTAGCATGGCGACACATAAAATTGTGACATTCGGCGAGATCATGCTGCGCCTATCGACGCCCGGCTTCAGCCGGTTCGTGCAGGCCCAGCAGTTCGACATTAATTACGGCGGGGGAGAAGCGAACGTGGCCGCGTCCGTGTCCCAGTTCGGCCTCGAAGGCTGCTTCGTCACGAAACTGCCCACGCACGAGATCGGACAGGCGGCCGTGAACGAACTACGCCGGTACGGAGTGAACGTCGACTACATTGTCCGGGGCGGGGACCGCATCGGGATATATTTTCTGGAAACCGGCGCAAGCCAGCGAGCGTCGAAGGTGATCTACGACAGATCGCATGCGTCCGTTGCCGAGATCACTCCGGGTGAAATCGATTGGGAACGCGTGTTCGAAGGAGCCTCGTGGTTTCATTGGACGGGCATTACGCCGGCCATCGGCGTCGGGCTCCAGGGCATACTGAAAGAGGCGTGCATTGCCGCAAAAAAACTCGGGATCACCGTAAGTGCCGATCTCAACTACAGAAAAAAATTGTGGACGGAAAAAGAAGCACAGGCCGTCATGATACCGCTAATGGAATATGTGGACGTCTGCATTTCGAATGAAGAAGATGCGGATAAATGTCTGGGCATGAAAGCCGGAGATACGAATGTAGAATCGGCGGCGATTGACGAGGGCGGGTACCGTGCGCTCGCACGGTCACTGAAACAGACATTCGGCTTCACAACAGTGGCCATCACACTGCGTGAAAGTTTTTCAGCCTCGCGCAACGGGTGGAGCGCAATGCTTGTCGATGAGAAGGAATGCCGTGAACCCTACCGGTCGAAGCAGTACGACATACAGATCGTCGACCGCGTCGGCGGCGGCGATTCGTTTGCGGCCGGACTAATCTACGGACTGCTCATGAAACCGAGTTCCATCGAGGCCCTGGAGTTTGCCGTTGCGGCTTCTTGCTTAAAGCAAACCATACCCGGAGACTTCAATCACGCGAGCGTCGCGGAGGTCAATGCGCTCGCGCTGGGAAGCGGTTCGGGGCGCGTAGACAGGTGACACATCTCACGCGGGGTGCAGTGCAGCAGTAACGGCCCGGTAGAACGCGGATGCTGGCGCTGCACCGAGCCGATTCCGGAAAATTATTCCGGAAAAAGGGGAACAATGATACCATCTGAATATTTAAACGCATACATTTACTCGATGGATTCTTGTATTGGTTCACGCTGTCGATCGGCACACGAAATTCTATGAGCACACAAACACAGAAAACAATTCTCCTTGTCGAAGATGAAACCATCCAGGCGATGTCCACCGGTGCGCGATTGAAACGATTCGGATATGCGGTGATCGACGCCCAGAGCGGAGAGAAGAGTGTTTCGTTCGCAGTCGGAGCCGAACACTTCGATCTTGTTCTGATGGATATCGATCTCGGGAACGGAATCGACGGCATCAAGGCGGCACGGCAGATCCTTTTGCACCGCACGGTCCCCATCATTTTTCTTACCAGTCATATCGAAAAGGAGACAGTGGTAAATGCGCGCGAAGTGACATGCTACGGGTACGTGATCAAGGACTCCGGGGATTTTGTATTACAATCGTCGATCGAAATGGCGTTTGCATTGTTCGACGCACACAAGCATACACAAGAGAGCGAGGAACGGTACCGCGCGCTCGTTGAGTGGTCGCCCGATGCGATCGCCGTCCACCGGGATGGAAAAATATTGTTTGTCAATCAAGCGGCCGTAAAGTTATACGGTGCTGCAACGGCCGACGAACTGTTAGACACATCCATCCTTGATCGCATCCATATCGATTTTCACCAAATCGTCCTGGCAAGGGTGAAAACGGCACTCGAGGGAAGCAAGGATACGCCACCGATCGAAATTCCGCACGTCAAGCTCGATGGAACAATCGTTGACGTCGAAGTCCAGGCCTCGCACATTATCTACGACGGCGCTCCGGCGATTCGCGCGTCATTGCACAGTGTTGCCGAACGCAACCGGGCAAATGAACGAATATTTCACATGTCGCAGGCGGTGGAACAGAGTCCGGCCTCGATCGTGATCACCGATCGTGACGGTTCAATCGAGTATGTGAACAGAAAATTTACCGACATCACCGGATATACTCTTGATGATGTTGTTGGAAAAAATCCCAGGTTCTTGCAGTCCGGGAACATGACGCCCGATGGGTACAAGGACCTTTGGGAAACCATAACGGCAGGCGGCGAATGGCATGGGGAGTTTCAAAACAGGAAAAAAAAAACGGCGATCAGTTCTGGGAATCTGCAACGATCTCACCCATGCTCGATGAGCGGGGCAAGACAACACACTATCTTGCTGTGAAAGAGGACATCACCGAGCGCAAGCAGACCGAAGCGCTTCTTAGACACATCGAGGAGCGGCTGAAGCAATCCGAAAAAATGGAAGCCCTCGGGCAGCTCGCGGGCGGGATCGCGCACGATTTCAACAATGTGTTGACCGGCATAATCGGATTCGCAGGAATGTCTCTCCGGCATGCCGAGCAAAATCCAGTG
The DNA here is from genome assembly GCA_903884005.1 of uncultured Ignavibacteriota bacterium. Taxonomy (GTDB): domain Bacteria; phylum Bacteroidota; class Ignavibacteria; order UBA10030; family UBA8401; genus CAISDA01. The sequence goes on along the minus strand of CAISDA010000040.1, from coordinate 79,083 downwards.
CTGAAAAATAACCTCGTTACGATCCTGAAGGCTTCAGACAGGGCGAAAAAACTTGTCCAACAGATATTGACATTCAGCAGAAAAAGCGATCACAACCACATGCGCGTCGCGGTCCGGCCGGTCGTTTCCGAAGTGCTGAGTCTGCTCAGTGTGTCACTTCCTTCGTCTATGACCATCGTGGCAGATCTGGACGACGATACGAAACCGGTGTTGGCTGACCCCGTACAAATCCATGAAATCATCATCAACCTCGCTACCAATGCCATGCAGGCCATGGGAAACAAAGGCACACTGACTGTCCGCCTGTACACGCGTTTCGTTGAGAAGAACGAAGCCACACTGACCGGAGAATTGGCGCAGGGCCGCTATACGGTCATCGAGGTTGCAGACACCGGGTGCGGCATGGACGCCATGACGCTGTCTAAGGCCTTTGAACCGTTTTACACCACGAAGGCGATAGGCACAGGAACAGGCATGGGGCTGAGCGTGGTCCTGGGAGCAGTGAAATCCCATGGCGGATTCATCGATGTGGACAGCGAGGTTCACAAAGGGACAACATTCAAAATATATTTGCCCGCAGCCGAAGGAAGCGCCGCCGAAATAGCGAGTAAGGACAATCAAGCCTCACTCTCAGGGTTCGAGAGGATACTGTTCGTCGACGATGAAGAAATGTTGGTCAGTCTGGCAGTAATGGAATTGACTCGTCTCGGGTTCAGCGTTACCGGCATGACAGACAGCCGCGAAGCATTATCTTTCTTTAAAGACAACCCGGCAGGCATCGACATCCTCATCACCGATCAAACCATGCCGGACATGACCGGCGTGGAACTGGCACGGGAGGCATTTAAGATTCGCAACGATATACCCATCATTCTCTGCACCGGCTACAACAGCGAAATAAATCCCGAGAGAGCACTGGCAAACGGCATCAAGCGCTATATTGCAAAGCCGTTCGATTTATTCGAATTAACCACGGTCATCCGCGATATCCTCGATGCCCCACGAAAGGAAGAATAGTATGGCCTTCATTCTAGTGATCGATGACGATGAGATAGTGAACGCCATGATCGTGCAGCTGCTCATGGAAGCGGGCTATGACGCTGAGGGAGCAAGAGACGGCCACCTCGGAATATTGCGTCTCAAGAGTACTCCGTTCGATCTGGTCATCACAGATATTGTGATGCCCGAAAAAGAGGGCCTCGAGACGATCATTGAAATCAGAAAAATGAACAAGACAATCCCCATCATCGCCATAAGCGGAGGCGGGAAAGTCAATGCGGATCAATACTTGAACATGGCAAAGAACCTTGGCGCAGATTACGCGCTGAAGAAACCGATTGAGAATGAGCACTTGATCGGAGCCGTTCGGGAGTGTCTTTTTAGAGTTTAAAAAAAACGTTTGACCGATAGGATACGTCTGCGGTCGCCGCAGCAATGGAGTTACCAATGAGCAATTCGACAGAGGAAACGATCGTCCCGACATGGATCGCGGCAGAAGGATGGAGCGCACCGTTGTACATCGCTTCAACACCTGTCACGTTCGACCAATACGATCTGTTTTGCGAAAAGACCGGTGCGCGGAAACCCGGCGATCACGGTTGGGGCCGGGGAGCGCGCCCGGTGATCAATGTGAATGTTGCCGATGCTGTCGCCTATTGCCAGTGGCACAGCAACGAAACAGGGACACTCATTCGCCTTCCGGAAGAGAACGAGTGGGAATATGCCGCCAAGGGCGGCAGCAAAAGTATGGGATATGAATACAGCGGCAGCAACGTGTTGGACGAGGTCGGCTGGTACATCGATAATTCCCTCGGAAAAACACACCCTGTCGGCCAGAAGAAGGCGAACGAGCTCGGGATCTACGATATGAGCGGTAATGTGTTTGAGTGGTGCGGCACCTCGGGCGCGTTCCGCGGCGGCTCCTGGGGGCGGGGCAATCTCGGCTGCCGGGTTTCCCGCCGCTACGACGGCCGTCAGGATGAACGCAACAATTCATGCGGCTTCCGCGTGCTCAAGCAAGGGTAACTCTTCACGCCGTGACGGGATCCGACAACGGAGGGCACCGTTGGATGGTGAACGAGGGGGCAAAAAAAAGGTTTTTCATAGTCCTTCTTGCATTTTTGTTGACGCTGCAAGAACAATCTATGAAAAACCTTTTGTCGTGTGGACCGTAGCGGGATCGAACCGCTGACCTCTTGAATGCCATTCAAGCGCTCTCCCAGCTGAGCTAACGGCCCTAATCTTTTTGACGAGATAAATATACGAATGATTTTTGGAATTGTCAATTAATGATTGAACAATACAAGATTATTCAGTATTATTCGAGTATTATATATGTGTGCGTGTGTCCGGTGATAGATAGTCCCGTCAATAAATTCGAGAGACAATGATCCCACTGCAGATTTCATTTCTGAATTTTCCACAACCGCCGTCATTCCCTTCGTCACAACCGTGCTTTGAGTTCCATGTCCGCAGGGATATCCGGAAAAAATATTCGGTCAACACATCGCTGTTCTCCTCTAACGGCAATATCATTTTTCCCGATTATTATGCCGTCCGCGTCTTTGCCCAAAAAATGAACGACGCCAGGGACATTGCCGCGCATCCAGAACTCTTCGTGCGCACGGGACATCTCAATGCGATGGGATTGATCGACGAGATCAATCATTACCTCATGCGCCTGTACGAAGAGACCGCGAACCCCGACGTCTTCAGCAGGGCATATGCGCATCTTGGCGCGTCGCTCGGCATGCAGGCGCTGGACGATTGCCTGAAGCAGTTCCTGAGGCTGTGCCCGCCGACGACGGTGTATACATCCGTTGAAACGGTAGAGCAGTATTACGACGGCTCGACAGCCGGACGATCGAATAAGCACATTGCACTCGAAGAATTAATGCTGCTGTTTTTCGCAAATTTCAATCCCGCGTTCAGGGTCTATCATGAATTGTTCGACGACTCGTCGCTGAAGGCTGAAACGTCATATGTGCAGTTGATCCACTCACTGGAAACCTTCTTTAAGGCCGAGGTCCCGTTCGGTCCGGACAATCACGCAATTTTCGATCTCCTGCGGGCGCCGATCGTCGCACATCCCGACAATATTGAAAGCCAGCTGGCGTTTTACAAGACTAAGTGGGGAATGCACCTGGCACAGCTGCTCGAAAAGATCTCCGGCAGTTTTTCGATGATCGAGGAGGAGGGCAAATACCTCTGGAATCAGACGCATCGCGGCGGAAAACCCGGCATCGACACGTTCGTGCCCGACTACGACGAACTCAAACAACGGATGCAGCGCGGAGAGTATACGCAGGTCGAATACGAACGGTTCACATCGGACATCGAATGGATGCCGAATGTTGTGATCCTGGCAAAGAACACATACGTCTGGCTTTCGCAGCTGTCTAAAAAATACGGACGGACGATCGCACGCTTGGATCAGATCCCGGACGAGGAACTGGACCAGATCGCGCGATGGAATTATACAGGGCTGTGGCTCATCGGCGTGTGGGAACGCAGCCATGCCTCGCAAAAGATCAAACAGTACACCGGGAATCCCGAAGCGGTTCCGTCCGCCTATTCCCTGTATAACTATGAGATCGCCGAAGCATTGGGCGGGGAAGCGGCGTTCCAAAATTTGAATGCCCGCGCATGGCATCGTGGCATCCGTCTTGCAGGAGACATGGTGCCCAACCATATGGGCCTGTATTCGAAATGGGTCGTGGAGCATCCGGAATATTTCATACAGCTGCCGCACAGTCCGTATCCGAATTACCGGTTCACCGGCGCCGATCTCTCGGAGCATCCGGATATCGAGGTCCGCATTGAAGACGGATATTGGAACCGGACCGATGCCGCAGTGGTGTTTCAACGGCGCGACAAGCGGGACGGCTCCGTGCAGTACATGTATCACGGGAACGACGGCACGAACATGCCGTGGAATGATACCGCCCAGTTGAATCTGCTTCGCCAGGATGTGCGCGAGGCCGTGATACAGGAAATTTTCCACGTCGCCCGTAAGTTCTCGATCATCCGGTTCGACGCCGCAATGACGCTGGCGAAGAAACATTTTCAGCGCCTGTGGTATCCCATGCCGGGCACGGGAGGCGGCATCCCTTCACGGTCGGATTATGCTATCGCCAACGAGCAGTTCCACGCAATGTTCCCGAATGAATTCTGGCGCGAGGTCGTGGACCGCATTAACTCCGAAATGCCTCATACGCTGCTCTTGGCGGAAGCGTTCTGGCTCATGGAGGGGTATTTCGTGCGCACGCTGGGCATGCATCGGGTGTATAACAGCGCGTTCATGCATATGCTCATGAAGGAAGAAAATTCGAAGTACAGAATGCTCATTAAAAACACGCTCGAGTTCAATCCGGAGATCCTGAAGCGTTATGTGAACTTCATGAGCAATCCGGACGAAGAAACGGCGATCGCTCAATTTGGGAAGGACGATAAATACTTCGGTGTGGCGCTCATGATGGCGACGCTGCCCGGCCTGCCCATGTTCGCGCACGGACAGATCGAAGGGTTCACGGAAAAATACGGCATGGAATATCAGCGTGCGTATTACGACGAGTATCCGGATGAGTATCTCGTCCGGCGCCATGAACACGAAATATTCCCGATCCTCAGGAAACGCCATCTCTTCAGCCAGGTTCATCATTTCCAATTGTACGATTTTCACGACACGCGCGGATTCGTGAACGAAAATGTGTTCGCCTATTCGAACATGGCGGGCTCGGAACGGGCCGTGATCTTCTACCATAACAAGTACGAGGAAACCTCCGGCTGGATCAACATGTCGCTGCCCAAGAACGAAGGAAGCGAGACCGCAGGGCGGACGAATGTTCGATCGATAGGCGATGCATTGACCTTTAATGGCGCAGACCGAACGTATTACGTGTTCAGGGATTACAAGTCGAACCTTGAGTTTATTCGATCGGGTCAACAACTTCATAACGAGGGGATCTTTGTTGCGCTGCACGCGTTTGAGTACTGCATCTTTTTGGATTTTGTGGAAGTCCAGGATGCGACCGGCGAGTACGGACGACTCGCCGGGTATCTCAACGGCCGGGGAACATCGAACATGCAGTCGGCATTGCGCGAGATGAAATTGCTGCCGCTGATGAATGCAGTCGGCGCGCTCATTTCCAAGGATGTCATCGGCGCACTGCGCAAGAGCTCGCTCGGCAGGGAAGGAACTCCGGAAGAGCGGATCGGACTGGAACGCATCAGCGACGACGCCTATGCGGCGGCCCTGACGGAAGCGGCACTCTTTGTCGCCGTGCCGTTCGACGCAGCCGACAGCAGGGCCCGGGTTGCGGAATTCCGCCATTCACTGCGCTCGGTTGCGGATCTCGTCGCCAAAAAGAGCAAGGGAACAACGTCCGCAGTGGCGCATCCCATGAAACGATCGTTCGTCTTCGGCGAGAAGGACACCGTCGCGACGGCCGTTACCGTCTCTCTGTGCGTGCTGCTTATCGATGAATGGACCAAGATCGCTGCAATGCAAAAAGAACCGGCCCGTCTTGAATCGCCATGGGTCATATTCGATGCGGAGCGTGTGTTCACGCAGGTTCTGGAAAAAAAGACGAAGAAAAGGGAAGAGGCAGAGTATGATGTGCTGATGGTAAAAATACTGTCGCGTTTCGTTTCGCGCTTCTGGCACGAAAAAACTGCGTCTATTCTTACCGTGCAGGAAATGTTCGAGGATTATGCGCTGGCAGATTTCCTGCTTGTCCATCAATACGCGGACAAATGGTATTTCAACAAGGAACGGTTCGAGGCATTCCTGGACTGGATGTTCTCCATGACCATGATACGCCTCATGCGCAGTGAAACGCTGACTGCAACGGTGATGGACACGTGCTTCACGCAAATTCTGGCTGCAAAGGAACTGGCGGCAAAGGCTGAATACCACGTGGAAAAATTAAAGGAGTATTCAGACGCCACTATTTTATAGTATTACGTCGGCGATGCTCTATCGCTGCCGGTATTTTTGTATCACCCTGTTGATCGCGTGCTGCACACTGATGATTGCACCATCGGTATGTGCACAATCCCGGATGGAGACGCCGGCCGCCTCTTTGGACAACCGAACGGAAGGGGGAGCGCTTGCCGGTGTCGTACGAAATGCGACCGGCGAGCCCCTGATCGGCGCATCGGTGCTGATCGTGGAGACCCGCAAAGGCTCCGCATCCGATCTCAACGGTGAATTCGCCATTAAAAACATTACACCCGGAACCTACCGCATCGAGGTTTCGTTCATCGGCTACAAGACCGCGTCCAGGCAGGCAACCGTGGGTGCAGGCAAAACGGTCCTGGTCAATGTGATACTGCAAAGCGCAATCTATATGATCGGCGGCATAGAAGTGGTGGCCGATCAGGATGTGCTCCCGAAGGATACTGAAACAAAAAATGTTATCCGCTCCGGTCAGATAGAACATCTGCAGGCATCGAGTCTCGGCGAAGTGCTGCAGCTCATCCCCGGCGTGAAGGCGACAAATCCCGACCTTGGCAGCATTCAGCAGGCGAATATCCGCGGAACAGACAAGGATGTATCGTCGCAATATGTCGGATCGTTCGGGACGCAGATCATTGTGGACAACGTCCCGACTTCGAACAACGCCAATATGCAGATCGATGCCGGCAGCGCGTCGACGACCAATCGCGGTGTCGACCTCCGCAGCATTCCTTCGGAGAATATCGACAACGTGGAAGTCATACGGGGGATTCCTTCGGCTAAGTTCGGCGATATGACATCGGGGATCATCAAAGTCACCACGAAAACAGGAAACACTCCCCAGCGCCTGAAAGTGAAGTACAATCCGAATACGTTCGAGGGAAATTATTCCGGCGGCTTCAACGCATACGCAACAAGCATCGGCTACAATGTGAACGTTGCATCATCGGATCGCGATGTTCGCAAGCCGGGCGACGGGTATACCCGCCTGGCACTGCAGTTGTCAACGGTCAATTCGTTTTTCGATAAAGTGCTGTCGCTGCGCAACATCGTGAATGTTAACCGCGCCTTCGATGAATCGAAAGAAGACCCCTCCTACGCCGCGCGCGTTGCATATTACGACAGGGATATTTCGGGCAAATATGCCGTCGACCTTGCATACCGGCCCGACAATACGCTGACCGTTCACGGCATCGCCTCGCTGGGGTACACCTATCAAAATTCGTATCGGCAGGAAATTGTTTCCCGCGACAATTTGATCCTTTCCGATCTGCGCGTCAACGGAGTGCAGGAGGGACGAATTGTATTCGGATCCTATCTTTCCCAGTACCACGTCCGTGGCGATGTCTGGAACCTGTATTCAACCATTGACGCTGAAAAAAAATTCTTCACCGGCGACATCATTCACGTTGTGACCGTGGGCGCGGCCGCACAGTACGATGCCAACAGGGGACCGGGCAGGATTTACGACCCACTGTATCCTCCGCCCTCGTCGGCCAACAGCGGCGACAGGCCGCGAAGTTACAGCGACCTTCCGGGAATGACGAACATCAGCCTCTATGCCGAAGATAAGGTGAGCGGGCGCTTTGTCGTTCCTTTCACCCTGCAGCTCGGCGCCCGTTTTCAAATGTTCAATCCCGAAAAACTGCGTCTCTCCGGATTATTCGGCGGGGGCGATGTTGTGACAACAGGCCAGGGCTCGTTTCTTGATCCGCGCGTGAATCTGAGCTTTTCGGCAACGGACGATATGCAGATCAGGATCGGGTACGGTCAGACGTCCAAGTCACCACCGCTGGCCTCCATTTACCCCAATCTAAAATATTACGACGTCACCGATACGGTATCGGTGAACCCAGCCGATCCCACGAAGAATTTCGGGATCGTTTCCACGTACGTCTTCGATCAGGTGAATAAAAATCTGCGCGGATTCACCCAATACAAATATGAAGCGAGCATCGACCAGCGCCTCGGCGACGTCGGCATTTCCATGACCGGCTTTATCAATGAGACGAAGAACGGATTTTGGACGGTCACGCAGCCGATTACCGTCCTTAAAAAATCCTGGGCACAGTGGCCTGACCAACAATTGTTCGCCATCAAAGATACGCTGATGGATAAAATATATCTGACGACAAATTCATACTATTCGACGTCGGAAGGAATGGAATTCTCATTTCGCACCCGCCGATTACCGTATATCAAGACCATCATTGAGGTGGACGGATCCTATACGTATTTCAATTCCGGCATCAGAAACGGAGTCGATTATGGCGCGCAGCGGACCGATGCGCTGCTCGGCTTGACCGTCTTTCCGATGTACCACACGGTCGAGCGATACTCGAAGGATCTGCTCTTAAAATATCGGTTCGATGTTCTGCTCGAACAACTGCACATGTGGTTCACGCTCAACATCGAACAGCAGCCGGTGGAAATAGACGGGTACAGGGGCAAGGACGATTCTCTGGCGATCGGGTATTATTCGAGGCAGGGGAACACCGTCGTGTTCACAGAATCGGATCGTGCAAATCCTCTCTATAGCAATTTGCGCCGCACACCGAAAGCGTACGAGCTGCTTGCCGAAGACCGGCCGAACAGGTGGCTGATCAATTTCCGCATCAGCAAGGAATTATGGAAAGGAACCGAAGCGTCGTTCTTCGTCAATAATATTTGGGATTCCCGTCCGTTATACCAGTTAAAGAGAACCGATCCAAACACGCTGAGTTACGAACGCCGAAATCCGCCGCTGTATTTCGGCCTTGAGTTCAGCACAGTGATCTCACAATTATTTGCGGACAAACAATGAAGACAGTATTGTCATTGATCGCTGCGGCGGTGCTCTGCATCTCGGGCTGCAAAGAGATGCCTTCTGCACTTGAAGGGACCGCGCGAATGACCTTCACCATTATCGACAGGTCGGGGATCACAACGGCCTTGCAGGGCGATTCACTCGTGCGGAATGCTGTTGTCACAATGCACTCGATCGCGTACGGAAGAGAGGTCACCGCCGTCAGCGACGCGAACGGCACCGTGCATTTTGAGGGGCTGCTGTCGGACCGCTACAGCGTCATCGTCACACGAACCGTGAGCGCACAGGAAATGACGATCGTCAACGGATCGACGATACAGCGGAAATTATTCGGCAGTCTCTCTGCCCTCCAGACACGCGCCGATGTGCAGGCGCCGCCGATGATCGTGAACGTCGAACTGTCACCCTTGAGCGACATCGTCTTCAGCGAGATCTACGCGTGCGGGCCTGTCGGCTCGGGCCTATATTTTCACGACAAGTACATGGAAGTGTGCAATATCAGCGAGAGCGTGCAATATCTCGATGGAATCGTGGTGGCTCGCGTCTACAAGGGATTTCTGTTGGATCCGCTGATCTATTCGACCGAAGTGTGGAAATTTCCCGGAAGCGGAACGGAATATCCGATTCGACCGGGACAATTCGTGTTGGTCGCCGAAGATGCGATCGATCACCGCATCAATGCGCCGGGCAGCGTGGACGAGAGCCATGCGGATTTCGAATATTACCGTGCGACACAGCCTGATGTTGACAATACGGCAGTACCGAACATGATCGAAATCTATCAGACCTCCGGTGTTGATTGGCTCATCGGAGGGGAAAAAGATGCGCTCGTTCTGTGCCGTGTGCCGAATGTCAACGCATTGAAATATGTGGGAGAGTATTTGACGGTACCCAAAGAATACGTCATCGACGGTGTGGAATTTAATACCGACCCGACACGATTAGATTTAAAAATTCTGGATCCGAAAATTGACGCCGGCCTTACCGGAGGAATTTTATTCTACAGCGGGTACTCCATGGAACGGAAATTACGCCGCACCGGGATCGGCATCGGATGGACGCTGGAAGACAACAACAACAGTTCAATTGACTTTGAAAAAATCACACCGCCAACACCGGGAAGACATCATGCCTTACCATAAGATAGTACTATATATCGTATGGTGTGTATGCATAGCAGGCATTGCATCGGCCCAGGAGTTTTCGACTCCCGAGAAACCGGCGCTGATGCAGTGCGACTCGCTGCATCCGGCCGATATGCTCAGTGTCGGAGAAAATCCCGCCTGGCTCTTCGAGCATGAGCGCGTGATTCCGCTGAAGGTCAACGTGACTCAGCGCTCATCGTCCGGAGATTTTCACACGCCGTTCGAACCCGCGAATGCGACGACGTACCAATATTACGTGGAGGGCCAAAAGCAGATCGGCGCCAACCATGTTGTGGGGGGATCGTTCGGGCTGGTTCAGGAGTTCCGCGGCAATTGGATGTGGATGGACACCAAAGCGTATGATACCGGCAATCCGTTTCTCATCGCAGACAGCGGGACGGGCATGACGGAATATCACGGAATTTTATTGAACGGCACCTATAGCGGCAATTGGCTGGACAATATACTCGTCGGAGCGCGGATACAGTACGCTGTAAGCAACGCAGTGAAGCGGGTCTCTCCGAAACCGATCGCCGTCAGCAGGGATTTCGGCTTTACCCTGGGCGGCGCCTATATGGCCACTGCGTCGCTCACGCTCGGCGCGTCGTTCCTGATGAGCAACGGGAAGGAAGAAAATGATTTTTCGGCCGATCAGACGACGCTGCAATCACAAACGATCATTTACAAATTTCGGGGCATCGATTCGTATCAGCGGTTCACGAAGAATACGGAAAACCGGTTGAACGAAATGGATTCGTACGGCGGCCGGCTGCATGCCGCGTTGTCTTCCGCCCACTTCTCGGGAACACTGTACGCCGGCGTGCGTGTCCGCTCATCCACAATCACGGACGGGGGGTCTTCGCCCGTCAGCCAGGGATATTGGCAAAGCGAAATCGTTGAAGCATCCGGCGCATTGACATGCAGCGTTGACAAGATACGGATCACGGCCATCGCCGATGCGCAAACGGACCGCCAGTGGACGGAGCATCCCGATTTTTCAGTCGTATTGCTGGAACAGCACCTGATGCAGGCACGGGCGGGCGGATTGGTGACGGTTCCGGTCTCATCATTCGAGGTATTCGGCGGGTACACACTCACGTATCACCAGCGGACCATCGATGATTATGCCGGCGCTCTTTCGGCGGATCTTTCATCGCTGATGCACACAGGCATTCTGGGCGGCGGCATCGGACTCAACGACGGCACCGCTATCCAACTGTGGTATGCTGCAGACATCGTTGCTCCGCAGAACACGCGTGTGACAGTTGCAGCACCGTCGCTGTTGTATGCCTATGTCGGACGATACGATTTTGCCTTCCAGACTGCAGCGGTGTTCGCCTCATCGGTCGGACTGACGGTGAATATGAATACCGGATTGTTCGGTATGTGTTCGTTCGACGGGATCTATCATGTTGCCGGCGTCTCGTCATCGGCGGTGTTTTCAAACGCTTCCCGCTCCACGGTGGAAATCAGGCTATCAACGCAATTTTAGCTGCAGGCTAGTGAGCGGGCCGCTCAAGGCACACCCGTCTCTCTCTTCCATTCTGAGGGAGCTCGAGCGGCCGAAGAATCTTGCCGGCCGCTCACACGATGCAAGATTCTTCGCTTGCGCTCAGAATGAGGGAGTACGTATGTCATATGCATGAAGATTCTTGGCGCAGCCAAGATGAAATACAGGATGACAGCAATTTGTGCGCGCGCTGAAGAGTTACTTTTTTAAAAATACTACATACGAGGTGGTTCATGAAAAAAATATTCTTCATCACAGTCATGGTGTCGTCGTTGCTTTCGGCGCAGATGAACGGTCTCCGGACCGTTATCACGCCGAATATTCCGTATTCCATCGCGGACATCCAATTCATTTCATCCTCCAAGGGGTGGATCGTCGGCAATTCAGGCATGATCATGAAGTCGACGGATGGGGGTGTTTCGTGGACCGCACAAAACAGCGGCGTCACGAACAATCTGCAGCGGGCATGTTTTGTGAACGATCAGGTCGGCTATGTGAGCATCTCGGCAAAAAGCTCGATCCTGCGGACCTCGGACGGGGGAGCGACGTGGCAGCCTGTCAATTTACCCGTGAGCCCTTCCACGGACACCGTGCGAACACCGTATGCCATATGTTTTACTTCGCCGTCGACGGGCTTTGTCGGCTGCGGCAAGTCGGCGTTGGGCGATATCTTTATGACCATCGACAGCGGGAAGACATGGACGAGCAAATTGAATCTCGTCAATCAAAGCGCGTACATCACCGACATTTATTTCAGCGGACCGAATTGCGGCGTCGCAGTTGCGAATAATTATGCGCAGTTGTATTACACGAAGAATGGCGGAGCCACCTGGACAAAATCCGCAAACCCCTCCGTCGGCACAGTGGCATACACCTCCAGCACTATCAATGGCGTATGGATGACAGACAGCCTTCACGTCAACATCTGCGGATGGGGATCGTGGTTCAATTTTCAGCCGATGATGTTGTTCAACTCAACCGACGGCGGAGCGACCTATACGTATAAAACTTCAAACGGAGCAAGTGCCGCCTACGGATCGGGATACGACCTGTATTTCAAAGACAAAACCAACGGGCTGGCTGTTGGCGGCATTCGCGGGAGCCTTATCGTGAAAACCACTGACGGAGGATTGACGTGGACGCCCCTGCCGGTAGTCTCGGGGCATATCCTTCGATCGGTCACGGGATCCGGAGACACTGTCTGGGCGACGTCGTTGAACGGGCTTATCATTCGCTCGACCGATTTTGGAACTACCTGGAAGAGCCTCACCAACAATACGCAGGAACAAGTTGAAAGCGCTCAGTTCATCACGTCGACTGTCGGTTATCTCACCACGTATTACGGCGGCATGCGCAAGACAACCGACGGCGGTGCGCATTGGACAAGCATGGGAAATCTCAATCCCGGCATTCCGGGAAATGCGATCGACAACGTCCAGGCGGTGAAATTTATCGACGAAAATCTCGGATTTGCCGCTCATAACTACGGAGAAATATCCCGTACGACAGATGGGGGAGTAACATGGAGCGTTGTCGTTCCCGGCGACTCAAGCACCAACTCAGCCGCGCGCGCGATATTTCCTGTATCCGCCAACAAGGTGTATGTGGTACGGACAAAGGGAACGGCAACTGCAGATCAATTGATCACGCTCACCAATTCCGGAGCATCATCGACGATACGCGACACGGTCTTGAAGAAACAACCGAATGATGTCACCTTCTATGATGCTAATCGCGGCATCGTCGTCGGATCCAGCGGCGGCATCAAATACACTCTGGACGGCGGAACGACGTGGGGGGATGGCATTGCCAGCGGATTGCCTGCCGGGAAAACATTGTCGGGAAGTTCCCTCTACATGGTGCAGATCATTGATTCCGTTAATACGTGGGTGGTCGGCACAACCTTGCTGATGAAGAGTGCCGACCTTGGAAAAACCTGGACGTACGTTGCCCACAATATCGTGGTTCCGGACACGATCTTGTATTCGATGAAATTCTTCAATAAGAATATCGGTTATGTCGGCGGCTTACGCGGCGGATTGTCCAAAACGGTGAACGGCGGAGCGACATGGACGCAAGTGCAGGGGATCGATATAGCAAACGCCATTTGGGAGATAGCGTTTAAACCGGACGGCAGTGCGTGGATCTGCACGTCGATCGGCAATGTGTTTACGGACGCCCCGTCGACGAGTGTTACGTCTGCAAGTACGGTGCCGGGCACATTCTCACTGGACCAGAATTATCCCAACCCTTTTAATCCGTCGACGACGATCAAGTATTCGACATCCACACGCGGAGTGATGACCTTAAAAGTGTTCAACATGCTTGGGCAGGAAGTTGCGACACTCTCCCTCGGCATGCACGAAGCGGGAAGATACTCAGCGGTGTTCGATGCGCATGCGCTCTCCAGCGGCGTCTATTTCTATACACTCACTTCATCCGGCCTGACGGCGGCAAAGAGAATGATCTTGATGAAATAAATATTTGAATACTACAAACCGAAATAACTTTTTATCATTCAAAGGAGAAACACTCATGAGATTCTTCCGATACATGACGCGTGTGACATTACTGGTGCTTGCATATGCAGTGGCGGGTAACGCGCAGTTGAGCGGCACAAAAACAGTCGGCACCGGCGGAGATTATACCACGATCGCCGCGGCGATCGCGGCCTTAAATGCCAATGGTGTTTCGGGACCGGTTGTTTTTTCGCTTACAGACGCGGCGTATGCTGAAACCGGCGCCACTCTGCTGATCAAGGCCGTGACCAATGCGCCAACGGCTGCCAATACCGTTACATTCAAACCCGCCGCGGGGAAATCGCCGGTTGTCACTATCAGCGGATGTTCCTCCGCCTCCGGAGCCAATCAATACAGCGGCTTTACCGATTCGTGCACCAGTTACATCACGATCGACGGGTCGAATACCGCGAGCGGAGCGACAAGGGATCTGACGTTTCAGATCAGCGATGTCGCGGCCGGCAGAAATGTGGTGAACATCTACGGGAACTGCGACAATATCTCCATCAAGAACACAAAGCTGCTCTACCAGGCAATTTATCCCAATGTCAATGCGGGCGATCCGACTTCCGCGATCAACGTGATCGGCACGGCGGCGGGAGCGACCGATAATTTCACCATCGAGAATTGCCAGATCGCCGATACGGTTGTCATGCCGACGTATGGCGTCAGCATCCAGGGATACATCACAGCCCCTCAGATCTATGGCACATCGGTGACCGTGAAGAATAATGCCGTCACCTCGCGCTGGAGAGGAATTTATGCCTATTATTTAGGCGCCGCGGGCAAATTCATTGAAATATCGGGCAACAAGGTAACATCGCCTTCCATTGCAACATCATTCAGCGTCTATGGGATCCAATTGCGGACTCTTGCCGGCACCGCCAATGTGTTTAATAATAAAATCGTGACGCTGAAATCGAATGCCGCCTCTTCGGGATCGAATGCGATCTCCTGTACTGTGGGATCGCCCACAACGGTGGTAAATATTTATAATAATTTCATCGGTGACATGGTCGATCTCTATACCACGACCGTTCCGACGGCAGCGCAGTATGCGATGTCCTTAGGCGCCACGTCCGATTCGGGAACGTATAACGTGTATCACAACACGATCATGCTGTCGTCAAATTGCAATACGACAGGGAATGTGGCCGGTGTGTTTGTCGGTTCGGTCACAAAGGTGACGCTCAAAAACAATATTATCGTCAATACGTACAACACGACGTCGTCGTATGGGATCTATAAAAATACGACCACTGCGACACTGCTCTCGGACTACAACGACATTTCGACGGTCAGCGGACGCATTGGATTTTTAACCGTTGCGCAGATCTCGCTCGCCAATTGGCAGACGGCGTCGGCCGGCGATGCCAATTCGAAGACCGATACCGTGGTGTTTGTTTCATCGACCGATCTTCATCTCGCCGGCGCCTCACTCGGCAATTCGAATTTAGCCGGAACGACCGGGCTCGGCATTACCACTGATATCGACGGAGATACCCGGAGCGCGACATTACCCTATATGGGCGCCGATGAAAGCATCACAAAGCCCCTTAAGGCCACAGGCGTAAACAGTGTGCACAACGGATTACCGACGGCATACGAACTCGGCAATAATTATCCGAACCCATTCAACCCGACAACACAGATCCGCTTTGCGCTGCCGCAGCAATCGATGGCGAAGCTCGCGGTCTATGACATGCTTGGCCGCGAAGTGTGCACGCTCGTCGACGGCATGATGAACGCGGGATATTTTGAAACGACGTGGAACGGCAAAAACAATAACGGAGCCCGGGTCTCGAGCGGCATGTACATGTACCGCATCGAAGCAGGGTCCTTTGCCGCTTCGAAGAAAATGCTGCTCCTGAAATAAAATATTTATACATATTCCACATGAAGGGTGTTTGTTATGAAGCGTATAGCGCTTGGAGTAGTACTATGTTGCATTGTCGGCTCTCTTGACGCCGAAGTTACGATCAAAAAGCCGACCACAACAGGCGCATCAACATTTGCGATCATTGTGGACGCGGCGACGTACCGCACGATCGGCGATGCAGTGGATGCGTATCGGACGAGTGTTGAACAGGACGGACTCCCATCCTATATTGTCATCGACGATTGGAAGAATCCCGAGCAGGTGAAACAGGTCATCACAGAGCTCTACGGCAAGAAACCCGGATTGGAAGGATTCGCGCTTGTCGGCGACATCCCGATACCGATGATCCGGGATGCGCAGCATATGACGACCGCGTTCAAATTGGCGCCGGAGGCGGCGTGGATCCGCTCGTCGGTGCCTTCGGACAGGTTCTATGACGATCTGGAATTGAAATTCACGTTCGTGAAACAGGATTCTGTGCGGAAGCTGTATTTCTACTACTCACTCGATGCGGAATCGCCGCAGCGCGTCGACCGCGACATGTACAGCGGACGCATTAAAGCGCCCGTTGAAGGCGAGAAGAAATATGCTCTGCTGAAAAAATATTTCGAGCGCCTTGTCAAAGAAAAGAAGGAGCACCGGGTTCTGGATAATGCCCTCGTCTTTACCGGACACGGGTATCATTCAGAGTCGCTGTCGTCGTGGGAAGGCAACAGTTTCGCGATGAGAGAGATGTTTCCTTCGCTCTATCAGCCGGGGGGGAAAATCCAGAATCTTAATTATGCGAGCGATCATGAAATGAAAGCGGTCCTGCTCCAGAAATTACAGAATCCCGATCTGGATCTGGCGATCTTTCATGCGCACGGCGCCGTCGATGCCCAGTTGATCGTTGGCGAGCCGCCGACGTTCATGATGGACCACAACATACAGGCGATCAAGAGGTTCGTCCGGTCAAAATTGCGTACTGCAAAACGACACAAGAAATCGACCGATGCGGAACTCAGCCATTTCGCCGACGATTACAAAATTCCAAGAGAATGGTTCGCCGACGCGTTCACCGATTCGGTCACGATTGCAGATTCCGTTGACGATGAAAAGCAGGATATCCATCCCGCAGACATAGACGGAATTGCGCCGCAGCCGTATTTCGTCATGTTCGACGAATGCTTTAACGGCAGTTTCCATGAACTCGATTATATGGCCGGAAAATACGTATTCGGGAACGGGAGAACCGTCGCCGCCGCGGGAAATTCCGTCAATATCCTCCAGGATATATGGTCGACTGAATTGATCGGATTGTACGGGTACGGAGTTCGCATCGGATCGTGGCATCGGTTCCGCACTGCGCTCGAGACGCATATCATCGGCGATCCCACATTTCGTTTTACGTCCCGGTCGACAACCGACATTCAATCATTGCTCTCGACGAAAAGGCGCGACAACGCCGTGTGGAGAAAAATGCTGACGGAACAAGACGTGACGCTCCGCGCGCTGGCTGTGACCATGGTGTTCGAGAACGAAGGGAAGGCGTTTGATAAGGAACTGCTCTCCATCTTCGAGGCCGATCCCTCGTTCAACGTGCGGATGTCTGCCTTGAAGTGTCTCGCGGCACTGCGCTCCGCGTCGTTCGAGAAGGCCCTGGCCGCAGGGATCGACGATCCGTACGAGTTCATTCGCCGGATGTCCGTCATGTGGATGGGGGAGATAGGCAAATCGGAATTTGCACCCGCGATCCTGAAGGCGGCAATGACAGACCCGTCGGAGCGCGTACGGTATGGCGCGCACAATGCAATGGATAAGATCGGTCTCGACGTTATGGCGGAGTCGCTCCAGGGGACGGTAGGTACTGTCGCCGATGGTTCGCAGAAAACGGCGTTCCTTTCGTCGTTCAAGCGCTCTCTAGCGTATTCACGGTCGCGTGTGGATTCCGACCTGATCCCGTTGAGCCTGAGCGATACGCTGTCGGTGAAAGCGCGCGTATCGACGATCAGAACGTTCCGCCTGTACAATTACCGGAAAGCGATACCCGCGCTGGTGAACATCGCAACGAACATGAAAAATAATCCGCGTGTCCGCACGGCCGCGATCGAAGCGATGGGCTGGTATTCGTTCTCTTCACGGCGCGATGAATTCATCGATGCGTGCCGTGTTGTCATCGCCGATGCATCGCATGCGCCGGAGGTGAAGTCGGAGGCCCTGAAGACGATCAATCGTCTGACCGGCGGCGCCAATGATCCGGTGACTCCGTAACCCGTTCGCCGTGTGGTTCAATGATAAAAAAGGCAACTACTCAGCGTAATCCATACTTCCTGTCATTCTGAGGGAGCTCGAGCGACCGAAGAATCTAAAAAACATCGGCAACGGGGAACATGAATTTAGTGTCGCATGTATCGACCACTGTTTTAGATCCTTCGCTTCGCTCAGGATGACAATGATTTTGGTGTCCACTGAGTAGGTACAAAAAAAGATGCCCCATTCGATCGGGGCATCTTTTTTTATGTCGTACCGACTTTATTTTTTTTCAGGTTTTAAGATTATTGTGACGACATTGTTGGAATCGAAATAGGTCTTGGCAGCCTTTTGCACGGCGGCCGCAGACAATTTATCGATCCGTTCCGGGATCTTCAGCATGCCGCGCGGATCCTCGCCATAGGTATAATTCGACCTGAAGAGACCGATCCAGTAATTGTTCTCCTTCAGGTTCACTTCCCGGTCACGGCGCTGCAGTTGTTGAATCTTATCGATGTAGCCCGCATCCACCGGCGTACGCTTGAGGCTGTCAATTTGCTGCGCAACAGTCGCTACCAATTCCGCGACCCGGTCCGGGTTGCAGCCGAAACTGATGCGGATGGTGTACTCTTTGCGCGGGATGAACGTGGGGCTACCGGTGATGTTGATGCCATAGACGCCGCTTTTATCTTCGCGCAGAACTTCGCGGAGCTTGATGCGCAGCACTTCGAGCATAGCAGAAAAATCGAAGCGATTTTGAGCCGACCATTCGAACGCGCCACTATAGGCAAGCAGCACAGAACTCTTCGGCTCGACGCCTTTGATCACTTCCTTGACGATGCGGCCTTTCGGCGCCTGCATCCCCACATCCTTCCATTGTTCCTTGCGGTTGGTGGACGGGAGAGACGCAATGTACGTTTCGACCAGCGCTTGAATGCTGTCGGGCGTGAAATTACCAACGAAAAAGAATTTGAAATCGCGTGCATCGGCAAAGCGGTCTTTAAATATTGCGAATGCTCGGGCGGGATCGACTTCGTCGATCATCGCCGGAGTCTGCGGACGCGCCCGATAATGGTATTGCGCAAGCGTCACCTGTGCCGTATCCTTGAATGCCTGCTCGGGTGATACCGACGCGTTCTGAAGAGAGGATTTAACGCGGGATAAAAATGCACGAATGGCGGATGAATCGCTTCTGGGCGAGGTAAAATTCAGGTACACGAGCTGCAGCAATGTAGCAATATCCTTCGGTGAAGAATTGCCGATGAATCCCTCGGCCAGATCCGAAATGAACGGATTGACGCGAACGATTTTTCCTGCCAGCATTTTTTGCAATGCGATGGCATCGAATTCTCCGACACCGCTCAACGATGCAAGCTGTCCGGCCATGCTCGCAGAGACAAAATCTTTGTTTGAAACAAGAGAGTGGCCGCCGGGACTGAAGGCGACAAAAGCGACCTCATCGTTCTTGAAGTCGGTCGATTTCAACACCACGGTTGCACCGTTCGATAATTTCCATTCCCACGTATCCAATTCCTGTATGTATTTTTTGGCTACGACTTTTCCCGGTGCAGGCTGAACGGCAACAAGCGGTTTTGAATTGACCATATCGACGTATGCCTGCAGCGGCCGTGTTCCGATCTCATCCAGAACGCGGATGATCTCTTCCGTGGTCGGAACGACGACACCTTTTTTTTCAGGCACCGAGACAGTAATGACACGGTTGCTGTCCGCGATGCGTTCGTCTGTGAGCGTTTTCATATCCGCCAGTGTGATGGTCGGAAGGAGCTGCTTATACAAGGCGAATTCCACGGCGATACCCGGGATCGATTCACCATCCAAATAATGCCGGATATACTCATTGGCATAGTTTTTCGATTCGGTTTTCCCCTGCTCGGTGAATGTTTGTTCCACCATGCGCAGCTGCTGCAATTTTTGCCGGTCAAGTTCCGTTTGCGTGAAGCCGTGTTGCTTCACACGAAACGCTTCAGTCACCAGGGCGCCCAATCCGCGCACGATGTCCGTCTCTTTCACCGTTGCGATCATACCGAAGGCGACCTTCTCGCCGACGAACTGAATAGTGCCGACGCTGCCCGTGATGAAGGGAGGATCAGCCTTTTGCAATCGTTCCTGCAGGCGCGCATTGAGCATGCCCGAGAACAATCCGTCAAGAATGTGACTTCTGTAGTCGTGCACCGTCACGGGAGGAGTCGCATTGCGTTTGAAATAAATGGCGACCGACGATCCCGGGAGTTCTTTATCCGATGCCACAGAGACGAGGGGGGCTTTATGGTCAGGGATGGTGAATTCCGCGCGCGGACGTTCATGCTCCGGATTCCTTAATGATGAAAAACGATCGACGATCATTTTTTTCATCTCATTTTTATCGAAATCTCCGACCGCGACCACCGCCATCAAGTCGGGCCTGTACCAGTCGCGGTAAAACCGTTTCACGGCATCGTACGCAGAGGTATCAATCACTTCTTTTTTGCCGATGGGCAGGCGGTCGGCATATTTGGATTTGTAAAAAATGAGCGGATAGTGTTTGTAGTTAATGCGTTCGGCAGCGCCGCGTCCGAGCCGCCATTCTTCGCCGATCACGCCGCGTTCCTTGTCGATCTCTGAATTTTCAAACAGGACGGCACTGCTCCATTCCTGCAGAATGTTTATGGATTTTTGAACGACCATCGGCGAGTCCGTAGGAACCTGCAGCATGTACACGGTTTCGTCGAAACTCGTATTCGCATTCAAGTGGGCGCCAAAACGTACGCCGGTCCGCTCCAGGAAATTCACAATGTCGAATTTTGGAAAATTTTTTGTTCCGTTGAACAGCATGTGTTCAACGAAGTGCGCAAGCCCCTGCTGGTCGTCGTCTTCCAGAACGGACCCGGCTTTGACGGCGAGGCGGAGCTCCATGCGTTTTTCCGGTTTCCTGTTCTCCCGTATATAATACGTCAACCCGTTGGGAAGTTTTCCAATCAGAATTTGAGATGAAGGGGAGAGCGTGTCACTCAGTCCATATATTTTTTGAGATTGAGCCGCAGGAGAGTTGCAGAAGAGGAAACCGACAACCACCATAAAACGAACATACTGCAAATATTTCATTGAATTTCCTTTCAAATGAGTGCCATAAATGATGCTGTCGGATAGAGATACTATAATATACTACACAGAAAGTTCAATTAAGTCCTATGACATAACTATTAATTACGATAGCACACACGACGGAAGACAATTTTCTGCAGAAAGTAAGAGCCCGTCGTTCGGCCGACGGACGAGTGCATCGGATGATCAGGTATTTATTTTTAGTTTTTATTTTTACAGTATTTTTGGTATTGACATTTGTTTTATTCTTTGTATATTTGTTTAGACCTATGCAACAATTCCTCCCCTGATTGTTGCATACTTACAGGTCCAAGCCTGGTGCACCCCCCAACACCAGGCTTTTTTATTGTATAGAAGCTCCGATCACACGGTATAAGGAATTCAACAATGGCGAAGCAAAACGCGCCGCGCGTCACGCGGAAAGTGAAACGAACGGATCTGCTTGCACTCGAGCCGGTCAATTATTACATCTTACTTGCCGGTGTTGCCGTCATCCTTCTGGGATACGGAGCGTTGAGCATGGGACCGTGGGACGGGTTCGTTCCGTTGACGGTTGCCCCGATATTGCTGGTGCTGGGGTACTGCGTTATCGTGCCTGCAGGCATCATTTATCGAAAGAAAACGCCGTTGCGGCAAGAGAGCGACGACGCAGAACAGGACGCCGTACAAACGGCATGACACAAAAAAGGCTCATCAAATGATGAGCTTTTTTTTTCGATTGACCTGTCCGCTCTGCAGAGGGCGAGACGACACGCTCGCCCTCCACGCTACGTTTACACCTTCCTGGCTTTCAATATTCTCATCCAATGGACGATCTGTTTCTTCACTTCCTGCGACGACGTGCTGCCGGCGGATTTTTTGTTTTCGATGCTGTGCCGCGGATCGAGCAGCGCCTGCGATGACACATCGAATTTGTCGGAGAATTTCTGCAACTCGTCGAGCGTCAGGTCGGCCATTGACCGTTGATGCTGGATGCAGAAGGCGACGACTTTTCCCGTTGCCGCATGAGCGTCGCGGAACGCCATGCCTTTTTTCACGAGGAAGTCGGCGAGTTCAGTGGCGGTGAGAAAATCGTTCTTCAATTCTTCCTCGAAGCGTTTCGCGTCGAACTGCGTGTGCACGAGAATATGCGAGAAGATGAACAGGCACTGGCGCGTTGTGGCGGTGGTGCCGAACATCGGGACCTTATCTTCCTGCATGTCGCGGTTGTAGGCAAGCGGCAGGCCCTTCATTGTCGTGAGAAGATTCACAAGATCGCCGAAGACGCGTCCCGCTTTGCCGCGGACGAGTTCCGCCATGTCGGGGTTTTTTTTCTGCGGCATGATGCTGCTGCCGGTCGTGTAGGCGTCGTCGGTGCGGGCGAATGCGAATTCCTGCGAGCTCCAGAGCACGAGTTCCTCCGCAAAGCGGCTGAGATGCATCATAGTGATGCTGCATGCGGCGATGTATTCGATGAGATAGTCGCGGTCGCTCACGGCGTCCATGCTGTTCTCGACGATGCCGTCGAAGCCCAATTTTTTCGCCACCGAAGCGCGGTCGATTGCGAACGAGGTGCCAGCCAGCGCTGCAGAACCGAGCGGCATCTTATTGATGCGCTTGTAGACGTCGTTCAGGCGCTCAAAGTCGCGTTCGAACATGCCGGCATAGGCGAGCAGGTGGTGCGAGAGAAGCACGGGCTGGGCGCGCTGCATATGGGTGTAGCCCGGCATGATCGTGCTGAAATTTTTCTCAGCCTTGTAGAGCAGCACGCGCTGCAGCTGCACGATGAGTTTCTGCAATTCGCGTATGGCTCCGCGGAGGTAGAGGCGTTCGTCGAGCGCGACCTGGTCGTTGCGGCTGCGCGCGGTATGGAGCTTGCCGCCGAGCGCGCCGATCTTTTGCGTCAAGCGCTGTTCGACCGCGGTGTGAATGTCCTCTTTGTCCCAGGTCAGGGCGAGCTTGTCGTTCTCTATCTCCGTGCCGATCGCGTTGAGCGCCGTGCGGATGCGTCTGGCTTCGGCCGCGGTCAATATTTTTGCCGAGGCGAGCATTTCGACGTGCGCAATGCTGCCGAGAATATCCTCCCGGTACATTTCCTTATCCAATTCGATGCTGGAGGAGAAGCGAAGCGCGATCTCAGACAGCGGCTGCGAGAACCGTCCGGTCCAGAGTAATTTGGTGTGAGCCATAGCCGGTACTTCCTTTCTTCGTTGTCGGGAAAAAAAAACCTGACTGTCGAAACCGACAGTCAGGTGAGAATTCAAACGTAGCCATGCAGGGAACTCACTCGCGCACGACCCACACTTTAACCTTCGCCGTGACTTTCGAGTGCACCTTCACAGGCACTTCAAAAATGCCCAGAGCCTTGATCGGCTCCTCGAGAGTGATATCGCGTTTGTCGACCGTGAAGTTCTGTGTGGCAAGTGCGTCGGCGATCATCTGCGACGTGACCGAGCCGAAGAGTTTTTCGTCTTCGCCGACCTTCATCGTGATGGTGAGGGAGACACTGCCGAGTTTTGCCGACAGCGTTTCGGCCTCTTTCACCGATTTCACTTCCTTGCGTTGATGCTGCTTCTTTTCTTCTTCCAGGGCCTTCAGGCTGCCGGCAGTAGCGCGGTAAGCGATTTTGCGGGGAACAAGATAGTTCCTCGCGTATCCGTCTTTCACCGTGACAACATCGCCGATGACGCCGAGTCCTTCGTAATTTTGACGTAATATGACTTTCATTGCTGTGATCTCCTGGCTCAATATTATTTAATGGTATCGGACACGAACGGAAGCAGCGCAAGATGGCGCGCCCGTTTGATGGCAAGCACAAGCTGACGCTGATATTTCGCGCTGGTGCCTGTGATGCGTTTGGGAATGATCTTCCCTTGTTCGGTCACATACCGGCGAAGGAGCTTTTCATCTTTGTAGTCGATGTAAATGGTTTTGGCTTCGGTGAAGCGACAGGTCCGTTTTTTCCGGATCGCCTGTGAGTCGCGCTTTTCGCGGCGTTCGATGTAGCCTTCTCCGGGTCTGCCGCCGCCGTCTGCGGGTCGTGATGTAAATGATTTCATGGTGTTAGTCCTTTGTCTGCTCAATAGGTTTTTCGGAAACGGTTGCGGTTGCAACTGCAGGTGCTGGCGCAGGTGCAGGTGCAGGGGCCGCAACGGGAGCCGCGGCAACGGGTTCTGCTGTCGCTGCCAGATCGGCGGCGGCCTTCAGCGCAACTTCTTTGGCTTTCAACGCTTTCTTGTCCAATTGCAGCACCAGATGGCGCATGACTTCCTCTTCCAGCTGGAAGAAGCGGTTCAAGCGCGTCAGGGCATCGCCCGGGGCTTTGAATTCGATGAGCGTGTAGTAGCCGTTGTTCTTCTTCTTAATGGCATACGCAAGACGTCGGCGTCCCCATTTTTCAACGGCAAGAATTTCGCCGCCGTATTTGAGAATGACATCCTTTGTTTTCTCGATGATCACTTCAACCTGCACATCTTCCAGATTGGCGTTCACGATGAAAACAGTTTCGTAGATTCGCGGTTCGTGTTTCAAGCTATCCTCCTGTGGACATAAGGCCCCATCGTCGCGAAGTTCAATGGGGCAGGGTTGTACTGTAGTTTTTAACGCTAAAACTCACGACTCGACTGAGTCGCTGAAAAAATTTTTGTTGAACGCATTCATTGCCGCCGGGACGCCATCGCGCGCCCAACAGAGACAAGCGTCCGCCGCCTTTTGCAGCAGCACCGGCAGCTGGCGTTCTTCCTCCGGTTCAAACTCCGTCAGCACATACGCGGCCATCGATTCATGCGTATGCTCTTCGGGGATCGTTGCGCCTGCAACACCCACGCGCAGCCGGGCGAGGATGTCTGTTTCTATATGGTACATGATCGATCCCAGTCCGTTGTGCCCGCCGTCGCTTCCCTTGGGACGGATCCGCAATGTTCCGAAGGGAAGCTGAAAATCGTCGAACACGACAAGCAGGTCGCCGGGTGAGAGGCCGTATGTCTCGCACAGTTCGCGAACGGCGACGCCGCTGTTGTTCATGTATGTTGTCGGCAGCGCCAGCAGAATATCGCCTCGGTCGCTCGGGACTACCGCGCTGAAATACTCGCCGCTGCCCTCACGAAGACCGATCTTTGCGCCGGCGGCAAGCGTTTCAATGACCCTGAAGCCGATGTTGTGCCGTGTCGATGCATAGTCGAATCCGGGATTGCCTAAACCGATGATGCATTTCACTCCGGCCGGCCCGAATTACGCTTTAGCTTCATCAGCAGGCTTTTTGCCTTTAATGATCACTTCGGGTTCGGCAGATGTTGCGGCGCCTTCAACAACGGCACCGGCGACTGCACCCTCAGCTTCTTTCACGACTGTCGGCGGCACAACAGCCACCACGGTGCTCGACGCATTTTCAAGCACGGTCACATTCGGCAGCGGCAGATCGCGCACGTGAACCGAGTCGTTGATGGCAAGTTCCGACACATCGATCTTGATGTTCTCGGGAATGAACTTCGGCAGGCACATGACCTTCAGTTTATGAATAACATGCTGCAGCGTGCCGCCGTCTTTCACGCCTTTGGGCGAACCGACGAGCACCACGGGAACTTCGATCGTCAATTCTTCATCCTCTTTGACGCCCTGCAAGTCGAAATGGATCGGCTTGTCGGTGAGGGGGTCGAACTGGACATCGCGCAGGATGCAGGTCTTGCTGATGCCGTTATCCAATTGAAGGTTCACAAGATGCGTATCCGAGGTGTAGATCAGCGGTTTCAACCCGAGCGGCGAAACCGTGACGCTGATATTTTCTTCGCCGTGCGCGTAAAACACGCCGGGGATCTTGCCCGCAAAGCGGACCTTGTTGGCGTGTGAGCCGATTAACGTGCGAACTTCTGCTTTCAATACTATTTCAGACATGGAGCACTCCTTCGAGATGGATCACGTAAATGAACAGGTTATAATTTATCTTTATCAACATCGAACAGGGAAGAGATGGACTTGTTTTCGAACGTCCGTTCGATCGCTTCGGCGAAAATGCCGGCGACGGTCATCACTTCAATTTTAGACGATTCTTGTTTCAGGGGAATCGTATCGCACACCAACAACATATCGACATCCGACTCATTGACCCGATCGTACGCGTTCCCCGAGAGCAGGGGATGGGTCGTGGCGCCGTACACCGTCTGTGCGCCCGCTTCTCGCAGCGCGGAAATGGCGTTGCAGAATGTGCCGGCGGTGTCTATCAAGTCGTCCACGATCAGCACATTCTTGCCCGACACATTGCCGATGATGTTCATCACTTCGACCTGATTGGGAGCGGGGCGGCGCTTGTCTATGAGCACCAATTCGCCATCCAATCGTTTCGCATACGCGCGAGCCATTTTGATGCCGCCGATATCGGGCGACACAACGGCAAGATTCGGAATATTTTTCTTCCGCAGATAATCCACGAACACGACCGATGAGTACAAATGATCCATCGGAATATCGAAGAAACCCTGTATCTGCGGCGCATGCAGGTCCATCGTAATGATCCTGTCGGCTCCGGCTTTCGTCAGCAAATTGGCCACGAGCTTCGAGGTGATCGCGACGCGCGGCTGGTCCTTGCGGTCCTGCCGGGCATACCCGAAGTACGGGATCACTGCCGTCACTTTTCGTGCCGATGCGCGTTTCGCCGCGTCGATGCACATCAACAGTTCGAACAGATTATCCGTGGGCGGCTGCGTGGATTGGATGATGAACACATCGCATCCGCGTACATTGTCGTTGAACTTCACCCAAATTTCACCGTCGCAGAAATTTCGTATATCCAGACGCCCCAGCGGCTCGCCGAGTCGATGACAGATCAATTCTGCGAGGGGGCGGTTTGCACGGCCTGAAAACACTTTTAGCTGAGGCATCGTATGGTCCTCTTTCCAAATAATTTTGGAACTTAAGAACCATAAAATATTAAATTTTTGTGAAAAAGTCAATTAATTTTCACTGCATATGCCGATGCCCGCACTTTTTACCGGCTTTCCTTCTTTGAATCCTCGACGGTGTGAAGATATTTTTGTATCTTGTGTGCCATGGAAACAACTATCAGTGAAACACAGTGTGAACTCACGACGCCCTCGGGCGCGGTGCTTCGCGGGGATATCCGCTGGAAGCCGTCGGCCGGGCCGGGCCCTCTGCCCGTGGTCATAGTCTGCCACGGATTCAAAGCATTCAAAGACTGGGGACCGTTCCCGCACATCGGCAGACGGTTAGCCGATCAGGGATTCGTGTCGATCGTGTTTAATTTTTCGCATAACGGGATCGGTGTTGACCCGCGGAAATTCACAGAGCACGAACTCTTTGAACGGAACACCATCAGCCTGGAGATAGTGGATGTGCGGACGATCCTCGATGCCATTGCACGTGCCGCGCTGCCGTGCGACCGAATGGATCCGGCGCGGATCGGCATCGTGGGCCATTCGCGGGGCGGAGGGATCGCGCTGGTGACGGCAAGGGAAGATCTCCGCGTGCATGCTGCAGTGCTGTGGTCTTCCGTGTCCACATTCAGCCGGTACAGTCCGGAGCAGGTGAAGCGGTGGCAGGAGAAGGGATACATGGAACTGCACTCAGTGGCGGGCAAGAGCACATTCCGCATGGGGATCGACCTGCTCACCGACGCGCAGAATAACAGGGAGAGGTTCGATCTCGTTGCCGCTGCAGCGCATCTTGGCAGGCCGCTCCTGATCGTTCACGGGACGGAAGATGTGCCGGTAAAGATCCGTGAGGCCGAACTGCTGTATGACAATGCGGACAAGCATCTGACGCAGTTTGTGCGTCTTGACGGCGTCGGACATATGTACGGGGCGAAGCATCCCTACCGCACTGAAAGCGCGACACTGACGCATATTGTAGAACTCACCGGCGCGTGGCTGCACTCGGTCCTGTAGTGTGCATGAATATGGGGTTCACCACCCCGCATGAAAATACTAGTTTCGCGGACGCAGCATTGCGAATTTCTGTGAGTTACTCTGGGGCGATATTTATTTTTGCCTTCAGACTGGGGCGACAAGTGGTTTAATACGCGACAGGAAAACGCCGCCCAGCAGCACGACGCCCGAGAGAAGATAGGGAATAGCGGGATTGATCTCGAAGAGGGCGCCGGCCGCGACGGGGACGATGGCCATGGAGGCGGACATGAGGGACGCTGTGATTCCCAGCGCTTCTCCCTTCATCGTCGCATCGACGGCGCCGGCGATACGGCTTGTGATGACCGTCCGCAAAATACCCTGGCCCGTGCCGAGAAGAGGGATCGCGGCGAGGAAGAGCCATTCCTGCTTGGAGGCGATCATGACCACGGCGAGTGCGAGGCCGGCGAACATGATCATTTCCAATTGAACGTCTGAAAAATTCGGCAGCCAAAACCGCTTCAACAGCGCAGCCTGATTGATGATGACGACGACGCCGAGACAGGTGAAGAGGAGTCCCGTGGTGAACGAGGTGAACCCGAACACGCGATGCGTGAAGAGCGCAAAGAGCGACTGGCTTGCGACCTGCGCGATCGCGAAAAATATCCACGTGAGGAGCATCGGATGGAGATATTTTGCCTTCAGCGCGCTCTTGAGCGGCGCAAACGGATGGTACGATAATTTTTTAGTGCTGCGTGTGAAGTTGGTTTCAGGAAGCGTGAAATAGGCGATGATGACATTCGCCGTCGCGAGGCCGCCGGCGAACCAGAACGGGGTGGCGTGTGAAAATTTGCTGAGCATGCCGCCGATCATGGGGCCGAGCGTGAACCCGATGCCGAACGCCGCTCCGAGCAAACCGATATTCGCCGTTCTGTCTTTTTCATCTTTCGAGAGGTCGATGAGATAATTTTGGGCGATAGAAAAATTTCCGGCGGCCAGGCCATCGATGATACTTCCCAGAAACAGCATGGGCAGCGCAGCGGCACTGGCGAAGACGAACCATCCCACCGCCGTCGACGCGATGCTGAACAGGAGCACCGGGCGTCTCCCGACACGGTCGGAGAGCGCGCCGAGGAACGGGCTGCTGAGGAACGAACACACCGAATAGGCGGAGAAGAGCAGCGTCACCATGAGCGCGGACGCCCCGAACTCGGAGACATAAAATGGCAGGATCGGAATGACGATGCCGAATCCGATGACATCGACGAACACGGTGAACAGGATGATCAGTTTTTGTCTTTGCATGATATATTATAGTATAAATTTGTCCGAGTACAAAATGGCGTACAGAACACATCGGGCGCCAGGAACAACGGTGTCAGCGCGAGCCCGCTTTGAGCGCGTGCTTCAAGAGCGTTTCGAGCGTGGGGGACGCATCGCGCAGCTCGGAGAACGCAGCATTCACGGCAGTTTCCGCCCGATCGCGAGAATAGCCGAGTGAGACGATCGCAGCCACCGCATCGGCGCGCATCCCGGTCGGCGATGACGGCGAGCGCATCGATGTCGGCCCCGCCTCGATACGCACGACCTTATCGCGAAGTTCCAGGATCATGCGTTCCGCCGTTTTTTTTCCGATGCCCGGAAGCGAGGTGAGTCCCGATGCATTGCTGTCGGCGATCATTTGTGCGACATCCTTTGCAGCAACGCCGGAGAGAATGGTCTGTGCCGTTTTCGGGCCGATGCCGGAGACGGAGATCAGGAGCCTGAATATATCGCGTTCGCCTTCGGTGCTGAACCCGAAGAGCTGCTGACTCTCTTCGCGTATGTGGTGATGGGTCAGGAGCGTGACGGGAGCCTGCTCGGCCGGCAGCTGTTCGTACGTCGAGAGCGAGATGCAGACGGCATACCCCACGCCCTGGACGTCGATGACGACGTCGGTTGGCGTTTTTTTTGCGAGCGTGCCGGAGAGATGGGCGATGAGCGACATGATGGAGCTGCTTTCTGTATATCCGTTATTGCGAGAGCACCCGTTCGGGGTGCGCCGCGATGAATGATTTCCAATCGGCGTGTCCCGACCTGGGTGCGGCGGTGATGCGGAACGCATGGGTGACGGCGGTCGCGAGCGCGTCCGAGATGTCCAGCGCGTCGGGCGGCGCTGTCAGTGCGAGCATCTTCATGATCATGAACTGCACTTGTTCCTTCGTCGCTGCGCCGTTGCCGGTGACCGCCCGCTTGATCTCACGCGGAGCGTATTCTGCGACCGGCATGCCGTGATTCACGGCCGCGAGCATCGCGACGCCGCGCGCCTGTCCGATCTTAAGCGAGGACTGGATGTTCTTTCCGTAGAATGCCGTTTCGATCGCCGCCTCGTCCGGATGCCATCGCTCGATCGCCGCGCAGAGAACGTCGTACATCGCTTTCAAGCGCTTCGGCATCGGGTCGGTCTGGGCACTGCGCGCCATGCCGCAGGCGATCATCCTGACCGCCGATCCCTTCCGTTCAACCACGCCGTATCCGGTCACCAGTGTGCCGGGGTCGATACCGAGTATGATCATAGTAAAATGACGGTGAACGCACGATGGAATCATCAGCCGCCAAACGAGGCGAGCACTTTTTCGTCGATATCGAAATTCGCATACACGTGCTGCGTATCGTCGTGATCCTCGAGGGCTTCCATGAGCGTCAGCACTCTTTCGGCGTCATGGCCTTCCACCCGCACGGTAGTCTCGGGGACCATGCTCAATTCGGCGTCCTCGATCGGAATGTTCTTCGCTTCCAGGGCTTTCTTGACGGACTCGAACGTCTCGACGGACGTTGTGACCTCGAACGCATCGCCCTCGGCGACCAGGTCTTCGGCGCCGGCATCGAGCACAACGGCGAGCACATCATCCTCGGTCAAACCGGCGTGGGGAATGTGGATGGTGCCTTTTTTATGGAACAGGTAGGCGACGGAACCGCTGGCTGCGAGTTTGCCGGCCTTGCGTTCGAGCATGAAGCGCAGTTCGGCGATCGTCCGGTTCTTGTTGTCTGTCACGACCTCAACGATGATGGCCGTGCCGCCCGGTCCATAGACTTCGTAGGTGATTTCTTCGTAATTGACGCCGGGAAGTTCGCCGGTGCCTTTTTGCACGGCGCGCTTGATGTTCTCGGCGGGCATGTTGGCCGCCTTGCCTTTGTCGATCGCCAGGCGCAGCCGCGGATTGCCTCCCGGATCGCCGCCGCCCGCCTTTGCCGCGATCGTGATCTCTTTAATGAGCTGCGTGAAAAGTTTCCCGCGCCGCGAATCGGTGACGGCTTTCTTCCGTTTGATCGTTGCCCATTTGGAATGTCCGGACATAAAATATTTCTCCTTGGCTTGTCGTAGTGACGAATGAATTTAAATATCGCCTGTTACACCGTTCAGTCCGGGACATCGGCAGTGACGGGGGGAACGGACGGACGCAGGTCTTTCATTTTCAGCTGGGGCACCTGCGATCCGGTGAAATCGCTTTCGTCGATCGAGAAGACGATGTCGTACAACGAATGCCTCGGCTCGATGCGTTCGCGGAGATAATCGAGGCCGAAGCCGATGCAATCGAATGTGAGGCCGTTGCGTTTCACTTTCATCCGGAGATGATTCTTCCCGACAATGCGGGGGACGGAGGCAAGTTCGACGCCGCGCGCAACGAACACGGGCCGCATGTTCTTCGGGCCAAACGGGGCGAATTGTTTGAGCACGCGCAGATATTTCGGCGTGAGATCCGCAAGATCCAATTCTGCATCGATGATGATCTCCGGCGTCAGGATATCGTCGGTAAGCAGTTCCTTGACGACGGCATTGAACGCCTCCTTGAATTCGTCGAGCCGGTCGATCGCCACGCTCAACCCGGCTGCGTACTTGTGTCCGCCGAACTGCAGGAGCTTGTCCTCCACGCGTTTGAGGGCCTGATGGATGTTGAAGCCGGAGATGCTGCGCGCCGACCCTTTGGCCACGCCGTCCACGGTCGTCATCATGATGGCGGGACGATAATATTTTTCGACCATGCGCGAGGCCACGATGCCGATGACGCCGGGATGCCATTGCTCCTGATGGAGGATGATGGCCCCATCGACTTCGAGATAGTCTTTGGCCAGTTGCTGCGCATGGATGAACACGTCCTCGTCGATCTTGCGGCGCGTGAGATTCTCTTCTTCGAGTACGCGCGCCATGTCGACGGCTGCGTAGTAATCCTTGCTGATGAGCATTTCCACCGCGCGCTTGGCGTCGCCGAGCCTGCCGACAGCATTGATGCGCGGCGCGAGGCCGAACACGATCTGTCCCGTCTGGACCGAACCGACTTTGAGGCCGGCGCCTTCGATAAGCGCACGAATGCCCGGCCGCGGTTTGTCGTTGATGAGGTCGAGGCCGAACTTGACGAGGATCCTGTTCTCGGACACGAGCGGAACGATATCCGCCGTGGTTGCCAGCGCGACAAAATCCGTGTACTGGAAAATCATGGACTCGTTGCCGAGCGTGCGGGCAATGGCCTGGATGAATTTGAATCCGACGCCGCAGCCGCAAAGATACTTGAACGGATACAGGCAGCCGGGCTTCAGGGGATCGAGCACTGCGATGGCTTGCGGAATATCCTCGCTCGGTTCGTGATGGTCGCAGATGATCATCTCGATGCCGATGCTCGTGGCATACTTCACCTGCTCGGCTGCCGTGATGCCGCAGTCGATGGCGACCATGAGCGAAGCGCCGGCATTTTTTGCCTGGTCGATGCCGAAATTGGTGATGCCATATCCCTCCTTGATGCGGTCGGGAATATAGTACGACGTATCGCAGCCGATATCCAGGAAGAACGAGTAGAGCATCGCCGCGCTGTTGGTGCCGTCCACGTCGTAATCGCCGTAGACAACGACCTTTTCCTTGTGCGCCCGTGCGGCGAGCAGCCGCGTGACAGCCAGATGCATGCCGTCCATGAGGAAGGGATCATAGAGCTGGTCCAGGGACGGGCGAAAGTACAGCCGTGCCTTCTCGAATGTGTCGATGCCGCGGTTCACCAGCACCGACGCGAGGGACGGGGCCAGCGACAGTTCTTTTGCCAACTGATCGACAGCTGATAGGGGCGGCGGAGCGGCAGTTCTCCACCGGTATTCTTTTTTTGTTGTCATGCCTTCTCCAGTAGATGACGGCGTATGCGCAAGGCATCACAACCGGCACCGCATGAAAAAAAGCATCACCATCTCACGTGACATCAAGGCATTCCAGACCGGCGAGCCGAAGCGGCGCGTCGATAAGCCGAATTCTGTCTGTTCCTACAACCGCCATAGACACACAGCGGAAGGGGGAAGAGGCAATCATTTCTCTGACCGACGCATTGCTGCGCGGTTCAAGCGACCTACCCGTTCCGTCACCGCGCGTCGAGCACAGCGTTGAGTGGGCATCTCTTCGTTCTCCCGCGCTTTCAACGCGGGGAGAACAACGGAACCTACATGGTCTTGCTCTCGGTGGGGTTTGTCATGCCGTTTCCATTGCTGGAAACGCGGTGCGCTCTTACTTTAATCCCGCTTGATTGCAGGACGCACCATTTCACCCTTATCCCGTCGTACAGACGGGACGGTATATTTTCTGTGACACTTTCCGTAGGATCGCTCCCCCCGGATGTTATCCGGCACCGTGCCCCTTGTCTTCTTGTGAAAGAAGAGAAGAGAGTTCGGACTTTCCTCCTTAATTGACAAATGCAACTAACGCGATTGCCTGACGTGCGCACACCGTCTGCCGGTGTGGATAGCCGTGACGTCAGCGTGAGTATGAGAGATGAATGAATTAATTCTGTGTTTGGGGCGCTATGCCAACGAGGGCAGGCGCCGGCAGATGAAGCGCGTATGTGTGTGATGCACCAGGCATCAGACACATACGCGCTCCCTCCGTAAAAAATAGTATGTCGCGGTCGGTTCGTTCGGCGCCGGTGATGCACTTCGCAGTGCAGGCCGGACATTATGCTTTTAACCCCGGAATGTCAGTCGCGCACCTTACCGGAAATCGATGCCTTCGTTGGCGAGCTTGTCGGCTTCCTTGTTCTGGGCGCGGGGCACATGGGTGATCGAAAACGTGAACCCCGCAGTGCTCAGGAGCTGACGCGCATGCGCGTAGTGCGTCTTCAATCCCTCGTCGCGCACCTTATATTCGCCCTTGAGCTGCTTAACCATGAGTTCGCTGTCGGCGAAGACGGCGAGATCGCTGCACTGCAGCGTTTCCTTCCGTGCGATGACGGCTTCGAGGCAGACAATGAGTGCCGTATACTCGGCCTGATTATTCGTCGTCTTGCCCAGATAGCGCCGCTCTTCCAGCACAACAACGCCGGCTTCGTCCTTCACGATCACACCGATACCTGCGTCGCCCGGATTTCCGCGCGACGCTCCGTCTGTCCATGCCCGAAGCTTCATACTTCGGCGTCCACCGTCGTGGCAAGCTGATCGGACACGATCATGCGGCCGCAGTGCTGGCACATATAGAGTGCGTCATTCTTCCTGATCTCGATCAGGTGCTGGGGCGGGATCTGGTTCTTGCATCCGCTGCAGCATTTATTTTTCCAGATCACGGCGACGGAAACGATGCCTCGAGCGCTCCTGATGCGTTCGTACTGCGCAATATCCTCCGGCGAGACGAGGGCCGCAACCGTATCGCGTGCCGAGCGGAGTTTCGACTCCTCTTCTTCGGTCGTCTCGGATACTTTCGCCAGTTCAACCGCCTTCTCGGCGAGTTCTTCCTGCTTCTCGTCCAGTTTCAACGTCAGCGCATCGATGTCCAATGTGGCCGAGCTCATGGTGGCTTCAAATGACAGAAACTGGCTCTGAAGGGTCGCGATCGATTCCACCGCAAATTCGATCTCTTTGGTGATCGCGTCGTACTCTTTATTGTTGCGGACCTGGTACTGCTGCGATTTGTAGCGTTCGAGTTTTTCGGTGAACTCGATCAGGTCTTCGTCGGCTTTATTGCGGGCAGCGACGGTCTCCGACATAAGGTCCCGCTTTTGTTTGATCGAATCTTCCAGCACGGCGACGTCCTCGCGCAGCTGGCGAACGATACCCGGCAAATCTCCTTTTGATTCTTCGAGTTTAAATAAATTCGCATCGATCATTTGGAGCGTGTACAATGTACGAAGTCTTTCTTCCAATGGTCTCTCCTTAGCTTCATTGGCGGCAAGGCGCTGTGGATTCAGCGCATGCCGCCGTTAACATTAACAAAAATGAATCGGGTTCGTGGAGCTGTGTGCAACAAAAGTCTTCGTGCGCGCGCCGGCTGCAATGCCGATCTTCCGCAGTTGTGCGGCGAGAGGGGCGAGCGCGATATGTTCAGTTTCAAAATGTCCCGCATCGATCACCAGCATGCCGGCGGAGGCGTCCTGCATCTGATGATATTTCAGATCCGCCGTCACAAAGGCATCCGCATTGCCGGCGAGCGCATCGGCGAAAAGATCGCCTCCGCCGCCGCCGCAGACGGCTACGCGCGTGACCTGCCGCTGTACATCTCCGGCATACCGGAGTCCTTCGGCGCCGAGCGCGCCTTTGACAAGCGACAGCAATTTCCGCCCCGCCACGGCGCGAGGCAGCATGCCGAGTGCACCGAGACCGTATTCGCTGTTTGTGTTTTCCAGCGCATACACGTCGAAGGCGATCTCCTCGTACGGATGCGCCTGGCGCATCGCCGCGACGACGGCGTTCACCTTCCAGCGTTCGACAAGCATCTCGAGCCTGATCTCCGGCGTTGTTTCAGGCACCCCGCGGTGTCCGATGTACGGACGCGCATCTCCAATGGCCGTGAACGTGCCCACGCCTTCAGCGCGGAAACTGCAGTGCTCATAGTTCGAAAACATGCCGCCGCCCGCAGCGTGCATCGCGCGGGCGACCTGTTCGGCGTGCGATGCGGGAACGAAGACCGTGATCTTCGTGAAACTGTCCTTCATCGGAGACAGGACGACACACGACTGCAGACCGAGAGCGGCCGCGAGAGCGAAGCTGACGCCGTGACGGACGCTGTCGAAATTCGTATGCGCCGCATAGACGGCGATATTGTTTTCGATGAGAAACATCACCAGCGCCCCGGTGCGGCTCGACGACGTCACCGCCGAGAGCGGACGGAAAATGACCGGATGATGTGCGACGATCAGATTCGCCTTCCTGCGCAGGGCCTCTTTCGCCGTGTCCATCGTCACATCGAGCGTGACAAGAATATTCGTGATGACGGCGTCGCTGCGCCCGACGAGCAGGCCGATATTGTCGTGCTTCCACGCGGTGCCCGGCGGCGTCGTTCGTTCAAAGAGCTGCGTGCATTCGGCGATCGTCATGGCACAGGTCCGGTCAAAAAAAATGTCCCGCTCTTTATAGTCGGGACATTCTTAAAATTTACGTTGCTCACTCACGGCAGAAAAATTGCTCGTTCCGCAGTCTGTTATGATTGTCAGGATCCTTGTCTTCACAAGTCGTGTACTCATTTGGTTTATCATTGTATTAAAATAATGAAATCATGGATTAAAATCAATACCTCGAGCGGCTACACCTTGACTTTGCACCCATTATTTGGTATCATTCTCAGGCAATTGTACAATTTCACGCGATTTTTTTTGACAGCAGGGCGGAGTTCACCGAGTGATTACAGAATACGGCTTTGATGTTTTTGTTACGATAACGGCGCTGTGCGTTCTACTTATCCTTGGCTCCTATTTTTTTGTCTCGCATCTATTTTTGAAATACACGCTGATCGCTGCGGCGGGTGTGTTTTTCATTTTCACCGCCTATTTTTTCCGCGACCCCGAGCGCGTATCGCCTCCAGGCAGTTCCCAGATCCTCTCTCCAGCAGACGGCACCGTGATCGGCATTACCGAAGTCGATGAAACAATCTTCATGCACGGCAAGGCGACACAGATCAGTATTTTCATGTCGCCGCTGAACGTGCATGTGAACAGAATTCCGGTCACGGGAACGGTGCGCTACGTGCGACACATTGCCGGCGAATATTTTGCCGCCTTTGAAGAGAAGGCATCGTTGAAGAACGAACAGACGCACATCGGCATCGAGACAGCAAACGGAACACGGATCTTCTTCAAGCAGATCGCGGGCTTCGTGGCAAGGCGCATCGTGTGTCCTCTCACCGAAGGCGAGCAGGTGATTGCGGGGAAACGGTTCGGCATGATCAAATTCGGGTCGCGGGTCGACATTTATGTGCCGGCCTCAGCAGCGGTCCGCGCAACCCTCCAACAAAAAACCGTTGCCGGTGAAACAATTCTGGCAGTGGTACATTGATAGCAAAATAGCATGAGAATTACACGAGCAGTCATACCGAGTCTCTTCACCGTGCTGAACATGTTTTGCGGATTTTTATCTATCGTGTCGTCCAGCAACGGCAAGTTCGAGGAAGCGGCATACTTCATTATTCTTGCGGGTGTGTTCGACTCGCTCGACGGGTTCATGGCGAGGCTCACGAAAACGAGCAGCCAGTTCGGCGTTGAGATCGATTCGTTATCCGATGTGGTGTCGTTCGGCGCGGCTCCGGCCTTCATGGCATACCAGCTGCACATGCACCAGTGGGAGACCTGGGGGCTATTGGTCAGTTCGCTCCTGCTGATCCTCGGCGGCATCCGCCTTGCGCGGTTCAACGTGCAACTTGTCGGGTTCGACAAAGATTATTT
The DNA here is from genome assembly GCA_903884005.1 of uncultured Ignavibacteriota bacterium. Lineage (GTDB taxonomy): Bacteria > Bacteroidota > Ignavibacteria > UBA10030 > UBA8401 > CAISDA01. Next base: position 41,448 of record CAISDA010000040.1, on the reverse strand, counting down.
CACCGGACTCCCGATACCGGCGAGCGCCATAGCCGTGATCGCCTATGTGCTGACATTCGCGCAGCACATGGCGCCGGGGATCGACGGAACACCGGGCCGCATGGTACTCGAGGGCGCCGCGGCGCAATGGTTCGCCCCGATGATCGTAATCGTGTCGCTGCTCATGGTGAGCACCGTGAAGTACGACACGCTGCCCAAGTTTTCGAAGAAGGATCTGAAGAAACATCCGGTGAAGGTCGGCGTCTACGCCACGGCTGCGGTTGTCATTGTCGCGACCAGGGGCGGCATGCTCTTTTATCTTTTCAGCGCGTTCATTCTCTTCGGCATCGCGCGGTATTGCGTGCGCTTCGCCAGGCAGATCACGGGCGGAACGCTGGCGGAACCGGCGGCGGACGAAACGGAAGAGGCCACGAGCTACGACCTCTAAGTTCACAGCAACAACTCAGCATAATCTATAGTACGTGTCATTTTGAGGGAGCATAGCGACCGAAGAATCTTGCCGGCTGCTCACACGATGCACGATTCTTCGCTTGCGCTCAGAATGACAGAGAACGTATGTCATATGCATGAAGATTCTTGACCTTAGTCAAGATGCCTTACCTCAGGATGACAATGATTTTACTGCACACCGAGTAGTTACAGTTCACGGCATTTAAGAAATTATACGAATCACATTACCCAGCCGCTTGTACGGCGGGTAGAATCACCGGAGCGTTCGTGTATCAGGCAACGATCATCATCACACTGCGCACATCGATACTCGATGTGCAGGGCAAAGCCGTCGAACACGGCATCCATTCGCTCGGCATGACGACTGTGTCGAACGTCCGCATCGGCAAGCAGGTGCAGCTCGAGATCGACGCGCACAGCGACGAGGACGCCGCACGGATCACCGACGAAGCGTGCAGGAAAATACTTGCCAATTCGGTGATGGAGGATTATTCATACACAGTGGCAAAGGTCTGATCACGCTCATGGGACGAGAATCGGTGAAAAAATTCGGCGTTGTGGTATTTCCCGGATCCAATTGCGACCATGATGCGTATCATGCGCTCAAGCACGTGATGCAGCAGGACGCGGAATTTATCTGGCACAAAAATACCACGCTTGGCGATGTGGATGCGGTGATCCTGCCGGGCGGATTTTCGTACGGCGATTATCTCCGCACAGGGGCGATCGCGCGTTTCTCTCCGGTCATGCGCGAGGTCGTCAAGTTTGCGGAAGCAGGCGGAACGGTGATCGGCATATGCAACGGCTTCCAGATCCTTCTCGAGGCGGGTTTGCTGCCGGGAGCGATGCTCCGGAACCGTTCGCTCAAGTTCATCTGCAAATATGTCACGCTGAAGGTGGAGAACGCGCACACGCGCTTCACGAGCGCCTGTACGCCGGGCGGTCTGCTGAAGATACCGATCGCGCACGGGGAGGGGAATTATTTTGCCGACGACGACACGCTTGCCGAACTCTGCGACAACGGTCAGATCGTGTTCCGCTACAGCGACGAGCATGGGAACACGACCGACGAAACGAATCCAAACGGCTCGCTGTTGAATATAGCGGGGATCGTGAACAAACAGGGCAATGTGCTCGGCATGATGCCTCACCCGGAACGGGCAGTGGAGTCCGAACTCGGCTCGACGGACGGACGGACCATTTTTACATCGATCATCAATAATGTTCTTCATCACAGTTCATAAAGGATACGGCAATGATGGGATTAGGCACACCTGAATTAATTTTAATCGTCGTTGTTTTTTTGATCTTCTTCGGCGCGAAAAAAATACCGGAGATGGCGCAGGGACTCGGCAAGGGCATCAAGGAATTCCGCAAAGGGATCAAGGACGTTCAGACCGACATCGAGAACGATTCTGCGACGACCTCCACGGACACCGAACGCGAGCGGAATCTGGACAAGCGCGAACTCGAGCTGATCAAACGCGAGCAGGAACTGCGCAAAAAACTCGAAGAGAACAAATAACATGTTTGAGAACCTTGGGTTCCAGGAAATAACCCTGATCGCCGTCGTGTTCATCGTTTTTTTCGGACCGAAAAAAATTCCCGAGCTCATGAATGGGATCGGCCGGGGAGTGCGTGAATTCAAGAAGGCGATGAACGAGGTGCAGGGCGAAATCACCAAGATGACGCACATGCCGGTCGACGACCAGACGATCGCGCGGCCCGAACCGCCGCCTCACAAGACACAATCCGTTACGGCCGAGACGTTGCCGTATGGCGCACAAGTACAAACGGCCAATCCGCTGCCGCACGAGAACCAATCTTCCGCAACCGAATGAACACACGCGAACCGTTCGACACGTACCGCTCTAAACTCTCTTCCGGAGAGGAAACATGCGAAGCGCGCGTCGGTGCCTATCTCTCAGTGCTTGCCGAACGGCAGACGCTGAACGCATTTCTCTGCGTCTTCGGATCTGAAGCGCATGAGCAGGCAAGGGCGATCGACGTAAAAATTGCAGCCGGCACGGCCGGTCCGCTTGCGGGCATGGTCATGGCGGTGAAGGATGTGCTCTGCATGAAAGGCACGATCACCACGTGCGGCTCGAAGATACTCGAGCACCACGAGGCTGTCTATGATGCCGCGGTGATTGAAAAATTGCGCGACGCCGATGCCGTCATTATCGGCAAGACGAATATGGATGAATTCGCCATGGGTTCGTCGAATGAAAATTCGGCGTATGGTCCGGTGAAACACCCCCTGGATGAAACGCGCGTGCCCGGCGGTTCCAGCGGCGGATCGTGCGTGGCGGTTGCCGCCGGCATGGCGACAACATCGCTCGGCAGCGACACAGGCGGATCGATCCGTCAGCCTGCGGGACTGTGCGGAATCGTCGGCATGAAACCGACGTACGGACGCGTGTCCCGGTATGGACTCGTCGCCTACGCGTCGTCGTTCGACCAGATCGGTCCGTTCGCCCAGACCGTGCGCGATTGCGCGCGCGTGCTGCAGGTGATCGCAGGACATGACGAACGGGATTCAACCTCGGCACGCGTTCCGGTGCCGGACTACCTGGCGGCGATCACGGGGAGCGTGGACGGGGTAAAGATCGGTGTACCGAAAGAATATTTCAACGACGCGCTCTCGGCCGAGATCCGCCGAGCGCTCGAAACGAAGATCGTGATACTCGAGGCGCACGGCGCGGAGATCATCGAGGTGTCGCTGCCGCATTCCGAATACACCATTGCCGCGTATTACATACTGGCGACGGCCGAAGCGTCGTCGAACCTTGCACGCTTCGACGGAGCCCGATATGGATTCCGCGCCGACGGTGCGAAGGATTTGACAGAGATGTACACGAAATCGCGCAGCGAGGGCTTCGGCGCCGAAGTGAAGCGCCGCATCATGCTCGGGACGTACGTGCTGTCCGCCGGGTACTATGACGCATACTATAAAAAAGCACAGCGGGTCCGCCGCCTCATACAAAACGATTTCTTCGAAGCATTCACGAAGGTCGATTGTCTGCTCACGCCGATCTCGCCGACGACGGCATTCAAACTCGGCGAAAAAATGAGCGACCCGCTGCAGATGTACCTCAGCGACATCTACACCGTCTCGGCCAACCTTGCAGGAATCCCGGGCATCAGCGTGCCCGCCGGCGTCGATGCACAGGGACTGCCGATCGGCCTCCAGCTCCTGGGAAAACAATTCGACGAGTCGACGCTCCTGAATATCGCCGACTTTCTGGAACGGACCCACTCATGAGACACCGTCGCGTATCCGCGACGTATTCACGCTGACAACAATTGACGTTCGTATTCATTCACACAAAATCCTCCACAATATGAGCATACTCGTAAATAAAAAAACACGGCTTGTGGTGCAGGGACTCACCGGCGGCGAAGGCACATTCCACACATCGCAAATGCTGCAGTACGGGACCAACGTCGTGGCCGGGGTGACTCCGGGCAAAGGCGGCACGTCCTATAAAGGGAACGAGAGAGATGCGTTTCCGTTGGCCGTTCCGGTGTTCAATACCGTCTCCGACGCGGTCAGAGCACAGGCAGCGGACACATCGATCATTTTCGTCCCCGCCGCTTTCGCCGCAGACGCGATCATGGAAGCAGCCGACGCGGGCATCACACTGATTGTCTGCATCACCGAGGGCATTCCCGTCAAAGACATGGTGACGGCTTACGATTTTATACAGCGCAAAGGCGTTCGTTTGATCGGGCCGAATTGTCCGGGCATCATCACGCCCGGGGAATGCAAGATCGGCATCATGCCCGCATTCATACACAAACCGGGGCACGTCGGGGTCATTTCGCGCAGCGGCACGCTGACGTACGAATCGGTGTGGCAGCTGACGGAACGGGGCATTGGCCAATCCACCTGCATAGGCATTGGCGGAGATCCGATCATCGGCACGCGGTTCGTCGATGCGCTGGCGCTCTATAATGCCGACGATAAAACGGACGGCATCATCATGATCGGCGAGATCGGTGGCACGGCCGAGGAAGAAGCCGCAGACTATATACGGAAGCACGTGAAGAAGCCCGTGGTCGGATTCATTGCCGGGCGCACCGCACCGGCCGGACGCCGCATGGGCCATGCAGGGGCAATTATTTCAGGAGGGAAGGGGACAGCGGCCGAAAAAATGGAAGCCATGCGCGACGCCGGCATTCATGTGTGCGAGAGTCCGGCCGAACTCGGCGATACGATGCAGAAGGCGCTCGCCAAAATGTACAAGCGAAAAGTATCGGTGAGCGTTGCCAGGGCAGTCAAAGCGAAACCGAAGGCGGCAGTGAAGCCAAAACCCGTTTCGAAGAAAAAACCGGTCAAGGCACAAACGGCACCGGTGTCGAAAAAAGCGGTCGCGCCGAAAAAGAAGACCGCAGCCAAAGCCGGGAACAAATCGGCGGCTGTGAAGAAGAAAAAATAATTGTATCATACGTACCTCACCAAAAAATTGCAGGATGATATGACGTTTCGCACTGCATTGCGTCGATGATGGTGCATATCGTATGCTGCCATGATTGACCAGTGTGTATACGCACTGAGGTCAACTAATTTATCCATCATTCACCATGGGCACTCGCGCATACCGCGCGCTGTGTCCGCCAAAGGAAACGATAGACTCATGGCTCTTGAACGAACATTATGCATCATGAAACCGGACTGTGTCCGAAAAAATCTGCAAGGCGAAGTTCTCGCACGCATACAACAAGCGGGCTTCACCGTTGTGGGCATGAAACAGATCAACATGACGAAAGCGATGGCGGAGGGATTTTATGCCGTTCATAAGGGCAGGCCGTTCTTCGACGGACTCGTCGAGTTCATGACATCCGGGGCGTGCGTGCCGGTGGCGTTGGAAAAAGACAATGCCGTGGCCGATTATCGGACGCTCATCGGCGCAACCGACCCGAAGGATGCCGCACCAGGCACGATCAGGAAGGACTTTGCAGACAACAAGGGAGAAAACATCGTGCACGGTTCCGATTCGGCGGAGAACGGGATCATTGAAGTATCCTATTTCTTTGCTCAGACTGAATTGCTCTGACCGAGCAGGACATGGCCCGCACAGGAACGCGGAATAAAAATACATGCAGAGGAATTTTGTTCCTCTGCATTTTTTTTGTACTATTCGTTAACGAGTGTCAATAAAAAAAAGGATCTCATGCTCCGGCATTGGAAACAGCTGACGACAACAATAGTTCACCGTAATCCCTGGTGGACGTACAAACTGGACACGTTCCGGATCCCCGACGGCATCAGTGGAGAGTATCACTACGTCCATACGAACGGCTCATGCATGATCATTCCGATCGAGGAGAACGGCAACATCATACTGGTGAACCAGTACCGGTTTCTCTGCGACAAGGAGAGCATTGAACTGCCGTGCGGCGGCGTGAAATCGGGGACAACATCCGAGGCAATGGCCAAGATAGAACTTGAAGAAGAAACCGGAATTACATGCGGATCATTGAGTTACCTGGGCGCGTTCAATCCTTTTAATGGCGTCACCAATGAAATGTGCGACATCTATGTGGCGCGCGATTTGCGTCCGGTATCAGCGTCATGCGACAGCACAGAAGAATTTGAAGTGCTCTCGAGGTCGCTCGACGACATCGATGCGATGGTGGCATCGAATCAAATTTGGGATGGGATGACGCTGGCGGCGCTGGCGATGGCACGGAAACTCCTGATGCACACGCCTGTCCTTCATTAACTACACACAGACACCGTCTATGGTTCAATATATCACGTTTGCGAAAATGAGCGGAGCCGGCAACGACTTTGTGGTCATCGACAATCGGCAGGACTTTGTGATCCATGCGTCGGCAGCCGCGCAGAGACTCTGCGACCGCCGTTTGGGCATTGGTGCGGACGGGTTGTTGCTGGTTGAAAAGAGTGCGGACGCAGACTTCGCCATGAAGTATTACAATGCAGACGGATCCTACGGCGGCATGTGCGGCAACGGCGGCAGATGCATCGCCATGTTCGCATTTCGGACGCACATTGTAACAGGACGCGTCATGCATTTTGAGGCGCTGGGGTACCGGTATCGTGCGGATATTGTGGACGGGACCGTGGTGTTATCGATGAAGGATCCGGTTGACGTGCAACTTGGCAAGACGTTGAGTGTGGAAGGAAAACCGATTCTGTATCATTATGCGGATACAGGCACGCCTCATTGCGTCATTTTTATGGACGAGAATCCGGAGTTGCTTGGAGCGCCGTTCGAAGAAGCGGATATCACGAAGCTCGGCCGCACGCTCAGGCATCACGAGGCATTTGCGCCCGTCGGAACAAACGTCAATTTCGTTCAGGCCGAGTCGCACAACAGCCTGGTGCAGCGGACATACGAACGCGGCGTTGAAGAAGAAACGCTGGCATGCGGGACGGGATCGGTAGCGTCGTCGATCGTAGCGCATTTCGTGAAGCAGACAGTGCCGCCGGTATCGGTGCGTGTACGGAGCGGAGAATTGCTGCACATCGATTTTACGGATGATGGAAGCGGACATATCAGTCATGTGTCGCTCGAAGGCGGCGCGGAGATTGTGTATGAGGGAACGATCGTGTACGATGCGGAGCGTGACGCGATCGTCGCACGGAATTGATCGGATGATTTCAGCAGTGCATCCGGTTGGCGCGCAGAGTGTTTTTCAGCATTCAGCATTGCATCCGGTTGGCGCGCAGAGTGTTTTTCAGCATTTCGTTGAATCCGATATAATATATGTTATGTTAAGTAGGATACAAGTGCGCCCTGAATATCACTAGCGAAACTCGCAGCGCTGACGAACGTACTGCCCTCTTCAATAACGAACAGAGACTATAACATTTCGCCCTGCTATGAAAATAGAATAACACGACCCCAAATTAGCGTAAAATCGCAAATTTCATCCGGCGTGGTGTACGCCGGTTCATGCACGCTACAATGCTTCGATACACCGATCTTAGAGAATTGCGCTGACCACTTCTTCCATTCTTTCGCCGATCGCCACACTCATGATGTTCTTTGCCGCATGCAGGTCTATCGTCACACACTCTTGTATATGTCCCGTTGCATCGTTTGTGACGCTGCCGATGACCGCAGCCGGCACGCCGTGCCTCGTGCAGACGTCCATGATTGTCTCACGCTTCGATCTCTGGGCCGATACGACTATCCTGGATTGTTCTTCTCCGAACAATACATGGTCCATGCGCATGCCGTTTCGCACTTCTACCGAGAATCCCGTGCACTCCACGCCGCACGTCGCGGATTCGATGAGCGTGACAATGATGCCGCCGTCTGACACATCATGCGCAGAACGGATCAATCCGGCATGGATCAATTCCAGAGTGCACTCGTGGAGCCTTTTTTCCTCCTGGATGTCAAAATACGGCGCATCGGCACCGCATATGCCGTGCAACGCGGACACATATTCACTCCCATTGATATCACCACGATTGGTGCCCAAGAGCACTATATCGTCTCCAGCCGACTGGAATGCTGACGGTGTAATGAATTTCCTGTTTTCGATCAATCCGACCATGCCGATCACCGGCGTCGGATACACGGCCGCCGTGGGACTTTCATTGTAGAAGCTCACATTGCCGCCTGTTACCGGCGTATCGAGCACGCGGCAGGCTTCTCCGACACCGGCTACGGCTTCACTGAACTGCCAGTACATCTCAGGCTTATAGGGATTGCCAAAATTCAGGCAATTGGTGATCGCCAGCGGTGTTCCACCCGAACACACGACATTCCGGGCCGACTCTGCCACGGCGATCATTGCACCCTTTCGCGGATTAAGGTACACATAGCGGCCGTTGCAATCGGTTTTCATGGACAAATATTTTTCAGTGTCCTTGATCTTCACAATGGCCGCGTCGCATCCCTGATACGCAATCGTGTTCGTCCTCACCATTGAATCGTATTGTTCGTAGACCCAGCGTTTGCTCGCAATATTCGGCGAACGCAATAGCGCGTCAATGGCGGCGCCGTACTCAGTAGGTTCAGGAATTAACTTTACATCAATAGACCGTACTGCTTGTAAATATACCGGTTCCAATGTTTCCCGGATGTATATTGGAGCACCACCGCCGAGCACCAAGGTCTCTGCCGGAACCTCCGCCTTCAGCACTCCGTGATGATAGATCCTGACGATCCCGTCGTTTGTGACGGTGCCGATGGCCACGCAATGGAGGTCCCATTTTGCGAAGACTTCCCTGATCTTCTCTTCCATACCCGGCTTGGAGACCAGGAGCATGCGTTCCTGCGATTCGGACAGCATGATTTCGTAGGCGCTCATGCCTGATTCGCGCACCGGCACCTTGTCCAGGTCTATGACCATGCCCGAATTTCCCTTCGCGCTCATCTCCATTGTGGAGCAGGTGATGCCCGCCGCACCCATGTCCTGTATGCCAACGAGCAGATCTCCGTGAATCACCTCAAGCGTCGCTTCCAGCAGCAGTTTTTCGGTGAACGGGTCGCCGACCTGCACGCTCGGTCGCTTCGCTTCGGACTTCTCAGAAATTTCCTCGGAGGCAAACGTGGCGCCGTGTATGCCGTCGCGTCCGGTTGAGGCGCCGACAATCATCACCGTATTCCCTTCACCCTTGGCAATGGCCGAGGCGACCTTCGAGTGCTGCACGATGCCGACAGACATCGCATTCACGAGTGGGTTCGTCTGATAACAGGGATCGAAATAGACCTCACCGGCCACAGTCGGCACTCCGAAACTGTTCCCATAATCGCCTATCCCCTTCACGATCCCCTTAAAGAGCCATCGGGTGCGCATGGCATCGAGGCTGCCGAAGCGCAGCGAGTTCAGTCCGGCTATCGGCCGCGCGCCCATCGTGAATATATCGCGCATGATGCCTCCGATACCCGTGGCCGCTCCTTGATACGGTTCGACAGCGGAGGGATGATTGTGACTTTCAATCTTGAATGCAACGGCAAGTCCGTCGCCAATATCCACCAGGCCGGCGTTCTCTTCGCCCGCACCGACGAGCAATTTTTTTCCCGTTCGGGGCAGCGTCTTCAACTGTGCAATGGAATTTTTATAGGAACAATGTTCGCTCCACATCACACTGTAAATGCCGAGTTCGGTGAAGGACGGAGTGCGTCCCAGAATGTCCAGCACACGGTTATATTCTGCTTCAGTTAATCCATGGTGAAGCGCGCTTGCGAGTGTTACTTCGGGTTCCTGGTTCATAATTTTCCGATGGTGTAGAGCGCGAATAGTTCGGCTCTTTGTGGTTCATCTGTGCAAATTCAGTCGTTACGTCATTAATGGAATATAGGGCGAAATGTTATTTTACCAGGGACGAGCTAACAGCTCGCTACAGTTAAAAAGGTGAAGCATGGGCGAGCTAACAGCTCACCCTACACGCACCACATATGCCGCCGAGTATTTTCATAGCAGGGCAAAAAAGTTTTCTCGCCCGTTCGAGCAAAGCGGTGCTGGTTTCTGCGAAATACCAGGGAGCGCAGTCTGTTCGCCTGCGATGCGTTTATTTAAAAGCGATCGCGATCACTGGAGTTCAACCACCGTGACGCCGGTGCCTCCCTCGTTCCATTCCCCTACTTTGAAGCTTGCGACTCGTTTATCTTCCTTCAGGAACATATGAATGCGTTTGCGCAGCGCGCCGGTTCCCTTCCCGTGTATGATGTCGATACGGTGCAATCCGCTCATGACCGCGTCGTCGATAAATTTGTCGACCGCTGCCGCGCCCTCATCACCATACATGCCGCGCAAATCGATTTCGGTGGCAGAGACGGGTTTTACAAAATACGAGGACTCCGGAGACTCCTTGACCTCGGCACTGCCGACAGCGAGTTGCCTTACATTGACCCTCATCTTCACCGAATTGAACGCCACCGTCAGATTGCCCTGCGCATCGGGACGAGTGAGCACCTTTCCAGTCTGACGGTTGGACAGAAGTTGAACGTCTGCGCCGATCCCGATCTCGCTCAGACGCTCATCCGACAGCGAACCGGATTCGGCCATGGCCGCGGTCTCTTTCTGTATGAACTCGTCTATTGCCTCGATCTCGGAGCGCCATTGTTTCACGATGGTCTTTTCGGCATTCTGCAATTTGATCTCGCGAACGCTGTTCTCAATGGCCGCATGCGCACGGTCAATGATCTCCTGTGCATGCTTCAACGCCTGGGCTTTGACCTCTTTGACTTCCTGCTTCAGGTGCTTTATTTTTGTTTCGTACTCATCGTGTAAGTTCTTATTCTCCAACCGTTCAGCGGCAAGCAACCGGCGTTCATTCTCGGCTTCCTGCAGCCTGGATTCCAGGTCCAGGAGCAAGCGTTCCAAATTCGATTGCTGGTCGCCCAGCATCGACTGGGCGTCGTTCAGAACGATATCGGACATGCCCAGGCGCCGCGCGATCACGAGCGCATAACTGGAGCCGGGAATGCCCACGCGGAATTTATACGTCGGCTGGAGCGTGGACTGATTGAATTCCATGGCAGAATTTTGAATGCCAGGCGTCTCGTAAGCGAAAGCCTTCAGCGAACCGTGGTGCGTGGTGGCAATGGTTCGCGCGCCGCTTTCGGTCAACGTGCGCAAGAGCGCCGCCGCAATGGCGCTGCCTTCGGTGGGATCAGTGCCGGCTCCGATTTCATCGATGAGCACGAGACTGTGCTCGTCCGCTTCATCCACAATTTCCTTCAATTGAAGCATTTGGGAACTGTAGGTGCTCAAATCGTCCTCAATGGACTGATTATCGCCAATATTCACGAAAACATTGTTGAATATCGGAAACTCAGAGTCTGCCGCGGCAGGTATATGGATACCCGACTGCACCATGAGCGTCAGGAGTCCGACAGTCTTGAGTGCGACAGTTTTTCCGCCGGCATTAGGACCGGTAATGAGGAGCGTTGTGTACGCGCTGCCGATTTCCACATCAAGAGGAACCACCCCCTCCCTGCCGTGTTTCTGCATCAAAAGGGGGTGCCTGGCTTGCAAGAGCATCAGCGAACCATTTTCTAATAGAAATGGTTTATTTCCTTTTATATCAATTGAATACATTGCTATTGCATAAGTATATTCTATTATAGTCAGTATTCTAACATTTTCTTTCAAGTCCGTTCGACATTCAGCCACCTGAACGGTCAGAGCGAGCAGCACCTTTTCTATTTCACGCTTCTCTCTGAAATGAAGTTCGGAGATTTCGTTATTCAGGGAGAGCGTTTCGGCCGGCTCAATGAACACGGTGAGCCCGGTAGCGGAAGCGCTGTGTATGAAACCGGGCACCATGTTCTTTTTTTCGGCTTTAATAGGCAGCACCATGCGTCCCTCGCGCGTGGTAATGATGTCGTCCTGCGCCATCCCCTGCTCGGACACATCACGAAGTATTTTTTCAAGTCTTTTGCTTAAAAGGTTATGTAAAGAGATGATAGACCGCCTTACTTCACGTAACTCCCTGCTAGCCGAATCTTTTACATACCCATTTTCATCGATCGCCTGTGTGATGTTATACTCCAGCACCTTATTGGGGGCAAGGGAGCGGCAGAGAGACATGAGTTCCGGATAATGGTCTCGGCGTTTTTCGATGAATGATTTGAGTGCGGCGCTGGCGTGGAGCGTGGAAGCGATTTCCAAAAGTTCGTGTGTGGTGAGGCTGTTATTCTCGATCGTGGCGCGGTTGAGGGCCAAACGGATGTCTTTGATGCCGTCGATGGGAAATCCGTGTTCCGATTCGATCATTCGTTTGAGTTCGGAGACGCGATTGTGATCGACCGAGATTCGGGCGCTGTCGTTTGTGGGCAGCAGGCTCTCGATCGCCTCCTGTCCGAGCCGTGATGGGGCAAAATGGGCGATCTGGTGGAGTATTTTCCTATAATCGAGTCTGTCGCATGCGGTGACGAAGGCTTTCATCTACTTTTTCGTCGCTCCTGTATTGCTTTGGTCTGAAAAAGCGTTGAATAATTGCTGATAAAAATCTTCCACTTCGGGAAAGAGCGCGTATGCCGTGTCATACACACGAGGCGCAACATTCTTTACGGGTATATAGAGCGTCGAGGTGGCTTTGGTTTCTTCGGACGGTATGCCCAAATAGATGGACAGGAAGATGAGTGCAACGCTCACCGCGAGAGCTCCCTCTGCAATCCCAAGCAGCATACCGGCAATGTGGTTCCAGACGCCTTCAACGATGTTCCGCACAAGCATGCTGTAGAGAATGGTTTGAGCGAATATAATGCCGCCAATAATGGCGAAATAGGCGAACAATGTGGCCACGCCGGCTCGAAGTCCCAGCGGCACGAATGCCACGTGGGCCAGGGCTGAGCCGAATTTCGCCGCCAGCGCGAACGCCGCAATGAGCGAGAAGAGCGAAAAAATTTTCTTGACAAAGCCATTGCGCCATCCGCCGACGGCAAAAAGACCGCATGCGACCAACAGCGTGATATCGAGAGCGCTCTTCATCATCAGACCAGTTTGGTTTTTACGATTTCGTTGATGGTTTTACCGTCGATCTTGCCCTTCAGTTCCTTCATGATGAGGGGCATCACCTTCCCCATATCCTTCGAGGTCACTGCGCCTGATTGTTCGATGATCGCATAGATGATCCTCTCGGCATCGGCCTTATCCATTTGTTTCGGCAGGTATTCTGTGATGATCGCCACTTCGGCGGCCTCCTGAGCGACTAGGTCCATGCGGCCCGCTTTTTCGTACTGTTCGATGGACTCTTTTCGCTTCTTGACGGCCGTGGACAAGAGTGACAGCTCATCATCGGGCGTCATTTCGGGATTTCCGCCTTTTTTTTCGAATTCCAGTATCTGTGCGCGCACCATGCGGAGCGTGTCGATACGTGTTTTATCACCCGCCTTCATAGCGAGTTTCAGATCTTCAGAGATTTGTTGTGTCAGTGCCATAGGGTCATTTCATAAATGAATGCGAGAGTTCATCCTGCGCTTGCTACGTATAAATATATCACATCAGCATCCGAAAAGCAATTGCAGAGTTGCTTCTCCGCCGATTAACTTGTACATTTGCTAGGCTTTCAAACCGACATGGGCAGCGCGCGGTCTCCCTCGAATGCGCTTCATCCCCTCTCGCGGTTCGCCGCACACTCCTCTTCACTCTTTTTTTTCATTGAGGGCAGAGTGCTGCGTCGACATTTTTTTTACTTACGGCAGGATGACATCGATGAAATGGATCAATACCGACCAATTGCAGCGTTCAGATGCTGGATTTTCTCAGTTATATGTTGATTACTTGAATAATTTTGAACGAGTGTCCGAATTCTTCGCGGGCGGGTATACAACCGTTGCCGATTGGCAGAGGACAATCGACCGGACCGTGGAACGGAAAATGGACCGGGCGCCGCTCGTGAGGGTGCTGCACGAACAAAACCGGGCGGTGCACTGCAGCGTGCGGACGCTCGCCAACATCGATCTGCTCGATAATGAGAACACCGTAGCCATTGTCACCGGGCAGCAATTGGGACTCTTTTCCGGGCCCTTGTATACGGTCTATAAGATCATCACGACACTGAAGCTGGCCGAAAAACTCTCGGCAGATTTCCCCGCGTTCAATTTCGTGCCGGTGTTCTGGCTCGAAGGCGAGGACCACGATTTCGACGAGATCAACAACATCACCGTGCTCAACGCGCAGAACGAGCTGCAGAAGTTCAACTATTTCATCGGCGGTCAGCCATTCGACAAAAATCCGGGCGCGACAGGCCTGATCGTCATCGACGAGACCATCGACGCACTCTTCGCGGGGCTCGGCAGCGCCATCACGCAGACGGAATACACAACACAGGTGCTGGAGTTGATGCGCGGGTATTACAAGCCCGGGGCGACATTGATGGAGGCGTTTGCGGGGGTGATCAACCGGTTATTCGAAGACACGGGACTCGTGCTCTTGAATGCGAACACGCCGGAGCTCAAGGCGCTCATGAAACCGGTCTTCCGCAGAGAGATCGAATCGGACTCGGCCGTCTCGCGGCTCATCATCGAAAAAAGCGTCGAGCTCGAAGAGCGCTATCATGCGCAGATCAAACCGAAGTCGCTCAATTTGTTCATGTTCCATAAAGGCGGACGCTTCCCTCTCGAACCGTCGGAGAACGATTATTACCTGAAAGGCACGCGGCAGCGCTACACGAAGGAGGAACTGCTGCAGCTGGTCGAGACGACGCCCGAAGTGTTTTCGGCGAACGTCGCCCTTCGCCCCATCTGTCAGGATACCATACTGCCCACAGTCGCCTACGTCGGCGGTCCCGGCGAGATCGCATACTTCGCGCAATTAAAAACGGTGTACGCACTGTTCGAGCTGCAGATGCCGATCGTGTACCCGCGCGCGTCGGCCACGATCCTTGAGGACAAGATCAACAAGGTGCTCGAAAAATATTCGCTGACCATACCCGATCTTGCGGGCGATCTGGACAGCGTACTGCAGCGGATCGCGGAACAGGTGGCGGAAGTAAAAGTGGACACAGTCTTCGGTACGATGAACGAGAAGATCCAGGCGGCGGTGACCGAGGCGAGCTTCGGCATTCAGCAGATCGATCCGACGCTCAAAGGAGCGGTGGACTCGACACTCGTGAAATTCGAGCAGCAGCTGCAGGGACTGAAGGAAAAAACGCACAAAGCACAGCAGCAGAAACAGGATATCTCGCTCAAACAGATCATGAAAGCGGCGGCCGCGATATTCCCGAACGAAAATTTTCAGGAACGGGAATTCACTTCACTCCAGTTCATGAACAAGTACGGGCTGGAATTCACGAAGTGGCTGATGAGCGAAATCACCATCGACCGTTTCGAACACCAGGTGCTGCAGCTCTAGTACTATTCGTTCCGATTAGAATGACAACGCCGTCATGCACTTTTCACGGTGCGTGACGGCGTTTCTTATGGAATACGCACTGAGAGGCGTAGTTGAGAACGGCCCTTCTCTGATGCTGCGTGCCGATTAATTCTTATCGAAGCACTTTTTCCGTTGCCTTGTCGAAGAAGAGCGCTTTCGTCATATCGAATCCGAACTCCATTGCCTGTCCGGTCTTCGGCGCCACAGAGGCATGGATGCGGGCCACATACTGCGTGTCCGAAGCAGTGGAAAAATAGACGAAGATCTCATTCCCCATCGGTTCAACGACTTCCACTTTCACAGCAGCTTTCGCCGCCTGCGCCGGGGCGGCGTGCGCGTCGATGATGTGTTCCGGCCGTATCCCCATCCACACGTCCCTGCCGACCATGCTTTTAAGCGTATCTTCCTTTTCCTTCGGAACACTGAGCGTGAGCGGCGAATTTTTTTCGCGGAAATGCAGGCCGCCGTTCTGCTCGACGACTCCTTCCATAAAATTCATGGCGGGACTGCCGATGAACCCTGCGACAAATTTATTCTCCGGAAAATTGTAGAGGTTCAGAGGTGTGTCCGTCTGATGCACAATGCCGTCTTTCATCACCACGATACGGTCGCCCATGGTCATGGCTTCGGTCTGGTCGTGCGTCACATAGATCATTGTCGCTTCAAGACGGTGATGCAGTTTTGAAATTTCGGTGCGCATCTGCACGCGCAGTTTCGCGTCCAGGTTCGAGAGCGGCTCGTCGAAAAGGAACACTTTCGGCTTCCGCACAATGGCGCGTCCCACGGCCACTCGCTGCCGCTGACCGCCCGAGAGCGCCTTTGGTTTGCGCTGGAGGTACTCTTCAATGCCCAGGATCTGCGCCGCTTCGCGCACGCGAGACTCGATCTCGGCCTTCGGAAATTTCCGAAGCTTGAGCCCGAAGGCCATGTTCTCATACACCGTCATATGGGGATAGAGCGCATAATTCTGAAAGACCATCGCGATGTCCCTATCCTTCGGAGCCACCTCGTTCACGATCTTCCCGTCTATCGATATCGGTCCGCCCGTGATCTCTTCGAGGCCGGCGACCATGCGCAGCGTTGTGGATTTCCCGCAGCCCGATGGGCCGACGAGCACCACAAATTCCTTATCCTGAATGTCGATGCTGACATCCTGAACGGCAACGACGCCGCCATCATAGACCTTTGACACATTCGATATCTGAACGCTTGCCACGATCCACCTCGTTAGTGTATGAGTGAGTGAAGCAGTTCCCAAAACGGCGGAAATGAAATGTCGACGCAGTCCGCATCGTTCATCACCGATTCTTCCTGCAGAGCAAGGGCCGCAACACCGAACGCCATGGCGATGCGGTGGTCGCCGAAACTCTCGAACACTGTGGAAGATACGATTCTTTTTGGTTCAAATGCAAAACCATCCTCGTATTCCTCGACCGTGATGCCGAGCGCGCGCAGATTGTGGCAGACGGCGGCGATGCGGTCGCATTCTTTGGCGCGCAGGTCGCGGGCATCGCGGACTTCGAACACACCCTCGGCGAATGCACCTGCAACGGCGAGCACCGGTATCTCATCGATGATGTTCGCAATGATGCCGCCTGAGAGCGGCCCCTGATTTTTCAGGACTGAGCTTTTCACAACAACATCGCCGATGCGTTCACCACCCACGACGCGTTCATTGTCGATCGTAATGGCACCGCCCATCCGCGTGAGCACATCCAGAAAGCCGATGCGTGTCGGGTTGAGCCCGATCGAGCGCACGACGATCTCGGCATCCTTCGCAACGAGCGCGGCCACGATAAAAAACGCCGCTGAGGAAGGATCTCCGGGCACGGCAAATGGCACGGCAGCACGTTCAGTTCCTCCCACAACGGAGATCACCGTCACTCCACCGTCTTGCACCGGCGTGAGCCCGAGCATGCGTTCGGTATGATCGCGTGACGGCGTCGTTTCGACGACCTGCGTGGTCCCTTCGGCGAACAAACCGGCCAGCAGTATTGCCGATTTGACCTGAGCGCTCGGGATCGGCAACTCGTAGCGTATGGCGTGAAGACCAGTTGGTGCGGGATAGAATTCGAGCGGAGCCGTACCCTCGGCGCGTGAACGCACGTCGGCGCCCATCTGCCGCAGCGGTTCCACGATGCGTTTCATGGGACGCTTCACGAGATACTTGTCGCCGGAGATCATCGTAGGAAATTTCTGTCCGGCGAGTATTCCCGAAAGCAGCCGCATGGTGGTTCCCGAATTCCCGGCGTCGAGCATAGCATCGGGTTTCATTAATGAGTGCAAACCCTTGCCGTGTATGATGATTCTGCTTTCACCTGCATCGATTTCTACGCCAAGGCGGCGCATGCAATTGACGGTGCTTATTGGATCGGCCGCCTGCAGGAATCCCGTAATTTCGGTAACCCCGTTGGCAATAGCACCGAGCATCACCGCACGGTGGGAAATGGATTTATCTCCGGGGACGGAAATATCCCCGCGCAAAACGGACGCTGGTCTGAGTGCTCGCTGCATAATGGTAGCATTGATTGAAAATCATTGGTCTGGTATAGATACGACAATCCCCGCAGATCTTTTGGATCGTGCGGGGATTGGTGTCCATCACTTACGCCGGCTGAACCGGTTCTTCTTTTGCTTTTTCAGCGATCAAGACGGCCTTGCGGCTCAGGTTGAGACGTCCCTTGTCGTCGATCTCCATCAATTTCACTTCGAATTGATCTCCGACTTTGAAATGGTCAGCCACTTTCTCGATCCGTTTTGTATCGAGCTGCGACACGTGGACGAGGCCTTCCTTGCCGGGAAGGATCTCGACGAATGCGCCGAAGTCCATGATCTTCTTGACTGTCGCCTTGTAGATCTTGCCGATCTCCGGCGATGCCGAGATGCCCTGGATCATCGCGATCGCTATGTTAGCCGATTCAACGGTCGTAGCGGCGATCACGACAGAGCCGTCGTCTTCGATGTTGATCTCCGCACCAGATGCGGCAACGATCGCGCGTATATTTTTTCCGCCCGGTCCGATGATGGCGCCGATCGTATCGATAGGAACCTTGATCGTCGTCAAGCGCGGCGCGTACTGGCTGATGTCTGTGCGCGGGGTGGAAATAACGGCGTTCATTTTGCCGAGGATGTGCATGCGTCCGTCTTTTGCCTGGCTGAGTGCGGTTTCCATGATCTCAAGCGTGATGCCTTTGATCTTGATGTCCATCTGGAACGCCGTGATGCCGTCGGCAGTGCCGCAGACCTTGAAGTCCATGTCGCCGAGGTGATCTTCGTTGCCGAGGATGTCGCTTAACACGGCGACACGTTCGCCTTCTTTCACCAGACCCATTGCAATACCGGCGACGGGTTTTTTCAGGGGCACACCGCCGTCGTACATGGCGAGTGTTCCTGCGCAGACCGTTGCCATCGAGCTTGAACCGTTCGATTCAAGGATATCGGACACGATACGGATTGTGTACGGAAATTCTTTTTCGTTCGGCATCAGGATCTTGAGTGCGCGTTCTGCCAAGTTTCCGTGGCCCACTTCGCGCCTTCCGGTCATGAGGCGGCCTGTTTCACCGACCGAGAACGGGGGGAAATTATAGTGCAGCATGAAGCGGCGCGGCAGCACGGTGTTCAATCCGTCCGTGATCTGTTCGTCAGATTTCGTGCCGAGTGTGACTGTTGTGAGCGACTGTGTTTCGCCGCGTGTGAACAGCGCCGACCCGTGCGTGCGCGGAAGCAGTCCGACTTCGATCGAGATCGGGCGGATTTCGGTGAGCGAACGGCCGTCGAGGCGTTTCTTGTCGCGCAGGATCATTTCGCGCATTTCTACTTTTTCAATGTCATGCAGGATCTGGTGGATGGCCTTCGTCTGGTTCGGGTATTTCTCGGCAAGCTTGGCCTGCGTTTCCACTTCGATCGCTTCGTTGGCTGCTGCGCGCTCTTCTTTTTTGAGCACGGTCGCGACCGTCGTGCGGTATGTCGCTTCGGCGATGGCTTTCACATCGGCCATCATTGCAGCGTCGACAACCGGCAGCACGAGCGCCATTTTTTCTTTACCGACAGCGGCGGCGAACTCGCTCTGCAGTGCGCAGATCTTTTTGATCGCTTCGTGGCCGAACTTGAGTGCGGTCAGCATGACGTCTTCGGATATTTCCTTCGATTCGCCTTCCACCATGAGGATGGAATCTGCGGTGCCGGCGACGGTGATATCCATGTCGCTTGTTTCGAGCTCTGCGAACGTCGGGTTGATGATCATTTCACCGTTCACGCGGCCGATGCGCACTTCGGCGATCGGGCCGTCGAATGGAAGCTCTGAAACCATCAGCGCGGCGGATGCGGCGCAGGCGCCGAGCACGTCGGCGTCGTTCTGCTGATCGGACGAGAACACCGTCACAATGATCTGCGTTTCGCGGCGATAGCCGTCGGGGAACATCGGACGGATTGGACGGTCGATCAACCGGGCGGTCAGGATTTCCTTGTCCGTCGGACGTCCTTCGCGTTTCAGGAATCCGCCGGGGATCTTTCCGGCTGCAGACATTTTTTCTCTGAATTCCACCTGAAGCGGAAAATAATCTATTTCATCGCCGCGGTCGCGCGATGCGACGACTGTGGCAAGCACCATTGTATCGCCGTAGCGCGCCATGACGGCGCCGTTGGCCTGTTTTGCAAAACGGCCGGTTTCGAGCGACATCGTCTGTGTGCCGATTGTAATTTCTTTTGTTACCATTGTTTTTCTGTGTCAGTAATGTTTTGAGCAATATTGCTCGCTGCCCCGAAATGTTATTTACGAATGTTTAATTCGGCAATAATCTTGCGGTACCGATTGATATCTTTTTCCACCAGATAATCGAGCAGGCTGCGACGCTTGCCGACCATGCGGAGAAGGCCATGACGTGAATGATGATCTTTTTTGTGCGAGCCGAAATGCTCCGCCAGTTCATTGATATTCTTCGTCAGAATGGCAATTTGAACCTCGGGCGTGCCGGTGTCTTTTTCGTTCTTGCCGAATTTTGTGATCAACTCTTGCTTCATGGATTTTGTGATCGCCATAATAGCTCCTTGAATATAGAAAGTTTATTGAATTTGTAGTACAATATTTTGAATTACACTTTTATCGTTCCCCATTTCGGCCACCAGCTCGGCCACCGAGGAAAATTTTTTTTCATCGCGTGTGCGTTGGATGCACTCCACGTGCAGCGTCTCGTCGTACACATCCTCGTCGAAATTGAAGATATTGACTTCGATCGTGCGATCATGCGTTTCAAAGAATGTGGGAAGCACGCCGACGCTCATCATGCCGCCGTAGCGCGTGCCGTGTATCGTCGCATGTACGGCATAGACCCCGATCTTCGGCACGGCCTTGCGCGGATCGTCCAGCGCGATATTTGCCGTCGGATAGCCGAGCGCCTTGCCCCTGCCGTGCCCGCGAACGATGACGCCCGAAAACTCGTAGCGGTATCCGAGCATCTCCGCAGCCTGTTCCATGGAGCCGTCGCGTATCGCGTATCGAATGCGTGAACTGCTCACCGGAGCGCCGTCCACCTGCATCATCTTCACGGCAGAAACGGAAAAATTGTACTGATTGCCCAGTTGCACGACATCGTTCATGCCGGCTTCCCTGTCCCTGCCGAAATGATGATTGTATCCTTCGATCACCTCTGTGACACCGGTGCCGTTCACGATGTAGTCGAGATAAAATTCCATCGGCGTCTTGCGCGAAAACTCATACGTGAACGGGACCACGAACACCGTATCGATGCCCAGCGCCGCAATGCGCGCCAATTTTTCCTCGAGCGTCGTCAGTATGGCGACCTTGCGGTCGCCGCCGCCGACGATCTCTTTCGGATGCGGTTCGAACGTCACCACAACACTCCTGCCGTGCACGGCGTGCGCCCGTTCGACGACTTCGTTCAGAATCTCCTGATGCGCCGCGTGAACTCCGTCGAACGCACCGATCGTAATGATGGAATTCTTATCGTACCGGATATCGTCAAGACTTCGGATGATGTCCATGGCTTATTCGACGCTCTTCATGATTTTGGCCTCTAACGTATGGAGCTGTTCGACGCCGATCGCATCGCGCACATGATGCTCGCCGATACGCGTTCGACGCAGTTCCTTGAGGTACGCACCGCATCCCAGTCGCATGCCGCATTCGTCGGCGATGGAGCGGATATAGGTCCCCTTTGAACAAACGATCCGGAACGTCACCAGCGGCAGAGCGATCGAAACGACCTCGAGTTCCGACACGGTGACCTCCCTCGGCCTCCGTTCGACCTCCCGGCCCTTTCGTGCATACTTATAAAGCGGCTTGCCGAGATGCTTCACCGCCGAATACATGGGCGCCACTTGCTGCTGCGTTCCGAGAAATCCCGCGAGAGCCGCCCGTATCGCCTCGTCCGTGAGATGAGCAACGTCCTTCTGCTCGATCACCTCCGTCTCGCCGTCGAAGCTGGCCGTGCGCGCGCCCAGTTCCATGGTCGCAACATATTCCTTGTCCAATCCCGAAAACTCGTCGATGATCTTGGTTTTTTTTCCCGTGCAAATGATCAGCAGTCCCGTTGCATTCGGATCGAGCGTGCCCGCATGTCCCACTTTTTTCACGCGGAACGTTCCGCGCACGCGGCTCACCACGTCGAAGGACGTCCATTTTGCAGGCTTGTCTATGAACAGGATTTCGCCCTCGTGAAAATCGAGTGTCGTTTTCATTACTGCCGTCTCGATCATTCGTGTTCTGTTTCTTCCTCTGCCGGCTTCACCGGGTCATCCTTGTGAATTTCTTTGATCAGTTGTTCGAGATGCATCACGTTATCGAGCGTCGCATCATGATAGAACTGCAGCGCGGGCACATATTTCATGGACACGCGGTGTGCCATCTCATGACGGATCTCTTTCTTTCGCGACTCAAGGTGCTTCAGGGTTTTTTCCCTGGCCTTTGCGTCGCCGAAGATGCTGACGTATACTTTTGCCAGCCGCAGATCCGGCGTCATGCGAACCTCGGTCACCGTGGTGAACCCGAAACCGCCGCCGGAGCACTCGGTGGAAATGATCGCCCCGAGTTCACGGTGCAGCATCGATGCTACTTTCTCTATTCGCAACCCCACGACTATCACTCCTCTTCTGCTCATGCAATCCCACCCCCCGGCGCAGCAAAGGCCGCAGGTGACGATCGCACTGTGTTAGATCAGTTTCCGTTTTGTTTCCACTGTTTTGAACGCTTCGATGATATCGCCCGCTTTCACATCGTTGAAATTATCGAGGCCGATGCCGCATTCAAATCCCGTTTCAACTTCCTTCACATCTTCCTTGAAACGCTTCAACGAACCGATGCCGCCCTCAAAGACCGGAATGCCGTCGCGTACGACGCGCACCCGATTGTTGCGGATGATCTTGCCGTCGGTGACATAGCAGCCGGCGATAGTGCCGATCTTCGGCACCTTGAAGATGTCGCGGACCTCGACCGTTGCCGTGATCTCTTCGGACAATGCAGGAGCGAGCATGCCTTCGAGCGCGTCTTTCAGTTCGTTGATCGCATTGTAGATGATGTTGTAGAGGCGCAGGTCGACTTTTTCCTTCTCCGCCAGGCGCCGCGCATTCAGGTTCGGACGAACCTGGAAGCCGACAATGATCGCATTCGATGCCGCAGCCAGCAGCACGTCGGTTTCCGAGATGGCGCCGACGCCCTTGTGGATCACGCGGATCTTGACCTCTTCGGTCGAGAGTTTCAAGAGTGAATCGGACAACGCTTCGACCGAGCCGTCCACGTCGCCTTTGACGATGATGGACAATTCCTGTATCTTCTTGCCTGCCTGGATCTGTTCCGAGATGTCGTCCAGCGTAACGAACCGTATCTGCCTGAAATCCTGTTCGCGCTTGAGCTGCTGACGTTTCAAACTGATCTCGCGCGCCTGGCGGTCTGTGACCATTGCGATGAATTGATCGCCCGCCTGCGGAATGCCGTCGAAGCCCAGGAGCTGCACGGGCACCGAGGGTCCCGCCGATTCGAGGCGGTTGCCGCGTTCGTCGTACATCGCCCTCACTTTGCCGCTGTAGATGCCGGCAAGGAAGGAATCGCCGATCTTCAGCGTTCCTTTTTGAATAAGGATGGTCGCGAGAATACCCTTGCCCTTGTCGAGCTGCGCTTCAACCACGGCGCCGCGCGCAAGACGGTCGGGATTGGCCCGCGTGTCCAGCACTTCTGCTTCCAATAATATTTTTTCCAGCAGGAGGTCGACGTTTTTTCCGTTTCGCGCGGACACTTCCACCGACTGATACTTGCCGCCCCATTCTTCCACGAGCACGTCCTTATCCGCCAATTGCTGGCGTATGCGGTCCGGGTTCGCTTCGGGCTTATCGATCTTGTTCATCGCGATGATGATCGGCACGCCGGCCGCCTTAGCATGGCTGATGGCCTCGAGTGTCTGAGGCATGACGTTGTCTTCCGCAGCAACGACGAGGACGACGATGTCCGTCAACTGCGCACCGCGCGCGCGCATGGCCGTGAACGCTTCATGGCCCGGCGTATCGAGGAACGTAATGTGTTTCCCTTTTTCGGTCGTCACTTCGTACGCACCGATGTGCTGCGTGATACCGCCCGATTCGCCCGCCACGACGTTCGTGCGGCGGATATAATCAAGGAGCGAAGTTTTGCCGTGATCGACATGGCCCATGATGGTCACCACCGGTGCGCGGGGTTTCAGCAGATCGGGCGCGTCGGGTGTATCCTCAAGAACGTCGACCGTGAATTCATCCTGGAACTCGACGGCATAGCCGTACTCGTCGGCCACAAGAACGATCGTGTCCTTGTCCAGGCGCTGGTTGATGGACACCATCATGCCGAGGCCGATGCACTTTTGAATGATCTCGGCAACCGAGACCTTCATGAGGTTTGCGAGCTCTCCCACGGTCACAAATTCCGTAACGCGCAGAATGCCTGCTTCAATCAATGCCGCTTCTTTGGCGAGCGCTTCCTGCTCTTCGCGCTTCTCTTTCTTCTTCTTCCTGTGCACGGCGCGCGTGCTGACGGCGCCCGATTCTTCCATCTCGGCGAGCGTGCGCTTGATGGCTTCGTTCACCTGCACATCGTTCACTTCGTGGTGACGGAGCTTCTTTTTCTTCTTTTTCTTCTTCGATGCCGCCGCTTCCGCCTCGATCTCGATGGCGGTCTTCACTTTCGGCTTCTCGTCCTTTACTTTCTTCTTTTTCTTCTTCTTCTTCTTCGCCTCCTCTTCGGCGGCTAACAGTTCTGCTTTCTTTCCTGGGGCAGGTTTGGCTGCGGGCTTGGTAAGATCCATCTTGCCTTTGATCGTCAGGCCGAATTTTTTGCCTTTTTCAGGAGTGCGTGTCCGGAAATCCTTCGTCTCGATTCCGATCCTGCCTTCAGCGGCTTTCACCGGTGCTCCCGGCTGTCCAACCACGGGACCCGCTTCCGCATGCGGCTTGGCGGAAGTGTCAGGAACATGTGCTTTCGCCGGAGCATGCGCCTCTGATGGCTTCTCGGCGGGCGTGTGTGTATCGGGAGCCGCTTCCGACGGCTCCCGAGCCGCCATGGGTTCGGAAGTCTCGACGTTCGAGCCAGCTTCAACGGTCTCTTCAGAAGGTTCCGCAGCGATGGCCCCTGAGGTCTCCGCCAAAGGATGCTCTGCTGTTTCAGGTTCCTGCTCACCCGGTGCGGACACGGCTTTCGACACGACTTCCGCCGGAAGGACTTCCGTTTTTTTTGCTTCAGTCGCACGGCGCCGCGTTTCCTTGATCTCTGTCAGTTTCTTTTGAAACTTATCGGCGACTTCCTTCTCTTTTTTGAAGTGGGACATGATATCCTTCAACATGTCGTCTTCGATCGGCGACATGTGATTCTTTATCTTGTACCCTTTCTTCATCAAGAATTCGATGAGGGTATCGCTGGCGAGGTTCAGTTCGGTTGCGAGCTTGTACAACTTGATTTTTTTCTCAATTGCCTCAGGCATTGCATTCCTTTGAGTTAAGTGTCGTGCGAAACAGCGTTAGATCACAGACGGCCGGACGATTCCGTTACATTACGATGGCTGGCTCGTCTCCTCTTCTTCCTGCTCGGAGGATTCGTCGTCGTCTTCTTCTTCGGCTTCTTCAAACTCTGTCTTAATCAACGTTACAATCTCTTCAACTTTTTCCTGCGGAAGATCCAGCGTGCGCACCAGTTCGGCAACGGACGCATCGATCACCGCTTTGGCCGTCGAATAGCCGTTCTCGGTGAACTTCGCGAGGATTTCGTCGCCGATCTCTTCCTTGAATTCTTCGAGATCGATGTCGTATTCGCTGCTTTCCTTCACCAATTGCAGGTCGTACCCGCTCAGCTTGCTGGCCAGTCGTATGTTCTGACCGCCTTTGCCGATCGCCAGCGATACCTGATCTTCGTCCACCAGCACGGTTGCTTTCTTGGTGTCATGGTCAATTTGTATGCTTTTAAGCTTCGCCGGCGCAAGGGCGCGCTGAATGAACACTGCCGGTTCGTCGCTGTAATTGATGACGTCGATGTTCTCATTGTTCAATTCGCGGACGATCGCATGAATGCGGACGCCTTTCATGCCGACGCAGGCGCCGACGGCATCGATGCGGTCATCGTGCGACTCGACCGCCACCTTTGCCCGCTCGCCCGGTTCGCGTGCAATGCACTTGATCTCGATGATGCCGTCGTAGATCTCGGGAATTTCAATTTCGAAGAGGCGCTCCAAAAACTGCGGAGCCGAACGGGAAATGATCACCGTCGGGTTTGTCGCGTTCTTGCGCACTTCCTTCACGATCGCGCGGACCGTGTCGCCCTTTTTATACCGCTCTTTGAATATCTGTTCGCTCTTGGGCAGGAGCAGTTCCGTCTTGTTGTGCATCACCATGATGTCGTTGTTGCGGATCTGGTAGACCTCGTCCACGATGATCTCTCCGAGCGAGTTGTTGTACTCGTTGAAGACCAGTTCCTTTTCTATTTCCTTCACGCGCTGCGTGAAGTTCTGTTTCGCCGTCGTGATGAGCCTGCGCCCGAAATCTTCCAGCGGCAGAATTTCAACATAGTCTTCGCCGATGTCCATGTCTTCGCCGGAGATCTTTTTCACCGTCGCCGGATCGATCTGCCGCACGGGGTCTTCGACCACTTCGACGACTTCGCGCTCGAGATAAATTTCAATGTCGCCTTTATCCATGTTGACGACAACATCAAATTTGGCGGTCGGGCCGAATTTCTTGCGGACCATCATACCGAAGATATCTTCCACGATACCTGCGAGAATATCTTTATCTATGCTCTTTTCACGCACGAGTCCGGAAAAAGATTCGACTATTTCATGATTCATTGCAGCACTCCAAAAATATAAATGGTGATCTACTTACTTTTTTTTTTCAATTGAGGGACGATAAATGCTTTGGTGATCGCAGCCATGGGAATTGTCCGGACGGCCGTACCGCTCGTACGCAGCGTGAGGCCGGCGTCATCCGCTGCTTCAGCCTCCCCGTCGACGGTCTGCGGTGTTCCCTCTTCGATGAAGGTGACAGAGAGCATCCGGCCGATGTTTTTCTTGTACTGACGCAGCACGTGGATCGGTCTGCCGAGATCCGGCGAGGAGACATCGAGCCTGTACGCGCCCATGATGATCTCCTGCGCATCGAGCGCCTCGGAGAGTTCGCGGCTGATCGAGGTGCAGGTATCGATCGTGATGCCGGCATCGGTGTCGACGTAGACTTCCACAACCTTGCTGCGAAGTTCCCCCCGCAGCACGAGCTCGGCGAGAAACGCCCCGTGCCGCTCGATGATCGGCACTGCGATTTCTTCTATTTTTTGAAGTATTTGCGTCATAATAAGTAATGCCCAAAAAAAAGTCCCGCAACCGGCGGGACCTCATCAACGATTTAAATATAGCGAAGTTAATCCGCAACCGCAACTAAATAATTCACAATGACGGTCTTTTATGGGGATTGGCGATCTCTCCCCCGAATCGTGCGCATGCGCCGGGAAGACGGTTAACTCGGCGAAATGTGCGCGCCTCCTATTGCATTATTTATCAAGATTGTGTAAATTAAAATTCCCCGTCGAGGAAAGACGTTCAACGGGATACCACGGAGAGGTGTCTGAGTGGTTGAAAGAGCTAGTCTCGAAAACTAGTGTACTCGTAAGGGTATCGAGAGTTCGAATCTCTCCCTCTCCGCTAGGAAATAAAGCAAGGCAGGTGTACACACATCCGTTTTATCCCGGAGAGGTGCAGGAGTGGTTGAACTGGCACGCCTGGAAAGTGTGTGAACGTGAAAGCGTTCCGTGGGTTCGAATCCCACCCTCTCCGCTGTACATGTCACAACACGTCCGGGCAACGCTCCGGACGTGTTGTGTTTTAAACCGCCCGGCCACAAGCGATCAGTTCTCATTCACTGTCATTTCCTTCGGAGCAAAGCGGCTGAGGCAGGCCGCACGATACGATGTCGTTCCCCTTCATTATTTTTTGCTTTTATCCCGCTGGCGTATATATTAGTGCATGGATTCACTGCTCTTCGGACATAACGATGAGACACACATCGTCGCTCTCCACCCGGTGGGAGGCTCGTCGATCCGCGTGTACAAGCGGACAAGCGCCGCCGTGGAATCGAGTGATGTCGAATTTTTCCCCTTCTTCCACCTGTCCGATTCGCGGTTCATGGACGGCTTTCCCAAAAAATTCTGGCTGAAGAAACTCGACGGCACGAATTTTTATCAGTACCTGTGCGCGTTTCAATCCTCCTTCGATGCGTGGGAAGCGGTGCAATTCGCCCTGCGCAAAATCAGCGCATATTACCAAACGCCTGTCACATCGTACCTGGACACGGAACACATATTCTTCCGTCCGGACATGACGACGCAATACCTGCTCCAGTCGGGCAAGACGCTCTTCAAGGGGATGGAGGCCGGCGACCTGTACCGCATGCAGATCGACATCGAGACGTACTCGAAGGCGCACCGCACGAGCAATGCCGAGCGCCTCGACGACAGCATCGTCGTGATCGCGCTGTCGGACAACCGCGGTTGGGAGAAGGTGCTGGGAAACAGGCGCGGCGGCGAACAAAAACTCCTTGCCGAATTCATCGCACTCGTCCGCGAGAAGGATCCCGACGTCATCGAGGCGCATCATTGCTATTCGGCCGTGCTGCCCTACATCATGAAACGCTGCGAACTGCACTCGATCGAATGCGCCCTGGGGCGCGACGGAACGGTCCCCTCCACGCATTCAACACGGACAATGTTTGCCGAGACCACCGTGGAATACACGAGTTTCGAGATCGCCGGCCGGCACATCATAGACACATGGTTGCTCTTGCAGTCGTACGACGCATCCCGGCACTCGATGGAGAGCTACAGCCTGCACTACGCGGCGCAATTTTTCGGGGCTGCCGCAGCCGGACGCGAGTACATTCCCGACGACAAGGTCTCCTGGTCGTGGGAACACGATCCCGGTGCTCTCCACCGGCATGCGGCGGAGAATGCGAGAGACACGCGAGCCGTCAGCGACACGCTGCTCGGGTCGGCCTTCTACCTGGCGCAGATGCTCCCGTTCAATTTCGGAACGCTGGCAAAACTCGGCTCCGCCGCAAAGATCGAAGCGATCTTTCTGCGTGCGTACATCCGCCAGCGCCATTCTCTTCCGAAGCCACAGCAGGGCTTCCAGACATCGGGCGGCTACACCGATATCTTCGCCACCGGCGTATTCGGGCCGATCGTCCACGCGGATGTCGATTCCCTGTACCCCTCTCTCATGCTGACCCGCGGCATCAGGCCCGCCACCGATGCACTGGATGTGTTCACGACCGCGCTCCGGTTTCTCACAACGAAACGGCTCGAGGCGAAACGGGAACTCCAGACGCTGACCGATGCATCCGCGCTCGCGCAAACCGACGCGCTGCAGTCATCGCTCAAAGTGCTGATCAATTCATTTTACGGATACCTGGGATATTCAAGGGCGCTGTTCAACGACTATGACCGGGCCGATGAAGTCACCACATCGGGCCAGGAACTGCTGCGCCGGCTTATCCACGATATCACGTTGAACAACGGCACCGTCATAGAGGTGGACACAGACGGGCTCTATTGTATTCCGCCCGATAATGTCGCGGGCACCCATGCGGAACGGGAGTTCGTCGGCCGGCTTTCATCACTTCTTCCCGACGGCATCACGCTCGGATTCAGCGGCAGGTATACGAAGATGCTCAGTTACAAAAAAAAGAACTACGCGCTGCTCGACCACCGCAACAAGGTGACGATCAAGGGCTCGTCCCTCCTGTCCAGGAATATCGAACGCTTCGGGCGGGTATTCCTCCGGCAGTGCATCGAATGCTTGTTGAATGAGCAATTCGGCGACATGCACCGGTTTTATATCGAGCTCGTCCACTCGCTCCGTTTCCACGAAATGACTGCAGCAGACTTTACACGGACCGACACGATCAAAGAGACGCTGGAAGACTATGAAGACGGAGTCAGGACGGGAAGGCGCAACCGGGCGGCGGTCTATGAAGCGGTCATTCAGTCGAAACGCCCCGTGAGGCTCGGCGAACGGGTCGCCTATTACTTCACGGGAAAGGACGCCTCGATCACCGGCTTCAGGAACGTCAAGGAAGCATTCCTGTGGGACGAAAATTTTCCCGACGAGAACACCGGCTTTTACCTGAAACGCCTCGATGAGCTTTCGGATAAATTCCGCGTCTTCTTTGCGGAGAAGGACTTTCAGCAGATCTTTACCAGCGACGATCTGTTCGGATTCGATGCGTCGGGCATCCGCATCCGGAACACGCGCACAGACACTCCGGCCGAAACGCTCCCGGGCCATGCGCCCATTGAATTGGACGAATCACAATAACGGATATAGAGAACGCCGCGTCGCGCGGACCGTCCTTCCCTGCCAATCTGAAGAAGCGAACCGGCTGAAGCATTGCACACTCGGTGGGGGGAGGAACTGCAGGATGGAGCAGACGCTCCGGGGAACGCGCACATCGCGCAGTCCCCGGAACGAAGCGCTTACGTGGTGACGCCGCAGGCCGTCGTGAGGTACTCGACGATGGCTTGCGTCGGCGTGCCGGGCGTGAATAATTCGCCCACGCCGAGCGCCTTCAATGCGTCAATGTCCGCCTGAGGAATGATTCCCCCGCCGAAGAGAATGATGTCGCTGATCCCCTTTTCCTTCATGAGCGCAACAACCTTCGGGAAGATGGTCATATGGGCGCCGCTGAGAGAACTGATCCCTATCCCGTCCACATCTTCCTGCAGCGCGGATTCAACGATCATTTCCGGAGACTTGCGCAATCCGGTATAAATCACTTCCATGCCTGCATCGCGCAGTGCCGCCGCGATCACTTTCGCACCGCGATCGTGGCCGTCCAAACCGGCCTTCGCGATCAATATTCGAATTTTTTTCTCCATTGCTTATCCTTTTTGTAGTAATGTCATGAACTGCTGTAACGCACAGTAAACTTTCGATAATGGCAGGCCGACCACGGTGTAGTAATCACCCGCGATGCGTTCGACGAATACGGCGCCGAAATCGTCCTGGATGCCGTACGCCCCCGCTTTATCCATGGGCGACCCTGCGGCAACATATGCGGCGATCTCGTCGTCGTCAAGCGACCGGAATGTAACATCGGTCTGTTCGCAATCAATATATGATTTTTTTGACTCCGCATCAACAAGCGCAAATCCGGTAACGACGGTGTGCGTTCTGCCGCTGAGCGTGCGCAGCATGCGCCGGGCATCCTCCTCCGACACGGGCTTTCCCAGCAGCATGCCGTCCAGCACGACGATCGTATCGGATCCGAGCACGATACCCCGCCTGTAGCGGCTGGCGACATCTGCCGCCTTCATATAGGAAAGCGCCCGCGCATTTTCTACGGGTGTCATCGCGGGGTCGAAGAGTTCATCGATATCGCATACCGATGTTTCAAATGCGACGCCGATCTGGCGCAGCAGCTGCGCCCGCCTCGGCGACCGTGAGGCTAAAATGATCGTGTCCGGGAGTTTTGGCATGCGTTAGTGTATTTTTCTGGCGAAGTCGCTGAGCACAGCCAGCAGGTCGGGCTGGCCTATCTCCTGAAGGTCGTACGTAACGCGAAGCGCCGGTTTCGTGATCTTGATGATGCGGCTGAGATCGATCGGCGTGCCGATAATGACAACATCGCAGGGCACGCGGTTCACCGTTGCTTCAAGGTCTTTGATCTGCTTGTTGCTGTACCCCATGGCCGGCAGCAGCACGCCGATCTTCGGATAGGTCTCATAGGTTTTCTTCATCTCGCCGCTCACGTACGGACGCGGATCGACGATCTCGCCGGCGCCGAATTTAAGCGCGGCGACTGTGCCTGCGCCGAATTTCATTTCACCGTGCGTCAAGGTCGGCCCGTCCTCTATCACCAGCACGCGCTTGCCGGCGATCGTGTGGCTCGCCTCGAGCGCGATCGGCGATGCGGCATCGATGATCTTCGCCGTTGTGTTGACGCTGCGTATGTTGGCGCGCAATTTCGTCACATTGTCCGGCAGGGCCGAATCGATCTTGTTGATGATGACAACATCGGCGAGCCGGAGGTTCGCCTCGCTCGGAAAATATTTCAACTCGTCGCCCGTGCGAAGCGGATCGGCTACGACGATATGAAGGTCGGGCGCATAGAACGGCAGATCGTTATTCCCCCCGTCCCAGATGATCACGTCGGCATCCTTCTCCGCCTGCTCCAGGATCGCCGCGTAATCGACGCCGGCATAGATGATGGTGCCGCTCACAATGTGCGGCTCGTACTCTTCCATCTCCTCGATCGTGCATTTGTGCTTCTTCAGATCACCGAGTGTGGCATAGCGCTGCACTTTTTGTTTTTCAAGGTCTCCGTACGGCATCGGATGACGCACTGCCGCCACACTGTATCCCAGGTTCTGCAGGATCGCGGAGACACGGCGTGTTGTCTGGCTTTTACCGCTGCCTGTGCGCACGGCGCACACAGACACGACGGGCTTGGTGCTTTTGATCATGGTCTGAGCGGCGCTCAGCAGCTTGAAATGCGCGCCGGCCGCCGTCACCCGCGAGCCGATGCTCATGACGTGGTTATAGGTGACATCGCTGTACGAGAAGACGACCTCTTCCACGTTGAATTTTGCGATGAGCTTTTCGAGGTCGCGTTCCTCGAAGATCGGGATGCCGGAGGGATACAGCGAGCCGGCCAGCGAAGCGGGATATTTTCTGCCTGCAATATTCGGAATCTGCGCGGCCGTAAAGGCGACGACATCATATGCTTCATTGCCCCGATAGATCATATTGAAATTATGAAAATCGCGGCCTGCGGCACCGACGATGATCGTCGTGATTCGCTGTGCATTCGTCATTGATTGCTCCTAATGATAATTGACGTGCTTCACTCTTTAGTGCGAAAAGAGGATCGTTCATTATTAGTGAATCGCATAGACAACTTTTTGAATGCGCTCGCATGCCCAGTCGATCTCTTCCCGCGTGATGACCAGCGGCGGCGCGAACCGGATGACATTCTCGTGCGTCTCCTTGCAGAGAATTCCTTCGTTCATCAGCGCGATGCAGTACGGGCGCGCAGGCGTGTCGAGCACAAATCCTATCCACAGTCCGCGGCCGCGGATCTCCTTGACATGCGGGCTGTCGATCGCGCGGAGCTTCGCCATAAAATATGCGCCGAGCTCGAACGATTTCGCGATCAAATCCTCGTCCGCAAGCACGCGCAGCGCGGCACAGGCGACGGCCGCGGCAAGCGGATTGCCGCCGAATGTCGAGCCGTGCTCGCCGGGCTTGAAGACGCCGAGGATGTTGTTGTCCGCAAGTACCGCGGAAACGGGATAGAAACCTCCTGATAATGCCTTGCCGATGACGACCATGTCGGGACGAATGTTGTCGTACTCGAATGCGAAGAGCTTGCCGCTGCGGCCGAGGCCCGATTGGATCTCGTCGCAGATCAGGAGCACGTTCTGCTCTTTGCAGATCCGCGCCGCCTCACGAAGATACCCCTCGGGCGGCACAATGATCCCCGCCTCTCCCTGTATAGGCTCCACGAGAAAGGCGGCGGTGTTCGGCGTGATGGCGCTCTTCAGGGCATCGATGTCGCCGAATTTCACGATGCGGAATCCCGGCGTGAACGGACCAAAATCTTTTTTGTACTGTTCCTCCGTCGAAAATCCCACGATCGTTGTCGTCCGCCCGTGAAAATTATCGGCGGCGCAGATGATCTCCGCCTTGTTCTCGGGGATCCCCTTCACCGTATAGCCCCATTTGCGTGCGGCTTTGATCGCCGTCTCGACCGCCTCGGCGCCCGAGTTCATGGGCAGCGACATCTCATATCCCGTCATGTCGTGCAGCATCTTATAAAGGAGCGGGAGTTGATCGTTACGGAACGCACGGCTTGTCAGAGTCACCTTCTTCGCCTGGGCAACAAATGCCTCCATGATCTTCGGATGGCAATGCCCCTGATTCAGCGCCGAGTATGCCGCGAGGCAGTCGAGATACCGGCGGCCCTCGACATCCGTCACCCACACGCCTTCAGCCCGTTCGATCACCACATCAAGTGGATGATAATTGTGCGCGCCGTATTCTTCTTCGAGGGCGATATAGTCGTTCGTATTCATGCTGGAATATCCTTTGTGTATGATTCCATTGACGCGACGTACTATCCTTCAGTTGTCTGTGCTTATCCCTGATCGAAAAGAATTGTCAACAGCGCCATGCGCACAAACAGGCCGTTGCGCGACTGGCGAAAATACACGGCGCGCGGATCGTTGTCCACAGCCGGATCGATCTCGACCGAGCGCGGCAGCGGATGCATGATGATCGCATTGGATTTCATCGTCGAGAGCACGCCGGCGTTGATGTTGTATGGCGTCAGGTCGATGTCGCGGCGCTGAAGACGTTCGCGGTCAATGTGCGTGCGATACACGACATCGACATGCGAGAGAATATGTTCCGGGCTCTCGGCAAGTTCATACTGCACCCGGTGGCTGTCCAGATATGCCAGGATGTCCGGCTTGATCTGTATCTCCGAGGGCGCGATAAAATACAATTTCACTCGGTCGAATTTGCTGAGCAAGTACGCCAGCGACCGCGCGGTCCGTCCGTTGTCCAACTCGCCCATGAGTGCAACGGACAGCCCGTTGAGCGCCTTGCATTCCCTGTAGATCGTGTAGAGGTCGAGGAGCGCCTGCGTCGGATGCTGCCCACCTGCGCCTTCCCCCGCATTGATGACGGGTACGGTCGACACGAGCGACGCACGTTTTGCCGCGCCTTCATCCGTATGCCGAAGCACGATGACATCGCTGCAATTCGCAATGATGCGGATGGTATCCTCAAGCTGCCCGCCGTCGATCTCCGAAGAAAATTCGTTGGCGTGCTCGGTCGCCAGCACCTTCCCGCCGAGCCGGTACATCGCGGCTTCGAACGAGAAGCGCGTCCGCGTCGACGATTTGTAGAACAGCGTCGCCATGATCTTGTTCTCGTAGTCGCGGGTGCCGCCCCGGGCAGCGATCTTTTCCATCAGCTGGGCGCGGTCAAATAATTCCATCAACGAAGGAACGGTGAACTGTTGAGATTCGATGACATGGGTGAGTTTCATAGGGATGTCTCTCCAGAATAATGTAGTCAGGAACCGTGTCCGGCTGTGTGCTCAGGGAAACACATGCGTGCCGGTTTTTCCGTCGACCGCGTCCAGAAGGCACTCGAACGATGTGATGATCGCCTCCTGCCCTCCTTTTTTGATGTAGCGGATCGCCGATTCCACTTTCGGTCCCATGCTGCCCGCGGCGAACTGCTTTTGCGCCAGGTACCCTTCCATTTCACTCACCGTCGTGTTCCCGACCGCCCGCTGCGTCGGCTGCTTATAGTCGATAAACACCTGTTGCACGTCGGTGCTGATAATAAAGAGGTCCGTGTTGAGTTCTGATGCGAGCAGTGACGATGCGCGGTCCTTGTCGATCACCGCTTCCCTGCCGAGCACAAGATAATTGTCTTTTTCTATGACGGGTATTCCCCCGCCTCCGACGGCGATGACGATCATGCCCAGGTCAAGAATTTTCCGGATAATGTCCTGCTCGAACACTTCAACGGGCTCAGGAGACGGAACCACACGTCGATAGCCGCGGGATGCATCTTCAACGATGCTCCATCCCAGGGTCCGTTCCTTTTCTTCGGCGTCAGCCTTCGAATAGAACGGCCCGATCGGTTTCGTAGGATGCAGGAACGCCGGATCGTGTTCGTCCACGCGCACCTGCGTCAGTACCGTCATCACGGGCGTGAACAGGCCGATCTGGCGCAGTTCGTATTCCACTGCCCGCTGTATAATGTAGCCGATCTCGCTTTGCGTTGTCGCTACGCAGACGTCGAGCGGGTGCGAGTAGACTTCGCCGGCAGCGCGCTCGGAGCGAAGCAGCGCCGCGCCCACCTGCGGGCCGTTGCCGTGTGTGATCACCAGACGCCAGCCCCGCGCCACCAACTGGACCATGCTTCTGGCTGTCGCATGCGCGTTGCCGAGCTGTTCGTCGATCGTCCCGCGTTCGCCTGCGCGAATGAGCGAGTTGCCGCCGATTGCTATGAGTGCCGTTTTAGGCATACTGTTTCTTTCACACTGGGTGTATTGACGTTATGGTTTCATCAGCTGGTACATGATCGCCTTCTGCACATGCAGGCGGTTCTCCGCCTCGTCGAACACGACGGACTGCGGCGAGTCGATCACCGCATCCGTGACTTCGTCGCCCCGGTGCGCCGGCAGACAGTGCATGAACAACGCATCGCTTTTCGCATGCGCCATCAACCCGCTGTTGACCTGGTACGGCTGAAATATTTTTTTCCGTTTTTCCGTTTCGCTTTCCTGTCCCATCGAGGCCCACACATCCGTATAGATCACATCCGCGTTCTTCACTCCCTCGATCGGATCATGAACAACCTCTATCACGGCGCCTGTTTTTTGCGCGTCCTCAACGGCCTGCGTGAGCGCCGCGGGGTCCGGCTCGAAATCAGGCGGACACAACACCGTGACGCTGACGCCGAGCAGCGCGCCCGCGAACATCAGCGAGTGCGCGACATTATTTCCGTCGCCGACATAACATAGTTTCAGCCCTTCCAGGGTCTTCTTGTGTTCGAGGATGGTCAAAAAATCGGCCATCGCCTGACAGGGATGGGAATAATCGGTCAGCCCGTTGATCACGGGGATCGACGCATACTTCGCCATATCCACCACGATCTGGTGGGCGAACGTCCGGATCATGATGCCCTGCACCATCCGCTCGAGGTTCTTCGCCACATCGTGCACCGATTCGCGCTTGCCGAGGCTGATCTCTGCGGGAGACAGATAGAGCGAAAATCCGCCCAGCTGCTGAATGCCCACATCGAACGATGTGCGCGTGCGCAGCGACGGCTTCTCGAAAATGAGCGCGAGCGTTTCTCCCTTTAAAGCGGCGGAATATTTGTTACGGTCAGCCTTCATGTCCCGCGCAATGCGGAACGTTTCATGAATTTCTTCTGCATCCATGTCACGAACGGAAAGAAAATCTTGTGCCTTCACAATGATGCTCCTTGGTTGATGGTCAACTGCCTGCCCGGCGCTCATGGGCGAGCGCAGCGCGTGTTGGTTGATGTACCGGAAAAACACCGGCGATAGAAACAGAATACCCCTACTCTTGAACACGCGGTGCTCAGTCCGGGTCAATGCCGCAGCCGGAGAGCGCAGTGTGGTGTATTTTGTATTGAATTCACTACCGGATGCAATGCAGAACATGATCCCGGGTAGGATCGATCTAGGCTGAAGTGCTTCGCGGTCTGAGTCCCCGTCGTGCGGAACGGACTCTGATGCACTTCACTGGAAGCAGTATACTTCGACGGGTATGGGTGAGGCTCTCGTGAACATTCGTCCCCGTGGTGTGAATCGTCCTCTAATGTTCGTGAGCAAAATACTTAATATTTTTTTTTAAGTCAACACTTTCTCGTTCAAACTCTTTCTCTCATTTAAACTCTTTTTCTCATTCAATGCAGCACGCGCATTGCACGCCACGCACGCGAACCGTGCCCGGGGTTCCACCGTACATGCGCACCGAACACTCCCGTGTCCGGGAGAACAGCAGGCCGTCAACCGAATGAATCGTTTCACCCGCAGCCTGCATCCTATAGGATATAGCACGTTCTCTTTCCACACCTTATCGAAAGATCGCACACCATGGATTCACTCACCTTTTATTATGTCCTTGCCGGAGCAGTCGTGCTCGTGTATGGATGGAAAAAAATGCAGTCCCGCGGCATTGCGCAGTATACACCCGGCGAAGCCAGAGAACGCGTCAGCGCCGGCAGCGTGCTCCTGGATGTCAGGACGGCGGCGGAACGCAAGCAGTCGTCGATCGCCGGCTCGCTGCACATCCCGTTGCACGAACTGTCCGCAAAGATCAAAACGCTGGAGAAACACAAAACGCGCGAGGTGATTCTCTATTGCGCGAGCGGGAGCAGAAGCAGCAGCGCTGCGGTGCAACTGAAGAAAGCGGGATTTACCGTCGGCAATCTGAAGGGCGGGATCGGCGCGTGGAAGTTCGCGAATCTGTGATATGAACACAAAAGCCTCTGCATGGGACAGTGCAGAGGCTTTTGTGTAAACTTTATGTTTATCAGTGCACCCGAAGTGTTACCGGAACATCGCCTTCAAACTTCCCCACGTCCTCTTCACACTCGAGACATTGTGCGACACGCTGATCGGTTCAGAATAACTGACGCCCGAATTGGTGTCGACGATCCTGATGCGGTACTGATACACCGAGCCGGTGGTCTTAAACGCGGTCTGGTCCACGTATTCATACGACGAGTTGCTGCCTTTCGCCGCCACGGTGGCAACGAGCACAAAATCACTTCCGGTTGCGGGACGGCGTTCGATGCCGAATTCCTTTACCGCCGATTCGTCCGTCGTGCCCCATTGAATGGTCACGTTGTTCCCGTCTGAACGGGCCACGAGCGAGCCGCTTTTAATGGGAAGAGCCACTGCAAGCGCAGTGCTCACCACGGCCAATACCAAAACCACTACGAGCGTTTTCATGATCGCTCCTCTACTTTACTATGCAAACAATACAAACAATTGAAGACCGGCACATCGTACCGTTTGATGCGACTATGACCTCAAAATATTTTCAACTTCCCCTGTCATGTAGTGCGGAACGCGGGACTTGAACCCGCACGCCTTTTGGGCGCTACCCCCTCAAGATAGTGTGTCTGCCAATTCCACCAGTTCCGCTTGCCTTCAAATATAAGAAACTTGCAGTATGAAGGCAAGCGCTCTTCGTATATTTTTTAATATTTTTTGAAATTTCCAAACACATCGTCACAGTGCGGGGCGAGACTGTACCTCGCCCCGAGCGAAATACTATTTCGCCCTCCACCGCTTCGATCACGTTCAGACATGGGTCGGCGCTGTTACTTTGTCA
Source organism: uncultured Ignavibacteriota bacterium (assembly GCA_903884005.1). Classification (GTDB taxonomy): domain Bacteria; phylum Bacteroidota; class Ignavibacteria; order UBA10030; family UBA8401; genus CAISDA01. Next base: position 2,783 of record CAISDA010000040.1, on the reverse strand, counting down.
GTACGATGCGCTTTGTTTCCGTCACGCCCCCCGCCTTCAGAGTCGAGAAATACACGCCGCTCGGCATTGCTGAGGCATTCCAGGTGCGGGAATAGGTACCCGCCGGCAGTTCGTCATTCACGATGGCGGCTACCTCCTTACCGAGCACATCGTATATTTTCAGCGACACAAATTGACGCGCAGCAAGCGAAAACTGCAGTGTTGTCGAGGGATTGAACGGATTCGGATAATTTTGCGCCAGCGCAGTCGTCGACGGCATGAGTTCCATCGGCTTGCGCACATCGGTCGGGCCGAAACTCACATAGGCGCGAATATGGTAGAGCCAGATGCTGTCCGGTTCCGCCGTTGCGCTCAAATAATACCAGTCCGGCGTTGCGTTCGTACTTTGGAATGTGAAACTATGATACGACGAGCTGCTTGCGTACTTGCTCACCATCACACGGGGCGCGGCAGTGTATACACCTTCGTTCCGTACGGCCACAACAAAGGGATTCGACGCGTCGATATTTTTGGACCGCACATCGAGTGTCGCCCAGCTCGGCCATGGCACGGGGTACGGCACGGGCGGCGCGGCCATCGTACTGGTTGCGGTCATCGGAACCGCCAGCGGTGTTCCCAAGGGACGGCGCGTCGTCGTGTTGAGACTCCAGATGCCGCCCGTCATCGAACCCGGACGCCGCAATGCGATCTTGACAGAATCGAGCCTGGCGCCCGAGACGCCATCGAATGTCACGCATGTGGTGTCGTTCTCGGCGTTGGACAGATACCCTGACGGTTCGAAAATCTCATATTTTAATTCCACGGCGGATACGCCGGTACCTGTGATGACAGACGTGACCGAATGCTGACTGGCGTCCCGGTTGATAATCATAAAATCGATTTCCGGATATGTCGAACCGAACCCGGGCTCTGCAAACTGGACGCCGCTTGTGATATCAACAAGTTTTTGTGAACTCGCGGTGATCTCCAGCGCCTTCACGACAAGATTCGGATCTGCCGTGAACAGCGCCTTCAGATTCGACCCGGCCTTGAATTTCATGTACATCGCGCCGTACGGCTGTATGATATCCGGGTCGCCCGCCGACGTATACCCCGGCGACATAAACGTTGTTCCGGCTGCCTTGACGATCGTCGGATACACGTATCCGTATTTTGTGTTGATGGTCCTGTCGTTCACGATGTTTGCGATCTCAAAATTCTGCACGAGGTCGCTGAAGCTCAATGTGACGCCGGCCTGCTGCATAGAGAGTGTCACTCCGTTCTGGCCGGTGGCGTTTGAGGCGACCAGCGTCTTGAAGAATCCCATGCCGAACTGATCCCGCACATACGTCATGAAGCGCGCGGCGCGCGAGTAATCCTTCAGCACGTTCGTATTATCGCCCGAACGCCAGTCGAACAATGAGTGATTCGTTTCGTTTGCAAACAACGATTGGGAGTACAGCGCATACCCTGCATTCACTTCGGCAACGAGCGAACACCCTTCGTTGATGAACGGAACTTCATTCGGGTCGTAATTGTAATGGATCATATGCTGGAATTCGTGCGCGGTCGTGCTTAAGCCTCCCTGAAGACCGGAGGCGGTCGTCAGGTCCAGAGGATTTGCATCGAGGTAATAAATCTCTGCCTGGTTGCTGCCAGACCGCGTCGTTTCATTCAACGAATAAAAATACCCTTCCACATACCCGCCGGAGCCGGCATAGCCGTCCTTGATATCCAGGATGAGAATAATGATGCGCGGATCGCCGTCAACGTCCGGCGGAGTGCCGAACGCATCCACATCCGTCTGATAGATCCCCTTGCTCGAATTGGCGGGAGTGCGAAGATCGAAGACGTTCCGTACCGAATCCACAATGGCCTGGTTGATGCGTGTGCCCCAGAGCGCGTTTTCTGCGAAGACGTAACAATTCGTGCCGACCGCACGGCATGTCGACGGCACGAGATATTGCGTTGTCCCGGTGGTGAGGTCCGTGGCATACCACGATTTCGCGCTGCCGACGGTGAATCCCCACGCCGCCTGTTTCTTGAGCTGCATTCGTAAATCGGACTCGGGATGCGCGGCGATATACTGGCGCATCTCGGCTTCCTGTTTCCATAAGAGATCGGAACCATGTATGCCGTACGATCCATTCTCTGAAACAGCCGTGGCGTGATACGCCGTGGAACGATCCTGAGCGCGCAATCCAAGTACAGCGCACAACACACTAAGAACAACAGATAATATACGAGCGCGCATCGACTTCTCCTTCAAAAAAAAATGGGGATGTTAGTTGTTTTGTTCTACTTGTTCAATATGGTCGACATCAAGATAATGGTCAATTCCCTTTTCCTGGCGGCCGGAATAATAGACCTTCACACGAGTGCGTTGGCGCGCGATCAATTCTTTTTCGAGGCCTTTGGTTGTACGAAGCTGAAATAGATGCGTCTCGTCGATCCAGAGCACCGGCTTCACAAACGGTTCATTGCCGATCAGATCGATCTTTCCGATCATGAACGGCAGCGACGATGCTTTGGCCGATACGGCGGACGAGGGCGCGCAGGATTCGAACGTCCAGAGCATGCATGCGCAGCAAAGGGCGAGGAGAATTCTTGTACTCATATATGCTGTGTTCTGTGGATGGAGATACACCTTATCTAATATAAATGTAATTACTCAGCAACAACGCGCTGTTGAATGATAAATGGATGGCCATTGAACGCATCGACGAGAGCCTTGAATGCACCAACGCCGTTCTTTCTTGCTGTTGACAAATACGATCGCAGACGGCAATAGATATCCAAGCCGC
>CAISDA010000039.1 GCA_903884005.1 uncultured Ignavibacteriota bacterium | reverse complement strand
TGATCGAAATCTCTTCGCCGCTTTTTGCACGGGAGAGGGCCGATTCAATCGGTCCGATCACACGTGCATCAAGCTGCTGTTGTACGGAACCCTTCACGGCAAATTCGCCGATCGGATATCCCGTTATGTTCACAACATGAGCTTGCGCTGCGGCCACGTTGATGCCAAGCACCAGCGTTGCCAATGAAGACAGTAGTACGATCAAAGTTCGTTTCATTGCGCTCCTTCGCCCAACTGGGCTACCATACGGCAACTGCCTGTATGGAACATGAGAATCGTGCGTTGAGGGTATGATCGGGAGCGTGGTTCTTAAAGCCACGCTCCCGATCTGTCTACTGGTTCTCGGACGTGACGTTTCGGATCGAGAAGACGACCTTGCGGTCTTCTTTCGTATACTCCGGATTCGGCCCGTTCTTCGTGGTGAAATGCTTACCTGCAGACAGGTGCCGCGTCAGCCGGTCTGCGATGTCCTTGTTTTTTGCAAGGATGTCGAAGACGCGCTGGGAGCGGTCCTGACCGAGGCCGTCATTGAAGTGATTGCCACCTTCAAAGCTTGCGTATCCTTCTACGCTCACTTTGCAGGACGGGTGTTGCACCATCCAATCTTCCACGGATTTTACTACGGGAAGATACTCGGGGTCTACGACCGATATGTTAAATCGAAAGTAAACCACGGCTCTGGGTAAATCGGCGCAAAGGTTAATTGCTGGCACCGGCATTGTTGGAGCCGGCGCAGGTTTCGCGGCGATGAGTTCTTTGATCAGGGGAATCAGGGGTTCCAGATCCATCTTCACATTGAGATTCATCGTTGGCGTTGGCGTTGGCGGTTGATTGTTGCTGCCGCCTTGCGGTTCCGGCGGAATATAATCCAAGCCCCCTTCGTTCATTGCGTAAGCATACAACGTTGGATGTGCTTGTCTCATACTCTTGTTGGTGCCATGGGTGAATCCCACAGCGCCGCTGCCTGCGACGTTGCCACTTTCCGGTGTGCCGCTGACGGTGACTCCAAAGCCGAGTGTATTGGCTTTAGTCACGCTTTCGACTTCCGGACAGTTGACGATCGCTATGCGTTGCATTCCTGGTGCGGCCTTTTCCAATTCACGCTCTGCAATTTCCCGGAGCTGCGTCATGTTCTGATGATACTTTCCGGGGAGAATGATGCTTGTGAGCACCTGATCTCCGGGGTTCAAAACATAGTCGGGGTTGTAGTTCATGAATCCGATAGGGCCGTCATAAGGCGTCTCCGACTTATGATTGATTGGGAATGCTTTTACACCATGAGGTAACTTTCCTGCGTTCGCCGAAGCTTCGATCGCGGCTCGTGTGGTAGGTGTCATTCTTCTGGGCGTGCCCATTTGGCAGCCCGGGTCTTCCGGCGCGAATCCAGGAAATGTTCCTGGGACGCCGCCGGGTATCGCTTGCACGAATCCGGCCCGGGATGAGGTGATCTGGTTCACGACGGCATTGGCGGTGCCAGTGCCGGTTGAAGTTGAAGAACTTCC
>CAISDA010000038.1 GCA_903884005.1 uncultured Ignavibacteriota bacterium | reverse complement strand
GGCAAATTCTGTTTAGGAATCGGACACTCTGATAGAATCGGAACATGAAACACAAAACGAAAATGACGAAGAATATAAAGATGCACTTCAGTTATGAAGAGCGCGTAAAGATAGAAACGTACATAGGCGACGGATATGGCGTGCGAGCGATTGCGCGAAAAATAAACCGTCCACGAAGCAGTGTTTCAGATGAGATCGCTCGAAACAGGGTCAAGGGCGAATATCATGCGGCACAAGCCCAACACAAAACATACGCTCGATACTGGAAAGCACGTCATCAGCACCTGAAAGTCGCGCTACACGAGCCGTTGCGGAAGTTTGTTCAAGAAAAACTCCGTCGGTTCTGGAGTCCGGAGGGCATCGCGGGACGACTCACCTATGTTGAGAGACAATTGCCGTCCGTTGGCAAAGACGCGGTCTATGCATTCGTGAAAAGCGTATACGGAAGAAATCTGGAGCAGTTCCTCTGGTATCGGGGGAACAAAAAGAAGCCACGGGTTCCCCGGTCGGACATTAAAGACCGCACGTTCATTGATGAACGCCCCAAAAGCATTGAAAATCGCAGGTTTTTCGGGGACTGGGAGGCCGACTTCATTGTGTCAGGGCGTCGGGGATCGGGGGCGCTTCTGGTTCTGGTGGAGCGCAAAAGCCGGTATGTCATCATCGTGAAGCTTCCGGACCGGAAGGTTGCGACCATTAACTTCGTGCTCGACCGGCTCATTGGGGCATCCCTGTACGTGCGAAGCGTCACGATTGACAACGATATCTGTTTCCGACACCACAAGCAGATGTCCGAAATTCTGGGCGCTCCCGTCTTCTTCTGCCACCCCTATCATTCATGGGAGAAGGGGCAGGTTGAGAAAATGAATCAGCTTATCCGTCGCTTCATCCCGAAAGGGACGAATATCGCGAGGGTGTCGGAGAAAAAGATCGCCTGGGTTCAGAATATCCTGAACGGCAGGCCCTACAAATGCCTTGGGTTCTATACTCCGGCGGAAGTTGCCGCGCAAAGTACAAAACTCACAGCGTTTGTGGAACACACAGCACAAACATTTCAAAGGTCGAGAAAATTTCTTATGATTTCCTAGTGTCCGATTTCAGACCCGAATGTGCCAATCGTCGCACGTTACTACCGTACCATCAAGATCCACAAAACAGACATGCCTATATTCGGCGACAGAATTTTTGGAATCATTGAGTTTGATCCTGATCGTTCCTTTCAATACCGGGCTCGGGGCCTTAAGATAATTTTCAACATCTATTTTAAGCTGCGTTCTGCTTGATGTGAGTTTTATTTTTTCGATCTCGTCGTTAAAATAAGTGCTGATATGCTCCGCTCGCGACTTCGCGACGGCAAGCAAGCTCTGGCCTGTGTTGTTTTCCGCTATTGCCGAGGTGGAAAAAGAATACAGCAGTCCTCCGACAATACTGCCGCTTAAACTGATTATCATAAACAGGGAAACCAGTAAATTGCGCAGCTTCATGAGTTGATCTGCCCCCGTGGCGTTTCTTTATATTTTTTCCGTATGAGGTAAGCGCTCGCCAGTATCATTACAACGATTACCGATCCGATCAATCCGATTATCAACCAGTAGTCGGATGTTGTCCCCGGTTCTATAAGCCATTTTGCGCGGAGTTTATTAAATGTGCCATCCTGCATGACGATTGACAGGCCCTTGTTAAGTGCGATCAATAGATTTGCATCTCCTTTTTTTACGGCGAAAGTAAAATCCTGCCTGAAGTTATCGAGCCGGTAATTAATAGGGGCTACATTTTTAATTCCGAGATCTTTCAGTAATTTGGCCCCCATAACCTCTTGGGCGATAACTGCGTCATATTTGCCTTCGGATAACAACCGGAATGCTTCTTGATATGTCGTCGTTGTAATGATTTTCCGGGAAACATTGTACCGCCGGACATATTCCTCGGCATTGTCTCCTTTCATGACCATAATTTCCTTATCTGCCAGGTCTCCAACGGCTTTTATGCGGGTATCTCCG
>CAISDA010000037.1 GCA_903884005.1 uncultured Ignavibacteriota bacterium | reverse complement strand
TGATACCATTCGACGCGTCTCCTCTCAAAGGATGTAGTCAAATAGTATACTGTTTTTCAGGCCGCTAAAAGGGGAAATCTAATTGTCGTTGAGAGGGATTTATAAATGTCGTCAATCACACCGGGATGAACCGGTTCATCTATTCTCTCCTCACGAATGGGGCGTATAACAATACCTTCGAAGGGCACATCGAATCGAGTCCATATTTTGGGGCTGATATTTGTAACAAGCACATACGCTACGTTCGGGACTTTGTGTTCCCTGAGATCAATACGCTGAAGGTTTGTCCCTCCATGCCCTATTACGACAGTGCCCGGCCGTATGTCAAAGCGTGGTTTGCATCGTCAGACGGCGCCGACGTCGGTTTGTTTGCCGGCATGATCTCGGAGCAAAACCAGGACGGACTTGAACGCGAGGGAGGCGCCTGTATCATGTATACCCATTTTGCCAGCGGTTTTTTTCGTGACGGGGCGATCGATCCCCGGTTCAAAAACCTCATTGAGCGGTTGGGAAGAAAAAACGGGTGGTTTGTGCCTGTGCACGTCCTTCTGGATCATATCGCAGCCGTGAGAGGCGTGTGCACTATCGCACCGCGGCAGCGCATGCAGATGGAACGAAGATTTTTATGGAACCGGACGCTGCACCAATTAATGGATAAATTGGCCTGAAACGATTCGGCTGTGTACAGAGTACAGATGTAGAGGCTCCACTGAAGAGGCAAGTGTTATCGACTTTGTTTGTATGAGGAATCGTCACACCTTTTCTCAACAATAGCGATTCGTGAACATTCAAAGACCATTATCGGACATCTCACCTACACAGGCATTCTCGTATCATACCTACCTCAACCGTTCCGCTCGATATCCTTCCGTGACACTTCATGCCCGCCCGCACTGTTTTCTCGAATTACCTTGATTATTATGGATCGGTGCTGTATCATACAGTAATGTATTTCGACTACCGGTGATGTGTGTGATCCACAATTTTATGCATTAGTATATTACTTATCAGGGGAGTGTAATGAAGCAATTGAAGGTTATGACGGTTGTTGGAACACGCCCGGAGATCATCCGATTGTCGCGAGTGATCGCGCGGCTTGAAGCCGAGCCCGCGATCGCACATACGCTTGTGCATACGGGACAGAACTACGACTATGAATTGAACGAAATATTCTTCAAGGATCTCGGCATGCGTGCGCCTGACAACTTCCTGCAGGCGGTGGGTGCCACGGCTGTGGAGACGATCGGCCTCATCATCGCGCGCATGGACGGGGTGCTGGCGGAAGTGCAGCCCGACGCCTTTCTTGTGTTGGGCGACACCAATAGCGCGCTGGCCGCCATTGCCGCAAAACGGCGGAAGATCCCCGTGTTCCACATGGAAGCCGGGAACCGCTGCTTCGATGAACGCGTGCCTGAAGAGACGAACCGCAAGATCGTGGATCATATCGCGGACATCAATCTCACCTACAGCACGATCGCCCGCGACTATTTGCTGAGAGAAGGACTGCTGCCCGACCGTGTGATCAAGACGGGAAGTCCGATGTTCGAAGTCCTTCATGCGCACAGAACGGCGATCGACGGCTCGTCCGTGCTCGAGACATTGAAATTGAAGAAGGGGACGTACTTTGTTGTGAGCGCGCACAGGGAGGAAAATGTGGACGACGAGGGCCGGTTCGCACAATTGGTGGACGTGCTCGCGAATCTCGCGGCGGAATTCGGCCAGCGCGTGATCGTGTCCACGCATCCGCGCACGCGCAAGCGGTTCGTTGAACGAGGGGTGACGCTGCCAGCCGAAGTGGAACTGATGAAGCCGTTCGCGTTCTCTGACTACGTGCATCTACAGGAACATGCGCGCGTCGTGCTCTCGGACAGCGGCACGATCACCGAAGAATCGTCCATATTGAATTTTCCCGCGCTGAACATACGCGAGGCCCATGAGCGTCCCGAGGGAATGGAAGAAGCATCGGTAATCATGACAGGACTGAAATGGGAGCGGGTGAGGCAGGGGATCTCTGTCGTTGAAACGCAGGGCCGCGGCGCGGACAGGCTGCTGGAGATCGTGGAGGATTATGATGTGCCGAATGTTTCGGAAAAGGTGCTGCGCATCATCATCGGCTATACGGATTATGTGAACCGCGTGGTGTGGAAAAAATAACATTCTCATAGTGTCATCAAGGGTGGGACCTCTTCACGGAAAGTCCAGCCGACAACACCGCTCTTCTCGTAGAGTGCACACATTAGAGAATTCTCATTAGAGAAATCTAAATTGACTCTATCGACGATTCTTTATACTATGCCTCTGTAGTACATCCCACAAACAATTTACATCGATCCCGGGGGGGCTTTAAGCGATACGCTTGCTTATTGTCGATGTAAGTAATCCTCCGTTATTTACCATTCAATGAATGAACAAACGCATTGGCGTACGGTGTTCCGTATGTCTATGTATGGCAGGCTGAGTAGTTACAGTAAATGCATAAGAACGTCAGAGGGCATATTCCCGTTGGGGGCCAATGATGAAAAAACTGATGCAGGTGCTCTGTGTGTTGGGAATTCTCTTCGCTGCCGCCGCTTCTGCCGCAGCAAACAACATTAGTATTTCAAATATCAGACTAGCAGGGCATGACTCAGCCATTCACTTCTCATTCGTGCAGTTCGACGTCTCCTGGGAAAATTCCTGGCGAACCTCCTCGGCACCCTACAATTCAGATGCCGCCTGGGTGTTTGCAAAATACAGAGTAAATAGCGGAGCATGGAGGAGTGCGACACTTCACTACACAGGCCACATTGCGCCGAGAGGCAGCACTATCACTCCGGCCACAGACGGCACGGGCGCCTTCATCTACCGCGACGCTGATGGCACAGGCACATTTTCGGCAACCGGTGTGCAGCTCCGTTGGGACTATGGCGCTGATGGTGTTGCTGATGATGCGGCCGTTGATATTAAAGTCTTTGCCCTTGAAATGGTGTACGTGCCTGCGGGTGCGTTTGTGGCGGGAAGCGGCGGGGCGGAAAGCGGAGCTTTTTACAACTACCCAACAACCACAAATCCTTATCCTGTAAGCAGCGAAGCTGCGATTGCAGTGGGAACTGACTCTGGCAATCTTTTTTATCCTCATACATCCACTTATAGCGGCGACCAGGCTGGCCCGATTCCCGGTGAATTTCCAAAGGGATACAATGCTTTTTACTGCATGAAATATGAGATCAGCCAGCAGGGCTATGTGGACTTTTTAAATACCTTGACACAAACACAGGCGATATGTCGAAAATACACAATGACGGGCACTGATTATCGTTATGCAATCACGGGTAGCGTGGTCGGCAGCTATGCAACTGCCGATCCGTATGTTGCCTGCAACTATGTAAGTTGGGAAGATGTGGCTGCGTATCTTGATTGGAGCGGTTTGCGTCCGATGACCGAGCTTGAGTTTGAAAAAGCATGTCGTGGAACACTCCCGCCCATACCAAATGAATATGCATGGGGAACCACATCACTTACCAAGACCACTGTCATAGCAAATCCCGGATTTGCCAATGAAACGAGTGCCAACAGTGGCAATGCCACATGTGACAATCAGGGTTCCGTGCAGGGACCGGTGCGTGTCGGCGCAAATGCAACCCCATCTTCTACACGGGAAACATCGGGTTCCAGTTATTATGGAATAATGGAAATGAGCGGTAATCTGTATGAACGCGTTGTCACGGTGGGCAGTTCTTCCGGACGACTGTTTAATGGTACGCACGGAAACGGGGCATTAGATGCATCAACGGGGAATGCCGATGTCTCGACGTGGCCGGGTCCTGATGCAGTAGGCGCCAGTTTACGTGGCGGCGATTGGCGCGATGTTGCAGCAGACCTGAATATTTCGGCCCGCTGCGATGCGGCACACACCGACGCCCGTCGTGCCGAAAACTACGGCGGTCGCGGCGTCCGCAATGCCCTGTACGACAATCTGTCCTGCATTGTGCCAATGGTTTCTGTCATCGGCGGCACATTCCAGATGGGGCAACCAGATCCCAACATTATGGGAACTGGGTATTCTGATGACGAGCAACCTGTCCATTCCGTGACCGTCGGCTCTTTCTCGATTGGCAAGTACGAGATCACCTATGAAAAGTGGACGGAAGTTCGTGAATGGGCGTTGACGCATGGATATGCGGGCACTGATATAGCAGTGGGTAGGAACGGATATTTTCCCGTTGGAGTGAATAATCCGGTTTGCGAAGTGGACTGGTATGATGTTGTGAAATGGTGCAATGCGTGGTCGGAGAAGGATGGGTTGACCCCGGTCTATTATACAACAAGCGCGCAGAGCACTGTGTATCGAACCGGCGTATCCGATCTCGTTCCCGATTGTGTTAAATGGACGGCGAACGGTTATCGTTTGCCGACTGAAGCAGAGTGGGAATTTGCCGCCATCGGCGGCATTCATGCACAATCACCGACACCGTATAAATATAGCGGCAGCGACACAGTGGGAAATGTTGCGTGGTATGAAGCAAACTCCGGTATAACAACTCATCCGGTCGGTGGAAAAAAAGCAAACGAACTCGGCATCTGCGATATGAGCGGTAGTGTCTGGGAATGGGTCTGGGATTGGTACGGCACGTATCCGAGCGCTACGCAAACAGATCCGAAAGGTACACTGGCGGTAGATGTTTACCGTATTTCGCGCGGCGGCTCGTTCGATTACACCGACCACGGCTGTCGGTCGGAAAATCGTTATAACATGCATCCGATAGACCTCCACGATAATCTTGGCTTCCGGTGCGCGCAGCACTAATATTTGGTTCTTAATACCATTTTGTTCATGATGCCGAGATGCCTGCAGGTGGCAGGCTTCGAGCCCGGGTCCAGAGAACGTGAACCCTTCACGGCAATTACCACGATCGAGGGAGTATGAAAACCATTATACAATATTTATTGCTGCTGTCGGCGTTGCCGGCGATGCTTGCGGCTCAATACACCGGCGGTAATGGGGGAGGAAGTGCCTCGGCGATAAGCATTGATGCATCCCTTCCTGTTGAGCTTGTTTCATTTGCGGCCAAGGTGGAAAAATCGGATGTCGTTCTCACCTGGCAGACTGCTGTCGAGACCAACAACTATGGATTTGATATCGAACGGAAATCGACGAGCACATGGAATAACGTGGGTTTTATGGAAGGACACGGCACTACGAATGCGCGGCAGTCCTACAGTTTTGTCGACAGATCGGCATCGGGAATAGTTTCCTATCGCTTAAAACAGATCGACCGCAACGGATCATTTAAATATTCGGAAGAAGCGGAAGTAACGGTCGCTGCCACAGAAAAAACGTTTGCGCTTTTTCAGAACTATCCAAACCCGTTCAACCCGAACACAATGATCCAATATCACGTGCCCGTGCACAGCCGGGTATCGTTGAAGGTCTATAACATACTTGGCGCTGAAGTCGCTGCGCTCGTGGATGAAATAAAAGAAGCGGGAACGTACTCTGCCAGACTCGATGGAACGAAGCTTTCGAGCGGGTTATATTTTTATACGATCAAAGCAGACAACTTTACTGCCACGAAGAAGTTGTTATTAACGAAATGAGTGCCAAGTATTAATTTTTTCTGTTCTGGCCGTGCCGTTCAACCCGGCCTGGGGGACAGCCATTATCGATCACCTTTTTCCGACAGGCAGCCAACCATGAAACCATATATGATATTCGCGATCCTCATTTTCGTAACGGGAACAGTCCGCGCGCAAATGAATGTGGGGAGTCTGTTATCCGCCACATCCGAGAAACTCACGACCACAAATTTTTACTTTGCACGGCCCAACGATCTTACGATTATTGTCAATATCGTCGGCTTTGTTCAGCGACCCGGCCGTTACGAAATTGCCAGCACTATTGATCTGATCAACCTGATTTCACTTGCAGGCGGTCCGACATCCGACGGAGCCATGAACAAGATAAAAATAACCCGCATCATCAAAGAAGGCGAGCATCCTCAACGAAAGGACATCCATTATGACTTGGAAGATATAGCGTCGGTAAAACCGGAAAGCCTTGCCCTTTCACCTGGAGATGTCGTGAGCGTAGACCGGACATCCTGGTCGGCGTTCAGAGACGGATTCGGCGTCGTCGTGTCCGGAGCGATCATCGCAACAGCGATCTCGCAGGTCATCATCGCCACGAGACGATAGATGGTGATCAATCAATTGTATATGTTTTTATTAACACACGGTAGTCTCAACGCGTGCGAAGTTCGAAAAAAATACATACACGAACATAAAGGAGACCGCACGCATGCGTACTAGAACATTCTAACTTGACTATTTTTATGAGAGTGAGTATATAGCATTGGGGTTGGTAATATATCTGCATTTCAAACAACATCGTTCGACATGAAGAGGATTTTGCGGGGTCCTGGATCGCCAGCGGGGCGGGCATCACACACCGGTTTATTCTGATCGCAGCATTGTAACGATTCACGAAGGTTCGCGGGACATACGTGCTGAAGGTACTGCAGGGAGAATATTTTTTTTGAGTCATATCATCTGTTGCAGGGGTGCGTAACACTTCGATCGTAAATACCACAAACACTAACATATGACCTGGATGCTTTACACTGAAAGCAGAAGGGGAACGCAGTGCTTTCACTGCGACGGAAGTGCTGTGCTTTGTCTGAAAAGGCACATGTGACTAAAAGGGCGGAGCTATGAATATGCGCATGAATTTTTCGCAGGAACAGCAGAACCCGGAATTTATCAACGGCCAATATGCCGACTTGCAGTTGGAATCGCCGTTCCACGAGTATATGGGGATGTTGATCCGCGGCAAATGGATCATACTGGTCTCGCTTGTCATCGTGGGCGGGTTGACGGTCTTTGCTACATCACGAACAAAACCGGTCTACGAATCGAGCACGATGGTGTTGGTGGATATGAAGGAAAAAAATGGGGTGATCCACGAGTACGACATGAACAGTGTGGCCGCGGCGAGCAGGATCACGAACGAACTGGAAATAATGAAATCGAATGCGATCGTGAAAGAAGTCGCATTTGCGCTTCTCGCCAAACGAACTGTGGACGAGAAGACGCCGACCATGCTGAATATCATCAGCCTCGAGAAAAAAGACCAGCCCGGAATCACGATCGCGCCTGAACAAACGGTCATTACGCGATTATCGGGTGCGATACAATTTACGCACATTAAGGAGTCGGACATCATACGCATCACGGCGTCAAGCTCCGATCCGAAAGAAGCCGCGCTTATCGCCAATGTGTTCACGGACATATATACATCGCAGAACCTCAGCAACAGCCGCGTTCGTTCGCATGCCATGAGGGAATTTCTGCAGTCGCAAATGGAGGCCAAACGGGGGATACTGGATACAACCGAGACCGGATTGCAGGAGTATATGCGCCGATCGGGTGTGGTATCGCTCGATGCGGAAACGAACAAAGTGGTGCAGCAGTTATCGCAATTGGAGGCGCAGCGTGATGGACTTGAAGTAGAGAAGAGCACGCGTTTGAAAAGTCTGGAATCATACAAGCAGGAACTGGCGCGCCAGGAACCCAATACTGCAAAGGCGATGGGTGAGTCGAATGACAGTTATATCAGGCTTCTTCAGGACCAGCTGGCAAAATTGGAAGTGCAGCGGGACGTGACCATCGCTCAAAATCCCGGCATGGTAGACCAAAAACTCTATTCCGAAAAATTAACGGAGATCAATGGACAGATCAATGAATTCAAAAAACGACTCTCTGAACGGACACAGGTATACCTGAATTCACTCCTGCCCGGGGACCAGCGTGGTGCGAACGGCAATGCGCCGTTTCTCGGGCAGCTCAAGCAGAAAGTCATCGAGCAGCAGATCGAACTGGACGGTATCGGCGCACGGTTGACCGCGTTGAACATTGTGCTCGCTGATTACGATAAGAGATTCACCCAAATCCCGAAAAAAAGCATCGACCTTGCAAAGCTGCAACGGGCTCGCTTGAGCAGTGAGAAGCTCTACCTCCTTGTGGAAGAAAAATTCAATGAGGCGGCTATCAGTGAAAAATCGGAATTCGGCAATGTGAATGTCATCGACCATGCTGAAGTGCCGATGCTCCCGGTCAGCCCCAATGTGCCGCGGAATCTGATCCTCGGATTTTTCCTGGGTCTTGGCCTTGGCGTCGGTATCGTTTTCGTCCGCGCATTCAATGACACGTGCATACGCAGTCCGGAGGATTTGAAACGCTGCGGGTTCGTCCCGCTCACGTCCGTGAGTCTGATGAACGGCGAAGCATCGAAAACAGACCAGGGCGCCGGGCCTTCCGGCCGGATACAGTCGCTGGACAGGCATCTCGTGGCTCATTATCGGCCGCTGTCTCCGACGTCCGAATCGTATCGGCGACTGAGAGCCAACGTGCAGTGCGTGCAAATTGATACGCCGTTGCGGTGTTTCGTGGTGACAAGCGCCAATCCGAAGGAAGGGAAAACGACAACGACGTGCAATACTGCCATCAGTTTCGCCCAGGCTGAAATGAAAATACTGCTCATCGACGGCGACATGCGGCGTCCGACGGTCCATACTGTATTCGGGCTGCCAAATACGGTCGGCATTAATGAACTGCTATTCGGAAGAGCACCGGCAGAGCAGGTGATACGAAAAAACGTGGTGCCGAATCTGGATATTATTACATGCGGCGCGATCCCGCCCAATCCCGCTGAAATACTGGGGTCAAAGCGAATGAAGGAATTCATTGCACAGATGAAGGAGCGCTACGACGTTGTGATCTTCGATTCACCCCCGATCTTAGCGGTAACCGATGCAGCTGTGCTTGCAGCCGGAACGAACGGCGTTGTATTGGTCGCAGCCGCTGCAGAAACACAGAGGGCGGGACTGGAACGCGCTTCGGAATTTCTGGGGAGCGTCGGCGTGCGGACACTCGGGGTCGTGCTGAATAAATTCGATCCTCGCCGTGCATACGGTTCATATTATTCCACTCATCACTACGGCTACTACGGGTACGAATCCGGCTATTACGGCGAAGACGGCGCCAAGAAATCATCGTCTCATTCGAAATCAAAGCAAGCAAAACGTTGAGGGATACTCTTATGCGCTATCTTGTCACGGGCGGGGCCGGATTCATCGGCTCGAATCTTTGCGAGCACCTGTTGCACAACGGTCACGAAGTGGTGTGCATGGATAACTTCGCCACCGGGCGCATGGAAAACATACAATCTTTCATCACGTGCAAAAATTTTACACTCATCGTTGCGGACATTCGAAACCTTTGCGACTGCAAGAGAGCCATGGATGGCGTAGATGTTGTTTTCCAGCAAGCTGCCTTAGGATCTGTTACCCGTTCGATCGAGGACCCCGTAACCACAAATGCCGTCAACATCGAGGGTTTTTTAAATGTCCTCATGGCCGCACGAGACACAAAAGTGAAACGGGTTGTGTATGCAGCGAGTTCTTCTGCCTATGGCGATTCGACAGCACTGCCCAAGATCGAAGAGCAGATCGGCAAACCTATTTCTCCGTATGCGGTCACCAAGCTTGTCGATGAACTGTATGCGCATGTCTTTCGGCTTAACTACGGCCTGGATACGATAGGCTTGCGCTACTTCAATGTTTTTGGGCGGCGGCAGTACCCCAACGGCCCCTACACGGCTGTGATCCCGAAGTTCACTATGCAGCTGATGGCGCACGTTCCTCCGGTGATACATGGCGACGGCACCAACTCGCGCGATTTTACCTACATCGATAATGTTATTCAGATGAATGAACTTGCTGCATCGACCACTAATCCGGAAGCGATCGGCCAAGTCTTCAATACCGCCGCAGGCGAACGGACCGATCTGAATATGCTCGTGAACGTGATTAAACGATATCTTAGCAGTTACGATCCAGACATTTCACGCGTTGAAGTACGGTACGGAACGAACCGCCAGGGAGATATCCAGCATTCATTGGCGTCTATCGAAAAAGCGCATCACCTACTCAATTACGAACCATCGCATACGTTGGAAAGCGGATTGAAAGAGACAGTGGAATGGTATTGGAAAACTATGCACAATGGTTCTCGACATCTCATGGGCAATCACAATGAATGAACCTTTGAACAATATCCGCATCGGGATCATCGGTCTGGGGTATGTCGGTTTGCCGCTGGCCCGGCTCTTTGCAACAAAATATCCTGTGGTAGGCTTCGATGTGAACAATGCCAGAGTACAGGAATTGATGCACGGGCATGATCACACGCTGGAAGTCTCCGACGATATTCTCCGATCCTCACTCGTGAAAGAAAATCCCTGCAGCGGGGGAACGGTTGGATTGTTTTGCTCGAGCGACATTACCGAGATCAAAGCCTGCAATATTTATATCGTTACCGTTCCCACGCCGGTCGACAAAAATAATCGGCCCGATTTAACTCCACTGAAAAAAGCAAGCGACACGGTCGGCCGTGTGATCTCACAAGGCGATATCGTGATCTATGAATCGACTGTCTATCCGGGTGCAACAGAGGAAGATTGTATCCCCGTTGTTGAGAACGTATCCGGGTTACGGTTGAATGAAGATTTCTTTGCCGGATACTCGCCCGAGCGCATCAACCCCGGAGATAAAGAGCACACGGTTGAAAAAATAAAAAAGGTCACGTCAGGCTCGACGCCGGAGACAGGCCTGAAGGTGGACATGCTCTATCGGTCTGTGATCACCGCCGGGACGCATTTAGCGCCGACCATAAAAGTGGCGGAAGCCGCCAAAGTGATAGAAAATTCACAAAGGGATATCAATATTGCCTTTATGAATGAATTGGCGAAGATCTTCAACCTCATGAACATAGACACAGATGCGGTGCTCCAGGCGGCCGGATCGAAATGGAACTTTCTCCCATTTAAACCGGGATTGGTTGGCGGCCACTGCATCGGCGTTGATCCGTATTATTTGGCCCAAAAGGCCCAAGAGTACGGTTATCACCCTGAGATTATTCTGGCAGGCCGGAGATTAAACGACGGCATGGGCAAGTTTGTGGCCGCTGAGGTTGTAAAATTAATGATCCGGAAAGACCACATCGTTAACGGTGCGAAAGTGCTTATTCTCGGTATTACGTTCAAAGAGAACTGTCCGGATATACGAAACACGAAGGTCGTGGACATAGTTCACGAACTCAAAAATTACGGCATTGATGTTGAGATCTACGATCCATGGGCGAAGCCGGCAGACGTGCGCCACGAATATGGAATCGATATTCTGACGGAGCTCAATGGAAATCATTACAGCGCTATCATTCTGGCCGTTGCGCACGAGCGATTCAGGGAAATAAATATTGAATGTCTTAAGCTGCACCATAAATGCGTGATCTATGATGTTAAAAATTTCATTCATACTGCAAGTGTTGATGGAACATTGTAGCACCATAGTGGATCTTCGCGTACCCTTCTCGTCCGCATGCGCCCTTCGTCATGAACTATAGTCAGGAGCCTTTAAGTGCCATCACACTATGAATTTGTTATCGCTCCACCCAAGCGATGGCTGTCCATCAACTGGAGAGAACTGTGGCGGTTCAGGGATCTCTTTCTTGTACTGGCATGGCGCGATATCGCCGTACGGTACAAACAGACTGTGCTCGGCGTGATCTGGGCGTTATTCCAGCCGCTTGTCACGATGGTCATATTCACATTTATTTTCAACGGAATGGCGAAGATAGACAGCGGGGACGGCACACCCTATCCGATCTTTTTGTACGTCGGCCTTCTTCTGTGGCAGTATTATTCGAATACACTCACAAATGCCAGCGGTTCAATGGTTGCCAACGCAGGCATGATCCAGAAGATCTACTTTCCCCGGTTGATCATTCCCGTGACGGCGGCCACGACGGGATTTGTTGATCTCGCGATTTCATCGGTCATCTTAGGCGGCATGATGGTTTACTACGGACTAATGCCCCACGTCATGGGACTGCTCATTCTCCCTGTATTGCTGTTTTGTGCAATACTCACGTCGTTGGGTGCCGGTATGTTCCTTGCGGCGATAAATGTGAAATATCGGGATGTTCGGTATATCGTGCCATTTTTCGTTCAGATCATGATGTATGTTACTCCGATCATTTACCCTGTGTCGATGCTCGATAGCCATCCGGTCATCAAAGCCTTGATGCTGTGGCTCAATCCGATTTCAGGCGTCATCACAAATGCCCGCGTGGGCTTGCTCGGTCACGGAAGCGTTGATTGGGGTAGCGTAGGGATTTCTTTACTCATGAGCACTGCATATTTCGTTGTCGGACTGTATTACTTCAGGAATACAGAACATTATTTCGCGGATATCGTATAGCGATGAAAAAGCCAATGATCGAAATAGAGCATATCAGCAAGCGCTACCGCATCGGCGCCAATAAAGAACCATACCTCTCGCTGCGCGACGAGATCGCCAAAATCGCATCCCGGTTGAGACCGGGGAAGAATCATCATGGGCAGTCTGAAACGGATTTTTGGGCCTTATCCGATGTGAGCTTCTCTGTGCAGGAAGGAGAAGCCGTCGGGATCATCGGACGCAACGGCGCAGGCAAGAGCACGCTCTTAAAGATCCTCTCCCAGATCACACCGCCGACCAAAGGAAAGATCACCGTGCGGGGCAGAGTGGCGAGTTTGCTGGAGGTCGGGACGGGTTTTCATCCGGAGTTGACAGGCCGCGAGAATGTCTTTTTGAACGGCGCCATCCTTGGCATGAGCAGGGAAGAGATCAGGAGGAAGTTCGACGAGATCGTTGCCTTTGCAGAGGTGGAGAAATTTCTCGATACACCGGTCAAACGCTATTCAAGCGGCATGTATGTTCGCCTTGCTTTTGCTGTTGCGGCGCATTTGGAACCGGAGATACTGATTGTGGATGAAGTATTGGCCGTCGGAGACGTCCAATTTCAACAGAAGTGTCTTGGAAAAATGGGAGAAGTGGCGAAAGGCGGGCGAACGGTGCTTTTCGTCAGCCATAACATGGCGGCGATCGAATTGTTATGCAGCCGCTGTGCTTTGATCCATAACGGGGAGTTGAAGGGCATCGGCCACACGAAGATGGTATTGAATGAGTATGTCGAAGGCGTGTATCTCGGCATGGTAAGGGTTCCGCCTGCACAGCGCAGCGACAGATCGGGAAGCGGTGAAGTACGATTAAAAGACGTGTACTTGGTAGACCAGCAAGGGAAGCTGCTTCCGGCAGTGCAATGCGGTGATGTCTGTACCATTGCATTTCAATTTGAATTTACGGAGCATCCGAAGCCATTTCATTTGTCGTTTACTATTCGTGACAGTAAAGGCCAATATATATCCCGGCCGAGCACGTATGATGTTTCGTTCTTACCAGGCAATACGCCCAGATCGGGTATTCTTATGTGTTCGATCAATCGGTTTCCGCTCATACCCGGATATTATCGTGTGACGACTGAAATTCGCATTGGCGGGGAAGTTGCAGACTATCTTGAAGGCGCGGCTTTGATAGAAGTAGCGGCAGCCGATTTTTTCGGCACGGGACGCATCAACGACCATAGCCCGGTGCTGCTGGACCAAAAATGGAACATCACGACACTGAATGAATAATGCGATTCCCCAGAGCACTCACGTGGTTAATTCATACTATAGCCGCACATCTGCAATTCCATATTACTTTGGGTTTGCATTTACGTCCGTGTGTTGTCTCACGTGGTATGCAGCCCCGTTGGTTCCGTCGTATCAGTCGGTCATCGCTGCGGCTGTTGCCCTCTTCTTGTATGTCTTCCAGTCGTCGGTATGCATTCGCTATGATAATTGGGCGCCCATGATCATTTTTTTGGGATGCATCATGGTCATTCCGCCGCCGACAACGTTTGTGCTCCTTCTGCCCCATGGGTTATTTTTCTTAACATTTCTCCAGCTTGGCAAATACTATGGGTGGCAACGGATACATCACGACAACGGCGTTCTACGATTATCGAGTGGCTTATACGTGTTCGGATTTTTTACGTCATTTTTCTATGCCGGCCAGGGGCAAATCGCCGTCATTGATAATTGTACACCGTTGTTGCGAATATTAACAGTCATTGCTGTATTTCCCGCTGTGTGCTCCATCATCGACAGTAAACAAGACCGGCGGCGCATCTTTATTTTTCTTTCGGCATTTACGGCTCTTCAGTGGTCGGCCTTTGTACTGATGATGAGATCTCAGGGTATGAGGTTTGCATTGGGTGATCAGGAAGCCAATTTTGACATCGGCGGCCTCTCTTTCAGTTTCACCAGCACATTCCTCGGCCCCGCGATCTCTGTTGCCGCCAGTGCGATTATCGGATACGGGTTATCCTCACGATCAAAATTGTCACGATATTTTTTCACCGGGTTGGGGTTCTTCCATATTCTGACAGCGGCGATAACCGGCGCCAGAGGCGCGTTGATCTCGTTTTTCGTCGTGTTGCTGACAGCGTGCTGGATCATGACAGTATTTGTTAAGGGACGCAGCCGCGGTGGTATGTATTCATTAATGGTCATATCGCTGCTCGTGCTTGCATTATTTTATTCCGGTGCCGAATATTTTAATAATATTATTCATGTCCTGACAACCCGATATAATGATTTTTCACAATCGGGCCAAGAATATTCCCGGTGGATCCGGTGGGATTGGGCTTCCCGGCAAGTATTACAGGAACCGCTGGGAGTGGGCTGGACTCTGGCTCCGATTGGGAAAACAAATCACGCTCACAACGATCTGCTTATTTTTTCGATGTCGTACGGGATCGCCGGCGGATTGGCGTACCTGCTGCTGATCGGCACGACGATACGGAATGCTTTTAGGGGGATCCATTATTCAGATGCCATCGAACGACAACTGAGTTTCGCCGGATTCTGCCTCATCGTTGCGATTGTCATGAATGGGATGGGCGATATGCTGATCGTTGTCGGCCATATGTTTGAACTCAGCTGGCTCCTGGTTTTTATAGCGTATGGATATCGGCATCAATTCGTTCCGCATACCACAACTGAGTCGCGTGCTTTTCATGGAACGCATGCAACAACACTATTCCGAAGAATGGATCGGATGATAGGATAACATAAAGATACGAGGCGGAGAAAATAGTCGCGGAGACAGCCGATGAATAATACAATAACCTGGTTGCACCATCCAATTGTTCATGGAGCCCGATTTGCGGACACGGTGGAGCTTCACCTTTTATCGAAGACGATACTCGACCAGCTCTATCATATGGATTCTGCCGAAGCCGGCAAATTACACAACTGCAGACAAAAGAAATTACATCGTATTCTTACCTATGCCGGCGAGCATTGTCCGTTTTACACGAACCTGTTCCGTGCGATGAAATGGAATACACGCGATCTCTCGGGATTCGCCGAACTTCCGTTGCTTGATAAAAAAATAATCAGATCTAATTATCAAGCGCTTGTTTCCGATCGAATTCAGTTCATCCATGCAGGCCCGTTCAATACGGGCGGCAGCACCGGCCAGCCTCTTCAGTTCCTTTCCTGTCACCAAATGGGGACAGTTGTTTCGGCGCACCAGAGATATTGGTTCGAGAAAATGGGATATCAGGAAGGAGACAGGATCGCGGCATTTTCCGGCGCTACTTTATGCCAACAAATGCTGGAGAACAACATCTATTGGATTGCCAGAGACACTCCGGATGAACTTCCGTATGGCAGCATCATTTATTCCACCCGATATTTGAACCAGGATACGATCTCATGGTATATCCGAAGCCTTCAGGAGTCCGGGTTTTCATTCCTGTTAGGATATCCCTCGGCGATCTCAGAGGTCGCTCGTTATTGTCTCGACCATCAGATCACGTTCCCTCAACCGATCAAAGGTGTTCAACTCACTGCGGAAATGGTGAGTGATGAACAAATCGAGTTGATCAGGACGGCTTTTCAGACTCACGTGTACGGCCAGTATGGTCATGCAGAGGGATCCATTTATGGGCATACCGAAGCGGACAAACAGGAATACGACTGTTCGCCTTTCGTTGGGTTTGTCGAAGTTCTGGATGCGCATGGGCGCCACGTCGGGGTTGGGGAGGAGGGGGAAATCGTTGTGACCGGATTTTGGAATTTTGCCATGCCTTTTATCCGGTATCGCACTGAAGATTTAGCGGTATATGGCGGTACCCATGAGGGGGTGGTTCACCTGAAACGTCTTGAAGGGCGTGCGCAAAATTGGGTGCTTCGCAGCGACGGCGCACGGATTCCCTTAAAATCTATACCCCTGGGACACGATTTAAAAGCATTAAAGAATGTTGATGTGTGGCAGATCACGCAAGACCAACCGGGCGTAGTGAAAGTGTTGGTTGTCCCGCTGCCCGATTTTTCGAGTGATGATGAGCGGGAGATCGTCAAGAAATTTAAGGACTTCGCTTCGATCACCGCAGTTGTTACGCCCGTTGATTCTATTCCATTGACCATGAGCGGCAAGCGGCGGCTGCTGCTGCAAAATATTTCCTGAAGAACAATGTTGAGAACGGACTGACGGAGGCCATGCATGATCCATTCCATTAAGTGGTTGCAGCGTCCAATCGTTCATGGCGCGCGTTTTGCTGAATCGCTGAAATTCCATTATTTATACAAGAAAACACTTGACCAGCTCCGTCATATGGAGACTGAACCGGCGGACACTTTGGAACATGGCAGATTACATAGATTGAGCCGCATATTGTCGTATGCCAAAGTCCATTGCCCCTATTACACGGATATGTTTCGTTCGATGCAGTGGGATGCACGTGATCTTTCCAGATTCACAGAAGTGCCCCTGCTCGAGAAGGCCATCGTTAAAAAAAATTATCAATCGCTTATGTCCGATCGGGTGAGCTTCATGCACACCGGCGTTTTCAACACGGGCGGAAGCACCGGCGAGCCTCTCGAATTTATGACGTGCCAATATATGGGAACGATGCTTTCAGCGCACCAGGCGTATTGGTTTGAGAAAATGGGATATCGGGAAGGAGACAGGATCGCCGCCTTTGCCGGTTCTCCGGTTCCCCAACAATTGTTGGATGAAAAAATTTATTGGATTGCCAGAAATCCTCCGAATGAGCTGCCGTATGGCAGCACCATATTTTCAACATTACACTTAAAACAAGACACGATACTTCAGTATGTTCACCATATTCAAAAATCGGGAATTTCATTCTTATTGGGGTACCCGTCGGCCATATCTGAAGTCGCACGCTATTGCCTCGATCATGGAATCGAATTTATTCAACCAATCAAAGGTGTCCAGCTCACGGCGGAAATGTGTAGTGAAGAACAAATCGGATTGATCGAGGCGGCTTTTCATACTCGAGTCTATCGTCAATACGGCCATTCTGAAGGGGCATTATATGGACATACGGAAGCAGGAAAACATGTGTACAAGTGCTCTCCTTTTATTGGGCTCGTTGAAGTTCTCGACAACCAAGGGCGCCACGTTGCGGTAGGGGATGAAGGGGAAGTGGTTGTGACAGGATTCTGGAATTTTGCAATGCCCTTTATTCGATACCGGACGGGAGATCTGGCAGTATTTGGCGGAATCAAGAAGGGAGTAGTTTTTCTCGAACACATGTTGGGGCGCAGACAAGACTTATTATTCCGCAGTGATGGTTCAAGTATTCCTGCGATCGGTTTCGGACAACATTTAAAGGCGTATAAAAATATTGTCATATGGCAGATCGTACAGGATACGCCCGGTGTCATTACCCTGTTGATCGTTCCGTCTCCCGATTTTTCGAACGAGGACGCTGAAGAGATCGTCTCGAATTTTCGAAAAATTGCTGCTATCCAAGCACATATTAGGTTCATCGATTCGATTCCTCTCACCACGAGAGGAAAGCGTAAGTTTGTTCTTCAAAATGTCGATGTATCACGGTGAAACACACTTGTGTCCGATGAAGGCTCTCACATGGGTGGACCACGTATCACGTTTGGAATGATCGTGCTTAACGGGGAACCGTTTACACGCTACAATCTGCGGTCGATATATCCCTGGGCGCATCAAATAATCGTTGTTGAAGGGGCGTGCCAGGCAGCAGCAGCGGTCGCCACACCCGACGGTCATTCCATCGACGATACATTGGAAGTGCTGCACCGGTTCAAGATGAAAGAAGATCCGGAGAATAAGATCACGATTGTGAGAGCGGAGGATGAAGGGCATCCGAGCGGATTTTGGCCCGGCGAAAAACATGAGATGTCTCAGGCGTATGCGCGGCGTGCTACCGGCACACACCTGTGGCAGGTGGATGTGGATGAATTCTACCTGGAAGAAGACATGCCTGCAATTGTTGCTATGCTTGAAACAGGGTGCACTCAAATTTCATTTCCTATTCTTCAATTTTGGGGCGGTATTGATTTTCTAGAGAACGGAGAATATTTAAGCGTTCATTTCACTCAAATCCATCGCTTGTTCGCCTGGGGAAAAAACTACAGATATACGACACATCGTCCGCCGACAGTGATTGATGGTGAAGGAACGGATATGCGGCACAGAGAATGGAAGTCTGGCCCGGAAATACGGAAACGGAAAATTTTTCTTTATCATTATTGTATGCTATTGCCGAAACAAGTTCGGCAAAAATGTGCGTATTACTCATGTGTCGATTGGGCGGCATTTCAACTGATGGAAAGGTGGGCGGAACAAATTTATTTCAAGTTGCTCGACCCATATGCAGTATGCGATGTACTCCATTATCCGATGAGTTGGCTGGAAGAATATAAGGGGGCACATCCCAAGCAGGTGCTCGAAATGATTGCGAATATTCAGGCGGAAAGGCATCCGAACATTGAACTTCGCCCAACCGACGACATACTGCGTATCATACAGACTCCCCGATATCGCGTTGGGCGGTTGCTGAGAAAGGTGTGGGTTGGCGCACTTCCGGTTCTTCACGGTTGCATTGCCTTTATCGCTCGTGCCGCCAAGGTACTGCCATTCTACTCGGTCTTCCGCTGCCTGCTGCAACGGCCAGAGGTGCGTGTTAGCAGCAAGCCCAGTACCCGGCTGATGGACAGAAGATCGTATCGGGCACAAATGGGAATTGAAAATATATTACGAATATTGAGAGGTGTGAAGTGAGAATTCGCGGTTTGGGAAGATTCCGGAATGCATTGCGGCAGATACGGGGGCGGATTGCCCCTGGTCCGACAATCCTCATTTATCATCGTGTGAATGATGTATCAGCCGATCCGCAGTTGCTCTCGGTAACGCCGGCACATTTCGAAGAACACCTTGAGGTGCTCAGCAAATTCTACCGTGTGTTGCCGCTGAACGACTTGGCCGCTGCAGCCCTCAATGGAACTGTTCCCCGCAACGCCGTTGCAATTACGTTCGATGACGGCTATGCCAACAATTACGATTATGCCTGGCCATTGCTGAAAAAATATTCAATCCCGGCCACCATATTTGTTACCACCGGCTATGTCTCTTCGCATCGCGAATTTTTTTGCGATGAACTGGAGCGGGTTATGCTACGGACCGGCAGATTGCCGAAAATTTTAAAGTTGAATATTGCAGAGGAACACTACGTATGGCAGTTGTATCGGTCACACAACCGACAGCGTGATCTTCGCAATGATTCATGGACCGTCCGGGATGCCGGTCATCCGACACCCGCTCATAAAGCCTATCGGGATCTGCACTGTATTTTGAGGAACCGGTCGTACGAAATTCAGGAACAGGTTATTCATGACCTTCGGACCGTTGTCGGCGACAGCGGCTCTGCGCGGCGAACTCACCGGGCTCTGTCGTGGGAACAGATCAGGACTTTGGCTGTTGACGGACTCGTTGATATCGGTGCTCATACCGTCAACCATGTTTTTTTGTCCTCGCTGGATAAAGAGGCCCAGCGTAAGGAAATTATTGGATCAATTGAAACGATTGAGGCAAACACGCACAAAAAAGTTACCAGTTTTGCATACCCCTATGGCACTCAGGATTCGTACGACGCACATTCTCGCGCCATTGTCATAGGAGCCGGCTGTCTGAACGCATCGAGCAATTTTCAGGCCCGGATCAGTGCGGAGACCGATCCCTTTCAACTTCCCCGATTGATTGTTCGGGATTGCTCAGGAGATTCGTTTCACCACTACTTAAGGAGAAATGCCCTCTAATGATTCGTTCTGTCTGCCAGGTCAATACGCAAGATGGAGCCGGAGGCGCAGCGGGAGTGTGCCGAACGCTGCATCAGGAATTTCTCCGCCGCGATCTTTCTGCCTTTGCCGTATATGGAAGACGCAAGGAACATGCACCTGCCTCTTTTTTGATCGAGAACGATCGTTACCGAACGTGCTGGGGGCGTTTTTGGATGGCGGCTGCAAAAAAGGCCGTTCAATTCAGCGGAACATATCGAGGCGCCCAGCGCATGGGCGAACAAATTCTTCCTTTTGTTGCAACACCACAGCGTGCGTTCGATTATCTGCGGGGATATGAAGATTTCAATTTCCCCGCCTCCGATTCACTGTTACAGATGATACCCGAACGGCCTGATGTATTGCATCTCCATAATCTCCATGGAAATTATTTCGACCTTTCATCTGTAGCAAGGCTGACCAAGACACTACCGACAGTGTTAACCATGCACGACCTATGGACCATGACCGGCCATTGCGCGCATCCTTTTGATTGTGTGAGATGGATGTCCGGATGCGGGGAATGTCCGGATTTGAAAAGTCCTCCGGAAGTGAGAACAGATGCGACCCGTAAAAATTGGGAAAAGAAGAAAACCATTTTTTCTTCAAGCAGGCTCTATATTGCCGCGCCGTCACAATGGGCGCTGGATAAGGTGGAATCATCGCTGCTGCGCGGAGCGGCTGCCATGACGCGATTGATTCCAAACGGGATCGATACGTGCGTGTTTTCGCCGGGAAATAAGATCGAAGCGCGGGCGCATCTAGGCTTACCCCTTACGGCGAAGATCATTATGTTCGCGGCAAACGGCATCCGGAACAATCCATTCCGTGATTACGGAACGATGAAGCGTGTGGTTCACCTCATTGCGAACACGATGCACGACGAAGAGATACTATTTCTCGGTATCGGCGAAGATCCTTCGTCGGCGTCCGAATGGGCCGAAAAAATTAGGTTCGTCCCATATATAAGTTCTCCGGCGCAGCTGCGGTTGTACTATCGTGCAGCGGATATATATCTTCATCCGGCTTTGGCTGACGTTTTTCCATCGGTGATATTGGAAGCTCTTGCATGCGGGACGCCTGTTGTTGCCACTCGTGTGGGAGGAATACCGGAGCAAATAATTGATGGCAGCACCGGAATATTGACCCCGGTGAGAGACGCAGAGGCTATAGTGAACGCAGTGGTAACACTATTTGCCGACACACGTTTTCGATGCGCTTTGTCCACGGCGGCAGCAGCCCATGCGGCACGACACTACGACAAAAAGAGGATGGCCGATCACTATCTTTCATTTTATGAAGAAGCGGCCGATGACTGGAAGAGCAATACCAGCGTGCATTCTTTGTGAATCGGCGGTGCTGCTTCGAAGACGATTCAGGCGATCACATATAAAGGGGCAACGCATTGTTCACACTGTCACAAGATCAGGAATGAGCAAATGAAAATCAGCATCGTCACGCCTTCATTCAATCAAATTGAATTTCTTGAGGATACAATCCGTTCGGTTGTGGAACAACACTATCCCGACCTGGAATATATTGTCATGGATGGTGGTTCCACCGATGGCAGTGTGGAGATCATAAAAAAATACCATCATCAATTAAAATATTGGGTCAGTGAGCCGGATAAGGGGCAATATGCCGCGATCAACAAAGGATTTCAACAATCAACCGGCGAAATTATGGGATGGATCAACAGTTCGGATGCCTATTACCCGTGGACGCTTGAGATCGTGGCGGAAGTCTTCAAGCAGTTTCCGGAAGTGCAATGGATAAACGGCGTGGCGTCGAATTTTGACGTGGGAAGGGCTCCACGGAATATTGATGTGTATTACAAAAACCAGTACGATTTTTTATCCGGCAATTGTGTTTTGCAGCAAGAATCTACCTTTTGGCGCCGAAGTTTATGGGAGGCTGCCGGCGGGAAGCTGAATGAATCCGTGAAATATGCGGCAGACACGGAACTGTGGTTCCGGTTCTTTCAACTTGCACCACTGTATCATGTGAACACGCTCTTAGGCGGATTTCGTCATCACGGAGATCGCCGGGGAGAGAGCGAGGGAAAATACCGCAGAGAAGTTCAAATGATCCACCACCACTATAAATATAAAAGTTCCCGGCAGGATCGTTTTCGCGCGGCTGTCTTCTCGACATTTCACCACAGCGTAGTGACTCTTCTTCGGACGATTATGCAGCGCGCCAATTTGTGGGTATGGGACCGCCATCCAAGAATAGTTCGGGATTACAACTCCCTTCAATGGAAAATACGGTAAACACAACCCGTGCGTAGGCAACAGCATACTGAACAGTTACAAAAATAATTTTGTCGGAAGGCGGACATATGAGAGCACGCATCAGCCACGCGGTCAATTCACTTCTTACACCATTGGGTGTAAAAATTGTTCGCGCTCATGCAGACACGTTGGACGCAACGTTCGCTATGGAATCGGCGGTACGGCGAATTACCGAGCATGGCATTCCCATAAACAGCGTCATCGACATCGGGGCTTCGAATGGAGAATGGAGTCTCATGACGATGGGGACGTTCCCGAGGGCATCCTACATCGGCATTGAACCTCTGCGTGAACGCCGGCCCGAGCTGGAAGTAGTAAAACAGAAACACGAAAATTTCGATTACGCGCTGTGCGTTGCCGGAAGAACCGACGGCGAGGATGCCATTTTGAACATATCGGACGACCTGGACGGCAGTACGGTGGACGGAACGGGCGGTCAAGCACGGAGCGTTCCCGTTAAAACTGTCGACGCGATAGTACGCGAACGGAAGCTTGAAGGACCCTTCCTGTTGAAATTCGATACACATGGATATGAAGTTCCCATCCTCATGGGGGCGAAGGAGACGCTGACGAAGACCAACGTCATTGTGATGGAGGTGTACAATTTTAAGATAACAGATCATGCCATTCGGTTCCATGAAATGTGTTCTCATTTGGAGCAACTGGGATTCCGATGCTATGACATCGCCGGTCCGTCGCTCAGACTCCACGACAAAGCATTCTGGCAAATGGACATGTTCTTTGCCAGAACCGATTCGGGAATGTTTTCATCCTCGGAATATCGATGAAACCGTTCTCCCCGTGACCTACTTCCGCCTTGATGAGCGCTGTATCCCAACATTGACAGGCATACCACATTTGGCTTTACCCTTGCACAACACACGAATATGACCGATGCACAATTGCATATTGGCATTCTCACCGGTAGAACTCCCTACCCTATTGGCATGGCGGAGGCACAGCGGATCCATTTGATGGCACGTGCCATGACCGAAGCGGGTGCATCGGTGCAGGTATGGGTGGATGGATTGGACAGTTGGGCCGATGCGCGAAATCATGAAGCGAGCGGCACCAAAGACGGTGTCCGCTTCGAATTTCTTCTTGGAAGAACCCAAGCCAGTTCCCGGAAAGTGCGGCGGATATTCGACCGCTTCGCTCTGGCATGGACTGCCCGGACGAAGATGAGCCGTGCTGCCAGGGACAACGCGCTGGATGGATTGTACTTCTATACGCCCATGTTGAAACTGGACTTTGAACGATTCATCGTGCGAAGGATGGCACAAAAAAATAATGTACCGATCGTCATCGATTTGTGTGAGGCGCCCTGGAACCTGAAAGAAAAGCCGACGATGGTTGAAAAAAAAATTTCACCGTTGTGGGGCATAGACGGGGTCGTGTGCATTTCACGCTTCCTTCGCGATTGGATCGGAAAGGAAAATATCAAAACGACACGCTCCGTTGCTGTCTGTGAAATTCCAATATTGGTCGACATTGCCGAGTTCGAGCCTGTTGCTGCTCCACTGGCCGGCAAATCTGTCTTGTTTGCGGGATCACCGGTGTATAACGACACATTCAGTTTCTTATTAGAGGTCATGGATTCTGTGTGGGAACGGCATCCGGACTGTCAATTGGTTATAGCCGGCGGCGCCAACGAGTCCACGCCTGGTTTTAACTTATCACGCACAAACGGGAGAATTCGTTTTGTCGGATATGTGGAACGAAGCGTGTTACTGAAAGAATATGCGTCCTCATCCGTGCTCGTGCTGCCTATGTTCGATGAGCTGTACTCGCATGCACGGTTTCCGACAAAATTGGGAGAGTATCTGGCCTCGGGGAGACCTGTGGTTACGAACCCTGTCGGTGAAATACCGCGATTTATTGAGGATGGAATGAGCGCGCGTCTGACGCCCCCGGGAGACATTACCGCTTTTGCATCGGCAATTTGCGGTCTTCTCGATGATCCGGCGAAAGCGACGACGCTGGGGGCCAATGGAAGAACAATTGCTGAGAAAAATTTTCATTATTCCCTCTATGGGCCGAAATTGGTCGATTTTTTTACTTCACTCAATGCCGAAAAAACTTCACGATGAATCATACACAACACCCGGTGCACACAGCGGGGTATCTTCGTCCTCACTTTATTGTACGCCGCACGCGGCGGGGGATTGGCCCAGAGTGATTAAAAATTTCATATCCGGAACAATATCGAATGCACCCGGTTGGCGGACGCATCGGAAGATCGTTGTTTTCGAGAGCGACGATTGGGGGAGTATCCGGATGCCGTCGAAAGATGTGTATCACATCCTTCTAAAAAAAGGCATTAGAGTCGACCAATGCCCCTACAATCGTTTCGATTCACTTGAATCCGATTCTGACCTGACGGCGTTGTTCGATGTGTTGACGTCGTTCCGAACTGCGAATGGAAAGCACCCGGTGATCACGGCAAACAGTGTTGTCGCAAATCCGGATTTTACAAAGATAGAACAATCGGGGTTCGAAGAATATTATTTCGAGACTGTCCGAGAAACGTATGCGCGGCATCCGCGTCATGCAAATAGTTTTGCGTTGATCCGTGAAGGGATGGCACGTGAGCTGTTCTATCCTCAATTTCACGGCAGAGAACATCTCAATGTATCGCGGTGGATGTCTGCATTACGGAATAAATTACCCGAGTCTTCGCTGGCGTATCACCATGGAGTGTTCGGCATCAGCACGGATATTACTGCGGAAAAAAGAAAAAGCTATTTAGCTGCCATGGATTATGACGCAGAATCCGATCGTCTGGAGAAGCACGATATTCTACGATCAGGCTTGGAATTGTTTGAATCGGAATATGGATACAAGTCCGAATCGTATATTGCCGCAAACTATATATGGGGAAACGATCTCTTGCCGGTCTTGTACGATCATGGAGTGACGTTTATTCAGGGTATGCGATCGCAATCGCATCCGGATCCATCGTCCGGGAAAAATTATTCCATCAGACATACATTAGGAGAGCGTACTCGGTCCGGTCAGCTGTACTTGATCAGGAATTGTTTCTTTGAGCCCGCTCTGACATCTCACATTGATCCTGTGGATAGCTGCCTGCGGGAAATGCGCACCGCCTTTTTGTGGAAGAAGCCCTCTGTTATTTCCGTTCACAGGATCAATTTTATGGGCGGAA
The DNA here is from genome assembly GCA_903884005.1 of uncultured Ignavibacteriota bacterium. Lineage (GTDB taxonomy): Bacteria > Bacteroidota > Ignavibacteria > UBA10030 > UBA8401 > CAISDA01. Next base: position 12,462 of record CAISDA010000037.1, on the reverse strand, counting down.
TTGAGGAGAGTAATAGAGAAAAAAATTTACGGTCGTTTCATGCATTGTTAACAAGCATCATCCGGACGTGGCCCGACGTCGAATTTATGACATCAACGCAATTAGGCGAAACAATCAGGAACGCAGCATGAAAAATGAAGTGTCCATATTGTTCACTGGAGATTATTGCCCGGTCAACCGAATTGAGGAATTGTCTGACCAGAACCAGTATGTCTCGATATTCAACGATCTATTGCCGATCATTCAGGGAGCCGACCTTTCCATAACTAATTTTGAAGCTCCAGCGACCCATACCACTACGTCGATAGAAAAATCCGGACCGGTATTGAAAGTACAGCCGAAAGCGCTTCAGATCTTAAAAAATGCTGGTTTCGGCCTCGTGACATTGGCAAATAACCATATCATGGATTATGGGGAAGCCGGCATACGAGACACATTAGACAGCTGCAAACAGTATACACTCGAATCTGTGGGGGCCGGCCGGAATAATAGCGAGGCGAGAAGAGTCTATTCGACCACGATAAAGAATACGCGCATCGCCATTGTCAATGTCGCTGAGAATGAATTTGGGACGACACATGATGAAGGATACGGAGCAGCGCCTTTGGATCCCGTTCAAAATTATTACGACATTCAACGGGCAAAACAGTCGGCAGAGTATGTGTTTGTCGTTGTCCATGGCGGCCATGAAATGTACTCCCTGCCAAGTCCCCGCATGGCGGCAACGTATCGGTTCTTTATCGACATCGGCGCCGATGCCGTCATCGGTCATCATACGCACTGCATCAGCGGTTTCGAGTGGCATAAAGGAAAACCGATATTCTATAGTTTGGGGAATTTTGTTTTTGATGATTGTGCACAACGTTCGGGACTGTGGACGGAAGGAATGGCAGTACTTGTGAAGATCACAGACGCCGGGTTGCGGTGTAAAATACTACCGTTCCATCAAAACAATGCCCGCGTTGGCGTGCATCTGATGAAGGGGAATGACGTCAATGGATTCTTTTCAAAGATCGATCGGTATAATGAGATCATACAAGATGACTTACAATTGCGGGATCATTTTAATGAGTATTGTCACCGAGTGAGGGGGATGTATGATCTTTTTTTAGAACCCTATTCGAATAAATATATGCAGGGGCTCCGGCGCCGGTATTTATTTCCCTCCCTCGTGTCGAGTTCCAAAAAAAAACTGTTCCTGAATCTGATGCGATGCGAGGCCCATCGAGACATCCTGAGGAAGATACTCTCATTATGAAAATTGCCATTCACAACGCACCTGGAAGCTTTAGCGATCATTGAATCGCGTATTGCGACACGCATGCCATCGAGTATAAACTCGTCAACTGTTATGGAACGGACATCATCTCTCACCTTGATGATTGTCAGGCTCTCATGTGGCATCACCATCACGGCGATTATAAAGATGTCCTTTTTGCCAGACAGTTACTGTATTCGGTTGAAAAAAGCGGAAAAAAAACATTTCCCGATTATAAAACTTCGTGGCATTTTAACGATAAAGTCGGCCAAAAATATCTCTTTGAAGCAATAAACGCCCCATTAGTGCCAAGTTATGTTTTTTATACCAAAAAATCCGCGTTGGAATGGATCAACAATACCTCTTTCCCAAAAGTGTTCAAACTGCGGGGAGGTGCAGGCTCTGAGCATGTAAGAATGGTGCGATCAGCCGCTCAGGCAAAAAAAATTGTCACCACGGCGTTCAACAAGGGGTTCGCTCAGTTCAATAGAGTCGGATACCTAAAAGAACGATTCAGACGCTATCGGGAGGGCAAAGACACGTATATCGGAGTAATGAAAGGGATTGGCCGTCTTTTTTTATCGACAGAATATGCTCACATGCAGAACCACGAAAAAGGATACGTGTATTTTCAGGACTATATTCCCTACAACAGCTGCGATATTCGAGTGATCGTGGTCAACAAGAAGGCCTTTGCCATAAAACGATTGGTGCGGACGAATGACTTCAGGGCGTCGGGAAGCGGCAATATTTTATATGAAAGAAATAATTTTCCGTTAAGTACAATCGAGCTTGCATTCACCCTGACGGATAAAATTAAATCGCAGTGTGCCGCGTATGACTTTGTGTATGATGCCGATAATAATCCTTTGGTCGTGGAAGTGAGCTATGGGTTTTCTCACACCGGATATGAACCGTGTGTAGGGTATTGGGACACGACGCTCGAATTTCATGAAGGCTCATTTAATCCGCTGCATTGGATGGTCGAGATGATGATGATGGATGCATAACGATCGATACGATGAATCTACAATTCGCCGGATCATGTTTTTTCGCACAGCATTTCAAGTGATGGGAAAAAAAGGACTACAGCAATGAAAATAGCCATACATAATAATTCGGGTTGGAATCGAGAGTGGATAACCTATTGCCAGGACAGAAAGATTGACCATAAAGTGGTCGATGCGTATAGCTCCGATATAGTCGGGCAGGTTTCGGACTGTGATATTTTTATGTGGCATCACAGCCATGTCTGTTATAAAGATCTTATCTTCGCAAAGCAATTACTCTATAGTTTAGAAAATCGGGGAATGCACGTTTACCCCAATTTTAATACGTGTTGGCATTTTGACGATAAAGTCGGACAAAAATATTTATTGGAGGCAATTAAAGCGCCCTTAGTGCCGAGTTATGTGTTCTACGACAAACACACCGCAACGCAGTGGGCCGATGCCACAAGTTATCCGAAGGTGTTTAAACTGCGCCGCGGGGCCGCTTCGATGAATGTGCATCTTGTGAAAAATAAAAAAGAAGCTCAGAGATTCATCAAGAGGGCATTTGATGGAGGCTTTTGCCCGTTTGATATGCAATCGCATATTAGAGAGAATGTGAGAAAATTCAAGGCTGCGAAAATATCATTATCTCATTTGCTGCTGTCTTCCCGACGGATCATTCACAAACCAGAATATGCCAAAATGAATGGCAATGAAAAGGGATATGTGTATTTCCAGGATTTTATTCCGAATAATAGTTTTGACTTTAGGTTGGAACTGGCAGGCGATAAATGTTGGGGCTGTCGGAGAATGGTGCGACCGGGGGATTTTAGGGCTTCAGGCGGGGGGGATGAGGACCATGACCACACAAAGATACCGATAGACATTGTCCGGCAGTCTTTTGAATATAAGGATCGGCTGGGGATGCAATCGGTGGGATTCGATTATCTGCTCAATGAAGGCGGTGACGCCGTGCTTCTTGAGATGTCGTATGGTTTTGGTTACGCCAAAGGCGATGGCGAAGGGTACTGGACCCGTTCGCTCGATAGGATTGAGGAAAAAATAATTCCATCGCATGAAATTATTCAATCAATGATCAAAGCATATAATGCCGGTACGATCAGCAGGCATGCCGTTGAGGGGTGTGTGTTACAATGTGTCTAATCCATCGATCGCTATATCACGGCAGTAATTCGGACGATGTTCATGAATGCGCGAGTAATAATAGATCCTGCGAACAAGATGTTGTATTCCTCATACTACATTAAAGGCCTTTACGATGTCTTTGGAAAGAAAAATGTTTCGTTTTCGTCAAGATACTTCACTGAACTCAATAGAAAAATTGAGACGCATTCATTCGACCACTACATGGCGTTCGTGATCATTGGTGCCAATAGCGTCATCACTAAATGCATCATTGATTTCCGGGATAAACCGTCCGTCAAAGAAAGCGCTTATCGATGGTGCGACGCGTATGCCAAGGTTAATTTTAACGTTCATTTAACAAAACAATCGTTCCACGATAAAATAGTATCGATCCCTCCGGGATTCGGTATTAACATATGGAATTTATGGGAAACCGCGTATTATTGTTGCTCCAATTTAATAAGGGTGAAGGGTGTTCCCATTGTATCATTGAAAGATCATCTGGCAGACTATTATATACAATATACACGACCTTCCTTAGAGGCGTTTACTCATGCGCCTGAAAAAAAAACCGGCACAGCCGTTACACCTTATGTATTTATGATAGCAACATTGTGGTCCCATAAAAGCTGCATTGAGGGGACGAACATGCTTCGCAAATTATTCATCGAAGCCTGTAACGACAGTCATTGTGTGTATGAAGGCGGGTTCTATGCGTCCGTAGACCATCCCCAGTATAACGAATACAAGAAACTGCTATTTAAAAAACCATACTCGGTTGACAGCTACATTGCCAAAACAAAATTGTCGGCCATCGTCTTCAACACACCAGCTGTTCACAATTGCCACGGGTGGAAATTAGGCGAGTATTTAGCGATGGGAAAAGCGATTGTGTCTACGCCTCTTTCAAATCAGCTCCCGGAATCGCTCGTACACGGTGAGCATATACATATTGTGTCAAATAGTGATGACTTAAAAAAGGAAGTGAAGACAGTATTGAACGACGGCAAGTACCGAGCGGTATTAGAGGAGGGGGCTCGTGCCTATTATTCACACCATGCCCGTCCCGACAAAGTAATTGAACGCATGTTGAAGAATACGAGTACCGAGCGTTGCTTCGATACCCCATAGGTTCGCTTCTTCATTGAATATCAACCACATCATAGCGATGAACATTCTTTGTGTGATCGATTGTTTAGGCCCCGGCGGCGCACAGCGTCAGCTGGTCGAGCTGGCGTTGGGGTTCAAGGAAAAGGGAAACGATGTGTCGTTTCTGACATATCATCATATCCCGTATTATAATTCGATCCTGGAAAAAAAAGGGATTCGAATAACGTGCATAAAACGCTCGAATTATTTTGGGCGCCTTTGTGCGATGAGACGCTGTATTCGCAACGAGCGGTATGATGCGGTGATCTCTTTTTTAGAAGCTCCCAATATTATCTGCGAGGCCGCCGGGTTCCCCACGAGGAACTGGAAATTAGTGGTCGGCGAGCGGAGCGCCGACCCGAATATAACAAAATCGGTACGGCTGAAAATGTACAGGTGGTTTCATCTCTTCGCAGATCACGTCGTGGCCAATTCGTACGCAAATATGAACATCATACAGGCCATTAACCCGCTGCTGCAAAAATCGAAATGCACGGTGATTTACAATGCCATCGATTTCAATAAATGGAAGCCTTTGCTCGAATATACTCCGCGAAAAAATGGGAAGCTCAAATTAATTGTCGCTTCCACACACAGATACTTGAAGAATCTCAACGGATTATTGGAAGCCCTCAGATTACTGAGCGAAACGGAACGGTCGAGCTTGCAGATAGAGTGGTACGGTGAAGAGATCGATGAATCATTTATGAAGGCGAAGCAGAAAATTAAAGCGTATGGGCTTGAGGCAGTGCTATCGTTTTATCCGGCCACACACGAAATAACCCGTAAGATTCAGGATGCTGATGTGGTGTGCCTTTTCAGCTTTTTCGAAGGCATGCCAAACGCGGTGTGTGAAGGAATGGCGTGTGCTAAGCCGGTGATTTGTTCAGCCGTATCGGATGTGCCGGAGTTATTATCATACGACGCCAACTTGTTATGCAATCCCAAAGATCCAAATTCGATCCGTCACGCACTGCGGTATGTGCTTGGGGTAAGCGATGACGAGCTCCGAAGGATCGGGGAGCACAACAAAAAATGCGCGGAAACGAATTTCGGCAGGGGAAAAATTATTTCACAATATTTAGAACTTTTGCACTGAACCATCGGTATACAACGCTCCATTGGGGGATATTCCGTGTCCGCAGCATCATCGATGTATCGTGTCAATCTGCAGTTCCGCACACACTCAGAGGCAATTTCGAATGAACAGACTGGTTACCGTCGTCTACTATATGCTGAAGTATAGCGGTTGTATCGCACTTGTGCGGTTCATTGTACGGGAAAAAATTTCAATACTCGTCTACCATGAACCGGCACCGGAACTATTTGAAGCTCACGTTCAATATTTACTGCGTAATCATCATATCATCACGCTGGCGGAATACGTCGATGCCGTGAGAGCAAAAAATGTCCGGAAATTACCCCACCACAGCGTTGTGATCACTATCGACGACGGCCACAGAAGCAACTACCAATTGATGCCGATAATCAAAAAATATCATATTACCCCGACGATCTATTTGGCGAGCGGTGTTGTCTGCACAAACAGGAAATATTGGTGGACCGTACCGCGGTCGAATAAAGAGGTTGAGAAATTAAAAATGATCGCCGACTGCGAAAAGAACCAATACTTGTACGAGCAGTATCGATTTTCACTGCACAATGAATATCCTGCCGAAGATCGGCAGGCGTTGAATCTGGAAGAAGTACAGGAGATGAATGCATACGTCGATTTTCAATCACACACATCATTTCATCCGATATTGACTCGATGCACGGATGAAGAAATTACACATGAATTATCCGATTCAAAAATGATGTTGGAAGACATGCTTCATAAAGAGATCGTTCATTTGAGTTATCCGAACGGCGATTATAATAGACGGATCATGAGAATTGCGCATGATGCCGGATATGATTCTGCACGGGCCAACTCATGCGGGTGGGACGACGAAAACACGAATTTATTCATGTTGAATACCGTTGGGGTGTCGGAGAAGCCCTATGATCACCGAATTGAAATAGATCTTTTAGGCATCCCCAAATTCTTTGTCCATATTCGGGATAAAGTGATGAATTCCATTCTAAAAATGCACATGAAGTCAATTTGACGTCACACGCAGAGCATTCGCTCTCTCAGTAAGCGCGCGCATTCCTTCGAAGTACGTTCTTTCCTTATTGCGATCACGGTGTTCCCGTTGATCTGCAGTACTGACACTGTGTTTTCCCGGCAAACAATACAGGAACCCTTTCTCATGCGGAATGGACAACTCGATATATGCTTAGTCGCGCCGCTGCCTCCGCCATTTGGCGGGATCGGGCGTTGGATTCTGGTCTTGCGTCGTCACATCAGTGAAAAATCCGACGTGCGATTCCACATTGTGGACATCGGTCCGATGTGGGGGCGCAAAGTCTATGATTACACGAGGTGGAAACGGATCGTGGGAGGGGGGATTCAATTGATAAAAGAGATAGGGTCGCTTCTGGGAACGATAGTCTATCATCAATGCAAAATAATTCATCTCACCACCTCGGGCCGATTGGCTGTGTTCCGGGATTTGTGCGTGATCACTGTCGCCAATGTGCTGTCGATGCCGGTTGTGTATCATATGCATCACGGACGCATACCTGATATCGCAAACACACGCTCTCTCGAGTGGCGCTTATTAGCATTGGCAATGAAGCAGGCAAATGTGGTCGTGGTAATAGATGCCGCAAGCGAAAGAGCCATTAAAAAATACCTCCCCCTCGTTACAGTTGCCTATATACCCAATTGTATCAATATCGGGGATCTGCCGTCGCCCGTTGAGGACGGTGATATGACGCCGACGGTAGTGTTCCTCGGCTGGGTTGTTCCGGAAAAAGGAGTCGAAGAATTGATCAAAGCATGGGCGCATATACACCGTCAGGATTGGCGGCTTCATATCATCGGTCCCGGCGACATGCAGTATCAACACGAACTGCTTGACAAGTACAAGCCGTGCGGCGTCACGTTTCTGGGCGAACTGAGCCATGATGAGGCGATGAAACGATTGGCGCGGTCGAGCATTTTTGTTCTGCCAAGCTATACCGAGGGTTTCCCCAACGTCATTCTAGAAGCAATGGGCATGGGCAAACCGATTATTGCATCGAATGTTGGCGCAATTCCAGAAATGCTGTCTGACGATTGCGGAATACTTATACCGGCCAAGAATGCCGAGGCACTGGAAAAGGAACTGGAACGCATAGTAACGAATCCCGGTGTTGGGAGAGAAATGGGAAAACGTGCAAAGAATCGTGTCCTCGCCAACTATTCAATAGACGTCGTCTTCGAACAATACAATTCGGTCTGGCGAAGCGCGGTGAGAAAAAAGTCGGAACTCAACTATCATCCAGGCCCCGCACAGGGCGACCACGCGTACTAGGAGCAAGTGAGCGGTGTGGTTCCTGCGATAACGAACAATTGGTGGTATCATCTGCCGCTGGTAGCGGCTCGGCGAGTGCACGAAAGGAACTCCATGAACTATCGGTGCCTTGGTTCAACACAACTGCGTCTCTCTGAGATTGGCTTAGGGTGCGCGAGTTATTGGGGTAAAGAAATATTCCCGGAATCGGAAGCGATGAAAATTGTGCATGCGGCGATCGATGAAGGGGTCACGCTCTTTGATACGGGGCACAGTTATTCCGAGGGGAATGCGGAAAAACGGTTGGGAAAGGCGCTCCGTGAGACCAGAAAATACGACATGTGCGTTTCGACAAAAGCAGGCACACGGCTGGGAAAAAAAGGGAGGTTATTTAAGGATTTTTCACCGCAATGGATTCGTGAAAGCTGCATGGAAAGCCTGCGGAATCTGCATCTGGATGCGCTGCCCATTTTCCAATTGCACGGTCCGAATTGTAGTGACATCAGCGACGGACTCATGAGCGAGTTATATAGACTGAAGAAAGAAGGTTTGATCAGATCGATTGGCATTAACACATTTGACGACGCCGTCATCAGAATGACCATCGAACAAGGAGTATTCGATCTCGTGATGCTCGACTATAATATTTTAACTCAGCATCGGGAGGTATTGATCGATCAATTGGCATCGAAGGGGATCGCCTGCATTGCAGGAGCACCGCTCGCAGATTCGTTATACTCAAACCGGATATTTCATCTTACGGAGATGAAAGACCTATGGTATTTTGCCCGATCGGTACACAGTTTCCGAGGGAAAATATTCAAAGGGATGCATTTCCGTTTCGTGAACACAATCCAGGATATCACCGGTGCCCAGGTCTCTCTGGCCTATGTGCTGTCGAATAAAAATATATCATCTGCTGTTTTTGGGACGACCAGCGAAGATCATTTGCGGGAAAATGTGAAAGCATCGGATATGCAGCTGCCGGATGACGTCATCAAAAAAATAAAGTCAACGGATGCAAAGCGATTTTGGTTCGAATCGGCATTGAACGGAATATGACGGCGTGCATGTAAAACGCGAACTGGAACATGTTCCAAAGCCGTAATAGAAAAAATACATCTCACCACAACCTCACCATTCCCAGCATCGATGAAACAGAACATCTGGATATTATCAGAACTGTATTATCCCGAGATGACGGTTCCCGCGCCGATTCTTACCCGGATATCCGAAGGACTCGCCTTGCACGCTCACGTGCAGGTGGTGTGCAGTCAACCGACATATTCAGCCCGCGGGATACGAGCATCCAAAAGAGAAGTGCTTAACGGAGTCGATATTCATCGCGTCGTTTCAACCACTCTGGACAAGGATGTTCTTCCTTATAGAATCATCAATTTTGTAACAATCAGCATATCTATTTTTTTCACCGCTCTGTTTCATATAAAGCGGGATGATATTGTCCTTGTCGTGACGAATCCGCCGCTCTTGCCCATACTTGCCGCCGCTGTGTGCAAACTCAAGGGCGCAAAGTCTGTGCTGCTGATTCACGATGTATATCCGGAAGTGCTGACCTTTGCGGGATTGCTCAATTCCTATTCGCTCATCTTCCGACTAGGATATAAGATCACAAGCAGTATTTATCGATCGTGCGACTCGGTGGTCGTGCTTGGCCGAGACATGGCACGTCTTGCCGTGCGGAAAATCGGGCGGTCGGATCACAAAATCAAAATAATTCCGAATTGGGCGGACCTTGATAGCATTGTTCCGTGTGATCGTAAAAAAAATCGAATGCTGAAGGCTCTTCAATTGACCGATCGCTTTATAGTGCAATACTCCGGCAATATGGGACGCACTCATGGGTTGGAAGAACTTTATGAGGCGGCCAGGCAGCTGGATTCGCAAGAGGATATTCATTTTCTCTTTATCGGCTCAGGTGCAAAAAAACGGTGGCTGGAGAATAGGATTTTCGTTGATGATATCAGGAATGCCACGGTATTGTCGCCGCGATCGCGGGAAGACTTGTCTGACTCTCTCAATGCATGTGACGTTGCAGTCATTGCCTTTATTGCGGGAATGAGCGGCGTATCGGTCCCCAGCAGAATGTATAATATTATGGCTTCCGGAAAGCCCATTATCGCGGTTGCGGATGCGGATTCAGAACTTGCATTAGTGGTGTCTGAAGAAAATGCCGGATGGGTGGTGCCTCCCGGGAATCCCAATGCTCTTGTGGAGAGAATCATCTACGCATCGTCACACCTAGAGGAGTGCCGGGAAAAGGGGATGAATGGAAGAAGAGCGGCGGAGAGAAAATATTCATTCAACCGCGTCCTTACGGAATACGAACACCTCATCGAAGATTTGACTGTACAGTGAATACTTATCATCGTTGAAAAACGCCCCTCTTGCCGGGGACGTGGGTCTTGTCGTTGTATGCCCGGAGTATCGCATTTGCTCACCTCCCATGTGTGGAATAGCCGCTTGAATCTTGAGAAGAATCTGGAGGCCATGATGCCATTCACTAAACGTATTTTTGATCTTACAGTGGCGGTAATGGGACTCGCGCTGCTGCTTGTGCCGATGGCGCTTATTGCATTGGCTGTAAAGATCACGTCAAACGGGCCCGTATTCTATTGGTCGAAAAGGATTGGGCGACATAACGTCGTATTTCAAATGCCGAAATTTCGCACGATGCTCATGGATACACCGGAGGTAGCGACACATTTGCTGGAACAACCACAGCATTACTTGACGCCGATCGGATCGTTTCTGCGTAAAACAAGTCTCGATGAATTGCCTCAGCTGCTCAGTATCATATCCGGCAATATGAGCTTTATCGGCCCGAGACCGGCGTTATACAACCAGGAAGATCTCATTCGCTTGCGCACTGAAAAAGGAGTTCACAGGCTGACGCCGGGATTGACCGGGTGGGCGCAAATCAATGGCAGGGATGAACTGTCGATTCCTGAGAAGGTCGGATACGATGAATACTATTTACAGCATCGGTCCGCGGAGTTAGAATCGAAGATATTCATTTTAACATTTTTAAAGGTCATTCGCAGCGACGGCGTAACGCATTGAGAGCACACTAAGTCACTCACGCCTTCCTGTCTGCTGCACACCGCCCGCGAAAGCACGCAGGGCCTCACACAAAGGGACGGATCATATGGATTGCATCACCCCGCTCGAGCGAGCCGATATTCCGGGAGTCGCGCAACTATTTCAAATTGTAATGCGCCGTTCAACAACACAGACTCCGCTCTCGCTCCAGACATATATCGAACAACTCTACCTGGAGAGTCCATGGCGGGACGAATCCATCTCCTCCCTGGTCTTTAAGCGCGACGGAAGGGTGTCAGGATTTATCAGTGCCCTGTCGTTTCCACTGACACTGCAGGGAACGCGGATACGGGCAGCGATCGGGGGAAACTTCATGATCGACCCGGCATTGGCGAATCCACTCGCCGGTCCACGGCTCCTCAAAATGTTCCTTGCCGGTCCGCAAGATGTATCATACACCGATACGGCAAACGCGAACGCCCGGAAAATGTGGGAAGGGTTGGGAAGCGTGTCCATACAACCGTACGCGCTGCAGTGGCTTCGTGTCATTCGGCCGAGTGAATTTGCGTTGATCATGAGCTCGCAAAAAAAAGCAATTGCTGGGCTCGCGATTCTGGCAAAACCTCTATCGTATCTCATTGACCATACGCTTGCCGCGATTCCTAAAAGCCCCTTTTACAGAGAACGCACACATTTGAACGCCAAGGAAATGACGACGCTAGAACTGCTCGAGGCACTTCGTACATTCACCGCACGGTATGCTCTTGCACCGGAGTATACGGAATCATCGCTGGCATGGGTGATCAAGCATGCCGAAGAAAAGCTGGAATACGGCCCCCTGAGGAAGATCGCGCTCTATACTGCGGACCATATTCTGCAGGGATGGTTTCTGTATTATCCCAATGCGGGCAACGTCGGGCGAGTGCTGCAGCTCGGCGCTACTCAACGTACGGCGCGCGCGGTGCTGTCGCATCTATTTTCAGATGCGCGCGAGCAGGGGAGTCTCGCACTGCTGGGACGGATGGAACCCGAATACGTACAACAGTTAGCTTCACAGAACTGTGTGTTCGTCCATCGCGGTTCCTCGCTCATGGTTCATTCAAAAAACACGGACATTGTGAACTCGTTACATCGTGGCGATGCATTTTTTACTCGTCTTGAAGGCGATTGGTGGACGAAGTTGCAAGGGGACACATTCAAAGATGGCGAGTGATCGCATCCGGACATGACATACAAGTGCGGACACACTGTTTTTCCGAATCATTCAGGAGTATGACCCAGGTGAAAAATTGCTATCATATCGCTCATGCAGTTACATTCGCATTCCTTGGCATTTTTATAGTTGCAACTCACGTATTCGGTTTCACATCCTATTACATTTCATCGGCCGGCAGCGATGCCAACAATGGAACATCGACAAGCACACCCTGGAAGAGCATCTCGAAGGCCAATTCAATCACATTTACTGCCGGAG
>CAISDA010000036.1 GCA_903884005.1 uncultured Ignavibacteriota bacterium | reverse complement strand
TGCAAACTCTAAAACGGTCAACTTTCCGTAAACATTGTTTATCTCGTTTTTATACCTCGGTGTTCCAATTCTTGTCATATCGTTTCTCCTTGAACCTGACAAGAGTATTTATCATTTGTTTTCACTTTCAACAGTTTCAGCACCCTCAATCGGGCCAATTTCATCAATGCGGCGAATCGTCGCCATCTTGCGGAAAGTAACCGCTTCGGAAATTGTTTGTCCTGCGGCATTTCTCAAATCGGCTGCAGCCACGGTCGTAATCTTAATTTCAGTCATCATACTTCTCCATATTCAGTCATCATCCACTGAATAAATTCAGTGATTTCAGGATATTTTTCAACTTCTGCATCAGTCATTTCTCGAATTTCGTAGGTTACCTTCTCTCCCCACATACCTTCGTTTTCAAGAGACCACTCGATATTAGCCCGAGTAGCATTACTGAAATGACAATCAGCCCAATGCCCTTGGTGTCCTTCGAAGTAATCACCTCCATTAACGATAATCCAAATGGGATTCTTCATTCTATTACCCTCATTACTTTGAGCCACTTGTTAAAGTGTTTTGTTTTCCAGGCACCTTGACGCACCCAAGAATATACTTTTTGAGCATCAAGCGATGCAATTTCATTGTCGGTCAGACGACCTTCGTGATACATGTCCTCAGCGTAAATGCCCTTTTTGGAGATGCGAACGCGGATTTGTTCGTCCCTTATATTCATTTAGACTCCGTTTTTTCAGTTAATGTATTATAACAGAAAATGGATTTATTGTCTAGGGTTTGAATTCAGATAGCTTTGCCAAAGCTAAATTAACCAAGATGGCAGCGTCCTCAGTGGATATGTCTACTTCGCCCCAACATACATCGGCATCATTCCACTGCGAAATTCCACCCAAACTATTCACTCGGAAAAAGCCCAGATCAGTATGGACCATTACATATTGGATATGGGTTGCTTTATATACCAGCATGATGCTTCGCTCTGGTGTCGCCGATTAAATCGGAGGTGCCACTGAATACCCTGAATCCATTCTTCTTTGCGTAATACATGGCGCTATCCGCTTGGTGCATCAACGTCGATGGATCAATTCCGTTATCCGGATATGTTGATACACCGACACTGAGACCAATATTTAAATTGACCCCTGCTGCAACCATCGGCGCTTCAATCTTTCGGATTAGATTAATATAGTCGGCATCAGACAATTCACCAGGCACCAGAAGCACAAATTCATCTCCGCCTAATCTTGCTGAAACATCGTCGGGCCGTGTCAGCACCTGTAATCTCTCACCGACAGTCTTTAATACCTCATCGCCCACTCGGTGTCCGTATGTATCATTGATGCTCTTAAACTTAACCAGATCAATCATCACCAATTGAAATTTCTGATCCTGCTTTAGGAATCGCTCAAAATGTTTGTCGAATGATGCGCGATTGAACAATCCAGTAAGTGCATCGTGTCTGGCATGATGCTGTAACTCAGTCCAAGAGAAGTATTGAAGAACTACCGGAGTGAATATTACCACGGTGGATACAATATCAATCAGATAATTGAATATGTCTGAGGTTCCTCGTAGGTCATGTAGGTAATGGACAATGGTGCCACAGCCTATAATAGCCAGGACCAGAGTCACAACATGAATGACTTTTTCTTTCATTCGTCATCTAGCTTAGAGCAGTGATATTCCTCGCAATCGCTGCCAGGGTCTCTCTTTTCTTTATGTAGGCGACACCAGCCATCGCCGGTGTAGCAACCTTCAGCATCGCCGTTGAAGTCAAAGTAGCGACAGTGGTCGCAACACACATAAGGTGGCTCACATTCAGGGCAGCACTTCACTCCGGGTCTCCCATATCTGATTCTTTGTGTGCCCTCTTCAGGGCCATGCCATGACGGGCAGTCCGACCGAGGAAATCGCCTCCGTCCGGACACTTGCCGTCAACGACAGCAGCAACGCCCATCTTACCGACATTCGCAGTAAGTTCTGATGCCATGACAACGAAGGTCATTCCGGCATCACGCATCCTCTTGGTAATTTTCAGCGCATCACCCATGTCTGATGTGGGAGTGGCATGTGCCACTCCGTTGTGATCAGTCCAGTAAACTACATATTCAGTCTTGTCCATATATTTCCTAAAATTTCAATAGAGCCCACATTGCCGTCTTTTTCAGATCGGCTTCAAAATCCGGATACACCTCGTTCAGACGATGCGCGTCCACCTCAGTGTATTCTCTTTCTTTCTTTTGAATCACCTTGCGTAATTTGTCCTGATCAGTGACTAACAGGGTTGACAGCTTTTTGCCACGCCGACCCCAAAAAGTCAGCACATTACACTTCCATGACCACGGGTCCGCGCCCTCATCCATATTGATAGCACCCCACACTTTGTCGTGATTCTCTTTGGCGTCATA
>CAISDA010000035.1 GCA_903884005.1 uncultured Ignavibacteriota bacterium | reverse complement strand
GCTGCATGGCGTGAATGCTCTGATAGAATGGAATGAAAGTACTGTTTTGCTGTCTATGGTCCACCGATTACATTGAACAAAATATATGAAGTGTTGCCTACAAGCTCAAGTCTTAAGGTGCAATATTTACAAAATAAATATCATTCAGGCAGCCGGGCCCTGAATGATGCGGTGCCTGATGGGAGAGCCTATTGCATATTACAATGCCCTTTTTTACATTTAATTATGGTCAAAAATTTTATGTTTTCATCTTTGTGCAAAATCTCGTTCGATTGTTTGCGCCCGTCCTGCATTACTTCCGCGAAGTCTTACACAGAGCATCTAACCCTTTTGGGGCCTACTCACCTGCGGACTGCTGAGGAATAGTCATTCCGCAATAGACATTGCACCAGTATGCAGAGAAATCGATTTTGTCTTAAAATAAGTTGTCGCTTTCATCGCGCGGTGCGTTGAGCATCCGCCCGGTCATGTAAAACCCTTGCTGCTTGGAGAACAAATTATGGTTCGATGCGCTTTGAAACAGACCATTCAATGAAAAATACGACTCCCAAATATTTGGTGCTCGATGTTGACGGGGTGATGACCACCGGCCAATTTTTGTATTCAAAAGATGGAAAAGAATATAAAGTGTTCGGGGCGCATGATAATGACGGCATAAAACTTCTCCAAAACAAAATTGATATTATTTTTATTACTGCTGATGAAAGAGGGTTCCCCATTACCCAAAAACGAATTGTACACGATATGAAACAAAAATTGTTCCTGGTTGGGGAGGGCGAACGATTCGATTATATCCAAAGCAACTATGGATTGAATAAGACAATATACATGGGGGACGGCATCCACGACGTGGATATTCTAAAAAAATGTGTCTTCGGCATCGCACCAAGGAATGCCCGCATAGAGGCCAGAAAGGCTGCCGATTATGTAACTCCATCAAATTCCGGAGAAGGCGCCGTTTTAGACGCCTGCATTAAAATCGAGAAAGTATTTTTTTTGAAGTCCGCACAGAAAAAATTGTAATCCGTCTGCCGCATGCCGATTTCTATTCGGAACTTTCATGAAAGAAGGAAATACATATGTACAAGGCCTATTCCGGTAAAATTCTTGACGAAATACGATTTGTTTTAAACACCGTTGATGAAAACGAAGCAGATCTTCTCGTTGACCGAATAGTAAGCGCCAATAGAATCGTTGTTCATGGCGCCGGACGTGTCGGCATGGCGATCCGCGGGTTTGGGATGAGGCTCGGCCATCTTGGGCTGAATGCGCATACGCTTGGAGATTCGACAGTGCCGGGGATTGGAGAGAATGATCTCCTGCTTATAGCGTCAGGTTCCGGCGAAACGCAAACTGTCTTTGATATCGCGGCGCTGAGCAAAAAAAACGGTTCGCACCTCGCTCTTGTCACTGGCAATCGGGACTCGCGCATGGCAAAAATTGCAGACACCGTTGTTGTCATGACTGCACCGTCAAAGACGAAAGCAGTGGATGGATTCGCGTCCATTCAACCCATGACAACGCTGAATGAACAATGTCTTGGGATTTTATTCGACACGTTGGTCTTGATGCTGATGGAAAAAACAAAAGAAAACCACGATACAATGTGGGCCCGGCACAGTAACCTGGAATAGGATCTTGAATGACTACGAATAAAAAATATTATTTATCGGCTTCGTTGGTCTGCGCAAATATGCTGGATATTGGCGCCGAAGTTGACCGGATCGCCGCCGGTGGTTGTGATACGATCCACTTCGATGTAATGGATGGTGTCTTCGTGCCTCGATTTGGTCTGCATCCGGAAATGCTGGCCGCCGTCAGGAGCAAGACAAATTTGCCGGTAAACGTTCATATGATGACTGTTGAACCGGAGCAATATGTTAAAACATTCATCGATGCGGGAGCTTCGCTCATTACCGTGCATGCGGAAGCGTGCATGCATCTGCATCGAACATTATACACGATCAAAAAAAATGGCGCCAAGGCAGCCGTCGCTCTGAATCATGCCACGCCGCTTTCAGCATTGGATTATATTCTGGATGATATCGATCTGATTCTATTGATGGCGATCAATCCGGGAATTGTCGGCCATAAATTGATTCCATCGGCACTCCATAAAATCGCCGATTTGCGGAAAAAGCTTGGTGAAAAATATAAACATATCATCATTGAGATCGACGGCGGCGTCACGGTTGAAAGCGCACCGTTAATGTTGGATGCCGGAGCGGATATGCTGGTGTGCGGAAGCTCGACAATATTTAAATCGGATAATCCGGTGGATATAAAAATTCAGGAATTTAAAAAGCATCTCTCTACATTTGGATATTAAAAAATATGAATTATAAAGTGGTCATTCCGACGGCCGGTTTGGGGAGCAGACTGAAAAGTCTTTCGAAGTACGTGAATAAGGCTCTGGTCACGATCGCCAACAAACCATCTATTTCATACATCATCGAAAAATTTCCCGAAAATATTGAAATAGTGATACCGCTCGGATATAAAAAAGAAACGGTAAAAGATTATTTGACCATTGCCTACCCCAAACGAAAATTTTCCTTTGTCGAAGTTTTTCCATTCGAAGGCGAAGGGTCCGGGTTGGGGTATACATTGCTTCAATGCAAAGACCTGTTGCAGATCCCTTTTATTTTTTGCTCTAACGACACGATCGTGACCGACGAGATACCCCTGCCGGATCAAAATTGGATGGGGTACGCCGATATTACCGAGACGGAACAGTATCGAAGTATTCGATTTGAAAAATATTCCCAGGTCGTTGAAATATGCTCCAAAGGGGCGTCCGGCAACGTGAAGCCGTATATCGGATTGGCCGGGATCTATGACTATGAAATATTCTGGAAATCAATGGAGGAAGGCAAAGCTGACGGTGCGATCAACGTCGGAGAAAGCTATGGTTTGCGTTATTTGATCGAAAAAGAGATACGACCGATCAAATTTAATTGGTTCGACACGGGCAATTTAGAATCGCTGCAAAAAAGTCGGGCGCACTTTCAACAGGAAGAAGAACCAAATATCCTCGATAAAGAGGAAGAGGCGATTTGGTTTGTCGATAATAAGGTTGTCAAGTTTGCGACCGATAAGGAATTTATCGCGAATCGTGTTAAAAGAGTGCAATATCTCGGCTCATACGTGCCGGAATTGATCACCCACTCCGAAAATATGTATGCATACCTGAAGGTGGAAGGAGAGATCTTTTCACAAAACCCCAACTTGCCAAGCTTTAAATATTTTTTAGATTGGATGGATGGATTTTGGGAGAAAAAAATATTAGATGAAAACGGAACGGTTGATTTTAAGAACCGGTGCGGTGTTTTTTATAAGGATAAAACGTATAAGAGGGTAAAACAATATTTTACCCGCTTCGAACAAATTGACAGTGAAGAAATTATCAATGGAAGTCATGTTCCCAAATTGATGGATCTCTTGAACAAGGTCGATTGGGCATACGTTGCAGACGGTATTCCCGTCCGGTTCCATGGGGATCTGCACTTCGAAAATATTTTAATAAAGAATGACGGCATGCCTCCATTTGTTCTATTGGATTGGAGACAAGATTTCGCGGGCATACTGGAGTACGGCGATATATACTATGATTTCGCGAAATTACTTCATGGGATAATCATTTCCCATGAACTCATTCACAATGACCAGTATACGGTGAATCATAGAATGAACAACATCAGTTATGATTTTCACCGAAAGCACAGCCTTGTCGAGTGTGAAGATGCACTGAGACAATATTTAATCAGAAAGCAGTATGATGTACATAAAGTGGATTTACTGACAGCGTTGGTCTTTTTGAATATTGCACCATTGCATCACTATCCCTATACAAGCCTGCTCTTTTATCTTGGAAAGAGTATGCTTTTCGAATGCTTGAAAGCGAAAGAATAAAACGGTTTACTTTGGCTGCTCGAGTTTCACGGAACGATTGGAACTATACACTGGATGGGAAGGGATTCCGGATAACATACCGTCAATATATTCACCCATTAAATTAGCAAAGATCTTTGAATAGTGGCCGATAAATCATCATATAGACATATCGTAAAATCCACCGGTATATTTGGCGGTGTTCAAGTCGTTCAAATAGTTGCAAATATTGTTCGGGGCAAAATAGCCGCAATACTTCTTGGGGCCGCCGGTATGGGGGTTTCAAGCCTGTTAATTTCCTCAACGGCAATGCTTCAGGCGATGTCCGGACTCGGTCTCAGTTATAGCGCTGTTCGAGAGATCTCAAAAGCACAGGAGACTGGCGATAATTATCGGTTGAGCAGGGTGTTTACCGTTTTATTTCAATGGCTTATATTTTCTGCCCTGTTCGGGGCACTCATCCTCATCGTCATCTCTCCTTTTTTGAGCACGTACGCATTCGGCAATCGCGAATATACGTGGGAATTTGTGTGGCTCTCTATCGTTGTCGCCCTTAACACATTGGGCGCCGGATATCAAACTTTGATTCAAGGTACGCGCAGATTAAAATATTTGGCAAAGTCATCGGTAATCGGTTCTCTCTTGAGCATCTGTACGTCTTTTCCGATCTATTATTTCTGGGGCATCAGAGGCATTGTTCCAGCGCTCATTCTGGTCGCCTTCACTACCTATGCGTTGAATTATTATTTCGCCCGCAAAATCACACTCGAAACAATTCATATCGGAGTAAAAGAAACGGTAAAAGAAGGTGGTGAAATGGTGAAGTTGGGGCTTGCCATGATGATCACCGGCATGATAAACACTCTCTTTACGTTCCTTATAATTGCATATATCAAAAAAAACGGATCGCTCTCGGATGTGGGGCTATATCAAGCCGGTTTAAGTGTCACAGGCACATCCGTTGGCCTTGTTTTTTCTGCAATGGGTGTCGATTATTTCCCCCGTCTATCGGCTATCTGCGCTGATGACGTCAAAGTCCGCAATATGGCAAACCAACAAAGCGAGATCATGCTGCTCATAGCGACTCCTTTCGTTATAACCATGATCATTGCGGCCCCCCTTATTGTCCGGGTTTTGCTGAGTCGTGAGTTCTTGCCGATCATTAGCTTTATTCGCTTATATTCCATCGGGATGCTTTTTCAGGCGGCGAACTATTCCATGGGTTTAATATCGTATGCAAAAGGGGATCGAAAAACTTTTATCGCGCTCGCGATAGCAGGCAATTGCCTGCTCATCCTTTCTACCGTTATCGGATATGCACTACGCGGACTCGATGGAGTCGCGGGAATGTTCATCGTGCATAGCGTGATATGTTTTTTCATGGTGTATATTACAGCGTATAAAAGATACAAATACTGGATGAGCTGGAGCTTTAGCAAATTTTTGCTGTTGGGCGTCATCATGGTGGTGCTCATATGTTCCCTTGTCATGCTGGCACCTGTTGTCATCGGCTATTCGTTGAGTGTGATGCTGCTCGGCATAACGATAGCCTACTCGATCTACAAATTGGATACTCTTATTGGCGTAAAAGAGACGTGGTCCGGTTTCATCAGTCGGTTTCAAAAAAAATAACCATGGCGGCGCCACGAGGTCAGATATGTATTGTTTATTGGTTGATGCTGATGATGGTATAAAATGAACGCCGCCCTCGCGGCCTGTTTCGTTTATTTCCCAAACGTCTATTAACAACGGTAATGCCAATGCGATTTATTTTTCATAATCCCCACGATTTGATCTGGTTTAAAGCACCGGTCACCTATGATTTTAAAAGCAAAGGCGTGCAAAAGTATGTACACCTGCTGGACTATTTTTTAGATCATGACAAAAAGGTCTATGTATATATAGATCGCTTCAAGTTTTATGATAACCGGCACGGTCTTCGAAAATTATTGCCCCCCTTAACGTGGTTTTATATCTGGCTTCTCTTTAATAAGATCAATCCACTACGGTTTAAGATAATCACCGATATCAACAAAATGTACAAGGATGACATCCTCTTCATGTTTTTATACGGTAATTTTACATTCCAAACAGGGGAACTCACCGCAGCCAGAAAAGAGTCGAACAGCCTGATCGGAAGGTCGGCGGCATTTAAGGTCGTTCACTTAACGCATTACATGTATCATGCGTCGGTTGGATCGGAAAACTGTAAAAACGCCAATATCGATTTGTTGGTCGCCGAAAATAACTTATCCCGAAACAGCAAATTCTTCCAATCGACCTTCCCGTGGTACCGCAAAGATGTCTATGTTTTGCCTTTCGTTCCGAAAGATAAATTCGTACGAGTAAAAAAATTTCACGAAAGGGAAAATAAAGCGGTCGCTTCAGGCACCATAACATATCCGATGGACGATACCGCGTTCCTCTCGTTTTTCGGCCATTCAATGCTGCATCCGATGCGGACACAGATATACGAAAACAGGGAAAAATTGCAAACATACATCGATTCGATTATCTCACCGGTCATTGAAGATCAGGCGTTGGCCGGTACGGCAAATTATGCAAAACAAATAAAATACTTCAGCCACGATATTGTTCAACTCTACAACAATTATACAATGTTTATTGTGCCGGAAGAAGTGAGTGGGTTGCCGGGTATCGGATTTGCCGAGGGAATGAAGTGCGGTTCAGCATTCATCGGCTTAAATGACCCGATGTATACGGATATTGGCCTCGTAGACAAGGTCCATTATATTGGATATGATGGCACAATGGACGATTTAATACACAAGATAGAATATTATCAAAATCATTCCCTGGAATTAGAAACGATTGCAGAGAATGGGTACAACTTCGTTTCGGAACACTGTAACAAAAAAAATGTTGTAGAGACTTTTTTGCGTGATATGAAAACTCTCTGCTTACATCGAAACAGTACTAATCGGTAGCCTAGCATATGCTTCCGAATGGATGTATACCTCTATGGAACACCAGACTTTCCTGAAGCTGAAGCCGGCCTCGCCGACATTTGTCCTCACCGCGAAATGTAATGCTCACCATGGATCAATTTTCAGATATCTAATGACACTGAGGCGGGCAATCCGTAACGGTGTTGACTGGTTCATCGGTTATCGGTCGCTTGGGATTTGTGGATCAGGTCCCGTATTCGGATTGCATCGTCAACGGTTGCAATGACTGTATAGAGTTCTTCGATATTATTTCGCAGCCATTCAGTTTTAATATCCATTAATTTGATCGGTTCAAGCACTGCAATAATATCTTTTGAAAAACGATATTTGATTATTTTTGCAGGATTTCCTCCCGCGATTGCGTACGGCGGAACACTGGACGTTACCACCGCTTTCGCGGCAATAATAGCTCCTTTACCTATCGTGACGCCGGATAATATGACTGCGTTTGTTCCAAAACACACTTCATCGCCAACAATGATCGGACCTTTACTGCCTGCATCAAGCGGAGTTGGTCCGATCAGTCTTGTATGGAACGGAAAGGTAGAAAAAGTTTGCGTCTGGTGGTTGACGTCCAGCAAGAATAATACTTCTGGAGCAACAGACACAAAATTACCCATCACCAGACCTTTATTCGGTCTCGGATACATACTTTGAATATTGAGCACACCGCAGCAGAAATTCCCAACGGATACATTTTCCATCGGAAACATCCATTCGCCGATAGAGGTGGTGTTATGACGGTTGTTGCTTCGCCATTTCTTGCGGAAGAGAAACTTTAGATACGATCGTACAATCGTTCGAAGTATGGGGATTTTATAGACGAATGGTATCATAGAAAAATTTGTTTGCCCCCATGCACGACAATGAAACAATAATTATTATAACACAAAAATGCCCGACAAACAACATGTGTGCCTGCGGGGAAGGGGGGCTATAGCGCGGAGTTGGCGGGATGTTTTTCCAAATAAGAAGCAACCGTCGTTTTGCTGCGCTGTTTTGCTGCCCACTCCTTCGTTTGTGTCTATAATCAAATTACAGTATATTCACATAACTTCAGTCGCATAGTGAAAGCGATGTGATCTTAAAAGACCAAGTGCCTCTTGAAAAAATGAATATCGGAATATATTTAAAACTCGTGAAGCCTGAATCCGGCGGCGGGTTTACGTATGTTGATGAATTGCTGGCGGCATTATCAAAGAGTGCGGCTCATGACAGCCATACATTTTATTTGCTGTGCCAGGGCGACGGCGTAATTCCGCTTCGTGAAACGCGGTCGATCAAGATCGTCAAAATGGGCTCGCTGTTCTTGCGGCGCCTTGTCGCCGTGCTGTCTGTGACGCATCTGGGGCAGGACCTCCAATTACTATTGAATAAAAAATTTTCAATGATCCCTCCGCGCGTTCTGAAAGCGCACCATATCGACATGGTGTGGTTCCCGACCGGGGATCTCTTCGGACCGCTGAATGTTCCCTATATTGCGACCGTATGGGATTCACAGCATCGCACTCAGCCATGGTTTCCCGAAGTCAGTTCCGGAGGTCAATGGCTGCTTCGCCAGCGGCATGCCGATGTCTTTTTACGGCAGGCGGCATACGTGCTTGCTGCCAATGATGCAAGCAAGGAGGAGATCGAACGGTTCTACGGCATCTCGCCGGACCGTATCCGCATGCTTTCACAGCCGACGCCCCAGAATATGCTCGATGTAACAGAAAAGGTGCAGAGCGATATTCTTGCGCAACATTCTGTATCGATGCCTGCCGTTTTTTATCCGGCGCAATTATGGCCGCACAAGAATCAGCAATTGCTGGTCAGGGCGGTCCACTTCCTTAAAATTCAGTACGAGGTGAGGATCTCCGTGCTTCTGGCCGGCTCCGATAAAGGGAACAGGGCGCATATTGAAGCGCTGGCACACGAGCTTGGCGTATCGGATCAGGTACATTGTCTTGGTTTTGTTTCACGCAACGATCTTGTTTTTTTGTATCAGAACGTGCTGGCGCTTGCATTCCCGACATATTTTGGCCCCGAAAATTTCCCTCCGCTTGAAGCCTTTGCGTTGGGATGTCCCGTACTCGCTTCAAATGTCCATGGCGCGCATGAACAGTATGAAGATGCCGCCATATTGTTCGATCCGAAAGATCATCGGCAGCTTGGCGAATTATTGAAAACGCTTGTTGAGGACGATGCCCTCCGCAACGACTTGATTGCAAAAGGGAAAAAGCGCGCGCTGAAATGGACGAATGACGATTATATCCGCGCCATGCTCTCGATCTTCGATGAATTCGCCTGTATTCGGAATTGCTGGCCCCGGTTATAATTGCCGGACACAATCTCCCGTTGTATTCTCTGCCGGAAAGCGTCAAAGTACGGCGTCATTGGAATTACCGTTTTCTTGACGGATCGCTCGCTTGAATTTCCCGCCATATGCTTGATTCCTTTACTATTGCACGCAATATTGATATATTATCTTTTATAAGTGCAGAGAAGGTTGACCTATCGGATGAACGGGACTCCGGAAATGGCAGTGTGCACGGGTAATAATCTGTTTTTTCCTCGTTCCTTCGCTACGGTTGTCAATCGAATCACCTTCTATTTGCGAAACTTATCAGAGTATTGTCAACAGGATATCTTCATTATGCAATGTATTTGCTGCAGTTCAACGGACTCATCCGAAAGAGGCAGAAAAAACGGCTATTCCATTTATATTTGTGATCGCTGCGGATGTGAGTTCGTTTATCCGATGCCGACGAATGCCGAATTGGAACAATATTACAACGACGGCATGAACAAGGATCTCAAAGAACGCATTGCGGCATCGATTGAGGATCTGGAGAAAAACCCAAACCATCCGCACCGTGATTGGTTCAAAGAAATTCTGCAAAAGGTGGAAAAGATCTCCGGAAAGAAACGAATGCGAATCCTTGAGATCGGATCTTCAATGGGGAGTTTCGTCCATATCGCCAACACGCTGGGGCACGATGCCATCGGGACCGAGATTTCGGAAGAGACTGCAGATGTGTCGAAGGGAATCATTAACGGACAAATCCTCTATACAGGGAGCAGTCCGTACGACAAATTGTTTGCCGCCGAAAGCTTCGATCTGATCTATATGGAACACGTGCTGGAGCATGTGACCGATCCGGCCGCAACAATAGCGCAGCTTGCAACACTCCTGAAACCGGATGGAGTATTGTCCATTTCTGTGCCGAACCAAGCATCATGGCTTGCGAAATTGTATGGGATGTATTGGGACTGGATGAGCCCGCCTCTGCATCTGTATTATTTTAATAAAATGAATCTCGGCATGCTCCTGCAGCGCTACGATCTGAACATTGTTCAAGACTGGACCGGAGAATATTACTTTCGAAGTGTCTTTCAATTTTTTACGCTGTCCATGTTTGTCTTCAGAATGAAGCAGATCATGAACACGTTGTTCAAGACCACATTTACAACGGAATACAACTTCGATTATCATTACAAATATCCCGGAAGCACCCGCGAAATCTTCAACATACTGCCGTATTTTGTGCTCTATCCGGTGATAAAAATGTTTTCAGCCATTGGCATGGGCAACGACTTAACGGTGTTTGCCAGGAAACGATAGTACCATGAGCAGAATGAGTATACCGCGCACACGAACCAATGAGTACGCTTATGTTTTATGAAAAAATTCCTTTGCTCCGGACTTTTCTGAGAACGTACACAAAATTACAATTCGACAAGGCGTGGAGGCGGAAAAATCCTCACAATTTGACGGTTGTCGGTAAATACACGTTCCCAATGGAAGTGGTTGAAGTGGGCAAGGCCTCGTATGGGATGCTGAATATTCAGAGCACGTGTCTGAAAGAAAACGAAAAGCTCAGCATCGGAAATTATTGTTCCATTGCATCGGACTCCATGTTTTTATTGGGCGTGAACCATCAGACACAAACGTTCACATCGTTCCCCCTTCATACCAGGCTCATCGGACAATCTCCTTTAGATTCGGCGAATAAAGGACCGATTCGGATAGATGATGAGGCGTGGATCGGCTCCAATGCAATGATCTTGTCGGGGGTAACGATCGGCAAGGGGGCTATTGTGGCGGCCGGTGCCATTGTTACCCGCGATGTACCTCCATACGCAATTGTTGGTGGTAATCCCGCGAAATTGATACGGTATAAATTTTCAAAAGAAATCATTGAACTTCTGCTGCCGATACGGCTCATCGATGTACCGGAAGAGACGCTTCGAAACAATATTGACATCCTCTACAAAAAAATTGAATCAGTGGACGATGTTATGCAGATAATATCAATACTTACTGTCACGAAGTAATAAAAAAATTATGCGTGCAACCGGGAACAGGAGCGGTACACATGCCGTTGCCCGCCTTCGTGCAATTCGGATCTATGATTTGATGCGGGAATAGTGAAAATGGAAAGACCGAACGTCAGAATTATCGCCAGCTATCTACCGCAGTTTCACCCCATTCCGGAAAATGACGAATGGTGGGGGAAGGGGTTCACAGAGTGGACCAATGTCGGGAAGGCAACACCTCTTTTCAAAGGACACTATCAGCCGAAAGTGCCAGCCGACTTGGGCTACTATGACCTGCGTGTGCCCGAAACCCGGGAAGCACAGGCGGCGATGGCGAGGGAATATGGCGTCGAAGGATTTTGCTATTGGCACTATTACTTCGGCAATGGGAAACGTCTGTTGGAGAGGCCGTTCAACGAAGTGCTCGCCTCGGGAAAACCCGATTTCCCGTTCTGTTTGGGGTGGGCCAATCATAGCTGGGAGGATAAGCAATTCAATAAGGAAGGCGGAAACAAGCTCCTTATCGAACAGTTGTACCCCGGCGAACAGGACTACATCGATCATTTCAATATTGTCCTCCCGGCTTTCAAAGACCATCGATATATTCGGGTCGATGACAAACCTCTCTTTCTCATTTATGCGCCGTTCGACATCCCGCAGGTCGCAGACTTCATAGCATTATGGCAAAAATTCGCCAAAGACAACGGCCTTCAAGGGATTCATTTTGTTGCGAACACTCATAAGGTGGAAGATATTGATCCACTGGTCAAACTCGGTTTTGATGCCGTCAATATCCTTCGACTGTATCATTTATTTTTTCACGAATATTCTATTGTTGAGCGCGCCGTAGTAAAAGTAAAGAGGCTTCTGTTTAAGAGGGGACAATTTTTAGATTACAAAAAATATTTCAAATACTTCCAGGGGAAGGAAGACTATCTGGAGCATTGCTATCCGTGCCTGTTCCCAAATTGGGATCATTCTCCCCGGTCGGGAAGAGCAGGGCATATTTTTTATAACTCCACTCCGCAAGCGTTCAAAAAGCATGCTGCATCAGTCCTTGATACGGTGAAAGACAAGCCGTACCAGCATAAGATCATCGTTCTTAAATCATGGAATGAATGGGCGGAAGGAAGTTATATTGAGCCGGATCTGAAGTACGGCCGCGGTTTTTTAGAGGCGCTGAAAGAGGCGATTGAAGAAAATACTTAACATTGAAATCAGCACATGAACGTACTCTTAACGGACGGCTCCCATAATAATACGCTCGCCATCATCCGATATCTTGGAAGAAAAGGGCACGTCGTAGACATATTGCATCATAAACGATCCGCTCCGGCGTATTCCAAATACTGCAACAGGCTGGTAACGTGCCCTTCCCTTGACAATGAAACCTTGTATGTTGAATTTATTCTCTCATGGGTTAAAGAACACCACTATGATATACTGATCCCGGTCGGAGCAAATGCCGTAAAGATTCTTTCACAACATCTTCGTGAATTGCGCGAGTATGTGCATGTTGAGATCTGCGACTATGAAACGATCAATATGGCGTTGGATAAACGCCTGACGTTTCAGTATGCCGAGAAGAACGGCATCAGACATCCCAAAACTCTCTATCCCCAAAATTTTGACGAGGCGCTTTCTCTTTCCGAATCGCTCTCTTTTCCGCTCATCATTAAAAGTTCGAACGAGGCGATAACAAAATTTCCGACGATCTACGCGGCTGACCGGGGAGAGCTGCTCCGCGCGCTCACCGAGCTGCAGACGGCGGATGCCGAAAATATTCAACGCTGTTTTCCGCTCATACAGGAGCGCGTTGTGGGCAGGGGGTATGGATTTTTTGCCATTTATCAGCACGGCGTCTGCAAAAAAATATTCATGCACGAGAGAATACGGGAATATCCGGCGACCGGAGGAAGCAGCACGTGTGCACGAAGTTTCTACGATCCGAAGTTGTTGGAGGCGGGCAAGCGGATACTGGACGGCCTTCACTGGCATGGACAGGCCATGGTCGAGTTTAAGAAGGACGAGAAGGACGGGGAATACACATTGATTGAAATCAATCCGAAGTTCTGGGGATCGCTGGAGCTCTGCCTGAGCTCCGGCATGGATTTCCCCTCGTTCCTGTGCGATATGGCCGCAGGGAGAGAGCTCGATTTTTCGGATCTGTATAACCGGAACCGTCTCTTTCAATGGCTGGCCGCCCCAAGCGGAGAACTTCACCGCCTGTTTCAGCGGCCGTCCGATGTTTTTCGCGTTGTGCGGGATTGGCTGCGCTTCAACTCCCGTTCGGATCTGTGGATCAGTGATGTGAAGCCGACGCTGCTGCAAATGATGTATTTTTTAGTGTTCGTCAAGGACCACTTCACGGGCGGAAAAAAGAGATGAAATTCCTTTTCCATATCCATACCAGACATTCGTACGATTGCATACTGAAGCCCGAATCCATTGTCAAATTCGCATCGGCACACGGGATCGGAGCCATCGCGATTACCGATCATGATACCATACGGGGAAGCGTTGAGGCGGCAGCGTACGCCCGTGTTAAAACCCCTGATGTGCACGTCATCATCGGCGCCGAATATTATACCGACTGCGGCGACATTATCGGCCTGTTTTTAACGGATGAAATACACGAAAAAAATGCGTCAAAACTTATCGATGAAATTCATCGTCAGGGCGGCATTGCAGTGCTGCCTCATCCGTTCAAAAACCACACGGTAATCGATGAATGGCTGCAGAAAATGGACATGATCGAAACGTTCAACCCGCGCTGCTCTCCCGAACAAAACGCGAAGGCGCACGATCTTGCCGTGAAATTGGGTAAGGTTGGAATCGTCGGCAGCGATGCGCACTGCTCCAAAGAACTGCCGCTGTGTTACAATATGATTGCCGACGCGAGTACCAAAGAACAATTCTTGTTGTGCAAAAAGGGACGCACGGAATATACTTCGGCGATGAATATACTCTACAGTCAGGCGATCAAGGGCTGGAAGAAAAAAAACCTGCTTCTTATTGTGAAAACGATCAAGTCGCTTCTTTCAGTGTATCTATTTGGGCCGTTGCGGCGTAGTCGAAGCACACGCGCCCGGTGAGTGCGGCAGAGATGTGTGCGCGCTGAGATGTAAAGAGGAATTTTTTGAGCTAACGATCACAACACAGGCGGATGGAATGAAAGGCTTCATCAGTTCAAAACAAATTGACTACGTCTTGTTCCACCTGGGCCACTCTGTTGAGATTCACGAAAAAATTCGGGAGAGGATCGTTTTTGTCCGCAGCAGTGCAGAGATACAACCACTCAGGAATAAAATAATTTTCCCGTTGTCGGACAATGAACTCGATATCACAACAATAAAATGGGTGGACAATATACCCATCCTCTTTCCTATTGCAGAGGACGAGCGTTTCTTCACCATCGAGAATGGCAATGTCATTTTTACCGACGATCTCCTGAAGTCGTCATTCTATTTGCTGTCCGGCTGCCAGGAATATCGCTCGGAAGAAAAAGATATATACGGCCGATTTCCGTTTGAGAAGTCTCTTCAGCATGCGCTGGGAATCACCGATCGGCCGATCGTGAACTATTACTTCGAACAGATCACCAACGCCATCGAACGGTTTTGCGAACATGAGCATATCGATTTTCGACGGAAACAATTATTCGAAAATTTTGGCTTCATGCTGACGCACGATGTCGACAGAGTCGATGCATACGATTATTACCGTACCGCGTATACGTTCAAGCAGCTCATCGGCCTTGCACCTTCTCCCTACGATACATTAACGACGCTGAAGGTGTTTGCCATTGCACTGTATCATTTTGTCAATATCTTTTCCAAAACAAATACGTTCTGGAATTTTCAGTTCTTGCGCAGTATTGAAAAGGCAAACGGCTTTCGCTCTGTCTTCTATATATTGAAGAATGAAGGCAAATTAGACGCTCTGTATTCCATACAAGAGAAACGCATTCTAGAGCTATTGGAATACTTGTCGTCCGAACACTGCGAGATAGGCATACACGGAACCATGAAGTCCGCGCTGGAGCTTG
Source organism: uncultured Ignavibacteriota bacterium (assembly GCA_903884005.1). Lineage (GTDB taxonomy): Bacteria > Bacteroidota > Ignavibacteria > UBA10030 > UBA8401 > CAISDA01. The sequence continues at coordinate 70,261 of CAISDA010000035.1, read as the reverse complement.
AGAGCCTGAGGTCCGCTATGGGAGAATTACAACAGGCTGCCAATAACGACGTTGTCGGGTGCAGACAGCATTTTCTGCGGTTCTATCATCCACAGACGATGTTGATACAGGAACAATGCGGGATCAAGTATGACACCACATTGAGTTTCGCTGAATACGAAGGGTTCCGGAATTCCTATTGCCTGCCCTTTAAGCTCTACCATTTCGAGGAAGAGAGAATGATCGATGTGTGGGAAATACCCTTGAATGTCATGGAAGTGACATTGTTCGGGTACCGGAACCTGTCATTCGAGCAAGCCCAGGAGCGAGTTGATCAGCTTATCTCCGAAATACAAAAATTCCATGGCATCTTTACCATGCTGTGGCACAACTGCTTCTTTGACGAGTTCGAACACAAAGGGATCACTGCATTCTATGAAAAGTTAATTGTATCCATTAAGGGAAAAAATCCAACGAATGTAACGGGCATCGATGCGCTGGCGTTGTTGAGCCGGAGCGGCGAGCGGCAATTTCAATTCGATCGCATCGAGGATAAATAGAAAATCATATGGGCGTGGTCGTACGGCAAAGTATTAAAGCTTCAATTGTGAGTTATGCGGGGGCGTGCATGGGCGCGCTGTTGGTGATCTTTGTGTATCCCAAAAGTTTGACGCCCGAGCAAATCGGATTGACAAGGATATTGGCGGAAGCGGCTATTCTGTTTTCGTCCTTTGCACAATTGGGGTCGAATTTTGCCGCAATAAAATTTTTCCCTTATTTTAAGGACTCGTCAAAAAATGATAATGGCTTCACGTTTTTAGTGTTCTTCGTTCCGCTTGTGGGATTCATGCTGTTTATTATCCTCTTCGAGGTTTTTCAAAACCAGATTATTTCATTATTCAGCAAAAATTCAGGCTTGTTCACGAAGTATTTATACTATGTTATTCCGCTCACGTTTTTTACCCTCTATACAATAATTACCGAAACGTATGCGTCGCTCCTGCAGCGAATTGTCGTTCCCAAATTCATCAAAGAAATTTTGATCAGGATCCTGACCATTATCCTCGTTGTCGTCTTCTACTATGGCTGGTTGACCTTGGATCAATTCGTGTTGTATTTCGTCCTGATGTATGGGGCCGCAACCGTTCTGAATCTGCTGTATCTCCATTCCATACAGCCGCTGCGCTTCCGGCCGGACTTTACGGTTTTGCGGGGGCCGTTGAAAAAAGACATACTATTGTTCACAACGTACGTGATCGCAGTGGGAATCGGTTCCATTGTTGCAAATCGGATCGATGTGTTTATGCTCAGCAACCAAATGAACCTGGCAGGAGCAGGAATATTCAGTATCGCATTTTTTATCGCTTCATTCATCGAAATGCCGTCTCGGGCGATCTTCCAAATGATCACGCCGTTCACGTCCGATGCGTTGAAAAACGATGATATCACATTAATAGATTCGTTGTATAAACGCACATCCTTGAATCAGCTTATTGTTGCCGGCCTGCTTTTCCTGATCATCTGGATCAATGCCGACAATATATTTAAGATCATGCCCAACGGAAAAATATTTGAAACAGGGAAGTATGTGATTTTCTTCATCGGGCTTGCGAAGGTGTTCGATGCGCTCACGGGGATCAATGCCATTATCCTGGGATATTCAAAGTATTACTACTATACGCTGTATTTTATTTTTTTTCTTGCTGTCATCGCTGTTGGGAATAACTTGTATTTCATCCCTCGTTGGGGAATTGTAGGATCGGCATTTTCGACCTTCGTGTCCATTGTGCTGTATAATGTAATCTTGGTGATATTTGTGAAATGGAAGATAGGCGTTCAGCCGTTTACAAAACACACGATATTTGCATTTGTGTCTCTCGCATTTGCGTATTGCTTTACGTACGCGCTGCCTGTACTGTCGAATCCGATCGTCGACATGATGGTCCGATCGACGCTCATCGGCAGTGTTTTTGTGTTCACGATCTATCGGTTCAAGGTGTCGGACGACATTAACGCGGTGATTCATGTGGGGGTGCAGAGAGCGGTTGCATTCATCAAGCGCTGAGTGTGGATGACCGCAGGCTCTACTGGAAGGCCGATGGGGATTTTTAACGTGGGAATGTCGATCGGCGGTTATTTTTTTCCACGGATGATGCCTTTGCTGAATTTTCTATCCCAGAATATGAGGCCTTCGCTGAATTCATACTGGAACCCCAGCGACGACAGCAGTTCCGCTATTCTCTCCGGATCGCCTATGCGATGATAGGTGGTTACTGCAACTTGCACAACGCTTGTGCTCCTGAGTGTTTCCATGGCGCCCTGAAGTGCCCGCATCTCCGCACCCTCGATGTCCATCTTAAGGAACAGGCTACGAACAGGCGTGTCTCTGAGAAAATCATCGATCGTGACCTGGGATTCGGACGTAGTCTCTGCAATGTATTTTTGAATGATCGTCACTTTGTCCTTCCATGGGGCAAATGTCGCTCTAAGCGGGGCCACCCATTGGTCGTCGCACTCGAAGAGGTACACATGGTCCACACCGTCGATCGTATCCAGAGAAAATATCCCTTCCGCCGAACCGATATCCAGCAATACGCTGTTTCGAACTTCGTCATATGATCGGACGTATCGGTGTGCTGAGCGGGGGTCTTGTTCAATGAGCAGTGCCCGGTAATCATTCTGAATAGTTTCAATGCTGGAAGTTTTGCGGAAAAACAATTTCCGGCCGTTATGAAACACGTAGGGCAGACCGGTTTGTTCATCACGAAGCACTTGAATATCTTTGTTTTGATATTCAAGCATATGCTCTTGCGGATAAGAGGTAAGACCATACTTGCCGAAAAAGCGGTAGGCTGTAACTAATTCGGTATCGGGCAGAAGCCACGGGAAGTAATAGGCGATTTTACTATTAACAATGGTCGAAAAATTTCGAGAAAAAAAGAGGACATTCCCCAGGAACAACTCATAGACGTAACTTCGCAGCGAGAGCGGAAAAATCTTTCTATAGGCGGATAGCAGCATAATCAGTGATCATGTTGTGATGACGAGAAAACGTGTTTATGGAATAAAGAATTTGCGGTCTAATCGGATAGACGGATAAAGCCCACATCTGATTAACAATGTGCGAATATTCATTAAATGATAGCACAAAAATGACTAACAATCAATAGCGGTGATATCGCTTGGCGCGTGCGTGTGCGGTGCAGAAGCAATAGCATCGTGTTCTTGACATATTCTTTTTATCTTTCTATGTTAATCATCCGATTATTCGCCGTATCTACTGCTACGCAGCGAACATCTACGCGGGCGTGCGCCCATCCAAAGAGATGAAGTGAAATAATGAGCTATCGCGTCGTTAAAGTAACATCGTTTTACAGGGATTTCCTTCGGGACTACGACCTGAAGCACCCGAAAGTCGCGGGAGGGACGTATGACGAGCAGTATGCATCGCTCATGGCGCAAGGATACGGCTGGTCCGACTATTATGCACGTGAATTACGGAAGATGGGCGTCGATGCATTCGAAATTATCTCGAACGCCGGGCCTCTGCAGCAGGCCTGGGCCCGCGAGCACGGCAGCAGCGCAACAGGCAGGGAACTCGTTGCAGAACAGATTAAAGCGCTTCAGCCTGATGTTGTTTTTCTTCAGGACAGTTATATATTCAACGACGATTGGGTGACTCGACTGCGCGAGAAAGTGCCCTCTGTGAAGCGTGTGATCGGGTGGATCTGCTCTCCCATCAGCGACACAACGATCGAACAATTTGCCGCATTCGATTCAACGATCGTATGCTCTCCCGTATTCCGGCAAAAATTAGAGCGGTCCGGCTTGCGCACGTTCGAACTTCACCATGCATTCGAGCCGTCGCTCCTGCCGCGCATTGCCGAAAACAACCCATATCCGCACGTCGATTTTATCTTCACGGGATCGATCATGAGCGGCACAGGATTTCACGATATGCGCCAGATGCTGCTAGAGCGTCTGATCGAAAGTAAAACGTCGATGGACCTCTATGCCAATATTCCCCGCATCACATCGACCGATCTCCTGATGCGGCGCAGCGGCTATGTGGTGAGCACGTTTCTGAAATCACTCGGATTGAAACGCCTGGCAAAGGATCTTCCGCTTATCGGCAAAGCATACGGATTGTCTGAGATGCCCGGCAGGCCGAAACATCTCGATAAACTGCTTGCGATCGCAAAGCCGCCGGTGTACGGGCTTGAAATGCTCAAGGCCCTGTCGCATTCCCGCATCGCGTTCAATAATCACGGCGAAATTTCGGGCGATTATGCCGTCAATGTGAGACTGTTCGAAGTGACAGGCGTCGGCAGTTGTCTGCTGACGGATTGGAAAAGTAATATAGGGGAACTGTTCGAAGTCGATAAGGAGGTAGTGACATATAGAACGGCAGAGGAGTGTGTAGAAAAAGTCCACTGGCTCCTTGAGCATCCGAAAGAGTGTGAGGAGATCGCAAAAGCCGGCCAGGCGAGGACACTGCGCGATTATACTTTCGCGCGCCGCGCCGCCGAATTCGACGCTATCGTCAGATCGGAATTGCGTCGCGCCCTTTGATGGGCACGTTGGCATGATATACTGTAAATCGGATCTGATATACGGTTAAAAATCTTTTATTTCGTTACAACTCACCACCCACTACGCTCCGGCAGTCATTCTCATATGGAAGATGATCGAAAATGAACAGGATGCAAGCGATGACGGGATGTCTCCTTTTTTTTCGCTGCCAATTGTACGAGAGTATTCTCTCCGATTGATTGCAACTGTCCCGTGTACATTTTGCATTTACAGTGGGGATCCTTTCCCTGGCGTTCTTCAACCCACCAAATTTGAGTGCGGCCGTTCTCCATCGTTTTATTCCATTTGGATTGCGATGCTCCACATTTCTTGCACCATCGCCGATGGTTGTTGTTTTCATCCGCTCTGAAAGTATTCCAACAATTTACCCAGGCAAGAAAGGTGATACCGGCAATGATGACGATAGTGGTAATGCCAAGTATGATCATTTTCCTCTCCGTATGTTGACGTTAGATTTTATTCAATCTACTATCATATGTTCGTGTACAAAAAATAAGGATGGTTGCCACCCCTGAATACATTTTCTTCCTATTTACATTATCGGCAACAATTGCTGATTCTATAGGGCACAAAAATTTTATTCTTTTTACACCAACACGTCGTAACTGAGTGCTATTGTTCCCAACCAATTTTTCTCCAAATTCCGCGCCATGTTTTAGAAATATAGAATCATCTAATTTCTTACCATATTGGGGTTTTCAAAACGAGAAGGAATATTATCTGTCGTAAATTCACCAATTGTGCGATAGTAGCCATTATATCGGACTTTGAAATTGTTTTTACACATTGTATTCTTAAAAAATATATGTAAGTCCCACCTTCTACCGGACGGTAGATGAATCGATGAGGCCATGGAGTCAAGTCAATGGTTCCGGGATGCATTAATTGATTGCTGAATTTACAAAGTTGGAGGATTCGTTCAGGAAAGTATCAGCGGAACTGGCAATGTGCCAAAATATGGCATAGAACGATTTGACCGTGGATGGATGGGAAAAAATTCGGTGAGATGTTTGCTGCGCTGTTTTGATTATACCTGGCTCTACGAGAAGGAGGTACACGCATTCAGTATCTGCGCCAATGCCCCGGCGATGTGTGCTCGCGAATATTGAAGTGCCGCACCGGGATGAGGACGCACCGAATTCAGCCGCTCGAATATATCGCCTTTGTCGTATGAGTAGGGAAAAAGTATCCCCGCAGTGCATGTTTGCAGAAGAGACTCCACTTCACTGTTGTCGTCCCCGAACGCGATGACGGGCTTGCCTGCCCGCAGATACTCGAACAGTTTTCCCGGCACATGCCGCTTCTCCGTTGCGCACACAAAAAAATAATCCGCAGCGCACATCTCGTTTACGACCCGATCGAAGGGCAGGAATCCGTTGTATTCGGTGTAGGGGGTCAATCCGGCGCGATCTATGCTTTCCATGATGCCGGGGCTGACGGTGCCGATGAACCGGATGGTCATGTGCCGTCCATTATCGATCTCGTTCTTCACGTTCTTCCATAACCCCTGCGGATTTTGAAAATCGAATATGTTTCCGGCGTGCAGGAGCACTTCTTTTTTTGCGGACGGATCCATTCGAACCGCAATCGGCGGCACCGTGTCGGGAGTCTGATCGAGTGTGATGTGTTCCACGCGCGCATGCCCAATAGAAGCATCTGCGTGCTCTGCGACGGAAGCCTGCCCGTGCGTGAGATCGGGAACGGGTGCAGTTTCTGCAGACGTTGTGATGGTGCGGCTGCGTCCAGAAAAATTCTCTTCATTATATCCCCAGTACAACACAGAGGCTTTGCCTTCGATCCAGGAATATTTTTTCACGTACGCTTCACGGGCTGAATTCGTCACGAAGATGATGTGCGACGCATGGCGAAAGACGCTGCGCTCGAAATACTTATCGAGTGCCAGCGTGGGAGCGCTGCGCGTGAAACCGCGGTAATAGGCGATGTCCACCCACGGGTCTATCAGCACAGGGATGTGGGGGATGGAAAATCGTTTGCTCAGATATTTGCCGATGAGGTGTGCGCTATGCGGCGGGCCGTTCGTGACGATAGCATCGATGTGCTCGGACCTGATCAATGCCGCGCCTCCCCGTATGGCCGAGAAGAACCAGCCGATGCGGGCATCGGGAACAAAGAGATTCATGCGGATCCATACCGCGATCCGATGCCGTATGCCTGTATTTGCGCTGGAGATCGTCTCGGAAGCGATGAGAGGGGCGTCGCTTTTTTTGCCCAGGAATGTTCTATAGAGCTGAAACGGATCGTTGGACGCTGTTTTGACGACGCGCAGCATCGGATCCACTTCGTTCAGCAGGCTTTCATCCTTTTGAGTGAACGTGTCTTCATCAACAGTCAGGACCGAAGGCTGCCATCCGTGTTCAGGCAAATGCTTGATGATGGCCAGAGGCCAGTGCAGCGAAGCTTTTCCCGAGGGAGGCCAGAAATATGTGATGAAGAGGACTTTTTTCATCACATGAACCGGGGTTCGATGCCGTGCACGTCGAGGATCATGTCGCAGAGTTCGCGCACGCAGCCTTCGCCGCCCTTCTTCTCTGTGACGTAATGAGCGGCCGCCTTGTTTCGTGCGGTGCCGTCTGCTGGTGTGGCCGCAAATCCGACACGCGCAAGAAGCGCGAGATCGTTGTAATCGTCTCCGATGTATGCGATCTCATCCCAGTGAAGCGAGTATTTCACAAGCAGCTCCTCCATGGCTTCGACCTTTGTAAACGTGCCCTGGTATACGTCTGTGATCTGCAATTTCCTTGCCCGGTTTGCCACGATCGCCGTGTTCTCGCTAGTGATGATGGCAAGCTTAAAGTCCGCGTTGCGCAGCAGTCTGAGCCCCATTCCATCGCGCGTATTGAATTTTTTAAGTTCGACTCCGTCCGATGCGTAGTACATACCGGCATCCGTCAGGACTCCGTCCACATCGGTGGCGAGCAGTTTTATTTTTTTGATTCGTGCGACAAGTAATGGATCCATAAGACTGCAATTAAAATGAGTGTGTGTAATTGGGTGAGCGGACGGCATTAGGCAATACAATTACACGATTGTCGCCGCGAGCGCCATTCATCGCAGGGTGTTCAAAACTACTTTATTTTTTCATCACCTGCAAGCAGCACAAAAAAAAGCGGCACACGCCGTCAGGCGCAGCCGCAGTGCAGGACAATGCCGATAGACGACGACTGCTATTTTTTTGTGGAATCCGCTTTCGATTTGAAGGGATTGAAATTCTTTATTTTCTCACCCAAATTCTCTTTCACCTTATTTACTTTTTCGGCGCCGGAATTGATGAGCGTATCTTTCGTGGCTTTTGCCTCGTCCACTTTCGATTTGGCATACGCTTTCAGTGTCGGTGAGGCGGCTGTGTCCGTTTTTGTCGCCTCGGCTTTAACGGGTTCGGCCTGCTTCACTGCCACGGTATCGGCACTTTTAACTGCTTTCGTTGCGGCCTTCTTTGCCGGAGCGACTTTCTGTGCGGCTTTTGTTTTTGTTGTCGTCGTGGCCTTTGTCGCAGCCGGTGCGGTCGTTTTCTTTGCATCCTTCTTCACCGCCGGTTGAGCGGCCTTGGCTGCGGGTGCTGCGGCTTTCTTCTCGGTTGTTTGTCCGAGCGCGATGCCGAGAATTATGAATAATGTAAAAATTGTCGAGAATATTCGTTTCATGGAACCCCTGTGTTATTGTCGTATGATGTTCGTTGTTCTCTGAAATAATGTACGAAAAAATAATATCCGAGTCTACTCAGGCGCATTCAAACACGCCATTCAAACACGGACGCACTAGCGCATGACTGCGATCGCCGCATTATTTTTGCAGCACCATTTTCTTCACTTCACGGTAGCTGCCGGTCTCCAGCCGGTAATAATACACTCCGCTCGGCGCATTCGCTCCGTTCCATGTTGCAGTATAAGTGCCGGGGGACATTGTTTCACTGACCAGTGTGGCCACTACGCGGCCGACAGCGTCGAACACCTGTATCGAGACAAATTGGAGGCTGGCGATGGTAAATTGAAACTGCGTTGCCGGGTTGAACGGGTTCGGATAATTCTGTGACAGAGAGAACGCCGCAGGCGCTGTCTGCGCATCGCTCGCTTCTGTCGCCCCTTGTATCAATGGAAGCGTCGCGAACGTGCTGAGAAGCACCGCGCTCAATTCTGTGTTCGGCACGTTGAACCAGTCCTTCAGGATGGTTGCATAGACCGATCGGAAGTCGATTTCCATTGCCACATTGTCATTCACCGTGGCTGAGGCGGGCAGGACCGGATTTGCCCCGACTACTCCGGGATTGATCTTTTTGCCAAAGACAAATAACGGCGCCGCCGCTCCATGGTCCGTGCCGCCGTTGCCGTTCGATTTGATGCGGCGACCGAATTCGGAAAATGTCATACCGACCACGCGGTCTTCGACACCGAGGTATGCGAGGTCATCCTGAAATGCTTTTATCGCATCCGAGAGAGTCGACAGGAGCGCCTGGCTGCGGGCGATCTCGTTGTCGTGCGTATCGAATCCGCCCAGGTTCGTGACGTAGAGGCGTGTCTTGAGTCCGCCCGCAATGAGCTGTGCGACGATTTTCAACTGTGCCGCGAGTGCATTGGAGGCGGGATAGGGATTTTGCGTTGTGATTTTGGCCGCCGCGGTTTTGACCGTCGTCGCATATAGCTGCGTTTGCTGCGCCACTTCGCGAATGAACGTCAATTCATGCCCGGCGGGAGTGTTCGGCGCCGGATCGACCGTGCCGTTCAGGAATTGATAGAACGACGTCGGGCTGGTGATGGCCATCCCCATGCCAAGCACCGGTCCCTGAAGTGCGGGGGAGAGTATGGAACCGATCTGTATGGCCAACGGATCGGGGTTCGCCGTGCTTGGATATCCCGTCGGAAAATTCGGATATTCCTCGTTGAGGTATCGGCCCACCCATCCGGTAGAAAGAGTTTGATTGTAATCGGACGCCGTGAGCCATATATCGGTAGATCGGAAATGGGAAAAATTCTGATTCGGATATCCCACGTTTTGCACGACCGCCAATTTTCCCTTCGCATACATATCCGCCATGCCGGTCATCGCCGAATGCAGTCCCGTCTTCGCCGTGAGCTTGAGCACGGACGCTTCGGCTGCCAGGATATTGGAGCGCGCGTTGGACAGCGCCGAATATTGGTCGATCGGAATGACCATATTCAATCCGTCGTTGCCGCCGTTCAGTTGGATGAGCACGAGCACACGGTCGGTCTGCACCGCGGTGTTGAGCAGCGATTCCATGAGCCGCGTGCGGCTGTATGCCGTCAGCGTGAATCCGCTGAACATGGCCGGAAGTACCATTCCCGCAGTTGTGCGTGTAATAAAATCTCGTCGTTTCACTGTGTGATCTTTCTCAGGAAAGTTGATATTCCGCCATGGACGACATCATGTACTTGATCATTGGCTGCAGTCGCACAAAGACGCTGTTCTTATTCGCCGTATTCGTCACGTCCTTCTTGTACAACAGCCACGCATCGGTCCAGTACGTATCGGATGCCTGGTTGGACAAGAGGATCGCCTTCAATGCAGCCTTCTGATTGTCCGCGATCGGCACGGCATAGAGGAACTGCGCCATGTCCGCAACGAGCAGATTCGGATCGGATGGATTCGCGAACGAATCGGCGAATGCCAGCGGATCGATGACGATCTTTTTGCTGCTGTAGCCGTTGGTGGAGATCAACAGATCGGTATAGACGTACCGTTTCGGCAGCGTATCGGAGTTGATCCACAGCTCGTAGTATTGCGGCGACAGCCAATAGGCCGCCCACCCTGCAACATCGGGCGGATCACCGATATTCATGTTCATCGTGGCTGCCTGGGTGCGCACATAATCCAGCGTTGAGTACCTCGTGGCGAGGCCGGCTGCGGCCGCGGGCAGGATGCAGGAAAACTGGCGGCAGAGACCCACTGTGACATCGATGGGATTTTTGATCATGCATCCTCTGTTCATCGGATCGAAAAAATGCGCGCTCGAGAGGAGCGCCTTGAGCACCGGCGCGATCTCGAAATTATTCGCCGCCAGAAGCGCAGCCATCGGAGCGATCACGTTCGATTCGGCCGCGGCATCGATAACGTAGTAGACGAACCAGCGGTAGAGTTTCCGGCAGATATATTTGGCGGTTTCGCTTTGGGCGAAGATCATTGCGATAAGATCATCGATCTCGAGCCTGCCGTTTGCGCCCGTTCGTCCGGTGATGACGGTGTTGTTGAATGATGCGGAAAATTGTTTATTCGTCGGATCATGGCGCGTGGATGTCGGCGTCCTGTCGGCATCGAAGTATGAACTCACGGGCGTGGTCGTCGAATCGTCGCGCCATCCGGTGAGCACGCGCGCGGCGGCTTTCACATCGTCCTCGGTGTAATTGGTGTAATCGCCGGGCGCCCGCACAGCCCCCTTGCCGATGGTGAACAGTTCGAGCAGCTCGCGTCCGTAATTTTCATTGGGACTCGTTTTTGTATTCACATTGCCGTTCAGGTAGCGGAGCACATTGGGATCGATGGTGATCTGCTTCACGAGATCCCTGAAATTGCCGAAGGCGTATTGCCGGAGCAGCGCGTGATGCTTGTATTCGTATCGGGCATCGCCGACAATGTTTGTCTCGGTTGCAAAATGGTTGTGCCAGAAGAGTGTCATTTTTTCGCGGAGCGAGATCGACTGGTCGATCATGAGCCCCGTCCACCATGCCTTAAGGGAAATGGTGCGATAGTAATCCGTCGTGCCGTCCAAATAGGGGGCATTCACCCAGGCCGCACCTGCCGGCACATCCCCCGCAGAGGCAGACGATGCACTATAGTTATTCACGGGCGGATCGGGCGCGATTCCGGGCGTGAACAGCAGTGTCAGGCTGTCGGCGAGCGATAGCTGGGCGACGGCCGCCAAGTCCGAGCGTTTCACACCGAACAATGTTCTTCGAAGCAGGTACAGGCGCTCGTCCGTTCCCCATGTTCCGGTGTATGGTTCCAGCCCTGCAGCGGAGCGGGGAGTGCTCGGGAGCGATCGGTTCGCATATGGATTGATGGTGTCTTCGGTCCCCGGTGCGGATAGGGATGAGATGGCGGAGGGCAGAGCAAACAACATGTCGCGTCGCTTCATAAAGTGTAATTTTAAGTGATACGTTCTCATGTAGCGTGCATGAATGTGGGGTTCACCACCCCGCATGAAAATACCAGTTTCGCAGACGCAGCATTGTAGGGCGAGCTGTTAGCTCGCCCTCTCGCGAAATGATATTTCGCACTACATTTTCTCGATGATGGTTCGGCTAAGGTACGCTTGTTGAGTAGAGTACTGCTCAGGCGGGCAGACCGCGCTCCCGAATGGTGCTACTGCGCATGTATGAATGTATTGTGTTATCGCGAGCCCTGAACACGTCCGTTTGTGCGTTATCTGCGGTTCCGGTTTCACTGATTCTCGGCGATTTGTTCTTTGTTGTCACACGTAAAAGACGTAACTTCATGTATAACAGCAATATGGTCTCAATAATTCATTGCACAGAATGAAAATTGCCATTATTTCGGATATCCATGGGAACCTCGAGGCGCTCACCGAAGCCCTCGCCTATCTCGATACACACCCGGTCGACCGGCTGCATTGCCTGGGCGACATTATAGGGTATGGAGCGAATCCGAACGAATGCTGTGAACTCATCCGCCGTCACAATGCGGTGTCGGTTCTCGGCAATCACGACGAGGCGCTGTGGAATGATGAACTGCTGACGCATTTTTCGCCGCTTGCAATGAGGGCGATGCGGTGGACGCGGTCTGTCATCAGCGATTCCGTGGAATCATACCTTCGATCGCTGCCTCTTGTTGCTACTGTAGACGAGTCCACATTCGTCCATTCGAGCCTGGAAAACCCTTCGGACTACCCGTATCTTTTCAGCGACGACGATGCGCGCATTTCTCTTCGATTGAGTGCAACCTCGATGTGCTGGATCGGCCACACGCATTCCCCCGCCATCTATTCGGAAGAAGGGGAAGTCTTTGCTGTGGCAAAGGGGCCACGCTATATCGTGAATGTAGGGAGCGTGGGACAACCGCGCGATGCGGATCCACGCCTGAGTTTCGGCATCTTCGATGCTGAATCCTACTCCTATGAAAACATCCGGCTTCCGTACGACGTACATACAGCATGCAAAAAAATTATCGACGCCGGACTGCCGCCTCGTTTGGGCGAGCGTCTGCTCGCCGGCCATTAATGAGCTGTTTCGGGTGACACTGAACATCCTCTGCGAAATTTTTCCCGAAGAAACCCGCTGCCGTTGCATTGGTGCGTGTAGGACGAGCTGTTAGCTCGCCCTACATTAGAACGTGGTGCTTAAGAGCACGGCCAGTGAGCCTGTGTCGCGAAGCGGTGCAAGGTGCCCAGGTGTATTACATGCGCATGGCCTGCCGCCGATCACCTGCATCATCACGCCGCCGTCGTTTTCTTTTCATCGCTGCCGCGATAGTACAAGTGATAGAAGACCGCTTCTGCCATTGTGAGAAGCGCGAGTGACAACGCGCTGCGATCGGCCATCATGCCGAGTCCCTTTTCGCTGATGAGCAGCTTTAAGATGAGCGTCGAAATGCTCCAGCCCACCGCAAAAATAATTCCGAAAAATCCCACCGTCAGCATGCCCGCGCCGAAGCCCTCGCGCTGATAATGATACGTGAATAACGCCGTGACGGCGATGATATGGACGTAAAAAATAACAAGAGCGATCATGGTGTCTCGATGATAAATATGTGGTTAACAAAAAAGTACAGAGGCCGCTCCCATATCACTGTCATCCTGAAGTATGGCATCTGGGCTGCGCAAAGAAGGTTCATCCAAATAACATGCGTACTCTGTCATTCTGAGCGCAAGCGAAGAATCGTGCATCGTGTTAGCAACCGGCGAGATTCTTCAGTCGCTTGAGCTCCTTCAGAATGACAGGTTTTATAGAGTCTACCAATGATGTCATTCAAAGCGAAGCGAAGGATCTGATTCACACCTCAGTATGCATCTTCCCCGAAGACAACGGCATGGATCGTTTTTAAGATGATCTTGATGTCGAACACGAGAGACCAATTTTCGATGTAATAAATGTCGAACTTCGTGCGTTCGTCGATCGGCGCGTTGCCGCGGAGCCCGTTCACCTGCGCCCAGCCGGTCATGCCCGCCTTCATCCGATGCCGCTCGAGGTAGCGAGGAATCTCGTTCTTAAATTGATGCACGAAATACGGCCGTTCGGGCCTGGGGCCCACGATGCTCATGTGTCCTGCAATGACATTGACGATCTGCGGAAGTTCGTCCAAACTTGTGCGGCGAAGTATTCCCCCGATCCACGTGGAGCGGTTGTCGTTCTTTTTATTGCGCACCGGCCCCGTCGATGCTTCGGCGTCTGTACGCATCGAACGGAACTTGATGATCGGAAACGAGACCCCGTCGAGCCCGACCCGCTCCTGGACGTAAAAGACCGGTCCCTTTGATGTGAGTTTGATGAGCACCGCAACAATCGCCGTGATCGGCAATGTCAGCAGGAGCACCGTCGATGCGACGACAAGATCGAAGGCTCGCTTCGTGATCCGGTTCCATGTGGACAGCGGCACGTCTTTGAGCGTGATGAATGGCAGGCCGCCGATCTCCTTGATGCGGATGCGGCTTGTCATCATGTCCAGCACGTCGGGCACAAGCATCATATCGATATTCAATCCCTCCATCGTCCGCATGAGGTCCAGGAGCTGGCTGTGCTGCTCGTACGACAGCGCGATGAGGACCGCTTGCAGGCGCTTCACCGGAATGTCATCCCGCAGACTCTCGATGGGGCCGAGGTAGGCGGCAGAATCGAGTGCGCTCGGTGCTTCGGCCGGAGCCTCGGCGTAATACCCCAGCACGTCGTACCCGAGCGATCGCTCGGCGCGCAATTTTGCATAGAGCAGCGCGGCTGTCGTGTGGTTGCCTGCAATGGCGACCGTTTTTAACTCGCGGCCCCGCCGGTATAAAAATTTTTCAAATTCCATCACAGCATACCGGCCCATGGTTACCAGGACGATCGAAATGACCCAGAGCAGGAGGAAGACGCCGCGCGAATATGAAAAGCCGCGGTAGAAAAATGACGCGCTCATGGTGAAGAGCATGCAGATCGTGACGACGCGGATCACCGCGAACATCTCATCGCTGATGTGCGTATTGCGGCGTGTGCCGTAGAGCGCGCGCGATTGAAACACGAACAGCCATACAGGCAGCATCACCAGAGAGCTGATGATGTATGCCCGGATCTCTGGAATGCCGAGCGTGACCTCGAACACGGATGTGAGCCGGGAATAGAAACGGATCCAATACGCAGAGAGGAACGCCGCCTCGATGGCCGTGAGGTCTGCGAGGACGGTTAACAGCGGTATTAAGAAATCATTGCGTCGTTGACGGGACATCGTTGAGAGTCAGCCTTTGCTATATGAGTACTCACAATATCCATAAAAAAACAACAAAATGCGTACAGGCATCGGCATTGAATGCCGAAAATGTTCGTGCGTCGTATTCCCTGCAAAAATCGGTCAACACGACGCGGCACCCGTTTGCTACATCCATTTGTTGTCGATGTACCATTTCACGGTCTGACGGATTCCCTCGGCGAGATCCATTTCCTGTTTGTATCCGAGATCTCGCTTGGCTTTGCCCACGTCCACGGTCCAGTTGCCCTGCACCATGTCGCGCCCTTTTTCAAAATTCAGGACCGAGGGTTTGCTGCCGAATGACGCGAAAAAACCCACTGTCGCCGCAACGGCATAGACCAGCGGTTCGGGCAGCCGAATACGCAAGGCCTTCTTTCCCATCACGGTTTTTGTGACGGTGCCGATTTCGTTCCAGGAATAGATCTTTTCGCTGCCGAGAAAATACGTCTGCCCCGCAGACACGCCGCTCTCGCCGGCCAGCACAATGCCGCTCACGAGGTCGCTTGAATGGACCAGCGTGACATATTTATCCGAAAATCCGACGATCGGTTCCAGTCCGCCGTAGATTGTTTTGAAAAAATCGAATGTTGCCGGGTCGCGGGGGCCGTAGACCGCCGGCGGCCGCACGATCGTGATGGGAAGCACAGTGCTGAATTTCAGGACTTCACGTTCAGCCTCCATCTTGCTCCTGCCATACGTGGTGATCGGGTGGTATGGCGTGGATTCATCCACCGGTGTCATGCCCTCGCCCGGGCCGACCGCTGCGAGGCTGCTGATATGGATGAATTTTTTCAGCGATGGGTTCACGCGGGCTGCGGTTTCAATGATATTCCGCGTCGCATCGCGGTTTCCACGGTAAAAGCCCTCCTTCGTCTTCGACGCGACGACGCCTGCGACATGGTATACGTAGTCCGCCCCGTGGATCGCCTGTTCGAGCACATCGGTGGAAAAAAGATCGCCGTAATACAGTTCAACCTGCAGGCGGGCGAGGTATCCCGGTTTTTTCGGGTCGCGCACCAGGCAGCGTACGGTATATCCTTGAGCGAGCAATCGCTCCACGAGATGGCTGCCGATAAACCCGGTGCCGCCTGTGACAAATGCAATCTTGGTCATATGGCCTTCAATGTGAGTGTGGTGCATCGGGAAAATTGTACACATTTTTGACTTTTTTAAGCAATTAGAGTATATTGAAAAGGTTTGTAATAATCAAATTATGCGCACCTGGAAACTTCCGGGCTCAGCCATAATTTTCTATCGTGTCCTACTGCCGTCAGGAGTACTCATTGGATTTATTCGACAAGTGTAAGGCGTTCACCCGTGCAGACGAAGCAAAAGCTGCAGGCTACTACCCCTATTTCCGTCCGATCGAAGCGAATGAGGGTCCGGAAGTGATCATGCAAGGCCGCCATGTGATCATGGCAGGCTCAAATAATTATCTCGGGCTCACCGCCCATCCCAAAGTGAAAGAAGCTGCCATTGCGGCGGTTCAAAAATACGGCACGGGATGTTCCGGTTCGCGTTACTTGACGGGTACGCTCGATCTCCACATCGAATTGGAAGCCCGCCTCGCGAAATTTCATGGAACCGAAGATTGCCTGCTCTTCAGTACCGGATACCAGACCGCGCAGGGGATCATACCCACGCTTGTGCAGCGGGGCGAATACGTCATTTCGGACAAAGACAATCATGCCTGTATACAGATGGCGAATATGCAGACCATCGGCATGACCGCCGAAGTAATCCGCTACAAGCATAACGACATGAAACACATGGAGTCTGTGATCTCCAAACTATCGCCCGAATCCGGGAAGCTCATCGTCACAGACGGCGTGTTCAGCACCTCGGGCGAGCTCGTGGATCTTCCGAACCTCGTTGCCGTGGCGAAAAAATACGGCGCACGCATCCTCGTGGACGACGCCCATGCGACCGGCGTGGTCGGCAAGGGCGGCCGCGGCACGGCCAGTCACTATAATCTTGAGAACGATGTCGATATGACGATGGGCACGTTCAGCAAAACGTTTGCATCCCTGGGCGGGTTTGTCGTGGGCACACGCTCTGTGATCAACTATTTAAAGCATCATGCTCCCGCATTGATTTTCAGTGCCAGTCCGACGCCCGCTTCGGTTGCGGCGGCTCTTGCGGCCCTCACCATTCTTGAAGCGGAGCCGGAACGCATCACAAAGCTGCATAAAAACGCGCAGTACATGCGCGAAGGGTTCAAACGCCTCGGCTTCAATGTGATCGGCGACCCGACGACAGGCATTGTGCCGATCATCATCGGCGATACCGATGCGACGCTGGTGATGTGCGAGGAACTGTTCCAGGCGGGCGTCTTCGTGAACGCGTTCGTGCGCCCGGGCGTGCCTCCGGGCATGGAAATGCTGCGCACCAGTTATATGGCCACGCACGAAGAGGTCCACCTTAACAAGATCCTTGAAATTTGCGGCACCGTCGGGAAAAAACTTGGCGTAATTAAATGACACAGTAGTCAACCGATGTAAACGCCACGCCGACTCGTTCCTCTGTAGTGCGTGGCGTTTTTTTTCGTAATTACTCAGTGTGCATCAAAATTAATGTCATCCTGAGCGAAGCGAAGGATCTAAAATGGTGATCGTCAGTACCAGCTATTAATTGATCCTGCCTGATGTCATGAGCATTTTTAGATTCTTCAGTCGCTGCGCTCCTTCAGAATGACAGGGATTATAGATTACTCGTTGAAGATCATTTTATTTCACGGAATACGGTCAATTACTCTGAAATATTTTCTATGACACCATTCACTATCCGCCCCGTTCGCTCAAAAAAAGATGAAACCCGATTTTTACGCTTCCTCTGGAAGATCTACGGTAACAATCCCGCATGGGTGCCGCCATTGATGATGGACAGGCGCAAACTGATCGACAAGAAAAACAATCCTTTCTATCAGCATGCGGAAATGGAAATGTTCCTTGCCGAGCGCGATGGCGAAGTGGTGGGCCGCATTGCCGGCATTACGAATGAGAATCATAACAAGGAGCATCACGATACGATCGGCTTCTTCGGTTTCTTCGAATGCATCGACGACCAGGACGTGGCCAACGCGCTGTTCGACGAGGCGAAGAAATTTCTGCGCTCAAAAGGGAAGACCGCCATGCGCGGCCCGATGAACCCGTCGGTGAACGACGAGGTCGGACTGCTCATCAACGCCTTCGATAAGCCGCCCGTTGTCATGATGACGTACAATCCTGAATATTACGTGAAGCTGTACGAGACGCACGGCCTGACGAAAGTGAAGGATCTCTATGCGTACTTGCTCGATCAGGGCACGGTCTATTCGGAGCGCTTCATCCGCGCCAACGACATCATCAAGGAACGCGGCGGATTGACGTTCCGGCCCATCGATATGAAACATTTCAATGAGGATGTCGACCGCATCAAGGTCGTCTATAACAAGGCATGGTCGCGCAACTGGGGCGCGGTGCCGATGACCGATGCCGAGTTCGACGCGCTTGCGAAGGACCTGAAGATGATCGTGGAGCCGGACCTCATCATTCTGGCTGAAGCGAAGGGAGAGGTCATCGGGTTCGCCCTTGCGCTTCCCGATATCAACATGGCGCTGAAATACAACACAAACGGCGGCACGCTCAGCGGACTTTTTCACCTCTATACGAAGAAGAAAAAGATCGACCTCGTGCGCGTCATCGTGCTTGGTGTGATCCCCGAGTATCAGAAGTCGGGCGCGTCCGGTGTGCTGTTCTATGAGACCGCCGTGCGCGCGAAAAAATTGGGATACAAATTCGGCGAAGCCAGCTGGGTGCTCGAAGACAACATCATGATGAACCGTGCTGCGGAAATGATGAAGGGTGAACGGTACAAAACGTACCGCTTGTACGAAAACGCAATTTAAGTAACTGCTCACCGTTCTCGCTATTCCGTGTCATTATCAGGGAGCGAAGCGATCGAAGAATCTAAAAATCATAAGCAAGAGGGAGCATTGATCATGGCAGTAAAAAAAGTCGAAAAAATCTGGATGAACGGATCGCTCATCAACTGGGACGAAGCGAAAATTCATGTGCTCTCCCACGTGATCCATTACGGCAGCAGCTGGTTCGAAGGCATCCGCTGTTATGAAACGAAGAGGGGGTCGGCGATCTTCCGTCTGGATGATCATTTGATCCGTCTCGTCAATTCCGCAAAAATGTACCGCTCGGAAATTCCCTACACGATCCCCGAAATGGAACAGGCCATCAAGGACACGATCAAGGCGAACGGCCTGAAGTCCTGCTACATACGGCCGATCGCGTACCGCGGGTACGGTGATGTCGGTGTGAATCCGTTCGGCTGTCCGGTCGATTTCACGGTGGCGGTGTGGGAATGGGGAAAATACCTCGGCGCCGAAGCGCTTGAAAAAGGGATCGATGTCCGGTTCGCGTCGTGGAACCGCAACGCCGCCAATACCATACCGACCATGGCAAAAGCCGGCGGCAACTATATGAACTCGCAGCTCATCAAGATGGAAGCGATCGCCGACGGGTACGCCGAAGGCATTGCGCTGGACGTGAATGGCTATGTGAGCGAAGGAAGCGGAGAAAATATTTTCGTCGTGAAGGACGGGAAGATCTTCACGCCGCCGTTCATCAATTCCATACTGCCCGGCATCACGCGAGCATCGGTGATGCAGCTCGCCAAGGACGCCGGCATCGAGATCTCGGAGATGCTCATTCCGCGCGAAATGATCTACATTGCAGACGAGGTGTTCTTCACCGGCACGGCTGCCGAGATCACGCCGATTCGCTCCGTCGACCGGATGAAGATCGGAACGGGCGCCCTGGGCGACGTGACGCGCGAGCTGCAGAAGCGGTTCTTCGCGGTGGTCGAAGGCGGAGAGGATCCGCACGGCTGGCTGAATTTTGTGTGATGACGGACTGCGCCCGCGTCACTGACGCGGACGCGTCTGCACTTCCTTTTCTCAAAAATTGTTCTTACTATTGGACAGACCCACAACTTTCGGAGACGATCTCTGTGTCTATCGACATCCTTCCGCTGCACAAGATTAAGAACGCGCTCCCATTCAGACGCCAGGCGTCGAATGTCGAAGACGTGATCGCCAAGATACCGGTCTTCGAGTCGTTGAAACCGAAGGAACTGCGCCAAGTCGCCTCCATCGTGCACCGGAGGAACTATAAGGCGGGCGAAACGATCGTCTGCCAGAACGATCCCGGCCTCGGGATGTACGTCATTGAAAGCGGTGACGTCGATGTGCTGCTTGAGGAAAACGGATCGACCAAACAATTGGTGGCGCTGCATGAGGGAGATTTTTTTGGCGAGATTGCACTGCTCGATGAATCGCCGCGATCGGCCACTGTCGTGGCTCATACCGAGGCGGCGTTGATCGGTTTTTTCAGGCCCGATCTCTTCGACATCATCGAAAAATCGCCCGCGGCCGGTTTGAAGATTGTGCTGGGGCTGGCCCAATTACTGGGAGAACGGCTGCGCAACAGCAACCTGGAAATTTCAAAACTCCGCGCTCAGTTGGCTGATCTTCAAAAGTAACGAGCGCACGGTATCGGTTGTCCCGCTCACTTATTGGAAGGAATACCGCCATGTCACCTGCGAATACCGCCCCGGGAGGCTCTCATCTGAGCCTCAAAAAAATTCTTGTCCCGATCGATTTCTCCGAGTATTCCAAAAAAGCATTGAAGTATGCGTTCCGCTTCGCGGAACAGTTCGGCGCTTCACTGACGCTGCTCTATGTCGTCGAGCCGACGGTATACCCGGCCGACTTCAGTTTCGGCCAGGTCGGTTTTCCGAATGTGGAGGATGAACTGAGGAAGAAAGGCGAAGAGGAACTGCACGCCATGATCGCAGAGATGATCAAAGATCAGGTGCCGGCCGCCGCCGTCGTGAAAACCGGACTTCCGTTTGTTGAAGTCACCGCATACGCGGCTGAAAACGACATCGACCTGATCATTGTCGCCACGCACGGGCATACAGGCGTCGAACATATTCTCTTCGGCAGCACTGCCGAAAAAATTGTCCGCAAGGCTCCGTGCCCCGTGCTGGTTGTGCGTCAAAAGGAAAAAGATTTTCTCGATGAGCGCGTTTGATGCACACGAAGCGGGCAGATACGGTGATCATGGTACCTACCCAGCATGGTACCAAAAAATTGTCATTCTGAAGTTAGCATCTTGACGAGGTTATCTTTATTCGGATGACATCAAATTACTGTCATCCTGAGGTAAGGCATCTTGGCATCGCCAAGAATCTTCTTGCATATGACATACGTACTCTGCCATTCTGAGCGCAAGCGAAGAATCTTGCATCGTGGTGGCAGCCGGCGAGATTCTTCGGTCGCTCGAGCTCCCTCATAATGACATGAACTCTAGAATACGGCGATTAGTTACGCGACGATCCTCTTCACTGATTCCAGAGTGACGAAGATTCAAGGTTGTTGCTTCGGCGGCAACGCGCGCACGGTTTTAAGGCTGTCGAAGACAAGCGAGACCCTGCCGAGAAAATCCCTCCATGCCCGGTCATCCTGCATCAGCACGTTTGATTTCATCGTAAAGTCCGCGCGCGTCGTGCCGTGTGCCGTCAGGATATCTGCCGCATGCCGCCGGTATGCCGAATCGGACACGGCGGGGGCGGAGCGTTCCTGGTCATTGAGCAGCATGAGTTCGGCGTAGAGCACGGTGAACCCGTTGTCGGCTTCGGCGCCTCTGCGCTGTGAGCATCCCGGAACCGCTGCAGCGGCGAACAGAACGAAAAGAATCGCGGTTGTAACGTGTCTTTTGGGCAATGGAGTTTTCTCTTGAATATGATGCCTAATCTCAGTACATTCTTATTCGAAAATGTACAAAATTAATCCTTCTTATCAAATTTTCAGGAAGAAATTCGGCTCTGTATGGCATCAACAGCAGATTTACGGAACGGCATTTTTATACGCTTTAACGGCGAACTCCACGTCGTCGAGGAATTCATGCATCGGACGCCGGGCAACTTGCGGGCGTTCTACCAGGTGAAGATGCGCAATGTCCGCCACGGCCGCATCATCGAGAACCGGTTTCGTTCGGGCGAAGAAATCGAACTCGTGCGCGTGGAACGAAAACAATTCCAGTACCTCTTCCACGACGGACAAAGCTACAACTTCATGGACCAGGAAACGTACGATCAGATCCCGGTGGACGAAGTGCTCTTGGGCGACGGCGCGAAATATTTGAAGGAAAGCTGCGTCGTGGAGATCATGTTCGACGGCGCCACTCCTGTCGGCGCAGAACTTCCGATGAATGTCGAACTCGCGGTGACAGAAACAACCCCCGGCGTGCGCGGCGATACTGCCACAAGCGGCACCAAGCCTGCCGTGGTTGAAACCGGAGCGAGCGTCAACGTTCCTCTCTTTATTAACGAAGGCGATGTGATCCGTGTCGATACACGCACCGGCGCATACCTTGAACGCGTGAAAAAGTAAATGGCGAAAAAACCGTTAGCACCAAAAGCACAAAAATCGGGAGCATTCATGGACATCAAATTCGTTCAGCAGATAGTAACGATGGTGGAGAAAAGCAATGTCCATGAGATCGAATTGGAATCGAAAGGTGTGAAGATCCGTGTGACTAAAAATTCTTCGGGCCAGTCGATGCCGTCCTATCCGCTCATGATGCCTCACGCGATGTATCCTTCCCAGGGTCCTGCACAGCCTGCCGCACATGAGCAGTCGGTGCCGGTTCCCTCGGCGCCTCCCGTACTCGAAAAGAAATACAAAGAGATCAAATCCCCGATTGTCGGTACGTTTTATCGTTCGCCGTCACCGGATGCGGAACCATACGCGGAAGTGGGAACCCAGATCAAACCCGGATCAGTGCTGTGCATTGTGGAAGCGATGAAGCTGATGAACGAGATCGAAGCCGATTTTTCAGGCACGATCGCCAAGGTGTGCGTTGAAAACGGCAAACCTGTGGAATATAACCAGGTGTTGTTCCTTGTTGAA
Source organism: uncultured Ignavibacteriota bacterium (assembly GCA_903884005.1). GTDB lineage: Bacteria > Bacteroidota > Ignavibacteria > UBA10030 > UBA8401 > CAISDA01. Next base: position 47,298 of record CAISDA010000035.1, on the reverse strand, counting down.
CCGTAACCGTACACAGACAATCTAGAGGACGTTATTTTTGATTAAAAAAATTCTCATAGCGAATCGCGGAGAAATTGCGCTCCGCATCATTCGCGCCTGCCGCGAAATGGGCATCGCAACCGTGGCTGTCTATTCCGAAGCCGATCGCGATTCGCTTCATGTGCGCTTCGCCGACGAGGCGATCTGCATCGGACCGGCCTCCAGCAGGGAAAGTTATCTCAATATACCCAGGCTCCTGTCTGCCGCAGAAATTACGAATGCCGACGCGATCCATCCCGGCTACGGATTCCTCGCGGAGAATGCAAGCTTCGCCGATATCTGCATTTCCTCCGGCCTCACATTTATCGGGCCCAGGCCCGAAATGATTACCGCCATGGGCGATAAGGCGTTCGCAAAAGACACCATGCGCAAGGCTGGCGTGCCGGTCGTTCCGGGGTCCGACGGCATCATCGCAGATTTCACCGCGGCCAAGGCGATCGTCCGCACCATCGGCTATCCGGTCATCGTCAAAGCGTCGGCAGGCGGCGGCGGACGCGGCATGCGCATCGTGCGCCACGACGACGAATTTGAAAATGCGTTCAACACCGCGCGCTCGGAGGCTGAGATCGCCTTCGGCAACGCCGATGTGTACATCGAACGGTATCTTGAAGAACCGCGCCATATCGAAATACAAATTTTAGGCGACCGCTTCGGCAATGTGATCCATCTCGGCGAGCGCGACTGTTCGGTCCAGCGGCGGCATCAAAAACTGATAGAGGAATCGCCATCTCCCGCGGTCACCCCCGACCTGCGCGAACGCATCGGCGGCGCTGCGGTCAAAGGCGCCAAGAGCGTGAAGTATCTCGGAGCCGGGACGGTCGAATTTTTGCTCGACAAGGACGGAAGTTTCTATTTCATGGAAATGAACACGCGCATCCAGGTCGAGCACCCCGTCACAGAGTTCGTGTCGGGATACGATCTGATCAAGGCGCAGATCGACATCGCGAACGGGAAACGGATCTCCCGGAAAAAAGTATCGGTGCACGGTCATTCCATCGAATGCCGCATCAATGCCGAAGACCCACAGCACGGTTTCCGTCCCTCACCCGGCAAGATCACCGGGCTCCATTTTCCGGGCGGACCGGGCGTGCGTGTGGATTCGCATGTGTATGTCGGGTACTCGATCCCCCCGGATTATGATTCGCTCGTGGCGAAGATCATCGTCTATGCGGCGACGCGCGACGAGGCGATCGATAAAATGCGCGGGGCGCTCGATGAATGCATCATCGAAGGCATTCACACGACGATTCCCTTTCAGAAAAAAGTGATGCGCGATGCCCGCTTCAAAAGCGGAATTTTCGACACGAAATTTCTCGATGGATTTGAATATAAAGAGTAATGCTGTAACCATTCAATTGAAAGGAACTCTCATGAACCTTCCCGAAAATCTTAATTACACGAAAGATCACGAATGGGTCCGACTCGAAGGATCGATCGGAGTGATCGGCATTACGGACTATGCGCAAGGTGAATTGGGAGACATCGTGTTCGTTGAAGTGCCCCCGATCGGGCGCAAGGTGGAAGCCGGGCAAGTGTTCGGGACCGTCGAAGCCGTGAAGGCCGTCTCCGATCTCTATTCGCCAATCACCGGCGAGATCGTGGAAGTGAACAAGGAGATCCAGGATTCACCCGAACTCGTCAACAAAGAGCCGTACGAACGCGGATGGATGATCAAAGTGAAGATCGAGAACGAAGCGGATCTTGCCCCGCTGCTCGACCTGGCGGCGTATAAAAATCTGATCGCCAAATAACAACGCTGCTCTGTGCGGAGATGATTCAATGGAATGACGATCGATCTGCGCTGCATGGCTGACGGCGGAGACCATCATACGATATCGTTCTGCTATATGACGGCCAAGGAAAATCATTGGCGATTCGGGCAACACAAAATCATGAAGGCGTCAATTATCCGTGAATAATGACGCCTTCGTCATTTTCCGGGGGAAAAATTATGCAGGATCACGATTCCATTCAGCGGGAAAAATTGTCTGTCGCCCTGTCGTCGATAGCGGGCGCCGTTCTCATCACGGGCATGAAGATCGTGATCGGCGTCATGACGGGGAGCTTGGGTATTCTGGCCGAAGCGGCGCACTCGGGGCTCGACTTCATTGCGGCCATCATCACGTACTTCGCCGTGAAGATCTCAGGCCGTCCCGCCGATAAAACGCATGCCTACGGCCATGGTAAAGTGGAAAATATTTCCGCGCTCGCCGAGACAGTGCTGCTCCTGGTCACCTGCGCGTGGATCATCTATGAAGCGTATGAACGACTCACGGGAAAAGCCGTTCATGTTGAAGTGAGCGTGTGGAGCTTCGTTGTCATGATCGTCTCGATCGTCGTCGACTATTCGCGCTCGAAGGCGCTCTACCGTGTCGCCAAAAAATTCAACAGCCAGGCGCTCGAAGCCGATGCGCTTCATTTCCGGACGGACATCTGGAGCTCGAGCGTCGTGCTGTTGGGCCTCGGACTGACGCTGTTCAACGTGCCGATCGCCGACAGCATCGCCGCACTGATCGTTGCGGTGATCGTCGTCTTCGTGAGCCTCGAACTCGGGAAACGCACGCTCGACGATCTGCTGGACAAGGCCCCCAGGGGAATGGAAGAGGCGATCCACCGCATCGTTGCCGACGTCCCGGGCATCCATAACGCGGATAAGATCCGTGTGCGATCGGTGGGGGCGAAAAATTTCATCGACCTTACCGTGCAGATCGCACGCACGGTGCCATTCGCCATTGCGCACGATCTTGTCCATGAGGCCGAACTCGCGCTGCAGCGCGAATACCCGGACACCGATATCGTCATTCACCCTGAACCGGTCGAGACCCGGGATGAAACGCTCATCGATAAAGTGAAGCTGCTGCTGTCGCGTGAACGCCTGATCGCCCACGATGTGCAGGTGTTCCAGGTCGAAGGGAAATACCAAATAGAATTCCAGCTCGAATTTATTCCGAGCGAAAAATTCATCCACGCCCATGAACGGGTGAGCGAACTGGAACTGCTCATCAAGCAGCAGATCCCCAATGTGCAGACCGTCATCATCCACATCGAGGAATCACGCGAAAATATCGTCGTGTCGCGTAATGTCACTGCCAATGCACAAAAACTCAGCAGGCAGATCATCGCCATCGCAATGAGCCACGGAGAGCTCCTCGATTGTCAGATCCTCTCTGTGCTGGAATCCGATGGCGAGTACCGGGTTTCGCTGGCATGCACGGTCGACAATTCGCATACGCTCGAGCGCGTCCACGAGATCTCCACCGCGATTGAAAATAAAATTCTCGTTGAGTTTCCATTTATCAAAGAAGTGACGATCCATGCCGAACCGAACTGAGTATAAGTGCATTATTTTTGATATGGACGGTACTCTCACGCAAACCAACCAGCTGATCTACGATGCCTTCAATCATATCGCAGAACGGTATCTTCATAAGCGGCTGACCCCGCAGGAAATCATCGCGTATTTCGGCCCTCCTGAAAAGGACGCGGTCCAAAACATGATCGGCCCCGAACACATCGACGAAGCAATGGCCGAGTACTATCGCTTCTATAACGACCGGCATGATGCGCTCGCGTCGCTCTATCCCGGCATTATCGACATTCTCCGCTTCCTCCATGCGCACAATGTGCTCGTCGCTCTCTGTACGGGAAAGGGACGCACGACCACCGATATCAGCCTCGAACTCTTCGAGATCGAACGGTACTTCGACATCACCATTACCGGCGACGACGTCGAGGAATTTAAGCCGTCGGGCGAGGGCATTCGGGCGATCACAGCCCGCTTCGGGCTTCTTCCGGAGCAGGTGCTGATGGTGGGCGATGCTGTCGCCGACGTGCTGGCGGCGCGCGACGCAGGGACCGACGTCGCTTCCGTCGTCTGGGACTCGTACGGAAAGGCGGACGTGCTGCACCTGAACGCCGATTATCTGTTCGAAAACGTCGATGCATTCTTTGCCTGGTTGAAATCACTGTATTCCCAATCCGGAGACGACCGATGAAACGATCTGTGGCGATGGTGTGGATCCTTTTTCTTGCATCGGTACTTGCAGGGGCGCAGCCTCAGACAGAAATATTCGGGCTCCGCGTGTATGCCAATGACGACGAATACCAGCCTCCGATCATCGCCCGGTCCGGAGTGATCACCATCGAGTTCGATGTGGCGACACAGCAGCCGGGAAATTATCAGGTCGTCTTCCGGCACGCTTCCAAGGACTGGGTGCCGGATAATAATGCGTTTCTCAACGAGCCTCTGCGCGACCGGAGTCAGCAGATGTTCTACGCCGCGTCGCCGCTCGGAGTGCACGCGTACACATTCCATTATAAAAATTCTTTCCCCGATGCCAACGGGGTGGTGACGTTTCCGTATTCGGGAAATTATCTCTTCGCGATCGTCGCAAAGGACAATGAGACGGCGCTCCTGGCAACAGGAAAATTTATCATCGTCGAAAACATCCAGCCCGTCACGCTGCGCCTCGCCAATACATACTATCCGTCGGGCGTTCCGCCGCTGAACGAAATGCTCTACGCCGCCGTCGATGTGGATGTCGACGCCTCGGCGAAGGCCGGCACGGCCGAAGGGTTGATGCAGCAAAATGTCAAATCGGTGTACATTTTTCAAAATTGGCTGATCGACTATCCGTTCCGCATCGATGTGGATGACCGCGATGCGGATACGTTCGTCGAAAATTTCATGCTGCCCAGGAAACAATTTTGGATCCGGAATATACCCGCGGGGAACGAATACCGGAGGCTGGACCTGTCGTCCGTGAAATTGTATCCGAACGCCCAGCCGGTGCGGCTCATCGACGGTCCCGATCAATCGCGTATGTTCTGGCCGGGTAAGGTCGATGCAAACGGCGCGTCGAAGCTTCGCCCGTTTGCCGGCGCGAACTCTGAGTATCTCGATGTCGAATTCCGGCTGAAACCGGCAGACCGGCAGCCGAAGGATGTGTTTGTTGTCGGCGCCATGAACCGATGGCAGCTGCTGCCCGAATATAAAATGTCGTACGACGAGGGCTCCGGCATCTATTCGCTCCACTCATGGATCCGCCGCGGCGTGTACGATTATCAGTATGTGCTCGGCACGTTCACTTCCGATGGCAGCGTTGCGGACCAGGATTGGATCGCGCTCGAAGGCAACGACTGGCGCACCATCAGCCGATACACGGCGGTCGTGTACTATAGAGACGAACGCTTCGGCGGCTTCGACAGGGCCGTCGGCTCTGCGCAGGCCAAAAGCCCCGGCGGCAGGGACGAAACGCAGCTCGAAGCGGTGAAAAAGGAACCGCCACAGCGTAAATAGCGGCCAATAATATTCACTCTGCACCCGAATCACTGTCATCCTGAGGTTCTCATCTTGACCATGGTCAAGAATCTTCATGCGTAGGACTTACATACTCTGTCATTCTGAGCGCAAGCGAAGAATCGTGCATTACGTTCGCAGCCGGCGAGATTCTTCAGTCGCTCCGCTTCTTCAGAATGACGGGGACTGTAGTGCGCCGCAAGCAAAAAAGAAATGGTGTGCAATCAACCACAAACGATCATTCTCAATGGATAAAAAAATAAATGTTGGCGTTGTCGGCGTGGGCCACCTGGGTGCGCTTCACGCAAAAATGTACTCGGGCATCAAAACCGCGAACTTCGTCGGCGTCTACGATGTGGATGCCGATCGCTGCAGGGAGATCGCAAAGCAATATGGCGTAACGGCATATTCAACGATCGGCGAATTGCTCTCCCGCGTCGACGCGCTCAGCATTGCCACGGTGACGACGCACCATTATGTGGTGGCAAAGGAAGCCCTGCAGGCAGGCAAACACGTCCTTATCGAAAAGCCGATCACTACCACGATCGCCCAGGCCGAAGAGCTGAACGCGATCGCCAGGGAGAAGGGGCTGCTCATTCAGGTCGGTCATATCGAACGGTTCAACGCTGCGATCCTGTCCCTCGAGCAATATCAATTGGCCCCCATGTTCATCGAATCGCACCGCCTGGCCCAATTCAATCCGCGGGGCACAGACGTTGCTGTGGTGTTGGATCTCATGATCCACGACATCGACATCATTCTCAGTCTTGTGAATTCTCCGGTGACGAGCATCGATGCGAACGGGGTCTCGGTCGTCTCCGATTCAGCCGATATTGCCAATGCGCGACTGCAATTCGCGAACGGCTGCGTGGCAAACGTGACGGCAAGCCGGATCTCGCAAAAAAAAATGCGGAAGATGCGCATGTTTCAATCGAACGCATATATCTCGATCGATTTCCTGAAAGGACAGTCCGAAGTGTTTCGCATCTTGGGCGCGAACGAAAAAAAAGCATTCTCCACGCTGATGCTCGGGGAGATCGAGCGCGGGAAAAAGAAACGGACCATAATTTACGAGAATCCGAAACAGAAGGATGTCAATGCGCTGCAATGCGAGCTTGAATCGTTTCTCAATGCGATCGTGACCAAGACCCGGCCGATCGTCTCGGGTGAGGACGGCCAGCATGCGCTCGCCGTGGCGCAAGAGATCATGACGAAAATTCAAGTGCTGCATTATGGAGAAGAATAGGGGCTCGATGGCGACAATGATAGACATAGCTCAGCCGGTAGTGAAAAAAATCGGCGCACTGGCCGATGAACTCGGAGTGGAGGCGTATGTGGTGGGCGGCTATGTTCGCGATGCGCTGCTGGGCAAGGTGGTGAACGACATCGACATCCTCGTTATCGGCAGCGGCATCGATTTTGCAAAGGCGGTTGCTGAACGGTTCGGAAAACACAAGGTGGTGCTGTACGAAAAATTCGGCACCGCAATGATGACGCTGCAGGACTGCAAGATCGAATTTGTCGGCGCACGAAAAGAAAGTTATTCGCGCGATTCGCGCAATCCGGTCGTGGAAACAGGAACGCTGTATGACGACCTCTCGCGCCGCGATTTTACAGTGAACGCCCTCGCGGCCGGCATCAATGCTGCGGCATGGGGGAGCGTGACGGATCATTTTCACGGAGTCGAGGACCTGGCTCTCGGCGTGCTGCGGACGCCCCTCGACCCGCTGCAGACGTTCGACGACGATCCCCTGCGAATCATGCGCGCCGTGCGCTTCGCATCCAAACTCGGATTTACCATCGAGCCTGAGACCCTCACTGCGATCCCTCCCATGGCGTCTCGGCTTTCCATTATTTCGCAGGAACGGATCACGGACGAGTTCATGAAGATCATGATGAGTTCCAGACCCTCCGTCGGTTTGCGCCTGCTGCATGAGACGGGGATCATGAAGATCATTTTTCCCGAGGTTGCGGACCTCGCCGGCGTCGACCAGCGGAAAGACTTTCATCACAAGGATGTCTTTCTCCATACCTGCATCGTTGTCGATAATGTCGCCTCCGTTACGGAGAACGTCTATCTGCGCCTGGCGGCGCTCCTGCACGACATTGCAAAACCGAAGACCAAAAAATTTTACGAGGGCGTCGGGTGGACCTTCCACGGGCATGAAGAACTCGGCGCGCGAATGGTGACGCATATTTTCCGCCGGTTCAAACTGCCGATGGACCAGCTGCCATTTGTCGAAAAACTGGTGCGTCTGCATCTGCGTCCCATCGCCCTGGTCGATGAAGGAGTCACAGACTCGGCGGTGCGCCGGCTGTTATTCGACGCCGGGGAAGCCATCGACGATCTGATGGCGCTGTGCCGCGCCGACATCACGTCCAAAAACCCGAAACTGGTGGTGAAATACACCGATAATTATGATCGCGTGCTCGATAAAATGAAAGAAGTCGAGGAAAAAGACCGCATGCGCGCGTTCCAACCGCCGGTCCGGGGCGAAGAGATCATGGCCGTGTGCGATATTCCTCCGGGTAAACTGGTCGGAATCCTCAAAACGAAAATAGAAAATGCAATTCTGGACGGCGAAATTCCCAACGAACACGATCCCGCAATGGCATTTCTCCTCTCTATTAAAGAGGAGATCATACGGAATTATATGCCCTGACCCTTCTTTTCCCGGCCGTTCGAGGGGATGACCATCCGCAATGCGTGAACATAAACCAAATAAGGCTTCGCGTGTCCAATATAAGCGTATTTCGCGTTCAATTGTGTGAAGAATTTTCACAGTACATTGAAACTTTCCGCCATAATTCTCGTTATTATTCAACAGTGAACCCACTAACACCTTTCAATTCGGAGATGGCTGCATGAAACTGACCAGTTTTCTAACTATCCTCATCCTTGTTGCGGCGATGACCGCACCGGCGCAAGTGAAAACATCAATGACGTTACAAACGGCGCTCACCGTTGCACTCGAGAAAAATTTCAATATTATCAGCGCCGCCAATGCATACGAATCGCAGAAAAGTTCCGTTACATCGGCGTACGGGAATTTCCTTCCTTCGGTGAGCGCAAACGGTGGTTGGAACCGCAGCCAGTCGTGGCAGCCGGCCGGAATGAATATCCAGTATATCAACGGTGAACCCATCTCGCTCGGGGCTACATCGGGGATCACAACAAGCAATTATTTCAATGCAGGTGTGAGCGCCGGAGTAACGCTGTTCGACGGCTTCTCAATGCCCGCACGACTGAACCGCGCGTTGTTGAACGAGAGTTCGTCGGAACAGAATTTGCTGCGCACACGGCAGAATGTCGTCTATCAGACACAGGGACTCTACCTTAACGTTCTTCGCACAAAGTCGCTCGTCAAAGTGAATGAAGATAATTTGAAATCGAGTCGTCAGCAGCTCGACCGGATCGTCGAATCGAACAAGGTCGGCGCGGTCGCGCTTGCCGATGTGTATCGCCAGCAGGTAACAACAGCGAACGCCGAACTTGCCCTCATCCAGGCAGAGGCCACCTACGACAACGCGAAGACGACGCTGCTGTCGTACCTGTCCCTCGACGTCTATAGCGAATATGATTACAGCGATGATTCGATTGAAAACGAAGTGAAAGCGATGGACTACGAACAATTGAAGACGCAATATGCAGATTACAATCGTCTGGTCAAACAGGCTCTGGACACGCGCGCTGATTTCAAAGCGGTCCAGTTCCAAAAGCAGGGAGCCGAGAAGGACATAATGATGGCGCAAAGCGGGTACTGGCCCACCGTGTCTGCCAGTGCAGGCTATTCGCTTGGCAATTCGGATCTGGATAAAATAACCGACAAAAAAACACTAAGCTACGGCCTCAATATCAGCATACCGATCTTCAGCGGATATAAGACAAGCGTCGCGTCGCAGCAGGCTCAACTCAGTTCACAGATCGCTGACGAGCAAGTGCGCCAGACGCAGCGCCAGGTGCAGGCGGATGTGAAGAAGGCGCTCCTCGATCTCGAATCGGCATACAAACAGCTGGATGTGACGGTGAAAAATGTTCAGTCGGCAACAGAGGACCAGCGCATTGCCACCGAGCGCTATTCGCTCGGCGCCGGAACGCTGCTCGATCAGTTGACGGCAGTGGCGAACTTTACGAAGGCGCAAAGCGACAATGTGAATGCTTCCTACAATTACGTCTATGCGAAACAGGAAATGAAATACGTGCTCGGCGCGGATAAATATTAACGACAACGAAAATTCACTGTGGTGAATAGTTGAATAACGAAGGAGAGTCTTATGGCAGCCAATGGTAAATCAAAAAAGAATAAAAGAAAAATATTCATTTTTTCGGGCATCGGTATCATAGTGATCGCCCTCGTTCTCGTTGTCGTTCTAGGCAGCAAAAAAGAAACGGTCATTACCGTCCAGACTGAAAAGGCTGTGAAACGCACGATCACGCAGATCGTGACCGCATCCGGTAAAATTCAGCCCGAAACGATGGTGAAGATCAATGCCGAAGTGAGCGGCGAGATCACGCAGCTTCCGGTGAAAGAAGGCCAGCGCGTCCGCAAGGGCGAGCTCCTTGTGCGCATCAAGCCCGACCAGTATCAGGCGCAGGTCGACCGCGCCGAAGCGGGACTGTCGTCTGCCAAGGCGAGCTTTTCGCAGCAGACGTCGAATCTCGAAAAGGCCACATCCGAATACAAGCGGGCGCAGGAATTGTTCACCAAAAAATTGTTGTCGGACCAGGATTTTGTGACCGCGAAAACATCGTTCCAATCCGCGAAATCGATGCTGGAATCGGCTCTGGCCGGCGTGGCACAGGCCCAGGCCTCGCTGCGCGACGCGAAGGAAAGCCTGAACAAGACGACGATCTATTCGCCAATGGAGGGCACGATCTCGCAGCTCATTTCCGAACTCGGCGAACGCGTGAGCGGATCGAGCTTCACGCAGGGCACGCAGATCATGACCGTGGCCGATCTCTCGATGATGGAAGCGCAGGTCGATGTCGGAGAAAATGACGTCGTGCTGATCCATATCGGCGATACTGCCCGCATCACCGTCGATGCATATTCCGAGAAAAAATTAAAAGGCACGGTCTACGAGATCGCCAACACGGCGACGACGAAAAGCCTCGGACAGCAGGATGAAGTGACGAACTTCCTCGTGAAGATCCGCATCGTCGACAAGGACGTCGCGCTGCGCCCCGGCATGTCCATGTCCGCCGACATCGAAACCCAGACCAAGCAGAACGTGCTGTCCGTGCCGATCCAATGCGTCACGACGCGCGTGCCGAAACAAAAAGAAGGCGAGAAAAAAGATTCGGTGCAGAAGCAGCAGGATAAGCCTGTCGAAGTCGTCTTCGTGACCGATGGCGGCAAGGCAAAAACTATCCCCGTGAAGCGCGGCATCAACGATGATGGGTTTGTGGAAATCACCACAGGCATCGGCGACAACACCGAGGTCATCTCCGGCAGTTATAAGGCGATCAACCGTGACCTCGAAGACGGTTCGGCCATCAAGGTCGACAACAGCGTCAAGAAATTCGGCACGGGGAAGAAGGACGAAACGAAATAATCCTGACTTCCATTCATGCCATGGTGTGAATTCTACTAACGAATCGGCGAGAGCAGTATGACGAACGTCATCAACATTAAAAATATCAGCAAGACGTATATCATGGGTACGGAGCAGGTGCACGCGCTCCAGGACGTCTCACTCCAGATCAATCGCGGTGAGTACGTCGCTCTCATGGGTCCCTCGGGGTCCGGCAAATCGACACTCATGAACATTGTCGGCTGCCTCGATACGCCGACCTCCGGACTCTACGAATTTACGGGCGTCAACGTGAGCGAGATGAACGACAACGAACTCGCAAAGATCAGGAACAAGGAGATCGGATTCGTGTTTCAGACGTTCAATCTCATCCCGCGCTCAAACGCGCTCCATAATGTGGAACTCCCGCTTGTCTATGCGGGAATCCACGCGGCGGAGCGAAAACGGCTCGCCATCGAGGCGCTTACTCATGTGCAACTTGAAGACCGCATGCTGCATAAGCCGAACGAACTCTCGGGCGGACAACGGCAGCGCGTTGCGATCGCGCGCGCGCTGGTGACCAAGCCTTCGATCATTCTTGCAGATGAACCCACCGGCAACCTCGATTCGAAAACAGGCGAAGATATCATGGCGTTGTTCAACATCCTCCATCAGCAGGGCAACACGATCATCCTCGTCACGCATGAATTGGATATTGCCGAGCATGCTCACCGGACGATACGCCTTCGCGACGGTCGTGTCGAAGGGGATGAGATCGTTCCCCCGGAGAAGCGGCGTGTTCCGAAATCGGCAGGATTTGTGATCTAACTATTTGAAAGAACAGTTCATGCGCTTGTATGATTTTGCATACGAAGTAAAGGAGGGGATGCTCATCTCCTTTCAGGCTATCCGGGCCAATAAAATGCGTTCCGTGTTGACCACACTCGGTATCGTGATCGGTATCGTGTCCGTGACGCTCATGGGCACGGCCATTGCCGGCCTCGGGCAGGTCGTCGACGATACTGTGTCGAAGATCGGCGCCGATGTGCTCTACGTCCAGAAATTCCCGTGGTTTTTCGGCGGCGAAGATTGGTGGAAATACAGGAACCGGCGCGACATTAAGACGCCGCAGTTCAGGGCGATCGAACGCCAGGCGACACTCGTGAAGAACGCGACCCCTGTCTGTTGGACAGTGGTCACGGTGAAGTATAAGAACCAAAGCGCCGACAACGTTCCTGTGCTCGGCGTGAACGAGCAATTTCCCGAGACCGCCGGTGTCGGCGTGGACGTGGGTCGCTTCTTTAATCAGGCCGAATCTGACGGCGGGCGGCCTGTCTGCGTCATCGGCTCGGACATTGCGGACAATCTCTATCCGAACGAATCGCCTATCGGGAAAACGATCAAGGCTGCAGGTCGCACGTTCAGAATCCTCGGCATCCTGGAGAAGCAGGGGAAATTTCTCGGTCTCGAAAGCATGGACAACCGCATGTATATTCCGTTCGACAGATTCATTAAGACATACGGCGCCAGACGCGGCATTCAGATCAACGTGAAGGCAGTGGACGTGAAGGATCTCGAGAACACGAAAGAGGAAGTGCGCGGGATCCTGCGCAAGGCGCGGAACGTGAAGCCTGGCGCCGAAGACGATTTTGCGATCAACCAGCAGGACATGTTCATACAGACGTTCGATAAGATCAAGACCGGCGTGGCAAGTATCGGGTTCTTCATTACGGCGCTGTCACTCTTCGTCGGCGCCATCGGCATCATGAACATCATGTTCGTCTCGGTCACCGAGCGCACACGCGAGATCGGCATACGCAAGGCCATCGGTGCGAAGCGTTCTGTGATCCTGCTTCAATTTCTTATTGAGTCGGCGACCTTGTCGCTGCTCGGCGGCCTCATCGGGCTTGTGATTTCCTATCCGTTGAGTCTGCTGCTGAATCAGGTGCTGCCGACAAAAATGCCGCTCAGCGTCGTGTTCATTGCCATCACCATCTCAATTGTTGTGGGTGTCGTGTCCGGATTCCTTCCCGCAAACAAGGCGTCGAAGCTTGATCCCGTTGAAGCGCTTCGGTACGAATAATGATGTTTATTTGACGAGAGTTCAATGCAAGTACAAGAAAGTTTCGTGATGGCAGTGACGGCCATCAAGGCTAATAAGCTCAGATCGGTGCTGACACTGCTTGGCATCGCGGTGGGAGTCTTCTCCATCATTGCGGTGATGACCGCGATGGGAGTGCTCCAGGGCGCGATCGAAAGCGGGCTGAGCGACCTTGGTACGAATACGTTCCAGATACAAAAATATCCCGCCATGTCGTCGCACGACAATCGATCGAAATATCGAAATCGCAAGGACATCACATACGAACAGGGTCTGCAATTCGTTCAACGGATCACGGGCGCACGATTCGCCGCGCTCGAGGCGCATGTACGCACGATCGCCGTCACGCACGGGGCCGATAAAACGAATCCGAATATCGGCATCATGGGCGAGACTGCCGATGGCTTTCCGACGAATAATTGGAATGTCGATCAGGGGCGCGCATTCAATGCGCAGGAAGTGGAAAATGGAAAATTCGTTTGTGTGATCGGTAGCGGCGTCGTGGAGAAACTCTTCCCCCGCGGCACTCCCGTCGGCGAAGAGATCAAGATCAATAATATTCCGTTCAAGGTGCTCGGCACCATCGAGAAAAAAGGCGCTTCACTCGGCGGCGATCAGGGTAATTTTGTGGCGATTCCGATCAGCGTCGCATTGGATATGTTTGGCAGCCACAGGTCCATCAATATTATGGTGCAAGGAAAGGACCAGGATACCTACGCGGACCTCATCGAACAGTCGCGCGCCGTGCTTCGCACGATACGGCACGTATCTCCGGGACTGGATGACGATTTTGAGATCTTCTCGAACGACACACTCATCAAGCAGTTCAACGATGTCACCTTCATGGTGAAGATCGGTGCGCTCGGCATCGCCATGATCGCGCTTATCGCCGCCGGCGTCGGCATCATGAACATCATGCTCGTCTCCGTCACTGAACGCACGAAGGAGATCGGCATACGCAAGGCCCTCGGGGCAACGAAAGCGAATGTCCTGACGCAATTCTTAAGCGAATGTGTCGTCTTCAGCCAGATCGGCGGAGTGATCGGGATTGTCGCAGGCAGTCTCGTTGGAAATCTCGTCTCCGTGCTTATGAGCGCGCCGCCGATTTATCCGTGGGACAATGCAGTCACCATTCTTGAAACGCCATTCCTCAAGATGACGGCGCTCGAAATGAACATTCTTGCGATCATTTTCTGCTCGTTCATCGGCATCGTCTTCGGTGTCTATCCCGCATGGAAAGCGGCGAATCTCGATCCGATCGAATCGCTTCGCTACGAATAACAACGAACCATAAAGTACGATACAGCCTATGCAAGTACAGGAAAGTTTTGTGATGGCGGTGACTGCCATCAAAGCGAATAAACTGCGGTCTATCCTGACGCTGCTCGGCATCGCGGTCGGTGTCTTTTCGATCATCGCGGTGATGACGGCCATGGGCGTGCTCCAGGGTGCCATCGAAAGCGGATTGAGCGAGCTCGGGACCAATACATTCCAGATCCAAAAGTATCCGCAGAATGCGTTTAATGATCATCGCCAGAGGTTCAGGAACCGCAAGGACATCACCTACGAACAAGGGATGCTGTTCGCCGACCGCATCACCGGCGCAAAGAACGTCGGCCTGGAGGCGTGGGTGCGTTCGCTCGCGGTGACGCATAAGAACGACAAGACAAATCCGAACATCAACATCATGGGCGAAACGCCTGAAGGTTTTGCGACGAATAATTGGAATATCGATCAGGGGCGGGCGTTCAATGCGCAGGAGGTGGAAAACGGAAAATTTGTCTGTGTCGTCGGAAGCGGCGTGGTGGATAAATTATTTCCCCGCGGCACGCCTATCGGCGACGATATCAAGATCAATAATATTCCGTTTCGGATCATCGGGACGATCGAGAAAAAAGGCGCTTCGCTCGGCGGAGATCAGGGCAACCTTGTGGCCATCCCCATTACGACGGCATTGGACATGTTTGGAAGGAACCGTTCCATCAACATCATGGTGCAGGGGAAGGATCAGGAAACATACAATGACCTGATCGAACAGTCGCGCGCAGTGCTCCGCTCGATCCGTCAGGTGCATCCCGGCGCAGCCGATGATTTCGAGATCTTTTCGAACGACACGCTCATCAAGCAATTCAACGACGTCACGTTCATGGTGAAGATCGGCGCGCTCGGCATCGCTATGATCGCGCTCATCGCCGCCGGCGTGGGCATCATGAACATCATGCTCGTCTCCGTCACCGAACGGACGAAGGAAATCGGCATTCGCAAGGCGCTCGGCGCCACGAAGACGAATGTGCTCACGCAATTCCTCACCGAGTGCGTGGTGTTCAGCCAGATTGGCGGCATGATCGGTATCATTGTGGGGAGCCTCATGGGAAACGTCGTGGCGTTGTTGATGAACGCTCCGCCCATTCTGCCGTGGAACAACGCCGTTACGATCCTCGAGACTCCGTTCCTGAAAATGACGGCGCTCGAAATGAATATTATCGCGATCATCTTCTGCTCGTTCATCGGCATCGTGTTCGGCGTCTACCCCGCATGGAAGGCCGCGAACCTGGATCCGATCGAATCGCTCCGCTTCGAATAAGTTTTTGCAGGTTCTCCTTCATTTGATTCCGCTGACGACCGCATCCGTAATTTTGGGCACATCGTCGTACCTGCGGCTCACTTCCTGGTATTTTTCAAAAAACACGTCCACGCCGCGTTCAATCGTTTCGGTGAGCGCCGCGCGTCCGAGCCGTCTGTCGATCTCGTATGCCATGCGCACTCCGGCAGTGGCGCCGTAATTTTTTTCGACCGATCCCGACAGGTTGGCGTTCAGCAGCAATTCGTTTGCGCGTTCATAGCTCAAACCGGGTACCGACATTTCGGTCATCACGTCGTTCAGCGAGGAAATGGCATTCGCCGTCTGCCGGAACCATTCGTGCGGAGGCGATTCGAGATAGCCCTGCTGCTGCATCGAGATGTAATAGGCGATGCCTTCGTTCTGGACGAGTCCTGCAAGGGCTCTGGCGGCCGATTGCGACCGGGGCTGCGACGTCCATGCCGGCGATGTTCCCTTATAGACTGAAAAGACTGCATGAAAACTCTCGTGCGCCAGCGTGCTCAGCGATTCAATCAATTGAATTTCGGGCGTTGGCATATACTGCACCATGCGGACCAGGTTCAGGACGATCACCGGATCTCCTTCTCCTTCCCCGACGAACACGGGGCTCTTGTTGATCCAGTGCACGCGGCGGACAAATGCTGCGGCATTTTCATGTCCCATTGCAACGACATACACGGGAATGGTCGTCGTGATCCTTGCGCTTCGTGGAAAAAAAGATTCGATCGTGGCAACGACCTTGCGGTCGATATTGTGCTTTTTCATCATCGCAAGGAGCGCTTGAACTTTCGGAAGGGACGCCCGTGTTTGCTCGAGGCCGTACACGTCGTTGGCGCTGTGGAAATTGTCGCGGAGCAGTTCCAGTTCGCCGATAAAATGCTCGAACGGCTGGTCTGTGCGTGCAAGAACCAGGCTCGTGGCTGCTGCGATCTGATTGCCGGGCAGCATGGCCACCTCGCGCGCGTTATGCCTCTGCCCCTCGCACATCGTGATCATGCCTTCGGCGGAAGAGTAATCCATGCGGAGACTGACGTTGAAATTCGGATTCACCTGTGCAGGCGCACCGGCGGAGAAGAAGACGAAAGCGCAAAAAATGTATTCATGTATGTTTCTCATACTCCAAATGTACCCGAAAGCTCGTACAATGTCAAAGAGGGATGAAGAATTGCATCGGTGTGTTTTTTATAGGGCGAGCTGTTAGCTCGCCCCACACGCATAGCTAAAAAAAAGCCGTTCCGCAGAGCTGCGAAACGGCTTCCTAATGTAGGGCGAGCTGTTAGCTCGCCCATGATGCATGTACACAGACCATCCGTCTTATTTTTTCTTCTTCATTTCTTTCACCGGCTTCAATGTTTCTTTCACCGGTTTAACGGCGTCATCGGCCGGTTTAAGATCGGGCGAAAGTGTGATACCTTCAATTTCATTCGCCAGTCCGTTCGAATCGTAAAGTTTGCGCATGCATTCGATCATTGCGCCCGTGTTCACCGCCACAGCCCTGTTCTTGTCTTCAGAATAGAGGAAGCGGCCGGGGAGGCTTTCTATGTTGCCGTCGAAGATGAGCCCGACGCACTCGCCTGCCTTGTTGACCACAGGCGAACCAGAGTTGCCGCCGATGATGTCGCACGTGCTGACGAAGTTGAACGGCGTCGAGAGATTCAGTTTGCCGACGTTCTCGATGAAGCGTTTCGGCAGCGCGAAATCGCCTTTGTTGCCGAACCCGTAGGCGCGGTCATACAAACCGTACAGCGTCGTTCGTGACGGCGCTTTCGTGCCGTTCATTGCGTAGCCTTTCACCGTGCCGTACGACAGGCGAAGCGTAAAGGTGGCATCGGGGTAGAGCGATTTTCCATACACGGCGAAGCGCGCTTTGCCGATCTTTCCGCTGTTATTGTCGATCGTTCCGGTCACGTTCTTTTCATTCCACTCGCGGAGTTCTTTCATCATCGGTACGATCTTCCGGGCAAGCACGATCATCGGATCCGTGCATGCGGCGATCGCAGTATCTCCACCTTTAAAGAGTTCCTGTCGGAATTTCGGATCGCCGATCATTGTGCCGCTCACCAGATCCTTGGCTGCTCCTTCGGGAGTCTTCCGGCCCAGCACTGTTACGACGAACGGATCCTTTGCGCCGATCGCTTCGATCGCTTCGGCAAACCGATCGGCCAGTTGAAGCTCTTCAAGGTCCGAATAGACCGGCGCAGGGGAGAAGAGTCTGAATTTCAATGACTGGAGATTTGCATCCTGAAACTCACGCGTACGTTCGCCGTTGGGTTTTTTCATTTCAGAGGCGAACTCAACAAGCTGTACAGCCATCGATGCCAGACGGCCGCTGAGCCCGCGATTGGAGACGAGACTGAATTGCGCCTTCGAACGGTTGATCGCCGCCCCGATCGAATCCCATGCCGAAGCATACATCGCATTCCATTCCGGGTTGGCTGCCACTTTTTCGCGCATTTCTTTTTCTTCGCGTTTCTTCTGGTCCATCAGTTTTGCATCCAACAGTCCTTCATACTCGCCGCCCATTGCCTTCAGGCTGTTCTCGATGCCGAAGATCTGCACTAGTGCGCGTCGTTCCTGTTCCGGTCCCAATTTGGAATAGCGTCTCAGGAGTTCAACGCGGCGCTTCATGGATTTGATGCGGTAGGGATACGAAAAATCGCGCTGGTATTCCGTCTGCGCCAGTGTCTGGAGGCGGTTTGTCGATCCGGGATGTCCGGAAACGAAAACCAGCTCGCCATCTTCGGCGCCGGCCGATTTCCATTTCAGAAAATTCTTGGACTTGACAGGCGCATCGTTCTCATACACGCGGAAGAACGCCATATCCAGGTCATACCGCGGGAATGTGAAGTTGTCCGGATCGCCGCCGAAGAATGCGATCTGCTGCTCCGGTGCCATGACGAGGCGCACGTCGGTATATTTTTTATAGGTGTAGAGCCAGTACTCGCTGCCCTGGTAGAGTGGCACGATGTCCGAACGAAGGCCCGTCTTCTCCATGCTCTCTTTTGTGATTGCGGCCGATGCGGCCCTGCGCGCGTCGAGCGCTTCTTTTTCGGTCATCGTCGATTTTATTGCACTGGTGACCTTATCGGTGACATTTTCCATTCCGACAAGCATGTTCAATTCAAGATCGGGGCATTTCAATTCTTCAGCAAGCGTCTTGGCGAAGAAGCCATCGTTCACATAATCTTTGCCCGATGTGGACACTTTTTGAAGCTGTCCGAGTGCTACATGGTGATTGGTCATCACCAGTCCGTTTGCAGAGATGAATGAACCCGAACCGCCGTCGTTGAATCGGACACTGGAGAGGCGTACATGGTCCAGCCATTCCTGCGTCGGTTCGAAATTGTATTTCTCCTTTAACGTTTTGCGGGGCGGATTGTCGAATGTCCACATTCCATCTTCGGCAAACGATAATGTGAAGGCGAACAGTACGAGCGAGAGTGTGCAGAATTTTTTGCAAAGGTACATCGGTCGTTCTCCTTTGATGTTTTGTATAAAATAGAAAACGGCGAACCGGAATGTAACGCAGTTCCGATATTCCCCGTTTTCAGTGTGTTGTATGAGTGATGTCTATAATAGTTATGCTTTCATCCCTATTCCTTTTTTCTCATCGGCAAAGATCCATCCTGCAATGTTACCCGCATCAATATCGGTAATATTTTCACAATATTCCAGCGTTTCCCTTTTTCGCAAGCATCGTCGTGAGCGGCAGTATTACCCTCCGTGTCCTTTCGGGCTTAATAAAAGTCCGACTCCGAACGCGATTGCCGCCGTCACAACGCCGACGAGCGTCATTTCCAGCGCGCTTCGCCACCAACTGCGTCCCGTGACGATGGTCTTTAAGACACCGACAAGGAAATGTGCGAGTGTGCTGATCGCGAGACTGAGCACCACCGCGGTCATACCCGACCAGAACAGAAAGGGAAGCACCGGAATAATGCCGCCAATGGCGGTAGCGGCCGTTGCCGAGAACGCTTCTTTGACCGGATTCGGAAACGACGACGCCGAAAGGCCGAGTTCTTCCTGCGCGATTGTTTTCAAGAAACGTTCCGGCTGCAGCATCATGCGTTCGGACATCGCCGCAGCCTCGTCTGCAGTGAATCCTTTCAATTCGTAGAAGAGCGCAAGCTCGTGCTTTTCCTCTTCCGGATTATCCTCTATCTCCTGGCGTTCCCGCTCTATTTCGGCTTCGTACACTTCGCGCTCCGACTTGCGGGACAAATACGCGCCCGATCCCATGGAGAGCGCGCTTGCCAGCGTGCCTGCAATGCCGGCCATCAGCACGATGGTCGTATCGCCCGAGGCGGAATATCCGGCCATGCCGGAGACAATGCCGAAGACCGCACCAAGGCCGTCGTTCGCGCCATAGATCGCCTGCCCGATCCAACCGCCGGAATGGCCGGTGTGCCATGTTTCATTTTTAAAATGCTTGTCAAGCTTTTCCTGCGACGTCAGCGTGTCCATGGACGAGAGAACCTTCGCATGAACTTTTTCTTCCCGTTCTACGCCATGGAGCAGGTCCTTGTCCTGAGGCTCTTCCATGGAAGCGGCATCTGCATTGTATGAGGCCGAATGCCGGTCCTCGGTCTCTTCCAAACGCTTCACGGCATTGTCCGTGCCCGTGCGAACGAGCAGCCAGCGCCTCAGCGTATCGAACCATCCTTCACGAGTCGTGGGAGGCGCGGAACCGAGTTCTCTCAGGCGCGCCTCAAATTTTTTCGCGTGCTGGTCTTCGGCGTCTGCTAATTTTAAGAGAATGTTTTTTTTCCGTTCGTCAGGTTCGCGAGAGGCAAGCTGGCGATAGGTGGCGGCGCCTGCTTGTTCTTTTTTCCAACTTTCCTGAAGAACGCGTATCAGTGATGTGTCCATGGTATGGGTTTTTATTGGAATTAATAATAGAGAAGGAAAGTACACTTAAAACACTGAAAGGGCAAATTAATTTCTGTTACTTACATGGGTGGGAAAATATCTTTAAAATTTCATAAAAATAATTTAATATGTTCTTGACTTTTCAAACAAAAACACCTAATATCTTAGAGGTTAAACCGTGTTTATCTAATTAAATGTCAAAGGGAACGCTTCGATCTCATTGCTGCCATCTTCTATTCTCGCAAAAAAAACTGTCGCGCGGCACAATGCTACGGCCGCAGACATAAGCATATCACAGTCGATATGCGGGATGGCGCATGAACTTCCGAGAGTACACTCTGTACTCGGATGTCGGAGCAGTGCGGATCGGGAAGTTTGTCTACATTACATCCTCAAAAATGAGTGATAAAAAAAATGGATTCCTCTGTTGTACGTGCGTTCTACGTATGGAGGTCCTGTGAGCGATGGTCTCAATCGTTCATTACTGCTTGTGCGATGTGTTCGCACAAGTTTCTGCACTTCTTTTCACTCACTAGTTGTTATCACACCCACCATCACAGTTCCATCATTCACCATCAAGGAGTATCATAATGAATAACTGTTACGGTAAGATTCTCCTCCTTATCAGTTGTGCCGTGCTTCTTTCGGCCTCTGCCTTTGCCGGCAATGGAAAGATATCCGGCACAGTGCGGGACGCGTCGACGAAAGAGCCCGTCCTAGGCATCAACGTCACACTCGTCGGAACAAAACTCGGCGGTTCTGTAGACGTTCAGGGACGCTACTATATTCTTAACATACCTCCCGGTGAATATTCCGTTCGTGCGGCAGGCGTCGGATATTCAGGCCGTACGATCTCTAACGTGATCGTCCACGCCGACCAGACAACGCAAGTGGATTTTGCGCTGGCCTCCGAGACAGTGCAAATCGGCGAAGTTGTTGTCCAGGCCGAACAGCGTGTCGTGGATAAATCACAGACTTCGTCCAAAGCGACCATCTCCAAGGACGAATTCAGCAGCAAGTTGCCGACAACAACGGCCATCGAAGTGCTGAACACGACTCCCGGCGCCTATAAGGGATACATCCGCGGCGGCCGCATCACAGAAACCAAGACGATCGTCGACGGTGTCGATGTGACGGATCAGTATTATGCCGTTGCAGCGGAACAGACATACGGTCTGCTCAATACCATGGGCATCGTCCGTAATAACGCGAGCCAGTTGAATACATCGGCCGCGGTCAATTTCAGCGCCGTTGAACAGATGTCCGTGAATACGGGCGCGACAGGCGCGGAAAATGGACAAGCGACTGCTGGTATCATCAACTATTCACTGCGTGAAGGAAACGGCCCGATCAGAGGCATGCTGTCCGCCCGCTCGAGCCAATTGAACGGATTGCAGTACATCGGTCCCAATGTGTATTGGAACCAGGGTGTATACTTCGCCGCACGCGATACGGTCATTGCGAAGATGTCGAGCAGACGAGCGACAAATGCAGACAGCACGAAGTTTTTAAAGTATTCGTACTATGACGGAAAATACGGCTCCAATGAGTCGCCGGAAATTATGCTCGACGGCAACGTCGGCGGCAATATCACGGATAATTTAGGTGTCTTCTTCTCAGGCCAATATTTCGATACGCACGGCACGATGCCGAGCGAACGAACGCGCCAGGCGGACATGACATTGAAAATGAATTATAGCTTGTCCTCCGATTTCAAGATCCTTGCGTTCGCCATTATGAACGACAAAGGACGCTTCCTCGGATGGAAGAACAACGTGTATTTCGATCCCCTTCGATTCGATCTTGAAGGTGTGCCAAGAACAGACGGCGGCAACATCATCGGAAGCATCAAGGGAACACATATTCTCTCACCATCCACGTTCTATGAAGTCCAGGTGAGCGCTCAGAGCAATCAGCAACGTCTCGGCTTTGTCGACGGCAACAACGACGGCAAGATCGACTTCAACGAAAACGGCGACTTCCTGACGCTCGAAAAAACTGCGGATGCGGATCGTTATATTTCGCTCTCGTCCGATCAGACGAAGGCATTCCGCATTGAAGATGAAGCGGCCCAAAGCGCCCTCGATGTTCCGGTGCAAATAGGCAACAGCCAGGCGTACATCGGCCGGCCACGCTTCTCGTATGAAAAACAGTCGCAGAGCAACGTTACGGCAAAACTTGATTTCACGAGCCAGGTCGATTTCAACAATCAGATCAAGGCCGGTCTTTCACTGCGCTATCACGATCTCTCCAAGATCGGGCGGTATTCAATTCTTGGCATCAGCGGAATCGATGCAACTCACATCCGCAAATTGTTCGTCGAAGATTGGGATGCTAAGCCGACGGAACTCGGCTTCTACGTGTCCGATCGCATGGAATATGCCGGTCTTGTGATCAACCTCGGCGCCCGTATGGACCGCTGGGATCCCGATATAGCACGCTACGCCAACGACTTCGCACCGTGGCTCAAGACAACAGGCATGGTCGACGATAGTCTTCGTACGGACTATGTTCCGTTCCGCAGCGATTCGAAACTGACGCCGCAGTATTTCTTCTCGCCGCGCATCGGCGTGTCGCATCCGATCTCGGATGAAGCCGCAATGTACTTCTCGTACTCGCGCAACACGTCGCCGATTCCGTTCTCGAGACTCTACACGGCATACAATTCGCTCATCGGATCGCCAGGCTCATTCAACCCGATGTTCCTGCCGTCCACAGACCCGACGACCTCCTCAAATTATGAGTTGGGCGTGCAATGGGAATTCGTGCCGCAGAAGTTCGGTTTGACGTTCACCGCCTATATGCGCGACATACAGAATTACACGAACACAGGCGTCACGCTTGCCTATGCAGGTAATGCAACGCTGAATTTTGCCTCGCAATATGCCGATTCACGCGGCGTCGAGATCAGCATTCAGGCGCTGCGACAGACCTATTTCGACTTCCTTACGCTGCAGGGCAGAGTCAATTATGCCTACTCGTATGTGAAGGCATCGAGCTGGGCCGGATTGGATGCAAACCAACCCACACTCTTCTCGGCGGGCGATTCCATCAAATACAACAACACACTGCCGACCACCGATATGAATTTTTATAACAAAATTCAGACCAATGTTGTCGGCGGCCAGAGCAATCTTCTCGGCGGGTACGATCGCACGCATCGTGTTTCATACGTGCTGATGCTGAACTTCCCCATGGATATTCTGCTGAGTTCTGTCGGCACATTCCAGAGCGGCTTCCAGTATCCCTTGGTCTATACGATCACCGACACGCGCGTCATCGGTCGTCAATTCGCATCGGCCCCGTGGAACAAGCAAATCGACTTCCATCTTGAAAAAGGATTTACACTGGCCGGTATCCGGGCAGCAGCCTTCCTTGATGTGAAGAACGCGTTCAACTGGACGAACATCATCGCTTACGACAACTCTACTACTGGTGCCGAAGTCTGGGAACGTTCCGCGAACGGAGAATCAAAACTCATCTCGCAGGGTGCCTCATCGACGGTTATCGATGGTTCGCCGGATCCGACGGGAACACAGAGACGTGTCATTTCGCCGGACGGTTCGAATTTCTACGACATTCCGCGCACGTATTATTTTGGCGTGAAATTGGATTTCTAAACTGAACACTTAGACATTACTCAACGACTATCATAGGAGTAAAGAAATGAAGAATACATTAAGAAGAGACATTTTGTTCCTCGGTCTCATTCTGTTGCTTGCCCTGCTCCCCGCGTCACTCAGTGCCCAGACGGCGAAGGCTACGTCGGTCTTCAACTTCCCGGGTGCAGGCGTGGTGCAGGCCGGCGATATTTGGGAATCGATGCTCCCCGAAAATTCGGACGTCGGATATTACAGTGAAGCGGTCAATACTGCCACGCTCGGACGCCGTATGTTCGTCCGCATGGGCAACTTCGATCGTTCGTGGACGACACCGAATTCCAACTGGCCGAATGCCTATCCGATCATCGGATATTGGAATAAGGAATTGTACGTGTGCGTACATGATTCCTCCACTACTTTCAACCCGGCAGCAATTGGCGGCGTTCCCAATCCCAGCTATTTCGCGGGCGATATCGACGCAGGAAAAACCTACTCGAACTTCGCAGGGCTCTCATGGAAACCGACTGTCGTCGGCGCCACGGATCCCGCGCGTAATTACACGATCGAACCGTACTACACCGATTCACGCCGTCAGCATGTTGTCTACGAAGCTGCATGGCCTACGAACGCCGGTGTCGATGTGAAGATCCGCGCTCATGGTTTTGCCGCACCGAACTGGCACAACTTGAACGACTTCGTCATCATCGAAGTAACGTTGAAGAATACAGGCGTCCTCGATATGAACATGGACGGCGTTGCAGAAAAGACCGGTAACAAGATTCCCGCATTGGCGTTCTGGACGGGAGCACAGTCCATTCTCAGCACGAGCGTGTACAGATCAGGCGCACGCGGCGGCGGAGCGTCATACACGACAACACCGATCGCTCGCGAGACGGCATACATTGCCGACGCTGATGCAACAGGCGCGCCGTGGGATTTTATGGCTCTCTATGCAAGCTCGACAACTACCAATCCGCCCGCAGGCCAGGGTAAGATTGATATCGGTTTCAATAACTGGGGCGATAAAAACTACACAGACGTATGGTGCGGCTGGACGATGCTCGATGTGAAGAGCGGTTCTATGCCATCCGATGTGACGACGACAGTGACCTCGCTGCCGAGCAAGAACACGATCTTCGGTACGCATCCTATCGGTGTCGGTCCGCAGCGCGGATGGTTCACCGGCGGTTTGACGTCGAAGCTCGGCATCAATACAGGCTCACCGCGCGACATGTTCCTGACCTCCATCGGCGAATGGTTCAAGGACGGCGGCAAAGCCAATCCTTCATCGCGAAACAATTTTGACCTCTCTCCGAATCCGAATTTCTTCTCGGGCGGAACGGCAGGCAACATTTTCTCGTTCATTCCCAAGACATCGGGTGCAACACAGCCGAACGGCGATTCTAAAATGACGGGAATCTTCGATCAGGTTTCGTTCGAAGACGGCAGCGCTGATGCAACAACGAAGTATCCCGCGGGATACGGCGTGTTCTCGAAAGGCGCCAACCACGCCGAAAACTTCGACGGTGAAATGTTCAAATCGGTCGGACCGTTCTCTCTCGATGTCAACGAATCGATCACGATCGTTGTGGCCATGGTCGCCGGTTATCGCCTTGAAGGCATTCAGCGTTCAGTCGAAGCCGCCCGCTGGGCGTTCGATCAGAACCTCAACGTCCCCAAGACTCCTTCGCTTCCCAAGACGATCGTGAAGAATACGCTCAACAAATCGACAACGCTCGAATGGGATAAAGCGGCTGAAGCCGATGCGCAGTTCGCCGGCTACAAGATCTACAAATCGTCACAGTATAAGAAAAAAACATTCCTCGACGATGGTATGCGCGTTGTTGACCGTTATCAGGAAAACATGACACCGGGACCGGTGCCGACGGAATTGAAGAAACCAGTCAATCCGAAATTCGACGCCTTTGCCGCTGTCAATGCCACATCTCTGCAAGGAAAATTCCAGCCCGACACATGGGGAACATGGGATCTCATAAAGGTCATTCCGAAGGCTGATATTGCCGCATTTACTGCAATATCGAATCCCAGCACCTCAACGTCAACGGGATACAACTACAAGTATGAAGATAAGGACGTCGTCCTCGGGTTCTCATACTGGTATTATGTTTCCGCCTATAAGGAAGGCACGTATACCGGGCCGGCAGGCGAAACAACAAACCGCATCGAAACACATTCGACGAACAGGAACGGCGCCAGCGGATTGTGGCTGAACACGTATCCGTTCGCGTTTGCCAATGCGAATTTCCCTGCATCAACCAACGCTGCTGCGTATCAGGCGATGGGTGCCGTGCAGATCGTAAATTCAGCGCTGGCCGCACCGAGCGTCGTTTCCAATGTGGGCGTGCGTCCGAATCCGTACAAACGCGCAGCATTGCACGACAATTTTTCAAATGTCTATGATCATAAGCTGTTGTTCTATAATCTTCCATCACCCTGTAAAATTACGATCGTTGACGTAGCCGGACAAATCATCGATGTGATCAATTTCACATCGGGGAATCAGAATGTCGGCAGCACATTCTGGGATATGTTCTCGAAAGACGGCATTGAAGTGGCGAGCGGCCTCTACATTTATATTGCCGAATCGGGCACACAGAAAAAAATCGGCCACTTCGCAATATTACGATAACGAACTTAAACCATGAGGAAGAAAATAATGAGACGATTAGAATCGATTGTTTTCATTGTGTTGCTGCTGCTGGTTTCGAGTGTGGCTCTTGTTGAGGCGCAGAATCGAAAATCAGGCATCAATGCAGCAACCTTTTTGAAAGTAGGCGTCGGTGGACGACAGTCCGGCATGGGTTCCGCCGTCACGTCGCTCACAGGCGATGCGACAAATATGTTCTGGAATCCGGCAGGCACGGCGTTAAAAGACGATGCCATGCAGGCGTCTTTCACACACAACAACTGGATCGCGAGCCTGTCACAGGAAGCACTGGCTGTTACCTATAATGTGAAAGATATCGGAACGGTCGGTATCGGTGTCATGTCCTTCGGCATCAACGGCATTCAAGCTGACCGGGATATTTATCCCACCGGCGATGCTCAGTTGCGCGCACAGGAAATCGACCAGGTAACTTCTGATACATACAATTATCAGGACCTTCTTGCGCAGATCACGTATTCACGTTGGATCATGGATAAACTCGCCGTCGGTGTGACGGCGAAATATATCCATGAAACGATCGACGATATGAGCGCGTCAGCAGTTGCGTTCGATCTCGGATCGGTCTATAACATCGGTATCCTTGATTGGAACATCGGTGCGCGTATCTGCAACCTGGGCAGTGACATGAAATATTATGATTTCAGTCATCCCATACCGTTGACGTTCTCTATCGGAACATCGATGGCGCCGATCAAATTCGGTCAGAATTCTGTCTTGTTCTCTCTCGATCTTGTGAAGCCGCAGGACGGCCAGCAATATTATTATACCGGTATGGAGTTTAATGCGAGTAATATGTTCTTCGTCCGCGGTGGATGGAAGCTCAATTACAGCTACTTCGGATTGACCGGTAACGGCATCGATGAAGGCATCACATACGGCGGCAACGCCCGGCCAGGCATCGCGACATCGCTCGAAAAAGGATCGTTAGGCGCCGGTGTCCGGCTGCCGTTCGATTCCTATAACGTGTCGGTGGATTATGCATACACGGTCTTTACTTCACTTTCCGATGTGCACCGCTTCACCGTGCGTTTTGCAATGAAGTAATGTGATTTCGTAAAATGGTTGTAGGGGGGCTGGATAAGCAGCATAGTATTGTTGCGATACTGCTTATCCGCCCCCTTTGTATTTGCATAGAGGTATTGGATGTCCACGCTGTGTTGTATCGTGTGCCCCATCAGGAGTCCGCAATGAAACAACTTCCTCTTTTGCCAACGACGGTCATCGGCAGCTATTCATTCCCCTCGTGGCTCGGCAAGGTCCGCGATCTTTCTCTGACGGGCGCCTTCACACAGGCGGAACTCGATGAAGCGCACGACAATGCGGTAAAATCCGTCATCAAGGACCATGAAGCGGCTGGTGTCGATATCATCACCGACGGCGAGATCCGGCGCGAAACAATGGTGAACTTTTTCTCCGCCCGCATACAGGGATTCGATATGTCGGGAAAAATGAAGGCCATCGGCAATCTCGACCCCACAATACAGATGCTCGATCCCGTTGTCCGTGAGCGGGTGCGTCACAAGGGCAGCCTCGGGATGGATGAACATTTTAAATTTTTACAGGCGCACACGGACCTGCACACGAAAGTGTGTGTGACGGGACCGCAGATGCTGGCCAAACGCGCCACCAACGAATTTTATACCAGCGACAAAGAACTTATTTTTGACCTCGCCGACATCCTCAATATTGAACTCAAGGGGCTCGTTGCGGCGGGATGCGATTTTATACAGATCGACGAACCGGTCTGGGTGGGCTATCCTCAGGATATGCCCTGGCTTGTAGAAGCCTATAATAAATTGACGAGCGGCGTGAAGGCGAAATTCGCGATCCATGTCTGCTATGGCAACTATCAACTGAAAAAACTCTATACGGGACAGTATGCCGAACTCTTTCCCGCCTTGCTCGAGACGAACGCCGATCAGATCAGCATGGAATTTGCCGTCTCCGACGGCGTCGGTCTGGAACTGTTCAAACAGTATCCCACGAACAAAGAAATTGTCGTCGGCGTCATCGACGTGAAGGATGAAACAGTGGAAACCGCCGACGTGGTTGCCAACCGGATCCGTCAGGCGCTCGAATTCATACCGAAAGAAAAAATATACATCAGTCCCGATTGCGGCATGAAGTTCATGCCCCGCGCCCGCGCGTTCGGCAAACTGAAGGCTATGGTCGAAGGCGCGCGCATTGTCCGCGCCGAACTCTCTACATAATTACTATGTCATTCTGAGCGCAAGCAAAGAGCCTTGCATCGTGTCAGCAGCGGGCTGAAATTCTTCAGCCGCTGCGTTCCTTCAGAATGTCCATACTCAAATGTTGTTTTGTTGAATAGTCTGCCACATGAAGCACACATATATCACCTGCAGTAACGACCGCCTCAACGTCCTCGTCCCGCGGATTAAAAAATTTCTTTCACACGATACGACGGACTATAATATGTTCGGCAGGCAGGTGCGCGGCTACCGCTCTCCCGATGCCCCGAGTATCTGGATACGCGACTATTCGGATATGATGCGCGGCTTCCGGTACTGGGAAACCGATATGAAGTCCACCGTGGACCACTTTGCCGAAACGCAGACCGCCCGCGGATGGATCTTCGATTATTTTACGATGACGCCCGAAAAGGTCCCGTGCGAAAAAGAGAACTGGGCAAAGTATGTCCGCGTGCCCGTCGAGGCCGATGTTGAATTCCGTTTCGTCAAGGCCGCCTATATGGCGTGGCAGGCCACCGGCGACGACGCGTGGGTGAAGAGCCTGCTGCCGCACATGGAAAAGGCCCTTCAGTATATCATGACCGACGCCTGGCGCTGGGACGCCGCCGTGAAACTCGTGAAGCGCGCGTATACGATGGACACGTGGGACTTCGATTACACTGCAGGTCGGCATCCGTGGCTCAATTTTCAGATCACTCCCCATACATTCTGGGGGATCATGCATGGCGACAATTCCGGCTATTACGAGGCGTTCCTTCAGTTGAGCGCGCTGTATGCCCACTGCAAGAACACACCACGTGCGGAGTATTGGAAAAAAGAAGCTGAAGACCTGCGGCGGCGTGCGAACAAACTCTGCTTCAACGGAACATTTTATACGCATTTCGTGAAACGCACTCCTGTTACGGTGAAGGGCGTCGACGAGTCGAGCCAACTGAGCCTCAGCAATCCCATGGACATCAACCGCGGCATGGCCACTCACGCGATCGCTGTGTCCATATTGAAAGAGTACCAAAAGCGGGGGAGGGACGTCGATACATTCGCCGAATGGTTCAGCATCGATCCTCCGTTTCCCGACGGGATCTGGGGCGATGAGAAGATCGTGAAGGGGATGTACTGCAACGGCGGCATCATGCCGCTGGTGGGCGGAGAGATCGCCCGCGCGGCGTTCGAACACGGTTTCGAATCGTACGCGGTGGAACAACTGCTGAAGTATGAAGAACTCACGCGTTCGGAAGAATCGTATCTCTGGTATTTTCCCAACGGAGAACATGCGACACTTGAAACCAGCACCAGCCCCGATTCGTCGCCCACGGATGGATGGGGATCGTCCGCCATGCTCTATGCGCTGATGGAAGGCCTCGCGGGCATCGTGGACCAGCACAAGCTCTATACGAGCGTGAGGATATCGCCGCGGTGGCTTGCGGCCGGATGCAACGAGGCGAGTGCGTGCGCTGCCTACGGCGCGTCGGGCGCGTCGATCGAATATTCATTTGTCCACGACCCTGTGAAGCGAACTATCGCCATGGACATCGCCGGTACGGCAGCCGTTGCGCTCCATCTGCTGCTGCCAAACGGCATGAGGGCAAAAAAAGTGCTCGTGAACGGAAAAGCTGTCGCGCATAAAAATGAAAAGATCGAACAAAGCCCATACGTGAACTCGTCGTTCACCGTGAAAAAGAACGCATCCGTGCTCGTTCACTATTAATAGTTTTTGTTGGTGCTCACAGTTCTCTACAGTCCCTGTCTTTCTGAGCGCAAGCGAAGAATCTTCATGCATATGACATACGTATTCTGTCATTCTGAGCGCAAGCGAAGAATCTTGCATCGTGCGAGCAGCCGGCAAGATACTTCAGTTGCTCGAGCTCCTTCAGAATGACAGAGTACTTTCGCTTAGAATGACAGCTTTTCATGAGTGCGCGAAATTGTCGCGATTTTATTTGCAGCGTGCATGAACCGGCGTTCACCACGCCGGATGAAATTTGCGATTTTACGCTAATTTGGGCACGTGTAATTCTATTTTCATAGCAGGGCGAGATGTTTTCTCGCCCATTCTCAATTTAGTGATCATATTTTTATGGAACGCAGAAAATTTTTCATCGCATCCGCCGGCGCCATCGGCGCCGCCCAGATGCTCTCACCGATCTCACTGTTTGCCGGCGGCCTCGCGGCAGCACAATCGCCCTCGGCAATCACCCCATCGGCCGGTCCCATTGCGCCGGACGATGTCCGTTATTGGAACATCGTGCGCACTCAGTTTCCTCTTACCACCGAACGCATCTATCTGAATACCGGCGGCCTCGGTGCCTCTCCGTATGCGGTGATCGACGCGGTGAAAGCCAAGATGGACGAGCTCGAAAAGACATGCGAAACGGGCCACAATGAACAGATATTGAAGGAAATTAAGACGGAAGGGGCTGCACTCTTAGGATGCGATGCGGACGAGCTTGCCTTCACGCGCAACACCACGGAGGGCATTAATATCATCGCTCATGGCGTCAGGTTGGAGCGGGGTGACGAGGTTATCCTCACCACGCACGAGCATGTCGGCAATGCCATGACATGGGTCGGCCTGCAGAAAAACGACGGAATTGTCATCAAACGCTTCGAACCTTCCATCGTCTCTGCACAGGCCAACATCGACAGCCTTACAAAGCTTATCACACCGCGCACGAAACTCATCAGTATCCCTCATATCGTCACAACGACCGGCTTGATCCTTCCGGTGAAGGAGATCGCCGCGATCGCGAGGGCAAAAAATATTTTCTTCCTTGTGGACGGCGCCCAGTCCGGCGGCATGCTGCATGTGAATCTGCACGATATCGGTTGCGACGCGTATGCCACAAGCGGACATAAATGGCTCATGGGTCCGAAAGAGACCGGGCTTCTCTATGTGCGCGCAGCCATGCTCGATACTGTTCGGCCCCGGTTCATCGGCGCATATTCGGCCAACATCTTCGATATCGATAAGGGCGAACTGACGCCCCATTCGTCCGCTCAGCGCTATGAATACGGGACGGTGAGCGTTCCGCTTCGCGCCGGGCTCGGCGCAGCATTTAAATTTATACGCACGATCGGCATCGATAACATCGCAAACCATGACCTTGCGCTGGCGACGACGTTGTTCGACGGCCTGCGGACGATTAAAGGCGTCGGAGTCCTTTCATCTGAAAACCCGGCAATGCGCAGCGCAATGATCACCATCAACCATGCGGCATGCGATAATATGGCGCTGCAGGAGCACCTCACCAAATTTAATCTGCGCACTCGTATTGTGAACGAGGGGGGAATGGCAGCGCTGCGGCTCTCGCTCCACTGTTATAATTCATTCGACGATGTGGCGCGCATCCTCGAGGCTGTCCGCTCCGTCGGTGCGTGATCGAACGGCGTCCCGCAGGAGCGCGGTCAGTGCGCATACAGCACGTTTTATATTTGAAGTAACTCGCGGCCGTTGCCTTGGTGCGCATGTAGGGCGAGACGTTATCTCGCCCGCACCGCGAAGCGGTGCAAATTTTTTCTTCGGTCGAGGTACGTAAAAAGTATAGTTGACACATTTATTTATCCGTCATTCCTATGCACACGCTCAACATATTCGACATTCTCATTGTGTTGGCATATTTCGTGTTCATGCTCGGCATCGGCTGGTACTTCATGCGCGTCAACAAGGGCGGCAAGGAATACTTTGCCGGCGGTAGCATGATCCCGTGGTGGATGTCCGGGATGACGCTCTACATGGCGAATTTCAGCGCATACACATTCACCGGTCTTGCCGGCATGACATACACGACCGGCTGGTTCATGCTGGTGTCGTTCTTGATCGGGCCGTTCGCATACCTGTTCGGCACGCAGATGACCGCTGTACTGTGGCGGCGGACGCGGTCGATCTCTCCGGTTGAATATACCTACACCCGCTTCAATGTGACGACGCAGCAAATGATCAGTTGGGTCACGTCCACAAGTTATATCCTTGCCGGCGGCGTGCAGCTCGCCTCCACATGCATCCTGCTCTCACCATTTTTCGGCATCGACGTCCGGACGATCGTCGTCGTGCTCGGCATCATCATCCTCCTCTATACGTTTCTCGGCGGCGTGTGGGCCGTTTCCGTGACCGACGTCGTGCAGGGCGTGATCCTCTTAAGCATCACGATCATTGTGCTCCCGCTCAGCCTCGGGCTCATCGGTGGATTCGGCGCTCTGGTGGACAAACTGCCCCCGCTGTCGCTGAGCCACATTTACAACGGAGTCCATTACGACGTTCACTGGATCATTTCGGTCTTTGTCATTACGACCATCGGATTCGCCGGCGGAGCCGCGCAGCGGTTCTACTCCGTTAAGGACGAACGCGATGCAAAGCGCACGGGTCGCTTCGCGGCGCTGCTCGGATTCAGTTCCATTGCGATTTTCGGCATACCCATGCTCGTCACGCGTGTGCTTTGGCCCGACCTTACGCAGGTTGAATTTTTCAAGCCGTACCTCGGCAACAATCCGCAGAACCTTGTCTACGTTGCGCTCTGTATGAAGCTACTGCCGAACGGTCTCCTCGGCGTGTTCATCGCAGCCATGCTCGCGGCGACCATGAGCACGCTCAGCGCCGTGTACAACATGCTCTCGTCCATCTTCTCTCGCGATATCTATCAGTGGGCACGGGGCAGGGAGATGAATGATACTGAGCTCCTCCACATCGGCCGTTTCGCATCGATCGGCGTCGGTGCCGTTGTCACTGCACTCGCGTTCATGTTTGTGACGAGCACGTACGGCATATTCAACCTCATGCAGCAGTTCTTCGTGCTCTTCAACATCCCCATCTCGATCCCGCTCGCGTTCGGATTGATCATGAAGAAAGTGCCGCGATGGTCGGCCGCCGCTGCGATCACGTGGGGACTCATTGCAGGCGCAACAGCAAAGTTCCTGCTCAACTGGGATCTCGGTGTGCAGGGATATTTTTCGACAACGATGGCATTCGTCATTTTTGCCGCTTCGCCGTGGCTTTCACGCCTCTACCGTACAAGACCCAACGCGCTCGCCTTTCTTTCCGGATTGCTTGCGGCCATGGTGGAATCATTCTATGTGGCAACCGTACAGGGAAGCGTGCAGTCGTGGCAGTACCCGGTCATGGTGCTCAGCGCCGCGGCCTTCGGCGGCACGCTCTTCGGCTTCTCGAAGCTGTTCTCGCAGCAGAGTGTTGAAGAAACAGAAATCGTCGCCGTGTTCTTCAGAAAACTTGCCACTCCTGTGGACGTGATGAAGGAAGTATACGGAGCAGGCAAACGGCCGATCGCCACGCTGCCGTTGGTGGGGGGGACAACAATGATCATGGGCGCGCTCATGAGCCTCATTTTCTTCACCAATACATCCATGAGAGACAAGCTTATTGTCGGCGTGCTCGTCTTCATCATGGTCGCTTTCGGTGCCGTCCTCTGGGCGGCGGGGCGACGGATCACAGCCGAAACAAATTTATAATAGAGGAAGGTACGCCTCCGCACACTGCGAAGCACTGTGCGTTGGTTATTCAGATCATTTATCAAAAAGGAAACGTCGAGAAATGAAATCGGTCAATTATTTCGACATGCTCATTATCTTCACCTATTTTCTCATCATCATGGGAATAGGCCTGTATTTCATGCGCGTCAACAAGGGCGGGAAGGAATATTTCACCGGCGGAAGCATGATTCCCTGGTGGATGTCCGGAATGTCTCTGTATATGGGCAATTTCAGTGCGTGGATCTTTACCGGGGCTGCAGGTTTCGCCTACAGCACCGGATTGTTCACCATTCTCTATTTCTGCATTTCCCCGATCGCCTACCTCGCCGGGTCGAGCATGACTGCCTCGAAATGGCGGCGCACTCGGTCGATCTCTCCGGTTGAGTATACGCTGACACGGTACAATATCACGACGCAGCAATTCATGAGCTGGGTCATCTCGATCAATTTTATTCTCTCGGCGGGTGTTCAACTCGCCTCCACATGCAAGCTCTTTTCGCCGATCATCGGCATCAACATCACCGCGATCGTCCTGATCATCGGTACCATCGTGCTCATCCATAATCTGCTCGGCGGTTTATGGGGCGACATGGCAATGGATGTGGTGCAGGGAGTCGTGCTGCTCGGCATCACCTTCATCGTCATGCCGATGAGCGTCAACCTGATCGGCGGCTTCGGCAATCTCTGGCATGCGCTGCCGCCGCTGACGTTCGATCATACGTATAATGGAGTGCATTATACCGAACACTGGCTCCTGTCCATCCTGCTCATCACAACGATTGGCTTTGCCGCAGGCGCCGCCCCGAAATTTTATTCTGTGAAGAATGAAAAAGAGGCGAAACGCGTCGGCAAGGTTGCCGCCTTTTTTGCGTTGACGATCCCGTTTGTCTTCGGCATACCGCCCCTGGTGGCAAAGATCTATTGGCCCGATCTTTCGGTCGAAGATTTTTTCAAACCCTTTGTGGGGAAAAATCCGCAGGACCTCGTCTTTGTCGGATTGGTGCTGAAGCTGCTCCCGCACGGCCTTATCGGCGTGTTCATTGCGGCAATGATGGCCGCAACAATGACGACGCTGAGCACCGTCTATAACATGATCTCGTCCATTTTCTCTCGCGACATTTACCAGGGCATGTTCCGGCCGAACCTGAGCGACAAGGATCTGCTCAAGGTGGGCCGCATGGCCGCCGTCACCATCGGGCTTACGGTGATGGGGCTCGCGATCTTCTTCCTGAACAGCAAATTCGGCATCTTCAATCTGATGCAGGCATTCTTCACACTCTTTAACATTCCCGTCACTGTCCCGATCGCATTCGGCCTGATCTTCCGCCGCGTGCCGAAATGGTCGGCCGTCGGCGCTATCACATGGGGACTCATTGTCGGCGCCACTGCACGCTACGTGCTCGGCTGGGACATTGGACCGCAGGTCTATCTTTCGTTCGTCATGACGTTTGCGATCTTCAGCACGTCTCAATGGACGGGAAAATTATATTTGGAAAATAAAACGGCGCTCGTTCTCATTTGCATCGCTATCACAGCCTCGATGGGATATTTCTTTTCATCCTTCGTCATGAATGATGTGGCCGAGTGGCAGAAAATTTTTGCCTATGTTAACGCGGTTGCGCTTGGAGCCAGTTTGTATTGGTTCGCCCGCTTCTTCGCATTGGAGACGGAAGATGATAAACGCATCGTCAAAGAATTTTTCAAGAAGATCGATACGCCTGTAGATATGGCAAAAGAAGTGTTCGTCGGCGGGCGCAAACAGGTGTCAACGCTTCCTGTTGTCGGCAGAACGATGATTTTTCTTGGCATACTCGTCTGTTTCTCATTCCTGAACACGATGACAACCGGTGAATCGATCGCCGTGGGTGTGATGGCCGGCATTTTGATCTCATTCGGAAGTTTCATGTGGCTGTATGGAAAGCGGTCCGAACGGCGCGGCGAGACGCAGGGGCACTGATGTTTTGACTTGACTGCGAGCGAATATTATCCTATGTTATAAATGCGCTAATTAAACGCGGTTCAATTAGATAAAATATTGAAAATTGCAGAGGATGAATTATGACTGTCGATTATACCGTGCCGGCAATATCCCGAATGGTCAAACTGCTCGATATTTTATCGAATGCATCGGAAGGCATGTCCTTAACGCAGCTGGCAGAAATACTCGACGTCCCGAAAAGCACGCTCTTTCGCATTCTTGTCACGCTTGTGGAGCAGGGCATTCTGCGCGAAGATACGGAACGGCGCCGGTTCAGTCTCGGTGTTAAATTGGTGGAGTGGGGAACGGCCGCGTTGGAGCGCATCGATATCAAGGGCATCTCGCATCCTCATCTCATGGAACTTGCCACCACGACGCATGAGAGTTATTATCTGGCCATACTCGACCACGACGAAGTCGTGCTCATAGACCGTGTGGATACAGCCGAAGTATGGAAAATGGTGACGCGTCTCGGCCATCGCTCGCCGATCCATTGCACGGCCTCGGGCCAGGTCATCGCCGCATATCAGGATGAAGCGGCGTGGGATCGCATCCTTAATGCGGCAATGCTGAGAAAGTACACCTCCAAAACGGTGACGCTCATACCGAAGCTCAAAAAGAAATTCGAGGGAATCAGGAAATTAGGATATGCTATCGCCGACGGAGAATTCAAACCCGATCTCTGGGCTGCAGCGGTGCCCATCTTCGACCATGCAGGGCATGTGATGGCATCGATCATGGTTGCCATGCCATCGGACCGTGCTGAAAAGGATACCAATTACATTCAGGACCTCATTGCGCGCCTGCAGGGTGAGGCGTATGCCATTTCGCTCCGCATCGGATATAAAGGCCATCTTTAAATCAAGTAGTCTTTTGTCGGGCGAGATGGTACCTCGACCTGATCGAGCCGTGAAATATTGCTTCGCAGGTATTCTGTAGCATAGTGGCAACGCGCTCACACAATTAACTGTGTTAGAGTATCAACTACATTACAAATATTCACAATGGACTCTCTTCCTCTCGGCATAGTCTCTGATGAAATCGCGCCCGACTTTGAAACCGCATTGCGGTACGGAAAAGAGTGGGGCATTTCGCTGTTCGAACTTCGCTGCGTCGGCGGTGGAAGGGTGCCGCTTATCACCGACGAAGACGCTGCCTTCATCGACCGTGCCGTGCTGACCGAAGGCATCCGTATCACCGCTCTTTCTCCCGGCATCTTCAAGCATCCATTGTCCGATGCCGCAGCAATAGAACAGGAATTGAACGAGCTGCTGCCGCGAACGATCGACATGGCGCTTCGCTTCGGCACCAGGGTCATCATTGCCTTCGGGTTCAAGCGACTTGCGCAGGACGACGACTCGCTGCGCCGCTGCGCCGTCGGATACTTCCGCCGCGCGGCCGATATCGCCGAACGCCATAATGTGGTCATTGCCATTGAAAACGAGCCGGGATTCTGGTGCGACACGGGCACGAACACCGCCGCAATATTGAAAGAGATCAATTCGATCCATCTCCGCGCCAACTGGGATCCGGCAAACGCCTTGGGCACCGATGAGGTGCCGTATCCGAACGGATACAAGGCGCTCAAACCCTACATCGCCAACGTGCATGTGAAGGACACGATCGAAGGATCGCTTCTTCGGTGCGTGCCGGTCGGGCAGGGCAAGATCGCGTGGAAAGAACAGGTGCGCGCGCTTCTCGAAGACAACATCGTCTCACATCTCACCATCGAGACGCATTGCCTTCCGTTGATCCAACAGTCCGAATACAATATTCGCACACTCAGAACGTATATGGAAGAAGTGCTTTCATCGCACTAACACATCCATTATAATTCATTCATAGCAATCAGAAGGCCCTATGGATTCTTCTTTTCGCCGCCGGGATTTTTTAAAATATTCGGCCGCCGCCGCGGCGGCAGCCGGTCTGCCATTGAATTTGATGAATGCCGGGCAAATAGCCGCCGCCGATGCGGTGCAGTCTGGAAATGGAACGCCTGCCACAAAGGAGCCACCGGCGAGTGGTACCACTGCATATCCCCGGGTTCCGCACGACCAAAAAATGAACGCCGATTTCCAATCCAACAACGACGGCACCGAATACTATTTCCTCGGCAACGGGCTCATCACTGCCGCACTGCAGACGACGCAATCGGCCGATACCGGTACGCAGTGCGGACTGCTGCTCATGTCTCCCGAACATTTCGGACGGAAAGCGAGCACGTTTCTTTTTCATCCCGAGCGCGGCCTTCAAAATTCCCTCTTCAATGTCGTGGTCAATAGCTCGGGGTATACGCCCAAGCCGGGCACATCGAAGGTCTCCTGGGCATATCCCGAATCGATCCCGACCGTTGTGATCGAGTGGCACGCCGATGCATGTGCCGTCCGCGAGGAACTCTACTGCCCCATCAATGAGCCTGCGCTTGTGCGGACTGTCGCCATACGCAACACATCGAATGCGCCGGCAAAAGTGCTCGCTTATTGTTCGCTCTATCCGAACCTGATGCTCTTCGACGAATATACCGTCGACAGAACGCACAAGACATTGAGCGCAAATGGATTTACGGATATGTACATGTTCTCTCCCGATACGACACGCATCGGCGACAGGCAGTTGTATTTCGATTGTGGAGAGATGGCACCAGGCGCTTCGGTCACCATGACCATCGTGCTCACCATCGGCCGCACACGCGAGGAATTTCAAAAAACGCCGATTGAAGAATTGAGGAAGGAAACGACCGCATACTGGTCCTCTGCCGCACAGCTTCACACGAAGAACGAATTATATGATCATTTATTCCGTGTCTCCCAATCATCCCTCAGGGCCGCAGTTGCTCGTTCCGGAAAAATGGACGGCGGCATCTGGCAGTACAATCTGGAATGGGTGCGCGATCAAAGCATGGTGGCCTCAGCGTGCGCCATGATGGGGCGGGCGGATATTGCCGAATCGTTGCTGCGCCGGATCCTGACGCACTCCATCGACGACCAGGGCGGCACGGTCGATGCCAGCCGCACGCGTCCTCCCGAAACAATGGAACTGGACCAAAACGGCGAACTCCTGTACGCACTCTGGATACACTGGGCGTGGACGGGCAGCGACGCGCTCATCCGTGAATACTGGAAAAAAATTCAACTCCTTGCGGACTATGTACTGAAGCCCGTCTATCGCGATCCTGCCATCGGTCTCCTGAAAAATTCACGCGAGTACTGGGAACGCGATGCGAGTTTCGGCGTGAAGGACGGGTACGAACTGACCTATCAGATGTGGAACATCATCGGACTCGGAAAAGCCGCAGAGATCGCCGATGCGATGAAAGAGTCCGAGAGTGCACAGCGGTGGCGAGGCGCGTCCGCGCTCATGAAGTCGTCGTTCCTTTCGCATCCGATATTGTCGCTCGTTCACGAGAACCGTTTCATTAAGCGGCGCAATGCCGACGGCACGCCGCAGTTTACGTTCGAGCCGAAGAACCGAAAGTCCATGCCCCCGGGCATGCCGCTGAATGTGGAAACGGTTTCCTACTGCGATCCGGACAGTGCCAGTGTGCTTCCCATCGTGCTCGATATGGTCGATCCGAAGGGCACGCTGGCGGCGAATACCCTGAAGTCGATGGAACTGTTGTGGAATCAGCAGTGGACCATTGGTGGATACGGCAGATACCACGTCAGCTCCGAAGGCGATTCGCCGGGGCCCTGGCCGTTTGCGACGATGTTCATCGCCCGGGCTTCACTCGAAGCCGGGAACGACGAGCAGGTTGTCCGGGCATTGGAGTGGCTCGGGGCAGTCAAGGGAGGCGCATCCGGAGCGTGGCTTGAATTTTACGGCGACCGTCCCGTGCCGCCTCTGCCACCGGTGGGTATCGTTGTCTGGACCTGGGCTGAGATCGTCATGTTCTTCATGCATCACGTGCTCGGCGTTCGGCCATCGCCGACGCAACTCGTGCTTCGTCCCAAATTATTTAAAGGCATCGACGCACTCGATGCGGTGATTCCGGTGCACGGCGCTGTGATCGGCATCACGGTGCGCAGAGCGGCAAAGGACACGTACGCGCTCGTCGATGGCACAAAGACGCCGCTGAAAGATGGAACACTGACGCTGGCGTTTCCCGTGAGCGCGCGATCGATCGAAATGTTCGTGTAGAGGCTAGATGGTATCTCGCCCGCTCTTGATTTTATTTTTCACTCTGTAGGAATAGTTGTAAATTTTCGGCGCGCACTGCATGCCGAAACGATGGTTTTCGGCATCCTGGAGATTTTTGCTATGCCCGATAAATATTTTACGTATAAATCGATCGATGACTTGCGCGCAGACGTCGCACATCTCGGTGTCGATATTTCGTTCGACGAAAAACTCGATGCCGTTTTTCAGCCTGTCCGCATCGGCCCGCGAACCATCGGCAATGCCATGGGCATTCATCCGATGGAAGGATGCGACGGCACCATAGACGGAAAGCCGGGGGAATTGACATACCGGCGATGGAAGCGTTTCGGCGACGGGGGAGCGAAACTCATCTGGGGTGAAGCGACGGCCGTCGTTCCCGAGGGACTTGCCAATTCACGCCAGCTTCTGCTCAATGAAGCGAATCTCCCCGACTTTGAGCGTCTCGTGAAAATCACACGCACCGCTCATTGCGAACGGTACGGCACGGACAGCGATCTCATGATCGGACTGCAATTGACGCACTCGGGACGATGGAGCTATCGTGCTCCGATGATCGCTTATCACCATCCCCAGGCAGACGGTGTTACCTATGTGGACAAGGCGAAGGGGGTGTGTGTTGATGCTTCCTATCCGCTCGTCACGGACGACTACCTCGAACAATTGGAAGACGCGTATGTTGAAGCGGCAAAGCGTGCGGCGAAAGTTGGATTCGATTTTGTCGATATCAAGCAATGCCACACGTACCTGCTCAATGAACTGCTCGGCGCGCGCACTCGCGAAGGCAAGTATGGAGGCAGCTTCGAGAATCGTACGCGAATGATCCGCAATATACTTTCGAAAATTAAATCCGAGGTCGGTAGCCCGTTCCAGGCGGCGTCGCGGCTGAATGTCTACGACGGCGTTCCCTTCGAACTCGATCCTGTGAGCGGAGCCGGCCGTCCCATTCCTTTTGATACACCATATCAATACAATTTCGGCGTCGATGTGAACGACCCGCTTCGAGAGGACCTGACGGAACCGATTGCGCTTATCGCAATGATGCGCGGGCTCGGTGTGCACCTTGTGAACGTATCGGTGGGCAGCCCCTACTACAATATGCACTACGGACGGCCTTTCGAGAAAAAACCGTTCGAGGGGTATGAAACCCCCGAGCACCCGCTGTTGGGTGTTGCCCGGCACTTTGCCGCAACAGAAAAAATTCAGCGGACCTTTCCCGATCTCGCTGTTGTCGGCACAGGATACAGCTGGCTCCAAAAATATTTCATCAGTGCCGGCGAATCAAATTTGCGGCGCAAACGCGTTTCCATCGTTGCCGTCGGCCGCGGCGCAATTGCATATCCCGATTTCGCCGCCGATGTCATCGCCAAAGGCGCATTGAATCCGTCTCAGGTCTGCATCGCGATCAGTTACTGCACGAACCTGATGCGTTCGAAAAACAACGAGCTCGGCCAATATCCGTCGGGCTGCGTTCCACGGGACGACGCGTACGTTCCGATCTATAAAGATGTGCTTGCAAAACGAAAAGCCGAAGGCAAGACATAACAGCATTCAGTCCACAAATTTTTTAATGCCATGTCCCGAAAAATACAAATAGGAATTGCCGGCGTCGCCAATCATGGACGCACGATCCTGAATGCGATACGCGATTGCGGCACGCTCGAATTGAAGGGCTGCTACGACATCAACGTTGAAGCGTGCCGGGCTGCCGCAGTCCAGACGGGCGCGCGCGCCGCGTCGTCGTACGAGGACCTCATTAACGATCCTGCGATTGAAGCCGTGGCGCTTGTGACGCCAAACCACCTGCATGTGGGCCAGATCAAACAGGCGCTGGCCATCGGCAAGCATGTTTTTGTCGAGAAGCCGATCACCAACACCGTCGCCGAGGCGCTGGAAATACGCGATATCGCATCGGCCGTCACACAGGTCGTCATGGTCGGGCATAATACCCGGCGGCGTAATGTCTTCCGCGCCGCTAAAAAACTCATTGATGCCGGAAAACTTGGCAAGATCGTCGGTGTAGAAGCAAACATTTCGCGTCCCGTGGGACTAACGAGTGAGGTCCCGGGCTGGAAATTCGACCCGGCAAAATGTCCGCTGCTGCCCATGACGCAGTTGGGCATTCATTTTGTCGATGTGGTGCGGTATCTGTTCTCATCCGTCCGAAGCGTGTATTGCGTCGCATCCACATTGGCGATGCCCGAAGGCGTGCTGGACGTATCGGCCTCAATTCTCCGGACGCAGGAGGGCTTTCCAATTTCATTGTCCTCGTATTATATCACGCCCGATTCATTTTTCTTCCGCATCTACGGGACCAACGGCATACTGCACTGCCATCCGCTTTCGTATGAATTGACAACGATTGTGGATGGGAATCAAAAAATTTCAGAGACGGAAGGTTTCCCGAATGAAGGCACGGACAGTTACAACCTTCAGATGAAAGAGTTTGGCGATTGCATCCTTACAGGGTCGCGTTCCGAAACGGGCATCGCCGAGGGCATCCATGCGCTTGCGGTGGTCGAAGCAATGATGCAATCGGTGCGCACGAACGCAGCCGTCGAGTTGATGGACATATGAGCCGCATTGTAGGGCGAGATGTTGTCTCGCCCGCACCGCGAAGCATTGCATGTCATTAAACAGTGAACACGTTAACAGTAATTAAATTACCCGTATGAAAAATATATTCGCACATATCATCTGTCTCTGTGTCATCACCCACTCCGCGCCGGCTCAATCCGCGCCGGCTCAATCCGTGCGTGCATCCGATGCGCCGGGATTGCATTCGTCCCGGTTGAAATTTTTCGCCGCAGTGTTCTCCGGCCAGGTGAACAACAGCGTCGGCATGC
Organism: uncultured Ignavibacteriota bacterium; assembly: GCA_903884005.1. Taxonomy (GTDB): domain Bacteria; phylum Bacteroidota; class Ignavibacteria; order UBA10030; family UBA8401; genus CAISDA01. The sequence goes on along the minus strand of CAISDA010000035.1, from coordinate 3,916 downwards.
AGAGGCGCGTCGGGGCGTTCGTGCGTCCCGAAGGCGATACGGCATGGACCGTGGTGCCGAACACGAACACGCTCTCGTTCGGCGTTGGATTTTCGCAGAATCGTGCAGCGCGCCGCTATTATGTGTGCGGAGGCAACGGACTATTTCGTACGGAAAATGACGGCGCATCGTGGCGCATGCTCACCAATTGGAAAACGATGGAAGTCCTTTCCGTCGTCGTCGATCCGGTGACGCCAACAACGCTGTATATCACCACTCCGTTCGGAATTTTCCGTTCCGCGGACGACGGAGCGACGTGGCAGGAAGCCACCCGCGGAATGAAAAAATGGTTCGTGGAGCGCATGGCCATCGACCGGAAGGATCCGTCGCATCTCTATGCGGCAGGAGAGGATGACATCTACGCATCGACGAACCGGGGAAGTCTGTGGACGCCTCTGCACGTGGGCGCGAAAGAAGTTCGCTCCATCTTCCAACACCTTCGTGACCGCTCAGTGCTTTTTGCGGGAACGGAAGACGAAGGCATACGCGTCAGCCGCAACGGCGGAAAAACCTGGGGCACGGCGGCAGGAACAGAGGGATCGAACATCCTGGCGTTTGCGTCGTCGGGTGACGGAAAAAATATCTTTGCCGGAGGCTACAAAACGGGAGTGTGGAAAAGTACGGATGACGGCCGCTCGTGGAAGCACGTATCGGATGCATTGAACATCGAAGAGATTGCTTCTCTCTGTGTGCATCCTGAAGACGCCAATCACATCTACATCGGAAGCCACGGCGAAGGCCTGTTCGAATCAATGGACGGCGGCATCACATGGAAATTTACCGGACTTCCAGGTACACAGATCATGCAGGTTGCATTTTATCCATGAACAAGGAGACAGCAGACACACAATGAACCGAATATCCCGAATACTTCTAAGTCTTGCCGGCGGACTTGTGTTGTTCCTTCCACGCGCCGGCGCACAGGAATCGACGGTCTATGCGACCACGATTAAGTCCGGCATCTTCATCGTCGGCTCGCAAACGCCGCCGGCCGGCGTCTTCTTTCAGCATCCATCGGCGGATACTGTCTGGAAGCATACCGGACCGCTCCATACGCGCGGCTTCGCTGTGGATGTGACGCCTGCAACAAAGGGGAACATCAAATACCTGGCATCGGGCAGCGGACTTCACAAGATCGATGAGGCCGCAGGCACCTGGCGCACGGTGACGGACTGGCGTATCACCGAAGTGCTGGATGTGACGAGCGCACCGTCCGATCCGAACACCGTCTATCTTGCCTGCGCGTACGGCGCCTGGCACTCCAATGACGGCGGAACAACGTGGAATGAATCCGCCCAGACAACACTCAAACCCGGATACACATCCAAGATCATCGTCGATCGTTCCAATGAGAAGCGGATCTATTGTGCGGCATACGACGGCGCATTCGTGAGCGAGGACGGCGCAGTGACCTGGAAAAAGTTGGACGGGCTCACCATGCACGGCATTCTCACGATACAACAGCATCCCGTGAGTCCGAATATTTTCGTCGTGGGAACCGAAGACAACGGCATGTATATTTCCTCCGATGCCTGTGCGACATGGAAAAAAATGGAAGCGGGTGTCGACCATTCGACATTCTACGCCATCGCATTCGATCCTCAGCACCCCGAGACCATGTATGCGGGCGGTTTCGTGACGGGTGTGTATAAATCCATCAACGGCGGAGCGTCATGGCGCCGCATGAACGACGGCCTGAAGGACCTTAACATACACACCATCGCCGTCGATCCTCGTGAGAGCGGCCGCTTGTACGTGGGCACCTATTGCGAGGGCGTCTATCGGTCGGATGATGGCGGCATGCATTGGCGCTATGCCGGCCTTCCGGGGGCGCAAGTGTGGGATATCAAGATCATAAAATAGGTAATACAACCACTCACCATGATGTCCAATCGATGTCATTCTGAGGTTTTATCGTGGCTGCGCCAAGAATCTTCATGCATATGACATCAGTACTCTGTCATTCTGAGCGCAAGCGAAGAATCTTGCATCGTGTGTGCAGTCCGTGAGGTTCTTCAGCCGCTTAAGCTCCTTCAAACAATGATTTGGATGCACGCTGGAAAAAAATAATTCGCATTTATTTTTGAGGATAAAACAAATATCATTATGACACGGACATATCGACATATGAAACACTCATCATTGTTCATTCAGGCCGCATGTATTCTTCTTTTTGGATCGCTGGTGCAGACGACGGCTGCTGCGCAGACATCCGATGAATATGAGCAGGCATACATAGCGCGCGCTCATCGCCTCAACAATTATCTGGATACCGCGTCCAATGCCGGCATCAACGGAGCAGCATACCGGTATGCGATGAAGAAAGATCTTAAGAAAGCCGACAGTTTGTTTCTGTATTCGGACCAGATCCAAAATCCGAAGGGCGACATGTTCTGGATGTTCCCGGTGATCGGAACATACCTCAACGGAAAAGATCTCATGTCGCCGGAGGTGAAGGCTGCCGTCCGAAACGTGTGGAAGACGTACGCTCCGTATCGCGGCGACACGGAAAATCATTGGGCGATGTATTACAGTTCGCTCTTTCTTGCCGCGGAACAATGGCCGAATCTTCCCGGATCGGAATGGTTCAACGGAAAATCGTCCGATGAAAACAGGAACGAAGCAAAAGAGTATCTCATCCATTGGATGAAGATCGCGACAACCATCGGTCAGGGCGAGTTCGATTCGCCCGATTACTTCCCCGAATACGCCATTTCCATGACGCTGATCACGCAGTTTGCGCAGGATCCGGAGATGAAGAAGCGCGGGTCGATGATGCTGGATTACCTCTATGCCGATGCCGCCGCAGATCACCTTGCCGGCATGTACATCGGCGGCTACAGCCGCATCTATCAGCCGGCTGTGTATAAGCCGCTCTTATCGGGCTTCTCCGGATTTGCATATTTGTATTTTGGCACCGGTGATCCGGTTACGGGAGGGTGGGCGATGTTCTCGTCGTTCTCGCCATACCGGCTCCCGAAGATCATCTATAATATCGCCAACGACCGCACCGTGCCGTTCGTGAACAAGGAACGCAAGCGCGTTCGTAACGTGATCCGCTACGGCACCGAAAAAAATCCGCCTGTGTATAAAATCTCATACATCACGAAGGACTATGGTATCGGTTCACTCGATGGCGGCCTCCAGCAGCCGATACAAATACATGGCTGGGGAGTCCGGTACACCTATGGCAAGCCGTTTTCCACCATCTTCGGGCTTCATCCCTATTGGTCGGGAAAAGAACTCGCGACGTTTTTTCCCGAAGAACAGAAAACCATGATCTCGGACGTGACGGGCTCGAAGACGACCTATAACAACGAGGACAAATGGACGGGCGGGTCGCCGTTCGAACGCTTCTTCCAGATCAACAATACGCTCATCGCGCTCTATGATATAGAACCGGGAACGACCTCAGAGCATATCGACGGATTTTTCCCGAAGAATCTGGAACAACGCCTCATCGATCCCTCGGGCTGGATCATGTGCAAGGCTGGCGACACCTTTATCGGCTGGTATCCGCTGCAGCCCGTCGAATGGTCACAGAAAAAAGAAGACGAAGACAATTACCGTCTGCGCAGCCGCAAGCTGCAGAACGGGTACGTCATCGAGGTCCGCTCGAAGGATGAAGCGGGGTCGTTCGAAAAGTTCTGCGCCGAACTTCGCCTTCATAAGCCTGCTGCCATACTGGCGCCGGGTAAGGTCAGCGTCGAGTACCGGTCGGTCGGGAACGGCACGCTTTCTTTTGCGTTTCCCGATACGAGAAAATTGAACGGGAAGACCGTAGACCTTTCGAAACAGAAACTGTTCGACAGCCCCTTCACGCACGCAGAGGTCGGCAGTGAATCGCTGACGATCACGTATAAAAAACAAACGCGCG
>CAISDA010000034.1 GCA_903884005.1 uncultured Ignavibacteriota bacterium | reverse complement strand
TCACAACATTGTTTAACGGCGTTGCCACAGCGAATAAATTGTATGAATTGAATTTTAATGCGGCCGGAATAGCATCCGGAACATATTTCTATATGCTCAAAACAGCGGACCGTCACGAGATCAAGAAGATGGTGTTAATGAAATAAATATCCCAAAAAAGCGGGCCGAGTGCAGGGGAGATGTGTGCGGGAGGGAACGGCTCGCGAATAAACAGAGAGGCCTCACGACTTCGGTTGGGAGGCCTTTCTGTTTGATCGGTCAGGTTGGTGTTTGACACTGCACCCTCGCTGATGAGGATGACCACAGTGAGGGTGATCTCATTACGTCCTGCGATCCATCGATCGGATGCACGGGGATATAAAAAAAGGCAGCCGATGTTTCGGCTGCCTTTTTTATAGATGAAGAAATTGTGCTTTGTGTAGAGCGGAAAAATATAATCCGTTATTTCACAAGGATCATTTTCTTCGATGCAACAAAGGTTCCTGCCTGCACACGGAACAGATAGACGCCCGTGCTGACAGACTGACCGTTATTGTTCAAGCCGTTCCATGTCGCTTCAAAATATCCAGCGGGCATGTCGGCGTTCACCAGCGTACGGACGAGTTCACCGGAGACGCTGTAGATGTTCAACTGCACTTTTGCCTGAGTCGGCAATGCGAACTTGATCTGCGTGCTCGGGTTGAACGGATTCGGATAGTTCTGACCCAGGGCGAATTCGGTCGGCAGTCCGGACAATTGTTGGACGCTTGTGACCTTGAGGCTGAACTCATTCGAATACGGTCCGGCATTTCCTGCTACGTCGACAGCGCCGATGCGATAGTAATACGTCGTGCCGTTTGTGACAGTGGCATCAAGATAGACGACGTCTTTGACGATTGCATACGGCTGGGCGGGATTCGGCGTGAATCCGGCTGTTGTGCCGCGATAGACAACATACTGCGCGAGATCGTTGTCAACAGGATTCGTGGAATGCGTCCAGGACAAGTTCACGCCCTTGCCGCTTGAGGAGCCGGTGACACCGGCGACCATGGACGGGAAGAGATTGTTTGCAGAATAACCGCTGTCGATCGGTGAAGAATACATCGTGTTCGTGCCGTCCGACGTATTGCCGGAAATGAAGAATGCAGAATATCTCATTCCGCCGGTCTTCGTTGAATCGAAGAGTGTCGGTGCAATGAACGAATACTGAGCAAGGCCGGCAGCCGGGACTGTTGCAACATACGTCCAGACCGATCCGCCCATGGTGTATTGACCGCCCACCGATGCCGATTTCATCATCTGTGAGAATGAATTCAACGTGCTGACATACTTGCTCAATGACGGCAGTATAGGATCTTTACGCCAGATGCCGTATGATGTAAGCTTGCCATATGCAAACGATTCGGCTGCGAATTTATTCCAGATGATCTGAACATTGCCGCCGTTGTCCATCGGCACGTCTTTGATCTGTGCGATGGTTGAAGCGCCGAGGCCGAGTGTGACTTGTTCGATGCTGGAAGTGAGAAGACCCTTGGCATATGTAAAGTTATGCACGCCAAAGCTATTATCGTTCTTCACGAACCAATAGTTGAAAGCGGCCGCGCGTTCCGCAGTTGTCAGGTTGCGCTTGACAGCTGATTTCGGCACTGCTGTACCCTGCCATGTCGTGGTATCGTTAGCAAGGATGGGAGCGCCGCTCGGATAAGTGGTTGTGATGGCAGTGTCACGTTTCGGCAGCACTGTGTACAATGAAGTAAGAAGCGCGTTTGTCTTTGCCTGTGTTAGGTCCACGAAATCGATTGTGACGTTACCATGGCACTCCGCGCAACCAGTCGGGTTCAGATAGGTTGTTCCGTTAGCCAATGTTGTTGAGACTTTGAATGTATGCATGCCCAGCTTTGTCATCATCGAATCACCTTTTACGAAGCCGGAGGCTTCATTGGCGATATACGACGGCGATTTTGCCATATGGCACGCCACACAACGTTCAGGAATATCGCTGTGCGAGGAATTCTGATATGTGTAGCCCGGTAACTGCCAGCCGCCCCACAAGCCGACGACGTTTGCAATCACACTTGGTGCCTTCCGATATGCTTCGGCTTTGTCAAGCGTATACGGTGTGGCATTCGCGCCGATAAGCATGGAACCCTGATGCGATGAATGGGTGATACGTACGATATGACAGCCTGTGCATACTTCGCCGACTGTCTTTGCGCGCAACTGCGGATAGGAGTATGCGCCTGTCACTGGATCTTTCGAACCGGGATTGTTATTGGTATGCGGATCGTGGCATGTCTGGCAGCCGATAGACATACCGTCGGCATAGACGACACCGCCGGTGGCGGGAACTGGTTCCGCCTTGCCTGCGATCGCTTCGTTGATATATCCCTGAGCACTATGGCACCGTGCGCAAATCGCAGCGTCGCGTGAATAGGGCGATGTGGTGCTGCCGGTATTGACCGATACTGCGTGTTTCGTTGATGCCCACTGGTAACCGATGGCATGACGATCGCTCGAGAAATGGCAGACGTTGCACACTTCGGAAGAGAGCGACTCATCGAGCTTGGTTTTGTCGCCTGTTGCTGCATGTTCGCTTGCGGCGCCGTGGCAATTTTCGCACTGTATGCCTGCATGTGCCATCAAGTTTTGATTGTTGGCGACGAGGCCTTCCCAGGCACCGGGACCATTTGCGCGGATCGGGGGGAACCATTTCAAATAGGTGCTGTCTGCAGCGGCGACCAAATCATCCCAGCCGTTGTTGCCCGTTGAGGAGATACCGTCATAGCCGATAGAGTGGCATGACATGCAGGTTGTTCCAAAATGTCCCGCGGGATCGTTGAGTTTCCGTTTGACCGCTTGTGCATGATTGGTCGAGACCAGATCAAGGAATGGCTGAGCCAGTGTTCCCTGATGACAGTTTTTGCATGCGTTGGGGACGCCGTTCGTCGACGCGGCAGCGATGCCTGCACCAATAAATTTTCCGGCCACGATCGTGATCGTACCCGCAGCTGCGACTCCTGTTGCAGTGGTAGCCGTCATCGAGACGACATACGTACCGACCATATCGGGGACGAAGTACGTAACACCAAATTTTGCTGCTGTGCCGGTATCGGCGAGCTGGACTGTAGAGTTGATGAGCGTGGCAGCAGAGCCAGTGGGCTTCTGTGTGAACGACCAGACAGCGCTGGTGATAGTTACATATTTATCGGCAGTGAGACCGCCGGGACTTGTAAGCACTATGCCAGACATGACGGCGCGTTGACCCACACCGACGGTTGACAATCCGGTCGAGACCTGATTGCTGTTTGAAACCTTATATCTATCGGTTACTCCGACCATGTTGATCTTTCCTGTGTTCTGAGCCAATAACGGCAAAGCCAGAAAGACCACCATCATACACGTGGTAAAAAGTTTCTTCATACTTCCTCCAAACAATTTGTAGAGAAGAGCGTGGATTAAATTAACATGGTTTGAAAAGGGGGCGGCTGCCCGCTCGGCTTTTCGGAGAAAATGTGTACTGCCAATGCGCGTTCACATTTAGTGGATAACGGGTGAACTATTTGTATCCAAAATTTGTTTGCTCGCAACCGGCTAAATATCCGTTTTTCTTTTTTAAATGTCAATACGTGATATCGACTAAAATACTCTTAAATCCTCAATAAAAGGATATAAGACTCTGAAGTCCGATAGGCGCAACCTACGCGATTCCGCATGTTACATATTGCTTTATTCTCTTTTGTGTTGTAAGTTGAATCTCCCTTGAACAATAATTGGGAAAGTGATTCGCCGTTCGCACCGATCAGTCAATCAAAAGGGTCGCCATATGATGCTTCATCAGGAATTCGTCCGCGTTGCCAAAAACAATTCTTCAAAACTTGCAATCATCGACCGTACCACGGGAAGACGCATTACGTACGGCAAAGCGCTGATCGCGACATTGATCCTTGCCGAAAAATTCCAGCGCTACGAAAAGGGGTTCATCGGCATTATGATCCCGACATCCTCCGGCTGCGCGCTTGCGCAACTGGCTGCGCTCATGAGCGGCAGAACGCCGGTCATGATCAACTATTCCACCGGTGCGGCGATGAATGTGGAGTATGCGCAGAAAAAATGCGCATTCCATACGGTGATCACCTCGAAAGCGCTGCTGGACAAGATCAATTGTCCGCTCATGCCGGGCATGGTGTTCCTTGAAGACATCATGGCAAGCATCGGCGCCGTCGACAAAATTAAAGCAGCGCTCAAATCGAAGCTGCCTACACCATTGATCCTCTCATCGATACACGGCGGCGAACCCGACGACACCCTGGTCATCCTCTTCACCAGCGGGAGCGAAAAAGAACCGAAGGCCGTGCAGCTGACTCACCGGAATATCATGTCGAACGTCGAAGGCCTTGGAAAGGCGATCCCGTTCTATAAAGAGGATATCTTCCTGGCCAATCTCCCATACTTTCATGTGTTCGGGCAGACGGCAAATCTGTGGGTGCCGTTCGTGAAGGGCATGACGATCGTCACGTACGCGAATCCGCTCGACTTCAAGGCGATCTGCGACATCGTGCGCGAAGAAAAAGTCACACTCATGTGCGGCACGCCGACATTCTTCTGGGGATATCTGCGGAAATCGACGCCGGGAGATTTCTCGAGCGTGCGCATACTGCTCTCGGGTGCGGATAAGTGCCCGGACGCGCTTCGCCAGGCGTACATCGAAAAACACAACAAGGTTCTTCTTGAGGCATACGGCGCAACTGAAACGAGTCCGGCGATCACGGCAAATTCGCCGACGCACAACAGACCGGGCAGTGTCGGCAGGGTCCTCTCCGGAGTGCACGTGCGCATCGAGAACTATGAAACGAATGAAACGTGCAAGACAGGAGAGATCGGAAAAATTCTCGTCAAAGGCGATCTGGTGATGAAAGGGTATTTCGACGACTTCGAAGAGACCTCGCTTCACATCCGCTCCGGATGGTACGACACCGGGGATATGGGACTGATGGATGCGGACGGCTATTTGTGGCACGTCGGACGCCTGCGCCGCTTCGTGAAGATCGGCGGCGAAATGGTCTCGCTGATCCGTGTGGAAGGCATATTGGAAAAATGTCTTCCGGCCGATAATGAATGTTGCGTAGTGGAAGTGCCCGATGCCATCAAGGGCGCGAAAATCGTTGCGGTGATCACGCAGCCGATCGACGAAAAAGCGGTCTTAAAGAAAATGAGCGCCGATCTTCCCAATATCGCCCTGCCGAAACAATTCATTGTTATGGAAGAATTGCCGAAGATGGGAAGCGGCAAAATAGATTTCCGTATGATCACCGAACGAGCGAAAGATATCGCAAACAAATAATTGTTCGATCGAGCAGAAGACGCGTTAAGAATGGTCTACAGGAGCGGAACACACAGCAAGCGATGTTATGAAAATATTATTTAAATGTTTCATATGGCAATTTACATGCTACTTTTGTACACTATGTATTCGAGATTCTAATCCACCATTCCTCAACTATAAGGGAATACTACCTTGAAAAAAATATCTACCATGTTAGCGATTGTCTTCATGCTTCTTTGCGCGAGCACGTGGGCTTCGGCGCAAATGTTCAAAGAAGATTTTAATTATACTGCAGGCGATAGTCTTCGAAACCATGGCTGGATTATCAGCGGCACGAGCGTGGTGAACCCCCTCATTGTCACATCGCAAGGTTTGACGTTCAATAATTATCCAGGATCAGGTGTCGGCAATGCGCTACATCTTACCGTAACAGGACAGGATCTCTATAGAAGTTTCCCTGCCGATAGTATTGGTTCACTCTACGCTGGTTTTTTGATCAATGTTGATAGTTTAGCTGCAACAGGTGATTATTTTTTAGGTCTATCCCCGGCAGAAACGCAGACAAATTATTACGCCAGAACCTTTATTAAATCGTCAGGGACCGGATTTTTGATGGGCTTGTCTAAATCAAATGAAACGGCGACCTATGGCACGACTGTGTTTTCATTCGGGACGACATATTTAGTCGTCCTCAAACATACTTTTGTTGCAAAAGATTCAAATGATGCAGTCAGTCTTTTTGTCTTATCACCAGGTGCTTCTGTTACTACAGAACCTGCGGTTTCTGAAGTCGTTTCTCTTTTATCATCGACAAAAGCGGATACGAAGAATCTTGGCATTATAACCCTCCGTCAGGGTTCAGGAGCAGGTACTACTCCTGCGCTCACGATCGACGGCATCCGCATCGATTCGACGTGGGCCGGTGTGACCGTTGCTCCGGTGGTTCCTCCGTTTCCCGAAAACTTCGACTACGCCGCAGGCGACAGTCTGACCGCACACAACTGGCTTGTCAGCAGCGGCGGTACGACGAATGCTATCCTCACGACTACCCCTGGACTCACATTCACGAATTATCCATTGTCGGGAATCGGCAATGCCGCCACGATGACAAACAATGGCCAGGACGTCTTCAAATCGTTCGCGAAAGATTCGGGCGGCTCGTTCTATTCAACGTTCATGCTGAAGGTCACTGCCGCTCAGGCGACGGGTGATTATTTTTACGCGCTGTCTCCGGCGGAATCACAGACCGGCTACACCGGAAGACTCTTCATCCGCTCGAGCGGAGCAGGATTCCAATTCGGTATCAGCAAGAGCAACGAAGCGGCCATATACGGATCGACAGTGTTCAATTTGAATACCACTTATCTGACCGTCGTCAAATATTCATTCGATTTTGCCAAGGATTCGAACGACGTCATTAAAGTATACGTTCTGGCATCGGGTGCGGCCTTGACGGCAGAACCCGCCGTTGCGGAAATTGCCGATACGGCGACATCACGCGCCGACGCGAAGAACTTCGGCTTCGTGACGCTCCGCCAGGGCGGCGCGACAGCAGCTCCGTCCCTTGTCATAGACGGCATTCGCGTCGAGAAATCATGGTACAAGGCAATGGGCGTGCCGACGCTTGAGAATTTCTATTCGGTCGGAACAGGCAGCGTCGCCGGTGAAAAGGCGCACTTCGCGAGCATGAAATCCGCGCTCGATTCGCTGAGCAACGGTATGCCGATCCCGAGTAACACCACGTTCTACATCACCAGCGACATCACAGAACCCGAAATTGGCGGAAAAGGTCTCGGCCTTGCGGTCGATCCGACGCCATACACAGTCACATTCAAGCCCGCAGCGGGCGTGAAGCCGACGATCACGTTGCAGTACCCCTCCGATGGCAACTCCGGCCCGTCCGGTGCCTTTGTTATCGGCATGAACAGTGCGGCGATGGCGTGGGCGGATCTGAAGCCGACACGCAACATCGTTTTTGACGGTTCGAACAGTGAAGGCGGGAAGTCCCGCGACCTCACGATTCAGACAACAGGCATTCAGCGCAATGCCATACCACTGGCGATTGTAGGCGATGTGCAAAACGTCACGATCAAGAATTGCAACGTGCTCTATAAGGTCGTCCCCACGGCGGCCAGCACATCGGGCAGCCTGCTGGTGTATTCAATCTTGATCCGTACGGCCACTACGGCGAATACAGGCACAGTCGAAAAGACCCCGTCGAACCTCACCATCGACAACAACTGGCTGAGCTCCAATTTTACGGGCGTCACTGCCTCGATCGGCGGCATCGGCGGTTATGCTGCTGCGGCGATCTCCACATACCCGACCAAGATCACGATCAGCAACAACAAGATCGAAGCGATCCGTCACGGCGTTGGGTTGTATTATCTTGGCAGCACCAATGTCACAAACAACGAGATCATCGTGAATCAGAACGTTGCAAGCGTGTCCTCTGAAGCCATCATGGGCGTCAACACGCTTCCCACAGCCACATACAACATCACGAACAACAAGATCACGAAGCTTGCAGTGCGCGATTCATCCGCGCTTACCGGTTCCGGCGGCATCGGCGCGATCTCGATCGAAGGCAAGGGCACGTATAACGTCTACAATAATATGATTTCCGGATTCTCGCTTGCCGGTACAAGCACGGACAAGAATGCCTATCTCTACGGCATTCGCGTCGCGGACTCGGCTGTTGCGAATATCTATTATAACACGATTCGCATGGATTCAGTTGCTCCGATCGGCGCGGGCACAGTTAACTATCGCGGTCTCTATTTCAGCAACGGCATCAACACGGTGAAGAACAACATCGTCGCAAACTACGAGGATGACTTCGCATCGGTTAACGTTTATCGCGGCAATACAGGAACGGTCGGAACACTTGCCGGCACGCTGACGGCCGACTATAACGACTACTACCGCGCAGGCACATCGAATGCCCTCACGGGTTTCAAGGACACGACGAAGGCGACAAACATGACGCTCTGGCGTGTAGCCTCGGGCGTGGATGCAAACTCGATGATAGGCGCGCCCGGCTTTATTTCGGCGACGGATCTTCACATCGACACGAGGGCGCTTCTCACTCCGGTCATCTCGGATGCCGGCGTGCCGGTTGCCGGTGTGACGACGGACATTGACGGCGAAGCCCGCAATGCAACGACTCCCGATATCGGAGCCGACGAATTCACGATGGTGCCGCCAGTCTCTTCGATTCCGGTGGTGACCATTGGCGAAGCGCGAATCGACGCGAACAACGACTTCATTGCCGACCATTCGATCAAATTGTTGGATACGCTGAAGATCTATGGTGTGGTCATGTCGCCGAATTACGGAGCGTCGTATCCCCAGTTGTCGTACTTCATTCAGGACGCGACAGGAGGCATTGATCTGTTCGGCTATACGCTGCCTGCGACGCCGCTCGATATCGGCGATTCGGTCTATGCGGTCGGCACGGTTGCACAGTACAAAGGCCTGGTTGAATTCACGCCCGGCGCCATGGATGCGGCCCACTTCGGCGTGGTCAAGAAAAATGCCGTTGTACCGGCACCGAAGCGCTTAACGCTTCATGAATTTGCAGTGAATGCGGAAAAGTACGAAGGCCAGCTGATAGAGATCGATACGCTGTATAAATCAAGTGGCACCTGGCCGGCAGCTGCCGCCAACGTGAGCATCTACCTTTCCAACGTGAGCAGCAAGGGCGATTCGGCACAGATGTTTCTCGATTTGGATATGAATATCTTCGGCACGGAACCTGTCTATCCGATCAATGTGGTAGGCATCGTGAGTCAGTACTCAGCCGCGGCTCCCTGGAGCAACGGCTATGAGATCATGCCGCGCGGAATATCGGACATCAAGTCCATCAAAGTCACGGGCGTGAACGGAATCGCAAGCGGTTTACCGGTCACGTATGAATTGATGAACAATTTCCCCAATCCCTTCAATCCGTCAACAGTGATCCGCTTTGCGCTGCCTCAGCAGTCCATGGCCAGGCTCATCGTGTACGATATGCTCGGACGCGAAGTGCGCACGCTCGTGAACGGCATGACGAATGCCGGTTACTTCGAATCGACATGGAACGGTAAAAACAATGATGGTGTGCAGGTCGCAAGCGGCATGTATATCTATCGCATTGAAGCTGGAAGCTTTGTCTCATCGAAGAAGATGATGCTGTTGAAGTAAGCTTTGTGTAACACGTACACCGAAGCCCCTGCCGCTGCGGCAGGGGCTTCGTTTTTTTATGGGCACATTGATGTCTCATTTACCAGGATCGGTTAAAAGCACCATGAAGAATACACAAGTTGGAAGAGGCGAAAAAAACGTTCGATTGATTTCGGCGCTTGTACTGTTTGTTATCACCGCAGGTCTAGGACAGTCAAACCCCGCCCCACAGATACTCCCATATACGCAAAATTTCGGCACGGCCGCGTTCTCGTCGCTGCCCGCAGGATTTGGCGCCTGGAACGGTGTCAGCGGTGCATCGACAACGTCGCAGACTGCTGCCGAAGCGTCAATCCCGACGGGCAATGCCACAGTCACAGCGCAGACGGTTAAACCGCAAAGTCCCGGGGGAGTCTATGGGTATGCTGCAAACGGAAATGCATTGATCTATCTGCAGGGAAGCGGCAATGTGACAAACGGAGTGAATCAATTGATGCTCGCGATCACCACAAAAGGCGCATCGGCGATCAAGGTCAACTATACGATAACGATGCTCAGCGGTTCAACCAATACCGCCGGCATTGTGCTGCAGTGCAGGGCCGGGTCTGTAGGAACGTGGACGAGCATCGCCAATTCCGTGTATCAGGGAAACAGCACGATACGCACAACCGGACAAGTGGACACCTATACCGATCTGTCTCTGCCTGTTGCGATGGAAAACAAGGATACCGTCCAGCTGCGCTGGGCCTTTTGGCGCGGCACCGAGAGCGGCACGGTGAGCAGCATCGGCATCGATGACATTTCCATATTTACGGGAAGCGGAACGTCGGCGCCCGCTACACCGACACTTCTTTCGCTTGCCGATAATAGTGTGAACCAGCAGCTCTCTCTCCAATTAACATGGAACGCCTCTTCGAGCGCCACGAGTTACCGGCTGCAAGTCGCCGCAAATTCCGCATTCACTCCTGTCGTTGAAGACTCTGCAGGCATTGCCGGATTATCAATTACCGTTGCAGGGCTTGCAAGCAATACTGCCTACTACTGGCGCATGAGCGCCTCGAATGCAGTGGGCAGCAGCATGTTTTCTTCTGCCAGAACCTTTTCAACATTTTGGACAATACCGCCTGCGACGCCTCTTGGTGTTTCACCGGCCAATCGAAGCGCAGGATATTCCGTACATCCGTTATTATCATGGAACCTCACTGCCGGCGCGTTGACATACCGCTGCCAGATAGCGGCAGACTCACTGTTCACAACGATCGTGATGGAAGATTCAACAATAACATCGACTCAATTTCAAGCGAAGGGACTCACCGATACGACCAGGTATTGGTGGAGAGTGCGAGCAAAAAACACTGCAGGCACGAGCGCGTTTTCAGGCGGATGGTCTTTTACGACAGCACGCACATACCTGATACCGCAGCAACAGCTGTTCACGGGTGTTGATGTCACTAAATCCCTTTACGACATGATCGTGTCGTCCTATACGCCGGCGACCGTGCTCGATTATTCCAGCGCCCATGAAAAATTATACGGGGAAATCGACAAAGTAGCCGACACAATAAAATGCGTGTATAGCGGCTTCGCCTGCTACATGACGCCGGGCGTAGCGCCGAACACGGCGGCATCGAACGGCGGCATCAATTGCGAGCACTCGTTCCCGCAATCGATGGGCGCAGGTTCGGGGAACGGCAACAGCGACATGCATCACCTATATCCCGCCAATGGGACTGCCAACAGCGCGCGGAGCAATTGGCCCTTTGCTGAGATACCCGATGCCAATGTGACAATGTGGTTCAGGCTCGGCGAGAGCAGGAGCACGAAACCACCGGGCGATCTTACGGAGTACAGCAAATTCGGTACGACGACGTATGAACCTCGCGACGCGCATAAGGGACATGTGGCCCGCGCGATTTTCTATTTTTATACGATTTATAGAGCCGAATGCGTCGCCGCAGGAGGAGATAAATTTTTCGAGGGTATGAAGGCCACGCTCTTGAAATGGCATTCGCAGTTCCCGGTGGATTCGTCGGAGTACGCGCGCACGCTGAAAATTGCCGTGTATCAAAGCGGCAAAGCAAATCCCTTCATTCTCGATACGACGCTCGTGCGCCGGTTGTATGCCCCAGCGAATGTCACTGACGTTGCATCGTCGGGGAACGTGGTGCCGACGGCGTATGTGCTCGAACAAAATTTCCCCAATCCATTCAATCCGTCAACGATGATTCGCTTTTCCATCCCCGCAACACAGATGGTGACATTGACGGTGTACGATGTGTTGGGCAGGACGGTATCGACGCTGCTCGACGGAGTAACCGCAAAGGGATCGCACTCCGTGTCATGGAATGCCGCAACCATTCCAAGCGGTATGTATTTTTACCGGCTTGAGGCGGGACATTCGCTGCTGACGCGCAAACTTGTCGTACAGAAGTGATGAATTTCATCGACGTTCGAATTGCAACTGTACATGTAAAATCTTATGTTACATGACTACAATTGAAGGAAGCATCATGAGTGCAGAGCGCAAGGCGGTTGTACTGTTAAGCGGTGGATTGGATTCGGTGACTGCGGCGGCCATCGCTCGCAAGGACGGCTTTGACCTGTATGCGTTGACATTCAATTACGGTCAGCGGCACACGTGGGAGATAGCAGCGGCCGAGAAACTGGCTGTGTTGCTGAACGTGAAGGAGCATAAGATCGTTTCGCTCGATTTGACAGCATTCGGCGGGTCTGCTCTCACAAGTGCAATGCTTGTTCCGAAAGAACGGACACTCGAGGCAATGGCGGGGGAAATTCCCGTCACGTACGTGCCTGCGCGCAATACCATTTTCCTCTCGGTAGCCCTCGGTTGGGCCGAAGTGCTCGGGGCCTCGGACATATTCATCGGCGTGAATGCGATCGATTACAGCGGATACCCGGACTGCCGCCCCGAATTCATCCATGCCTTTGAAGCGATGGCGAATGTGGCAACCAAAGCGGGAGTTCAGGGCGTCAGGACCGCGATACACACTCCGCTGATTGCGATGACGAAAGCCGACATCATCCGGTGCGGTACGGACCTCGGCGTCAATTATTCACAGACGCACTCGTGTTACGATCCGTCGCCGATCGGAGAATCGTGCGGGCAGTGCGATGCGTGTCTTTTGCGGCTGAAAGGGTTCACCGACGCTGGCCTCACCGATCCGATCGCATACATCCGGCGTGCCGGGCGTGCTGCTCATTCGTAGTTTGTACCGTTTCGCTGGACGGGTGAGATGAGATCTTGCCCTGGGGTGGTCCAAGAGAACAATGCATCAGAGACACTTACATAAACGAGAGTTCCTGTGGTGAACGATACAACAACGCTCAACATCAACGAAATTTTTTACAGCATACAGGGTGAGTCCACGCTGGCAGGCCTTCCCTGTACATTCATCCGCCTGCAGGGGTGCGGATTGCGCTGCTCGTGGTGCGATACGCCATATGCTTTGGATGTGCACGAACAGGCCAATGTCCTGACGCTCGATGAGATCACAGCGACTGTTGAACGGTTCGGATGCACACTCGTGGAAATCACCGGGGGAGAACCTCTGGAGCAGCCGCACGTCCACGACCTGATGTCCCACTTATGCGACAAAGGATTCCGTGTGATGGTCGAGACAGGCGGCTATTGCGATGTGAAGCAGATCGACCCGCGCGTGAAAAAAATCGTCGACTTCAAATGTCCGTCGAGCGGCATGGTAAAACGCAATTTCATGCAGAACATCGACTGCCTTACTCCGGACGACGAAGTAAAATTTGTCGTCGGAACGGAAGAGGACTACCTCTGGACACGCGCGCTCATCATCGAGCATCGCCTCTCAGAACGATGCACCGTGCTGCTGTCTCCGGTGTTCGGAGTGCTCGAGCCCGTCGTCCTATCACAGTGGCTGCTGCGCGATCATCTCGATGCAAGGCTGCAGCTCCAGATGCATAAATTCATATGGCATCCCGAACAGCGGGGAGTCTAGACACGATCGCCGGTGGACAGAGCGACCCCGTCTCGGGGAAGGCCCGAGGCGAATATAAAAAACGAGGTTACAACTCAGCGTGCTTTGTCGTCCCTGTCATTCTGAAGGAGCTTGAACGATTGAAGAATCTTGCCGGCAACTCGCACGATGCAAGATTCTTCGCTTGCGCTCAGAATGACAGAGTACGTATACCACATGCATGAAGATTCTTGACCTTGGTCAAGATGAGCACCTAAGAATGACAATGATTTTAGTGCATACGGAGTAGTTACAAAATGAGGAGAATAAAGGCATGAAAATCGGAAAAGAATTCCGATGGGAAATGGGGCACAGGCTGCCGCTGCACACGCGCGGCTGCCAGAACATACACGGTCATTCGTACAGACTCATTGTCGAGATCGAAGGCGAGCCGGCCTCCAACGGCATGGTGGCGGACTATACGGATCTCAAACAGATCGTGAAGCCGTTGATCGATGCCATCGATCATTCGTTCATGTGTGATACAGAGGACACGCTTGTGGGCGAGTTTCTCCGGACTTCGGGAATGAAGTCGGTGTTCGTCGGTTTTCCGACTACGGCCGAAAACATCTGCACATACATCGTAACATACATCGCCGAAGCGATACGGTCAGAGAAACAACGGACTTCCGGTGTCTGGGATCAAGCAGACGTGCTCCGCGTAAGAGTCTGCGAAACAGGTTCTACGTACGCCGATGCCGAAACACAGTTATAAGAAATGCCAACGAGATCACGTTCAAGTTGTTTTCACTATGACGGTACTTAATCATGAGCACACGCAAAACTACATCTTCCGCAAAAAATCCCACCGCGGGACTCACCATGCTGGGGCATGCCTCACAGCCTTCAAAAAAACTCGAAGCATTCCCTAACCTTCATCCTCATCGGGAGTATGTTGTCACGCTGAGGACAGACGAATTCACGTGTGTTTGTCCGATGACGGGCCAGCCCGATTTCGCCACTGTGACCGTTCAATATATTCCGGACGCATTGATCGTCGAATCGAAATCGATGAAGCTTTATCTTTGGTCGTATCGGAACGAAGGCATCTTTCACGAGCACCTCACCAACACCATACTCAATGATCTTGTGGCATTGCTGCATCCACGGTGGTGCAAGGTGACGGGAGAATTTAAGGTGCGCGGCGGAATATCGATCATGGTCGAAGCCGAACACAAAAAGAAACAGCGGGCGTAAGCTGACGGGGGCGTTGACGGCTTTGTGAGAGGAAAGGCAGGGTAGGTCATAGCGCTCCCGATTATCAACCTGCACCAATTCGTTAAGCGGGCGAGACATCATTTACGTTCCACACAGCGGTGTATATAAATAAAATTCACCTTGACTCTGCAATTATTTGCCCGTATTATAAGTAACCGTTAAAGTAAAGATCATGAGGAGTACGTGGGCCTGAGATAGTAAACGGTAAAGTAATCGGTTATCCCGCAAGAGAATTAAGCCACACATATTTGTCATCTCGTACCAAGGAGCTAACTATGACAATTCGTTACTGTTTACAACCACTCATAACGATGAACGCCGAATTGCCTCGGCGTGGTTGTACTAACTCACTCCATTGGCCGGGAAGGCTGCATCGCGCCCTGAGTCTCACACTCTTTCTGCTGTTTGCATTCACTATGGTCTCGGCGCAGACGGGAGGAAAAATTTCCGGTTCTGTTTCCGACGGGCAGACAAAAGAGCCTCTGGTCGGTGTGAATGTCAGGATCCTTGGCACATCGCAAGGTGCTGTGACGGATATCGAGGGCACGTATTATATTTTGAACATCCCTGCCGGAAAATACACCGTGCAGGCATCAATGCTCGGGTACCAGAGGAGCAGCCAGAAAGATGTCATCATCAATTCGAACCGAACGACGGTCGTCGATTATCGTCTCACCTCCGAGGTGATCGAACACGCCGAAGTGATCGTGGAGGCAACACGGCCCGATGTGGAGCGAGAGAAGACCTCGACAAGCGAGATCATTCGTTCCGATGACGTGAAATCGCTTGCGGGCATGAGAGACGTGAGCGATATCATCGGGATGGCCGCCGATGTGACGGACGGACACTTCAGGGGCGGCCGTTCGAATGAAGAACTCTACACGCTCCAGGGCATGGGCATTGTGAATCCGCTCGATGCGTCATCGGCCTTCAGCCCGATCATGAGCGCGGTCGAAGAGATCGAAGTGATCACCAGCGGCTTCGGCGCGCAGTACGGCAACGCGCAATCCGGCGTCGTGAACATCACGATGAAAGAAGGCAAGAGCGACAAATGGCGTTCGAAAGTTGAAATGCGTTTGCGCTATCCCGATAAAAAATATTTCGGCGCGAGCGTGTACGATGAAAATGCGAATCCGTATCTGCTGAAACTGCAGGACCCGAATTTCTGGCGCTACGGCGACGCGAGCACCGGCAATAAGGGACTCTACGGTTGGACGGCTTCCACGTACGGAGCGGATACATCGGTGTGGGTTCAGGTCTCGAAAGCGATCTGGCAGAATGCCACCTCCAGGGACCTCAATCGAAACTATTGGAACACGATCGATTACACGCTTGAAGGGGCGACAGGAGGTCCTTTGGCGAACGGGTTGACAATGTTCCTGGCGGTCCGTTCGCAAGTCACGAACGCGATCGTCCCGACGGAAATGCCGAACACGCAGCAGCAGGTGATGGGCAACCTAGCATTCGATTTCGGCGAAGGCATGGCGCTCAGGCTCAGCGGAGGATACCAATACGCGTACGACAACATCCTCGGCTCCGGCACAGGCTTTTATCAATGGATCTGGGACCGGATACTCGGCATCTCGTATCAGGAACAAACCAACACGCAACTCGGTGCGCGCTTCACCCATGCACTGAGTCCGAGCACGTTCTATGAAGTCAAGCTGAACTCTCTCCGCACCAATAAGCAGTTGGGCACAGCGCCCTGGTACAACCAGGTCTCCGACGCCGTTCGGAACATGGAAACAGGAACCGCGATCATCACACGCACGATGAACTTCCTGTCCTACCAGAACATGACAGGCAAGACATTCTTCTATCTCGGCAACAACCTGAGCAACTTCAACAATGAAAAAACCGGCACCGTTTCTCTCGACGCGTCGTTCACGAGCCAGCTCACGAAATCGCATCTTCTGAATGCCGGCATACAAGGAAGCTATTACTCGCTCGACGTGAATAATATCGGCAACATTGCATCCAAGGGAAGCATCACACAGCGCCAGTATACCGGACACCCGTTCGAAGGGGGACTCTATGTGCAGGATAAAATGGAATTCGAAGGATTGATCGCCAATGTCGGTCTGCGCTGGGACTATTGGGATTCGAACACGGACTACTACTCGAACCAGTTCGACCCGTTCGTTGTGCCCGACTCTGCCGGCAATCCGACGCTCGATTACAATCCAGGCCTGGCGGCAAAGGATAAGGCGAAACCCATCGGCCGTCTGCAGCCGCGCGTGGGCATTTCGTTCCCCGTGACCGAGATGACCGTGTTCCATCTAAACTACGGCACGTTCATGCAGCGTCCATCGTTCCAATACGTCATCGGCGACACGAAAAAATATCCGCCGCCGCCGACGTCGCCTTCCGTCTACAATTTATCGAATCCTCTGCTCAATCCTCAGGTCACGAACAGCTATGACATCGGTGTGATGCAGGGGCTAGGCGACGGATTCACGCTCGACGTGAGCGGGTATTACAAGGACATTAAGGACCAACTGGAGCAGGCGGTCTACACCAACTTGTCCTCGGGCACGAGTTATTTTTCGTACTTCAACCGGGATTATGCCGATGTCCGCGGGTTCCGCCTGGTGCTCTCGAAGCGGCGCGGATCTGTGACCGGTTCGATCAATTATCAATTCGGCGTCGCCACCGGCAAGAGCGCCTCGGTCTCGAACGCTCCGGCGGCGATCACGAAGGATCCGTCCGGCGTCATCTCCACAGACGTTGTGACGAAGGTGCCCATCAAGGATGTGCTCTTGAACTTCGACCGGACGCACAACCTCATCGTGAACCTCGCTTATACAACAGAGGATGAATTCGGGCCGCAGATCCTGGGCGGATACCCGCTCGGCAATTTCATCGTCTCGGCAAGCGCATTTGCGCGCAGCGGCCGCCCGTACACATCGCCCGACAATGCAACGGACGTCAACGCCCTTCGCACACCGGCCGAATACAACACGAACCTGAAAGTGACGAAGCTCCTGCCGAATTTCTTGGGCACAGCGGCGACAATCTACGCCGAAGTCTTCAACGTGTTCAACGACAAGATCCTCAACTACAATTATATTTTTAATACTGCCAACAAGGTCGACCAAAATCCCATTACCGCCGAATACGCGCACTATCCGCTGAACGATGCGAACTATGGCGTGCAGTATTGGGACGATCAAAATTACGGCAGCGCCTATGGCGTCGATCACACGTTCCTCATGTACGATAATGCGCCGCGGGCATTCTACTTCGGCATCGCGATCGATTTTTAATTATTTTCAACACTCAACACATAGGAATTCGAGATGAAACACATACGATTTCTTTTTTTCATGCTCCTGGTGGTGTCGTCCGCGGCAGACGCTCAGCGCCTCTACGAAACGCACACACGCAGCATGCTTCGGCAGACGATCTATAATACCGGCGAATTGGGACGCGCGCTTGAAGGATCAAATTCGAACGTGATCGGCATCACCGAAGGCACCTCGGCGCTCGAATGGCCGCCGAATTCCCGCCAGACTCTCGACGGCATTCAATATTTCGGACAGCAGAACGGACAGGGGTCCGGATTGGTCCTGCGTGCGAAGGTGCGCGGAGTCTATGAAGCGCGCGCGTGCGGCGGCATCACAGACGGCTCGGGCAACGCGACCGCGATCGCCGGTGTCTTTGTGATACCGGGAATGATCTCACGCGTTGAAAATTACCCCGTATTGGAAAACGGCGACCTGAATTCCTCGTTCAATCCGAACGAAGCGGAAGAGATCATCACCACGACATACACAACAAAGCCTCCGATGAACATCACGGTGACGCAGACAAGCCGGGCGTGGAGTTATCCCGGATACGACGCATTCATCATCATCGAGTACGACATCGTCAACAACGACAATGTAGACTATACGGACGGATTCGTCATGTTCCAGAACGCGTTTTCGCCGTCGGCATTCGGCTTGATGAGAAAATACGGAGTGTGGAATGAATCGTCGGTGACGAGCCGCAGCCGCGAAGAATACGCTCGCTATAATTTTTCGCGCCTCATGACGTACATCCATCCGCGTGACGGATTCCCCGATGCTACGTATTTCAGCAAATGGTCGACGCCGGGCAACAGGGGCGGACTCGACTCGCCGCAGGCGATCGGTTTTCTGCCGCTGCATTATGAATACGATATGCTGCAGACCAAACAAAACACCGTGTACCCGGTATCGGATTCGGCACGCGTGTGGGATGTGAACAATAAATTCAAGCAGCCGTACAGCACAGAGACCAACGGAAACAGAAACCAGGAAATGTCGCGGACGATCGCGCTCGGGTTGGACGTCACCGTTCATAATCCGGCCGCGTTCAACAATAAGTCGACCTCAGCAACGGCGTCGGCAGATTCAATCCTGTGGGCGAAATGGTATGCTCCATACGCGAGCTGCCCATGGAATCCTCAGTTGGCCAATCCCGCACTCAATCAGGATGTCATCGATTACTGGCACGGGAAAGCGAAACCGAGAACGCTCTCGGCGAGCGGTTACACAGGCGCCTTCTTCCATTACACGTCCTTCGGACCCTATGTGTTTCCAAAAAGCGGAGCACATCTGCGCTTTGCCGTCGCGCAGGTGGCCGGGTACGGTCCGGGCGTGTCTGCAGACAGCGTCTGGAGAGATGCAGGCGGAGCCAACAGCACTTCAACAGGCTGGTACTCGCCTGTGCCAAGCTGGTATGATACGCTGAAGTATACGGGCGTTTCTGCGATCGCCGGCATCAATTCCATGGGAAGCACGTATCTGCGCACGCACGAACTTCCGTGGTATGTCACCGCCGGCAAGGGCATTTCAAAGATCGACGTCGCACCCGTGATCTCCATACGCGATGTTGCAGACCGCGCGATACAAATGTATACGGGAAACGCCCTCACAAAATATGACGGCGTGCAGTTCAAGCCGGAAAACACGCCGGCCGCCGGCGCCTACAGCGCAACGAAAACATATATTCCCATACCGGCTCCGGCGTTGAATGTGTACGACGCGACAGACGTGAAAAACAAAATAGTATGGGGACCGCAGGTCGAAGGGTTTACCTCGCTGGCGAGCGTGCAGGGAGCGAAAGTTGCGGGGCGCATCAAGGCGGGATTGAGCTATTACATCGTCCTGAAATCGCCCGAGGGGCTTGGACCGTGGACACGCCTGGACAGCGTATCGATCCGCGATCCTCGGTATTACAACAAGGACGATAAATTTCCGGGCAACTACGTGCTCCGCGACACGACAAGCCTGTTGAGCGAAAATTATTATTACGCCGTCGTCTCCGTCGATTCACTCAACGGGAAAAGCGGCATGACGAATATTTCGTATCACAAAACGCAGAAGGGCGCCGTTGCACACCTGGGCGGAAAAATTTACGTCGCCCCCAATCCGTTGATCCTCTCGAGCAACTTCGGCGGTTCAACGAAGGAGGGAGACATCAATGACAAGATCGGATTTTACGGGCTGCCGAAACGAGCGAACATAAAAGTGTTCTCGTACAGCGGGCAGCTCATCGGCACTATCGAACATCGGGAAAATGTCTACTCGCACGAGTGGTTCCAGATCTCACGCAACAGTCAGCGCATTGCGGCCGGCGTGTATTTCTACACGGTCGAGGATCTTGATGAGGGCACGATGGTGCACGGCAAATTCGTCATCATTCATTGATAATAAGGAACCTGGAGCAATGAAAAACTATACTCTGTATCTCCTGCCGGTGTTTGCGATCGCTGTCTTGTCAACGGCAGCATACTCGCAAAAAGTCGGCAGCACGTCAATGCAATTCCTAAAAGTCATGCCGGTGGCACGCGCCACGGCTATGGGCGACGCGTATTCTGTGCTTGCGTCGGGAGCGGATGCCGTGTTCTGGAATCCCGCCGGTGTCGCGCACACGGAAAGCAACGAACTCTCACTCACGTACGTGAAATGGATCTTCGACACGCAGCAGGGAGCGTTATCGTATGCGACGACCATCAAGGGATTCGGGTCGCTCGGAGTGCAACTGCAGTATGTCGACTTCGGCGAGATCGAAGAAGCGTTATGGACCTCGCCCTACAGGGACAATCTTGATAGCCCTGGATTGACCGGACGCACATTCAGGCCGTTCACCTATCTCGTCGGCCTTACGTACGCCGACCAGCTCACCGATAAATTCTCCACCGGGCTCACGGTGAAATACGTGCACGAAACGCTCTACGACGGCCAGGCGCATCAGGCCACTACAAGCAAAGGCGACACGGTAATGGTCAATACGTGGGCAGATGGACTCATGTTCGATTTCGGTTTGCAGTACAATACCGGATATAAATCCATTCGCATCGGGGCGTCCGTCCAGAATTTCGGGGCCAATGTGACATACGCCAACGAAGGAAACTCGATACCGTTGGCGCTGCGCGTCGGCATCGCAGCCGATCTGATCGGCGCGAACGGGCTTTACCTCTCGAGCGAAAGCAACCGTATCACGATGGCGTTCGACCTGTTCCAGCCGAACGATTACGAACAGCAGGCGCATGTCGGCATGGAATACGAATATGCGCAGACGTTTGCGCTGCGTGCCGGTTACAAATTCAATTATGATGCCGACGGATTGACGGCGGGCGTTGGATTCCAGCACCAAAGCGGCCCGATGAGAATTATGGTTGACTACAGCTTCGGACAAATGAGCTATAATCTCGGCAATGTTCACCGTATAAGTGTAGGAGTGAAATTATAATGAATAAATTCAACAGTAGAACCGCGTTTGGAATCGTGCTCAGTCTGTGTCTGGCGGTCTCGGAACACTCGTACGCTCAGGGGTACGACACACCGCTGACAATGCAAGGCGTGAACCACACGACGGGATCCTCGGCGGCATCGCGCGCAATGGGAGGCGTGACATTTGCTCAGAAGAATGATGTCTCGCTCATGTTCTCGAACCCCGCATCAATGACGTCCATTGAAGGCATACAAGTATCCTTCGGAGGGTTGCAGCGCTATAGTAATTATCATCAGGACCAGCGCTACGGCGGTCTGCAGGGATATTCCGCGTTCAATCTTCTCACCGAAAAGCTGACGGATCAGATCTCCAATCCCGATACAACCGGAAAGGTATGGAAAAACTGGATCTATGCCGATTCTGTGCAGCGTCCTTTCGACTCGATCGAGCCGAATTGGAGCCGTGCGACGTCGAAATACCAGCCCGTTCAGGCGACGCTCGCCGCACCGCTCACGCTTGGCGGCATAAAATTCGTCGTTGGAGTGGGTGTGGTTGAGTATGCGAACCTCAATTATTTTTACCAGAACAACAACGTGTTCTCGCCTTCTGTGCTCTCCGTGCTGAACGGCACGATCGGTACCGCCGCGCTCAATGCGAATCCATATCTCACGCAATGGTATCAATATTATCAGGAGCGCAGCGGTTCCATCTACGGCTATGGCGGCACGGTCTCTGCGGCGGTGAACGAAAAATTATCGCTCGGCCTCAGCGGTCTGCTGTTACGAGGAAGCACGAACGACATGGAAACACGCGTCGGACGCGGACGCATGGTCTTTTATTCGTCGGCGCTGCGGCTCGACAAGCAGGGCATGACTAGTTACACGAAAACAGGAACCTCCGATTACAGCGGAACAGAATTCACCGCGAGCGCCAAATATTCGAGCCGGTTCATCGATCTCGGATTTTCGGTGACACCGCCCACAACGATCACGCGGTCGTCGACCATTTCAACGGTGCAGGACTCTGTATCGGCGGTCAAATGGTATGCGGCGAAGGTCGATTCGTTCCATGTGGGCACATCGTCCACTCTCAGCGGCGAGGATAATATCGCACTACCATGGCGCGGCACGGTCGGGTTTGCCATACGCATACGCGACAATTTCACACTCGGTGTAGACTATGAGATCCGCTCGTATGAATCGGCGACGTATACGGCTGGGAACGGGATCACAACGAACCCCTGGCTGTCGACATCGGTGTTTCACATTGGCGGAGAATTCCGTCCGAATGCGTGGCTCGCGCTGCGCGCAGGCACGAGCACGTACAAGGAAGTATTTGAGCCGACAGCAAATCCGATACGCGGCGATGCCGTGAATTATCCCGTATATTCGGCCGGAGTGGGAATTTCATTCGCCCATGCGGTGTTGAATATCACGTATGAATATTCGGAAATGAAATATGTCGATATGTGGTCGAATGCAGCCAGCATCAATCAGCTGGCCACCAATAACGTCATGGCAAGCCTGTCGTATACGATTCCCTGGGCGAACGACCATTGAGTTCATCCCATACTGGTGGAAAAAATATTGTGGAATATGGCGGTGGATTTTATTACTATGCCAGTAGCGGGAACGCAATGAGAAAATGAATACACCCAATTTTACTGAGGCAGCAATGGCGGAATCGCCGAAACTATCCGAGAAAGAACAAAAATCGCGTGTGAGCGTATTGCTCCATGCCGTGGAAGATGCGATCAAGAAAGGCGATCTCGATGAAGCGCTGGAAAAAACGCGCAAAGTATATGAGTATGACATCAAAAACATGTACGCCCGGGCTTTTGAAGAACGCATTCTTGTCATGATCGTGGAACGCAAAGAAAAAGAATTGAAGACAAAATTTGAGCAGCAGCATTCAAAACTCAAAGTGGAAGTCGATAAAAAAGTTCAAATTGAAATAAATCGGAAACTCAAGGAATATCACCGCCAATGGGAGGAAGAGAGCGCTGCACGGGAGGAGAAAGAACGACTGGAAAAAGAACTTGAAGATCGCGCCCGCAAAGCATCCATTGAAGAACAAAAGGAGGAAGGAGAAAAAGAATATACCGCGTTGAAATTCGAAACCCGCGACCGCATTGAACAATGGGAACGGAAAACGAAGAACGAAGTGCAGACCGCCATTGAGATCGAGCGTGTGCGCCTGGAACGGGAATTGGCCGAAAAGCTGGCGATGCTTTCGGCACACCAACACACACAGACGGCCGAGCATCCTGTGCAAGACGGAATTGCCGGTGAATCAAAAGAACAAGTGCAGGCCGCCTATTCCGTAAAAATGCTTCAGACGAAGGAGCTCATGGAGCGCGAAGTGGAGGGCAAACTGGAATCCGCCCGTCTTTCACTGCATGAAGAAGCTTTCGAAAAGATCCATATAGAATATGCCAATGTTCAAGCGGAGATGCGCCGGCAATTCGAGCAGGAAAAAAATAATCTTCTGGAACAGGAACGCTCAAAGACAAAAGAGCGGCTGATTGAAGCATACAAATCGTTCGTCATACTCATGGACGCCTCGATATCGCATGATCAGTTGGAAACCCTTCTTGTTTCGCTGCGCAGCATACTGGGAATCTCCGACGACGAGCATGCTGAAATTATCCGATCAGTGCAGGTCAATTCGTATATCGACACGCTGCGCGCCACGTGGCAAAAAGGTGCGATCACCAGCGACGATTCCGGCATCCTGGCTCATCTTTGCCAGCTCTACAACATCTCGGAGGAAGAGCATGCGCGTCTCACAAAGCAAGTAAAACGGCAACTCGGACTTCCGGATGAAGACGCAAAGATCCTGGTCATCGACGACAATAAGGATTTGCTGGTCTTTATCGATTTCGTTCTGAAAAAGACATATGGGAATATACGTACCGTCGAGTCAGTGAAGCAGGCGCTCGAGGCCATCCCTGCGTGGACGCCGTCTCTCATTCTGTGCGATGTCATGATGCCGGAAACAGGCGGTTTTGCATTCTACGACATGATACAGAAGGGGGAATACGGAAACGAAATGAAAAAGGTTCCGTTCGTGTTCATGAGCGGATGCTCGGACGAGTACATGAAAAAAATCGCCGACGGCCTCGGAGTGGACAAATACCTCACAAAACCATTCTCCATTGAAACGCTGAAGAAAACAGTAAAAGAAATGCTGGCGCAAACGGCCGGCTGAGCCGTATGCGATGCTGGTGACGATTTGACCATGCACGATGTCCATCATTGAGGATCGAATTTATGAACCGCATTCTATCCCTTCTCTTCGTGTGCACGGTTCTCGGGTTCTCGCCGAGTTCCGTTTCGCAGACAAAATTTTACAACTATTATTCCGCAGGCCTCGACTTCCTGGACAAACGCGATTGGGTGCGGGCGATCGGCGAATTTCAAAGCGCCGTCTCCCTCGAATTTGAAGATACAGGACGGAAGCGAACCTACGGAACCCACTTCATTGAATACTATCCTCATCGTGAAATGGGATACGCATATTATCAGTTGGATGAATACACCAACGCGAAAAAAGAACTGGAACTGTCGTATGCCTACGATGCGACAGATCGCGCCGAGCAGTACCTTAAAAAAATAGATCCGAAGGCCGATCCGCAGCTCGTGCTCAAACGTGCCGCAGAGGCGAGAGAACACAAGCAAAAGGAAGAGGAACGCCTTCGACAGCAGGAGCGGGACAAGGCGGAGTCTGAGCGGCAGAACATTGCTCTCGAACAGAGCCGGCGCGATGCCGTGCGGCGCGCACAGGAGCAAGCGGACGCGGTGAAATCCGCGGCAAAAGAAGATGCACACTCCGTGTCTGGCAGTTCGCTACGGCACGTCCAGCCCAGTTATGATCCCGCCTCTGTCACGCAAGTCGGGTCTCGTCTATCCGTCGCGGTCGTGCCGTTCGAGGCAAAAGGCGAAGGGAAACAATTCGCCGATGCGGTCACCGAAACAATGATCACGAAGCTGGTGAACCTGCGGCGCTTTAAGGTGATCGAACGGTCGGCGATCGACAAAGTGATGAAGGAACAAAAATTTCAGACATCGGGCATCGTCGACGATAAAACGGCGGTGAAGCTGGGAAAAGTCGCCGGTGCCGATGCGATCATCGTAGGAAGCATTCTTCTCACTACCGGCACCGGCAAGTTCAGCGCCCGAGTGATCGATGTCGAAACATCCGAAACGATCGTCGCTGAAGAGGCGCCCATCGAGAAACCGATCATGGAAGTGGTGGAGCAGGTCGTGGAAAATGTCGCGACGATGATCTATAACGACCTTCCGCTGGCCGAAGGGATCATCGTGAAGATCGACGCGGACGAAATGTATATCAACATCGGCCTCACGCAAGGTGTGCGTAAAGGAACCAAATGCGTCGTGTTCCGCGAAGGCGCCCCTATACAGCATCCTGTCACCGGCGAAGTGCTCGGGAGGAAAGTGACACGGCTCGGCGAATTATTGGTCATTCAGGTACAGGATAAGATCGCCTCAATCAAAACTCTCGAAACGGAACAGACGCTGTCGGTTGGGGATAAAGTTGTCATCAAGTAACCAGTACTCATAGACCATACGAAAGGAACCACCACCATGAAGCCGCTTTGGATCGCTTTGTTTATGTGCTGTACATCTGTTGGCATACTTTCTGCACAGGACTGGAACCTGACAGGCGCAGGCGCCCGTGCCGAAGGACTCGGCGGAGCATTTATCGGTGTTGCCGACGACGCGACGGCGATCGTGTGGAACCCGGCCGGTCTTGTGCAACTGGAACGGGCCGAAGCTTCGGTCGTGACACGATTCATTTCAGAGAAGGCCGATTATACATATACCTCTGCACCTGCAAGCAATACCAGCCTTACACAATCGCATGTCGTATTCAATTTCGGCAGCTTCGCACTGCCGTTCAAGCTTGGATCAACCGCAGTTGTTGTGGCCGCGGCATACCAGAGGCAGATAGATCTGTATTCGAACGTAAAAATGTCCGGCGGTGAATCTGAGGCAAAGGGGGGTGTCGATACATTCACACCAGGGATCAGCGTGAGAGTGTCGCCGTTGATATCGGTCGGCGTCTCGGCAAATATATGGAACGGCTCATACGACGTGACAGGGAAATCGACCACATATTCAGGTACGACGAACTCGACTGATAATTTAAAATTCAAAGGATTCAATTTAGTCATTGGCGGCATGGCCGATCTGGAAGCCCTTCAGCAGCCGGTGCCACTTAAATTCGGAATTACGATTCGAACTCCGTTCGACTTGACGGCAGAAGGATCTCAGAATGCCAGCGGACCGGGATATAGCCGCGCGTACACAGAAAATGGATCAATACAGATGCCATTGATGATCGGATTCGGAACCTCATATCGATTCTCTGAAAATTTCACCGTGGCTGCGGATTATGAAATCAGGTCGTATGGCGACAAGGAGTATACCGACGAGATGACCGGGTACGGAGCAACGCAAAAGACCACAAATCCAATGAGCGACAGCAAGGAAAATCTGAACCAATTCAGAGTGGGAGCGGAATATCTCATTGTCTCAAAAAATGCCGCCGTGCCCATCAGGATCGGCTATAGAACAGTACCAACGCTCTCCGCCAATTACGATCAGAAGGGCGCAAGTTCAGGACAGGTAGTGGGTAAAGCCATTACACTGGGATCGGGATACATCGACAATGCGTTCGCCATCGATGTTGCATATACCATGACGGACTATACGCAGACATACACCGGCACTGGTACGATCGCCTATTCATTCGGCACCCTCGGTGCCTCAGCCATCATTTATTTCTAGCGTGTGAAGCTCACATCGCACAATGCGCGCGCGTACAAAGCGTCTCGATTATTGAATCACTGCAATTCGGATGGATGAAGCGTTCGGTCCAGCATTCATTCTGCAGAAATATACGCCGCTTGGCGTTCTCGAGGCGTTCCATACCACACAGTAGGCTCCTGCAGGCTGCACATCATTCACAAGAGACGATGTCAGCCTGCCCAACACGTCGTAGATCGAGATCGTCACATGCTGTATTGAGTTGAGAGAATAGCGAATAGCGGTTGAAGGGTTGCAGGGATTTGGATAATTTTGTTCCAGTGCTGTCGTTGACGGTTCCAGCGCACGCACCTCGTGCACGGCGGTGGACAGAGGAGCCAGTGTCCGATCCATCCAATCCATCCGGCTGATGAACCAGCCCTTCAGGTAGTTCACCTCATCGGCATACGAACTGGCAGTGTAATAATAATTCGGCCAGACATAGGTGCCGATGATGGGCCATCGTTCGAAATTACGCTGCTGGCCTTCATTGACAACCATCGCCAATGAATCGATGATCGTGAATATATTCGCGGTCGACATCTGGTGTGCGCGCAGCACCTTCCACCGAAGAGCCGTCAATTTTTTAAACCCGGTGTCTCCCCATAATATTTTCCACCAGAACGGCGGGGCATAGGGATCAGAGACGCTGCTGCTCGACTCATTCTCCACTTGCCATCCGGTGCGAAGAAACGCATCCCCGTAGTTGGCATTCCCATATCCCAAATTATAATCCCACAACGGACCGGCAAATAGTTTTTCGTTCTTGCTGGTCCGGTCCTTGTACAAAAACGTGCTGAGACGATACCCATCCACATTTTTTGACAGCTCATTGATGACCGTCATGTCTACGAAGGACGGCACGTCCAATATTTTGGGATAGCCGAGTGCGGTGTCCTTGTAGAATGGGGAATTCATGACGACTTCAAAATGCTTTTCGAATGTCTGCAAATACTTTATTTGCGCAGGCATGATCTCTTCGGGATCGGGATATTCGTATTGATACATGAGGTACCGGCGGGCCGAACTGGCGAAGGGAGGGTAGAGAGCATCCCAGCCTTTGTCTGTAGGTTTATCCGCCTTGTCGATCTTATAGATATACCCGCCCGTGAGATTGTCGCCGGCCGTATCTGCCGCAGTCATTTTAGAAATATTCACCCTGTTTTTATCGCGCTTTATTTTTTCCATCAGCAGGTACACGCCCTTGTAGTCGCCGTTAAGAAACACTTCACAGTATTTTGTGCGGCTGGCATAATGCCCGATTTGACTGGAGAGGAGGAATGTGAGCGCGTCGCGCATCAGTGTCTTGTCGTTATATTGGGCGGACAGCATCCACGTATGCTCCGTTGGAAATCCGAGCAGCGGAACATCGTAATCGCCGCCGGAGGAATCGACCGTCGTGAATCCGTATTGTTTTTTATCGAACATCTGCGATGAAGACCCGCGAATTTCGATGGCGATTTTTCCGTTATAATTGTTGAACGGATCGGACAGCGAATTTCGCTTGCCTTCTCCGTTGTCAATGATTCCCATGTTTGCCGTGATCTTGGGTTCATCCACGATCGCAACGCCGTGCGTGTTGATGACGACGATGGGGAGATTCGATGATGCGAAACTAGCAACAGAGTGCAGAGACGGCTGGCAAAAGGATGAAAACGACAAAACAATAAATGCCGATATGGGGAAATAAATTTTCATGACAGGAGGTCGCGCCTTCGTGAATAGTGCAAAACATGCACAGCGATATGCTTTTCCATCAAAATACACAATTGCCACGGCAATCGCTACGGTTGGTGCCGGATGCACGGTAGCGTATCGAAGTATGTAAATAGTTGATTTACACGCGTAGATTGTTTTATTTGACTGAAGAATATTGTAAATTGTTTGTAATTACTCAGCAACAACGCGCTGTTGAATGATAAATGGATGGCCATTGAACGCATCGACGAGAGCCTTGAATGCAC
>CAISDA010000033.1 GCA_903884005.1 uncultured Ignavibacteriota bacterium | reverse complement strand
AATTATAACAATGCTTGAGGAGAATGTCAAGTAAATAATCATGAGAACATCAATTATCGCCTGTAAAATCGAGGGTGTGACGACCTTTTTAACTGGGTAGATGATCCCTTGTTATAAAATCACGGGATTTAAGGTTATAATAGTTGGGCACTGTATGTTGCGAAATTCGTGAAGGAGTATGAAGCACAAGGTATTCCGGTGTGGGGCATCACAGTACAGAACGAGCCGATGGCGACACAGCGATGGGAATCGTGCATTTTCTCCGCAGAAGAGGAACGCGATTTTCTGAAATTGAGCCTTGGGCCTATCATGGCCCGGCAGGGACTGGCGGACAAGAACATCATCGTCTGGGATCATAACCGTGACCTGATCAACCAACGGGTGAACGTTATCTACAGCGATACAGCGGCAGCAAGATTTGCATGGGGCACCGGGTTCCATTGGTACGAAACATGGGCCGGAGGAACTCCGATGTATGACAATGTCGCCGCGGTGAATGAAGCATATCCTGATAAGAAACTGCTCTTCACCGAAGGGTGCGCCGAGAGCTTCAATCCGGATCATTTTCAATACTGGCCGAATGCCGAACGGTATGGAGCTTCGATGATCCACGACTTCAATAATGGAACAGTAGGCTGGACCGACTGGAATATACTGCTCGATGAAAACGGCGGACCGAATCATGCCGACAATTTCTGTTTCGCACCCGTGCATGCCAATACGGCCGCAGGCGATCTGATCTATACTCCGTCCTATTATTATATCGGACACTTTTCCAAATTCATACGTCCAAACGCAAAACGTCTCAGCGCCGTGAGCAGCCGCAGCCAGCTGTTGAGTACAACCTTTGTGAATGTCGATGGGTCAATAGTAACAGTCGTCATGAATCAGTCGGATGCACCCGTCACGTACCGGCTTATTGTCGGCTCCGAATCTGCCGCGCAGACCATCCCTGCGAGAGGAATTCAGACGGTCGTCTACTGAGTCAGCGATCACCCCCGATGTTTTTTTCTCCCCGGAATGACTGCCGCCGAAGCCACCCGGCTTGCCTTTTTAAGTTTGGCAGAGTATATTTGTACCACGCAACAGTGTACTGTGTGTGCCCCGTCACGTGACGGGGCTTTTTTTATTCTGTGAGAAAGAAGAGCATGAGTAAAGATAAGAACAGATTTGAGATGCTCGCCAAGACTTTCTTTGCGTTGGAGGAGGTCCTGGCCCGTGAACTGGCGTCGATCGGCGGGGAAGATATCAAATTGCTGAACCGCGCCGTTTCGTTCACCGGAACGAAGGAAACGATGTACCGTGCCAATCTGGAGCTTCGCACGGCTCTCAGAATTTTGAAGCCGATCCATTCCTTCAGCGTTCATGACGACACCGAATTATACAACGAGACCAAGCGCTTCGCGTGGGAAAAATACCTGACCCCGCAGACAACATTTGCCATCGATAGTTTTGTCCATTCCGAAAATTTCAATCATGCAAATTACGTGGCGCTGAAAGTGAAAGACGCCATCGTGGACCAGCTGCGGACGGTGTACGGAGAGCGTCCGAATGTCGAACTCGAACATCCCGATCTGCGGCTGAACGTACACATCAGCGATGAGCAATGCACGATCTCCGTGGACAGCTCCGGCAATTCACTCCATAAACGCGGGTATAGGATCGGCCAGGGCCTGGCGCCGATCAACGAAGTGCTCGCGGCCGGGATGATACTGCTTACCGGCTGGAATGGCCAGTCGAATTTTGTGGATCCCATGTGCGGTTCCGGTACGTTTCTGATGGAAGCCGCAACGATCGCGTACAACATCGCTCCGGGGATGAAGATCACCGAATTTGGGTTTATGCGATGGAACGACTGGGACGAAAATCTATGGAAGAATATCGTTGATGCGGCAAAGAGCCGCGAGCGAGAGTTCAACGATACCATCATGGGATTCGACGAGTCTGCCGACGCAATTACCATCGCCAAAGATAATATTAAAAATGCGGAACTCGGCTGGAAGATACTCGTGAAAGCGGGCAAATTTCAGGAACTGACACCCGACATGCTGCCCGACGGCGGAGTCGTGATGATCAATCCGCCGTATGGCGAACGATTCAGCACGACCGATACGGAAAAGCTCTATAAGGAAATCGGCAACGTCTTAAAGCAGAATTTCAACGGGTTCAGCGTCTGGATCATCTCCTCGAACAAGGAAGCATTGAAGTCTATCGGACTCAAAACATCACGCAAACTCCTGCTCTACAACGGCTCGCTCGAATGCAAGTTCCACAATTTTCAGATCTACAAAGGCTCTAAAAAAACAAAATACGAGCATGCTCAGGAGGGAGAACAGAAGTAAAGGGGAGATGATTTTTTTCTAAACAGCGCAGCATCATGACACCACTGCACGATCTGAAAAACCGCATTGGGTCTTGACCACTAATCGGCATCACTACTTCAACTCTCATGAATGGATACGAAAGAATACAGGCTGCATTGCACGGTGAGCGGCCGGATAAGACTCCTGTCATGCTCCATTCTTTTATGATGGCGGCCAGAGAACACAACGTTACAATGGAGCAGTACCGCAACGATCCGAAATTGATCGCAGAATGCTTTATCGCCTCGGCCGATAAATATCACTTAGATGGCATTCTGGTAGATATCGACACCGCTACCCTTGCAGGCGCCGTTGGCGTTCGCGTTGATTTTCCTCTCGACGATCCGGCACGCACGACCATTGGCAATGTAAATAGACTGGAAGATTATATCCGTCTCAAACCGGCTCGTGTGGAGAATTACAAATATATTCAAATCTGGCTCGAAGCAGTCCGGTTGTTGAAAGAGTATTATAAAAACGAGATGTATATTCGCGGCAACTGCGATCAGGCCCCTTTTTCACTCGCAAGCATGATGAGGGGGATGCAGAACTGGATGCTCGATTTGATGATAGGGGAAGAGGAACAACTCAGGGGATTGCTCGAATATTGCACCGACGCCAGCACGCAATTCATACAACTGATGGTTCAAACCGGCTGCGATATGGTCTCCAACGGCGACAGTCCGGCTGGCCCGGAATTGATCTCACCTGAGATGTATGTGAAGTATGCTCTGCCGTATGAAAAAAAACTCGTCGACGCTGCTCATCACACGGGCGTGGCGTATGCCTTGCACATTTGCGGCAATACCGATGTGATCCTGGACCACATGCTGTTGACAGGAGCCGACGCCTATGACCTGGATTATAAAACAGATATAACCAAAATAGTGAACACCTTTCACAACCGAGTCACACTCATCGGCAATCTTGACCCGAGCGGAGTGTTAGCCTTGGGAACGACCGCCAGTGTCAAAGAAAAAACGCTTGAATTGCTTTCTCTCTATAAAAATTCACCCCGATTCATTCTCAATTCCGGTTGTGCCATTCCACCGACGACACCTTCGGAAAATTTGAAAATGATGATCGACACGGCGAGAAATTCGTAATCCCCCGTGGTTATTTCAGCAGTACAAATTTTTTCGCGGCGGCGAACGGTCTCGTTCTGAGCGTAGAGAAACATGCTCCGCTTGAATGCGCAGCCCTTCGACTATTTTTTGCCTGTAGAAGGACTCTCCGTTGACTACTGCTGAATTTCAAGATCCTGCCTCTTCGCAAACGATTTCACGGCTTCTCCTGGAATTTTATATTTTTGCACTCCTGAGAAGCTTGAATACGTTAATCTGCCATTCGTATAGCTGAACAATCCGCATGTAAAATCGCCTTCTATCGTCTCAGTCATTTTACGATAGTTGCCATCGGATAAAATGATGATATCTTCCCGTCCGGCGGACCGTACTTTGTAGCCGATTGCATTGGTGTCTGCCATGGCCATTTTTTCAACGGAAATATCCGCCGGATGAATGGTGGATTTAGATGCAAACGGAAAGATCAATGTTGCCATTCTATCTGACCCCTTGTTGCCTGTCGATTTTTTCCTGAAAATGAGCCAGTCGA
This sequence comes from uncultured Ignavibacteriota bacterium, assembly GCA_903884005.1. Classification (GTDB taxonomy): domain Bacteria; phylum Bacteroidota; class Ignavibacteria; order UBA10030; family UBA8401; genus CAISDA01. The sequence continues at coordinate 269,814 of CAISDA010000033.1, read as the reverse complement.
TCTCCCGGTTCGACGGTTCATTATCGAGATCACCGAGATCGGCTCCACCCTTCGATTTGATCTTCACAATGTTCGCGCTGTCTGCATTATCACACGTGATTAAAAACCCGTTCTCCTGGTTCGACAAAAAACCGTTCGTAATTTCAGTCATATCGCAGGGAGTATGGAAGTTGAAGTCGATATCCTTGCCCTTCTCCTTTGTCACGAGTTCATCCACGATCAGCCAATACCTGCCCTTGGAATAAATAATATGCCTTCGATGTCGCGTCTTTTGATAGGTTAGGTACCCATCGTGTGTCGCAGCGAAATATTCCGTGAATTTCTGGTGAGACCATATTTTATCGTAACCGCCCTTATCGATCTTTTCCGGAACGGCCTGATTAATGGTGATCATATTGTGAGCCAACGGATTTTTGTACCATGACACATGAAGAGAATCGATATAGCCCAGCTTGCCGAGGCCGGCATCCACCGCAATGGGAATGCCATTTGCATAGATCTCAAAATCCAGCTGGTCGAAATGGCAATGATTTTGAAACTCGCCATAATTGGTTATCATAAAATATGATTTCGGGTCCCATGAATCTCTCATCACAACAAATTTCGAGTGCGGGAAATCTATTGATGTTGTTTTGGGATCACATGGCTTCACCGTGAGGTGTGCGAGCGTTTCACTCGAGAGATTGTTTTTCACAGCGCCGATGAAATCACCCCGATCGAAGAACTCACCCATCTCTTTAAACACTCTCACGAGGCTTTTGCTGCGATGCGCATCATTGAATGCCGGATTAACGCCGACGGGTGTGTTGGTCAGGACAAAGAATTCGATATATTTTTCAATCCTGCCGATGTACTTCTTCATGAAGGCGGGGTCGTGCTGAAAATATTTCAGCATGAGCATATAACGGTAATACACGCTGTACATATATTCTGCGTAGCTGGACGTTCTTTCAATATACCCGCCGTCATCGTAAATGTCATTATTCAGGTGGAGTTCCATGTTGGCTTTACTTCGTTTGTACCATACGGCGGATTCTTTGAACTCAGGGAACACGCTGGCTGCATACGTGAGTGTCATCGCAGTATGCGTCTGCCAATTATACGGATGGAACGGAGTTTTTTTCAGGCACTCGTCCATCCACCGCGATGATCCCAGTATGTTTTTCAGCAATTTTTTAACGGTCTCGGGAGACAGTTCTTTGGAAAACACTCTCTCTGCATCTATCAGCTTTTGAGTCCTGTTTGCAAGGCCCAATTCATACCAGATAAAATCGTACGCCTTCGTATGATTGATCACATGCTCGTTTTTAACGCCGTCCATGTGATCGTACCATTGGTTAAAAACATCGTCAAACGCCTTTGCCGTTGCCGGATCATGGCGAAGCAGATAGATGTTGATCTGGTCGTCAATAAAACCCAGATAATGGATGCCCCATTTCGACATTTCGGGATAGGTATGATTAAAATCTATCGTCTTGCCCCAATTGACACCGTATAGAGTGAACCCTTGTTCAGGAGTATAAAATGCGTTGGCCGAACGAATGATCCGGTTGTATCGAAGCGTATCGGCATGAACGTCGCTGACGAACTCATCGATCGTTGTGAAAAATTTTTTATTTTGCGGATCATATACCGAAAGCCTGTTATTGTCCTTCCGCTGCGTCATGTAATCGAAGAGAATATCAGATATTTTGCCGTAATGTTTCGCCAGCACTTCTTTCTGAAGGAGCGAATTCAATGGCGGTATGTTGAGCGAGTGGACAAGTTCCTCATCGGTGATATAGCGGATATTTTTTTCAAAGTACTCCTTTTCTATCATCACGTCATGCCACTCAGAAAGACACAGCTTCGGATCCATGGCCGATCTGTCGCCGTTTGAGACTTCTTTCCGGCACAGCGGACAGTACCATGTATTGCCGATCTGAAAAAGGTCGGAGTGCGCGGAAACGATCGGACCTGACCGGTCTTTTTGTGCGTAGGCGATGGTGCTCTGATGTACAAGCACAACAACGCATACAAGGACTACCCGTAGAATCGTATTGAACATGCTCAACTCCTTTTCTCTGCGTTGTACTTTGATTGTATGCCAGTGCATAATATAGGTGATGCGTCACAGTGAATCAAAACAATTGTGAAATATTGTGCATCGCTTCGGGATGCGGGGCGAGATAACATCCCCATTGCTCTTTGTTCTCGAGGCTGCAACGCTCGCGGTTCGAGGGCTATATTGTTTTATATGCGATTTCTTCCAATATTACCATCCAGACAGGGATTTTGCGTTTTTTTGATATCGGCAGTACGTCCTCATCAATTCACTCATACCATAGGCGGTGCACTTGGATAGACGCTCATTCGTGAAGACCGGCGCGGCCGCGGGAATTGCCGCTGCAGCCGCCGGCGGATTTACATTCCTTTCGATCAGCCGCGTGCGTCCTGCGTTCGATCTCGTGATCAAAGGCGGCACGCTGCTCGACGGTACCGGTGCGGCTTCACGCGTCGCTGATATCGGCATTCGCAACGGTGTGATTACCGCTGTGGGCTCGCTCGGCAACGCGACGGCAGACCGCATCATCGAGGCGGGCTCGTTCATTGTCTCACCGGGATTCATAGACATTCATTCGCACCTCGATACATCCTTGCTTGTCTCGCCCCGTGCTGAAAGCAAAATACGGCAGGGCGTCACGACGACGGTCACGGGCAATTGCGGCAGCTCGGCGGCTCCCCTGGGAGGACCCGAATTGAAACAGACGCTCGCCGAGTTCGAGGATGACTTCGGATATGCGTGCCCCTACCGCGACATGGACGGCTTCTTCACGCTGCTCAAAAGCCAGGGAACGGCGATCAATCTGCTGTCGTTGGTGGGTCTCGGCGACGTGCGGGCAAAGATCGTCGGACTCGATAATCGTCCCGCCGCGAAGGACGAGATCGTGCGCATGCAGCGCGAGGCGGCGCTTGCGATCGAACAGGGATGCTTCGGCGCATCGACGGGCCTCGAATACACGCCGGGAAGTTTTGCCTCGACCGAAGAGCTCATCGAAGTTATGAAGGGCATTCCCGAAAAGCACCGCCTGTATGCGACACATATGCGCAACGAAGACAATCGCGTGCTCGAGGCGATCGAAGAGGCCATTGCGATCGCTCGAGGGTCGGGCTCGAGGCTGCAGGTCTCGCATTTGAAGGCGCAGAACCGGGCGAACTGGCCGAAACAGGCTGCAGCGATTGCCCTGCTCGAAAAGGGGATAGCACAAGGGATGGAAATACATACTGACCGTTATCCGTACGTCGCGTACAGCACGACACTGGCAGCGCTCTTTCCTCTCTGGTCGCGGGATGGCGGAACGGACAAGTTTCTCGGACGGCTGAAGGACTCCTCGGATCGCAGCAAGATCAGATCGGAAGTGCTTGGCAAAGTGGAAGGGCTCGGCTCGTGGGAATCCATCATGATTTCGTCCGTGTCGAAGCCTGGCAACAAACCCCACCAGGGCAGGACCGTGCAGCAGATCATTGACGCCAATCACGAAGATCCGTTCGAGTTTGTCGCGAATCTGATGCTCGATGAGAACGGCGGTGTGGGCATGGTCGGGTTCGGCATGGATGAGCCGGGAACGGAACTCGTGCTCCAGTGGAAGAATACGATGGTCTGCTCCGATGCGGGAGCGTTCTCGCCATGGGGCCGGGGATCGAGATCGAATCCTCATCCACGCGGATACGGATCGTTCCCCCGCGCCATCGCGCACTACCAGCGCACGAGGCAGATCACCACGCTTCCGGAGATGATCCGCAAGATGACCGCCCTTCCGGCTGAAAAACTCGGCATCACCGACCGAGGCGTCATTGCAGAGGCCAAAGCGGCAGACATCGTCGTGTTCGACTATCAGACGATACGGGATACATCGACGTTCGTGCAGCCTCACCAGTTTCCCGAGGGCATTCCATTCGTGATCGTCAACGGCCGCATAGTGATCGACAACGGCGTCAATACGGGCGCACTGGCGGGTTCGGTGATACGAAGCACCTAACCGTGCCAGAGCCTGCAGCATATATCAAAAGACCTTTTATGTACATGAAATCCGTGATCATTTCCACATGCTTCTTGTATTGTTGTGTTTTTTCGCAGGAACAGCAATGTAGTTTTGAATCATTATCCCGTGAAAAAGGATTGTCAAATCCTGAAGTATATTCGCTCCTTCAAGATAAAACCGGGTTTCTGTGGATCGGAACCGCCGATGGTTTAAATCGCTACAATGGATATTCATTCAAGCATTTGAAGCACATTCCGTTTAAGGAAAATTCTCTTTCCGAAAGTATGGTGTCTGCGCTTGCAGAAGACCGGAACGGGAATATTTGGGCTGGAACAGGCGCCGACGGTATCAATAAGATCGATCCCACAACATTCACCGTCACTCGTTATGTACACTCGGTGACTGATTCAACAAGCCTGCCCGACGATCACATACGTTTTCTCTTTGTCGACAGCAGGAATGTACTGTGGATCGGATGTGGCAGTAATGGCATCACCCGCTGCGATCTGACAGCGATGAGCTTTTCACAGATCACGTCTCTTCGCACTGAAAATGGAGTGAAGACGCTCTCTGCCATTCGTTCGATCACGGAAGATCGGGGAGGAACAGTATGGTTTGGATCTTCAGACGGCGAACTTATCCGATATGATGATAACAAAAATACAGGCGAAGTGTATCTGATGCCTCATCGGGTACAGGAAAAAAATATTTCAATCGTATCAATAGTACAGGACCCGCACGGCGTGATGTGGTGCGGGACGAACGGAGGAAAATTCATCTCCTTCGACCGCCGTTCTCTCCGCTTTATCATGCATGCTCTTCCCGGTAGTACCGCTACAAAGGATCTGCCGACATCTATTACTACTCTCAGCCGGGATCATGCCGATCATGTGTGGGTTGGAACAAGTTCGGGCGTCTTTCGCTATACGATTTCATCGGGACACATGGTTGACGTAACAAAAAGTATCACACACTCGTTTGTTGCCAATCAATTTTCAAGGACGCTTTTCGTCGATCGATCCAATGTTGTCTGGATAGGAACCTACACGGAAGGATTGGTCAAAATACTTTCGCTCCCTGATAATATTGAACATCTTCAAAAAGCACCGGATGGAGCGGGAGGGCTGCCGAATAATTACGTCCGTGGAATTTATGAAGACGGCCATGGACTGTTGTGGATCGGCACGGGAGGAGGACTGACAACGTACGACAGCAAAACAAAAGGCTATTCAACGGTCGGCGGCTTGTCGTACATGTTCAACCGGAGGGAAATAAAAACCATCTCTTCCGTTTGCGGTGATTCCAGGGGAACTATTTGGATAGGAACAATGAACGGGGTGTATACTTATCGGCCTTCTCTAAAACGCTACTCCCACATACTCGGAACAGCGTCTCCGTCAAATAACTATTTGGACAATTATGTCTATGAGGTTCGCGCGGATCACCAAGGATCCATATGGGTCTCCACCGATGGCGGAGGTGTTGTGCGCCTGAGCGAGGATGGCCGCGTGCTTCAGCGCCTGAATACATCGAACCACATGCTGCCGAGTAATTCTGTGCGGACGGTGCTTCCCGATTCAAATGGAAATCTTTGGGTTGGGACGTTTGGGGCCGGAGTAAGCAAAATTGATGTGCCTGCTGGAAAGAGCGTATCGTACAGGACCAATAAAGCCGATCCCTCGTCACTGGGTAATGATCTTGTCTTATCATTATGCAAAGATTCAAAAAACAATTTGTGGATCGGCACGAGAACCGGATTGAATAAATTTGATTCGGGCACCAACACATTCACTCATTTTATGACGAACGACGGGTTGCCAAACAATATCATTGTCGGCATCGAGGAAGATCATAGCTCGAATCTATGGATCAGCACATATTACGGGATTTCAAAATATAACGGTGAAAGTTTCCAAAATTTTTTCAGTAAGGATGGTTTCCAGGACGATTTCAATTCCGGTTCATCATTTCATACTACGAATGGAAAGTTATTTTTTGGAGGATCCAATGGCTTGTGTATGTTCATTCCTGAAAGCCTAAAGATGGCCCAATCAACGCCTCCGATTGTGATCACGGCGACGAAGCAATCGGAACATCCGGTCTCGGTCGAGGCGAGCCCGGGACGCAATGCGGCCGTCACTATGGAACCGAATGAGCGGATTGTTACTTTTGAATTCACAACATTGGATTTCAAAAACCCCGAAGGAAACACCTATGGCTACAAACTGGAGGGGTTTAACGACACGTGGATCTTTAGCCAGGACCGTAGAAATGTAAGCTACGCAAATTTAAAAGAAGGCGGCTATGTTTTTCGTGTAAAAGCGCAAGGGAGAGACGGCGTATGGCACGAAGCAGCAACCACTATCGGCTTGACCGTTATTCCCCCCATGGTCGAACGATGGTGGTTCTATCCCGTTCTTATTTTTTCCCTTTCGCTTGTGGGCATCGCATTTTACCGGACGTGGTTGTTGCGAAAATTGGAAGTGGAAAAAATTCGGTCAAAAATTGCGGCGGATCTTCATGATGAAATTGGTTCCGGCCTGGCGCGAATTGCCGTGCTGTCCGACATAGCCGGAGAACAACAACAACAATCGAAGAGCACAAAAAATACCATCGAAACATCAACCCGAATCGGTATCATTTCGCGCGAATTAATGGAGTCGATTGCCGATGTCGTGTGGTCGATCGACCCAAGGAATGACCGTTCGGAATATTTGCTGGAACGCATTCATTCGTACCTGACGCAAATTTGTGAAGAAGGCAATCTGGGGTTGGAATTGTCCGACGAGGAAATAGAAAGCATTTCCATCGAGCCGTTTATGAAGCGTGCCATGTTGCTGATCGTGAAGGAAAGCATGAATAATATCATAAAACACTCGCACGCCTCGCATGTCATGGTCCAAGTGAAAAAGAAAGGCACTACACTTGTCCTGACGATAAAGGATGATGGCATTGGGTTCAATGAGGAGCAGTTAGGGCGCATCAACGGATTGGACAATATGAGAGTGCGTGCGGAGGCCTCCGGCGGCAGTGTTCGAATTACGTCTCACCCTCAGGCCGGCACAACGATAGAAGTCGTCTTTCAATTATAAACTGTTCATGTATCCCATTGTGTCACGGGTCCATATGATCGATATTCTGATATGAAAAGCGAAAAACATATAGACTCCATAACGGTGTGCATCGTCGATGATGATCGTGAATTGAGCGCCGGCATGGAATATATTATTCAGTCCGTCGATGGATTTACGGTCCTCGGCGTGTTCCATAGTTATTATGAAACATTGGATGGACTGGAAGCGTTGGGCGATACTCTTCCGGATGTGATTTTAATGGACATTGGCATGAAGGGGAAAGATGGAATTGCCTGCGTCAGGGAGGTGACAAAGCGGTATCCCTCCATCCACGTCATCATGCAGACCATCTTTACATCGGACGACAAAATATTCGATTCTCTCCGGGTGGGCGCGGTCGGTTATATCTTAAAAAATACGACCAAAGAAAAACTGATCGATGCGATAAAAGAAGCGCATGACGGCGGCGCGCCGATGACGGGGTCCATTGCAAAACGGGTATTGACATATTTCCAAAAAACGAACGAACCATCGGGGACCGAACATCTATCGGCACGAGAGCTGGAAGTTCTGACACTCCTGGTGAAAGGGCACAGTTATAAGGCGATAGGAGAACAATTGTTCATCAGCTCGTTCACCGTCCGCCATCATCTTCATAACATGTATCAAAAACTTCACGTCTCCTCGCGCGGCGAAGCCGTCGCAAAAGTCCAGCACGAATTTCCCTCCCGGCAGTAATTCATTCCCCCTTGTGTGTGAGTAACAGCGCGTATATTGTAAACTGAACAGATGTCCCATTGATGCGCATTGCGTTTTGGAATTATATTGGGTCCACGTTACAGAGACAAAAGAAAGAGTAGGACCACTATATTTTACTCATAGTAATCGAACGAGGAACAAGAAAAATGAAATCGTTTTTAACAACTGCGGCACTCATTATCGTGGCGGCTGTTTCGGCGCGTGGACAGATACCGGTATCCAAGAATGCCTTGGTGTTTTATTTCCAGGGGTTTCCTAAACAGGACTATGTGAATATTCCGCATAGCTCCACACTTGAGCCTGCAACCATAACACTGGAAGCATGGATCAATTGTGATGCCTGGTATACCCGGGTCGGAGGTAACCCGGCTTCGTATGATGGTATTATCAGTAAAACAGAAAGCGGCGGTTTTGAATTCGAACATAGCAGTTTCGGTGATATCAACTATTATGCTCACGCGCCGTCCGGGTACGATGAGCCGACATTCAGCGCCGTCGCGCCAGCGTATTCAGGGCAATGGCATCATTTTGCCGGGACGTATGATGGAAGCACCGCAAAATTATATATCGACGGCGTGCTTAGGTCGACCGACAGTAAATACTCCGGGGGGATAACATATCTGTACAGCAATAGTTTGATCCTGGGTGGAGAAGCAGGAACCGGTGCATTGTCTTCCGGACAATTTTATGGAAAGCTGACGGACATCCGCATCTGGAATTATGCGAGAAACGTGGATAGCATCCTTGCGGGCATGCACCATGGATTGGCCGGGAACGAGGCGGGCCTGATCGGCTATTGGGACTTTCATGAAGGCAGCGGAACTGTGTTGGGGGATCTGACGTCGAATCATAATGATGGAATCCTGACAGGTTCTTCGGGCGGGACGCTTCCCACGTGGGCACCAATAGCCGTGACGCTGCCGGTCGAGCTCATTTCGTTTACAGCAACGACAGGGGAAAAGGCGGTGACGTTGCGGTGGAACACGGCATCGGAAGTGAATAATTTCGGGTTCGACGTTGAAAAATGCTGCAAATTTTCAACGGGAGGCGAACAGTGGCAAAAGATCGGCTTTGTTGAAGGACATGGATCGACGAACGCTCCGCAGGCATATTCCTTCGTCGATAACAATACGGCGGGCGATGCCTACCGCTTGAAACAGATCGATCGTGACGGAAAATTTGAATATTCGAACGTCGTGAAAGTATCGGCCGCAGCATACAGGCCAACGGAGTTTACGTTGTCACAGAATTTCCCGAATCCGTTCAACCCGACGACGATGATCTCGTTCACCGTTCCCGTGTCGGGCCGCGCGACGCTGAAGATCTTCAATGCCATCGGTCAGGAAGTTGCAACCGTATTCAACGGTGAAGCCCTCGGCGGAATTAACAATCAGGTTCAGTTCAACGCATCCAACTATTCATCGGGTCTTTATTTTTCACGGCTGGAATATAATGGGAAGACTCAGTTAAAAAAAATGACTCTTATCAAATAAGGAAAAACAATATGCGATCCCTCATCACATCATGTATGATACTGCTCTCGCTGTTTATTGCCGATGGGTGTAAAAAAGAAGATTCAAATCCGATCGGTGCGGATGGACATACAAATGACGGTTTGTTTACGACAGCGGGATTGTTTGCATTCAAATCATCGCAAAGCGATTTTTCTGTAACGGGTATTTTCGATACGACCATGTCCAAGGGCCAAGCCGCCGGGGCTTTTTCTTATAAGGACGGCAGCACCGATTATTTACTTGTTATCGGATATAAAGTGAATCCCGATTCAAGTTTTTCAATCGGCTTCATGGCAATTGCAGACACGATGAATGCACTAACGACAACATCGTATCCATTCGGGTCCCTTTCCGGCAGTAAGACTGCAGTATTGGGATACATGCCTTCATTCAATCCAAAGACCGGATCCGGGTTCGGGATGTATACGCTCACCTCAGGAAGCGTGGTGATATCCGCTCTCACTGGCAACTTCGTTCAAGGAACAATATCGGGCAAGGGGGTTCAAGTCACAGACACAACACAATCAATAACAGTGGCACAGGGGGCGTTTGCTGTCCCGATCGTTAAACATCAACCGGCCGCTAACACACACTTAAACGCTTCCTACGCTGCGCCGAATCCCGTCGCACTACGCGTTGTTCAACAGATGATAAAGATGAAATTATAGAACTAGGTGTCCTGCCGCAAACATGACCGCGGGTTCAGCCCCCTCGCGTCGCGTCGTGCATAAATCCATCCATACGCACAATAACAGCCATGCAATGCATTAAATTGTCAGTGTAATTTCTTGCAAATGGCTGGAAAGGCCATATTTTGTCAAATTCTCAGCAATGGCACATGTTTTGCGATTATTACGATATAACGTGATGAATCGGATATCATTTCCAACATCGATCAGCATCATTCCGGACATCGAACGCATTCTCTCAACGGAGGAGCATGTGACCGTTCAATCAACCGTCGGCGAACACATCGGAGAATAAATTTTCTCTTCGGAAGTGGCGGCAGTTGGATTGTTAGACAGCCCGATTGCCGTTCGCCCCGGATGTATTTTTATTCACCCACTCTACACACATGAAAGGCCGGACTCATGAAGACCATCGTAATGCTGTTCGTGTTGATGTGCGGTACGCTTACCGCGTTTGCTACTCCTTCCACGATCATTTGGATACCGTCGGTCGATTTCCAGGCATATAAATCGTTCCACCTCAATATCGACAATTATTCGTTCGATTATAAAAGCGGGAAAGCCGGAAGCGGCACCGCCTTTCCGACGGATCTGAGTCTGGAGGTTGGCATCCTGCCCGGCTCCGTAGTACAGGCGGAAGTCGGAATCGATTATTTCACTCCGCAGTGGTCTCCCTTTATGTTCAACGCGAAGATTGGCGTTCCGGAGGGACAGTTGGCCGATTGGGCGCCGGCTATAGCCGCGGGAATATTCAACATCGGCCTTCAAAAAGACGTGACCGACTACAATATCATGTACGGCATGATAGGAAAAACATTCCCCGTCATCGGGCGTTTGGAAGCCGGATTTTATTCGGGCAACGACAGGCTGCTCATCGATCCCGCAACAGGCAAGGCCGATAACAGCGGCGTTCTCCTGTCGTGGGATCGGCAAATTCCGGAGATCAGCGAGAACCTCTGGCTGGCGGTCGATTACCAGGGCGGGAAGAGCACCATGGGCGCCTTGAGCTATGGGTTCGCCTGGTCGTTCGCAAAAAACGTCAGCGTCATTTTCGCACGCGACGTGTTCAATGCAGATATCCCGAGTGCGTTCACGATGCAACTGGACATCAATATGTAATGTGTCCACTTGCGTCGCTTCCATCAGGCGCATGAGCTATCACTACTCTGATTGCGGCAACTGCAACGGTGACCCGTTCCCAAAATCACTGTTCAGTCCACATTACGCCCGGCTTTGGTAGAGCGCCACCAGGGCTGCGCCGATCGCCTGTGAGAGTTCTCCCAGCGCTGCAGGAACAATGCTGATGCGGCCGCGCTGTGCCGGCCAGAGATAGGGTTCCATGTTCTCGCGCAGCACCTGCAGATAGCGCGCGCGGAATGCCTCGGTGGTCGACTCGGGATCCATGAGACCGCCGCCGATGACAACGAACTCGGCATCGAGCACCATTGTGAGACTGGCGACGAGCAAGCCCATTGCCTTTGCCTGGAAATCAAAGATCTCGACCGCAAGCGGATCACCCTTTTGCGCAAGCGTGCGCAGGCTCAATGACTTTTCTTTCGCGCTCAGAGGCGACTTCGCCAGATCATGGTCGGGATACTTGGCAAGTTTTTCAGTGAGCAGGTACGGCAGGCCGGAGATGGCGGTATACACTTCAACACAGCCCCAGGTGCGGCCGCAGCCGCATGGATACGCTTTGGCATCCAACAGATGCAGCGGCGCGGGCATATGACTGGCTTCCATACCGGCCAGAGTATCGCCGTCGAGCGGAAGGCCATTTGAATCGATGTACGCACACCCCAATCCGGAACCGGGCGCGAGCATCAAGACCGAGCTCTTCTTGCCGCCCCGGGCATGCTGCGCTTCGGCCACGCCGCCGTAATTGCCGTCGTTGCCGACCACGAGCGGAATAGCCCGCCCCGCTCGCTGAGACAGCGCACTGCTGTAATCCGTGTACACATCCCAGCCTTCAAAGCTCGCGGGGAGATTGGCGGGGCGGTCCATCACGCCATACCGTCTGAACGTTCCCGGCATGGCCACACCCACACCCTGCACCTGGTCCCAGGTCAGATCGTTCTGCATCAAATACTCGCCGACCCCTTCCATCCACCCGTGCACGACGGCCGCAGGGCCCGCTTCCGAGTTCGTCGATCGCTGCAATAGCTTGGTTGAAATGGTGGTGCCATCTTCCCACACACCACCGGTCTTCGATGTGGTCGCACCGCTATCCGTGCCGATATACACTTGACGTTTTCCGCTCATTGACACACCTCGTTATGAATTGAAGATTGACTGGCAGGCAAGTTGATGCTTTCTGCACACATGAAGGGGTAATATCGCTTGCCCCGGCATAGGAATCAAGCAATATTGAGTCCGCTATTTTATTTCTTCGATCTTGAACGGTGTTTTCTGATAAATGTAGTAATTGATCCAATTGGTAAACAGCAGATTGGAATGCGAACTCCATAACGTGAGCGGCATGTTGCCCGGATCGTCGCCGGGGAAATAATTTTTCGGCACTTGAATGCTGAGCCCCTTTGCCTTGTCTCTCTCGTATTCTTCTTTTAATGTCAGCACATCGTATTCCGAATGCCCCGTGACAAAAATTTGTTTCCCATCTTTAGACACGACGATATAAATTCCCGCATCCTTCGACGTGGAGATGATCTCCAATTCCCCGATACCTCTGATGTCCTCCGGAAGGACCGTCGTGTGCCGTGAATGCGGGGCCATGAATTCGTCGTCGAAACCCCGGACCAGGGGACAATTTTTATTGTGTATTGAATGTGAAAACACGCCGAACTGTTTTGCTTCGATCGCATGTTTATTGACGCCGTAATGATAGTAGAGTCCCGCCTGCGCGGCCCAGCAGATGTGCAATGTCGACGTCACATTATGGATCGACCACTCCATGATCTCTTTAAGTTCCTCCCAGTAATCCACTGCTTCGAATTGCAAATGTTCAACCGGCGCCCCGGTGATGATCAGACCGTCGTATTTATTGTTCTTTGTTTCGTTGAACGTTTTATAGAATGTCTCAAGATGTTCCTTTGTCGTGTTTTTTGCCGCGTGTGTTGCGGGGTGTATCAGATCCAATTCCACCTGTATCGGGCTGTTCGATAATCGCCGAAGGATGTGGAGTTCCGTCTTGGATTTTTCAGGCATCAAATTGAGCAGGAGTATTTTAAGTGGGCGAATATCCTGATGATTCGCATTCGTTTCACTCATGACAAAAATATTTTCTTCCAGCAATTGTGATATTGCCGGTAATCCGTCGCGAACTTTTATTGGCATATGCGTGACAATTTAGTATGTGGATAAATGTACCAGGCCTGCATCATCGAGGCATAGCAGGGCGAAATGTCATTTCGCCCTACAAAGAAATTACAGCCGGAGCTTCGACTTAACCTCGCTGATCGTCTTCATGAACACGGGACCGAACCGCTTCAGCTTCAGCTCTCCAACGCCCGTGATCGCAAGGAAACTCTTCTCATCCTGCGGCAGACACCGAGCCATTTCGCGAAGCGACGTATCGGCGAAGATCACGAACGGCGGAACGCCGCGCGTATCGGCCAGCTGTTTTCGCAGTGCGCGCAATTCTTCGAACAAGCGCTCGTTCACTACGCCCCCGGTGTCCGGATACAAGGAAGGTTTTTTCGCCCTGGCTTCCGGATGCAGTGAAGGATTTTTCTTCTTGTCTTCATATTGCACGGACGGTTTTTTCGCCTTGCCCGCGGGTGCGCTGCGAAGTATCGGCAGCATCAGGCGCTCGCCGCCCTCCAGAAACGTTCGCCCGAGAGCCGTGAATTCGATGATCGGATATTCGGTGCCGGTCCGGACCAGGAGCCTTTTCCCGATCAATGCCCCGATGATTTCCCGCAACTGTGGATCAGTGAACAACCGCCCTGCACTATACACCGGCAGACGGTCGTGTCTGTTCCGGGTGATGCGCTCATTCACCGCCCCCCGCAGGATATCGACAATATACTGCGCGCCGAAGCGTTCGCCGGTTTTTTGGACGCACTCAAGGACCATGCTTCCGATCTCATCGGCGTCGAACTCATCCCCGGTGCTGACGCAGCGATCGCACGCTCCGCACGTTTCCTGCTCGCGGCGTTCTCCGAAATATTCCAGCAAAAATTTTCTCCTGCACACGGCACTCTCGCAAAAAGCAACGATCCTGTTGAGCTTCTCCGTCGCACGCTTGCGTTCGGCATCATCCTCTATTTTTTCTATGAAGTATTCTTGCTTGAACTTGTCGGCATAGGAATAAAAGAGGACGCATGCGGCCGGCAGCCCGTCGCGTCCGGCGCGCCCGGTCTCCTGATAATACCCTTCGATCGACGAAGGAAGCGCATAATGCACGACGAGGCGGACATCGGGCTTGTCGATCCCCATCCCGAATGCGATCGTTGCCGTAATGATCGGCGTTTCATCCTTTATGAACCGGTCCTGTATATCATGCCGCGCCTGTGCGTCAAGCCCGGCATGATAGGCCTCGGCGCTGAATCCTTTCGCGCACAATTTACCGGCCAGGTCCTCGGTTTCTTTGCGCGAGTAACAATACACGATCACCGAGCGGCCTTTATGCTGAGGCAGACGCAGCAGATCGAGCATCTGGTCGAACGCGCCGTCTTTCGGACGGATGTCGTAATGAAGATTGGGGCGGTTAAAACTGGAAAGGAATATCCGGGGGTTGTTCAGATGCAAATGCTCGACGATATCCTTGCGGACCCGCGGTGTCGCGGTCGCCGTGAGGGCAACAACACCGACCGACGGAAAGTCCGTGCGCAGGTTTTTCAGGTTGAGATACTCCGGACGGAAATCGTGTCCCCATTGGGATATGCAGTGCGCCTCATCCACGGCAATGCAGCTGATCGTGAGCCCGAGCAAGAACTTCCGAAAGCCCTCGAGAGCCAGCCGTTCCGGCGCTACATACAGCAGTTTTACCTCACCGCGCCGCAGCGATTCCCTGATCCGTCCGATCTCATCGCTTTTCACGCTGCTGTTGATCACCACGGCCGCTATGCCGTTGGCCGTAAGGCTGTCGACCTGGTCTTTCATCAGCGCTATCAGGGGGGATACGACGAGCGTGATGCCATCGAAGATCAACGCCGGGAACTGATAGCACAGCGATTTCCCTCCGCCCGTCGGCATGAGGACCATCGCATCGCGGCCGGTCAGGACGTGACGGACGATCTCCTCCTGCAGGGGCAGGAAGCGATCGAATCCAAAATGCGTTTTGAGCAAGGGGAAAAGTTGCGTATCGTTCATGTAGTATCATATCAAAAAAAAATCGTACTCGCAATGCGCAGGGAGAGTTATTGCGAAACGTCCGGCGCTCACCCGGAATATCACATCTCAAATCATTGCTTCATTTTCATGGGAAAATTCGTACATTCATAGCGATAGTTCCGCATTCAAGAACATGAAGGAAGCCGCCGTGTCTCTAAAAACAACGCTCGTCGATTTTTTCAAAAAAAATTAAACCTCAGCGTGGGCGGGGGAGAACAGGCCACACAGAAACAGGCGGCCATGGGAAAATTGACGGCCCGTGAGCGTGTGCAGGAATTGCTCGATGCCGACAGTTTCCATGAATACGATCTGTTTGTGGAGCACACGTGCAACGATTTTGATATGGACAAGAAGAGGCTTCCCGCCGACGGTGTCATCACGGGTACGGGAATGATCGGCGGCCACCCTGTGAGCGTCTTCGCCCAGGACTTCACCGTTGCCGGCGGTTCACTCGGCCTGGCCCATGCCCGTAAGATCACGAAGGTGATGGATCATGCCCTGAAGATGGGAATGCCGCTGATCGGGATCAACGATTCGGGCGGTGCGCGCATACAGGAAGGCGTCAACTCGCTCGCCGGGTATGGTGAAATCTTCTATCGCAACACGATTGCCTCGGGTGTGATCCCGCAGCTCTCGGTGATCCTCGGTCCGTGTGCAGGCGGCGCCGTCTATTCACCCGCCCTTACCGATTTTGTGTTCGTCGTGGACAAGATCTCGAAAATGTTCATCACGGGCCCCGAAGTGATCAAGACGGTGCTCGGCGAGGAGATCTCGATGGAAGACCTCGGCGGCGCTCGGGTTCAGACGGAAATCACGGGCAACGCCCACTTCTTTGCCGAGTCGGAAATGGAATGCATGGGGCAGATCAAGCGCCTTCTCACATTCATTCCGTGGAGCAACAAGGCGCCGGCGCTCGCTCTGCCTCCCCGGCCGCCGAAGGTATCGTTCGATATCGAGCGGATCATTCCGCCCGAAGCGAATAAACCGTACGACATCCGCGACGTCATCCGTTCTATCGTGGACAATTCCGATTTCCTCGAAGTCCAGGAACGCTGGGCATCGAACATCGTCATCGGATTCGCCCGCATCGAAGGCCAGACCGTCGGCATCGTCGGCAACCAGCCTCTTGTGATGGCGGGAGTGCTGGACGTCGACTCTTCGGACAAGGCTGCGCGCTTCATCCGCTACTGCGATGCGTTCAACATTCCCCTCGTGACGCTGGTCGATCTCCCCGGGTATCTTCCCGGTGTCGATCAGGAACATGCCGGCGTCATCCGCCATGGTGCGAAGCTCCTTTATTCGTACAGCGAGGCGACTGTGCCTAAAATCACCGTCATCCTCCGCAAGGCATACGGCGGCGGGTACATCGCCATGTGCTCCCGTCATCTGGGCGCCGATTTCGTCTTCGCCTGGCCGACGGCGGAGATCGCCGTCATGGGACCCGAAGGCGCGGCAAACATCATCTTCCGGAACGAGATTCAGACCGCGGCAAATCCCGACGAGATGCGCAAGAAAAAAGTCCAGGAATATTCGGAAAAGTTCGCCAATCCGTACATCGCCGCCGCCAACGGGCATATCGATGCGGTCATTCCTCCGTCCGAAACACGCGCCTCGATCGTGCACTCGCTGCGCGTGTCGACGAACAAGACCGAGATCCGTCCCACGAGAAAACACGGCATCCCGCCGTTCTGACCAAAGCCCATGACCATGGATAAACTGATCGTCGACGACACTTCCTATGAAACGTTCTTCACCGAAAAATATAGGAAGCGAATACCCTGGCGGCCGCACGACCCAAAACTCGTGACGGCCTTCCTGCCGGGCACCATCTGCGAAGTGCGCGTTGCTCCGGGCAAGAAGGTGAATGAGGGAGATACATTGTTCGTCTTCGAAGCAATGAAGATGATGAACACCGTACTGGCTCACACCAATGGCACCGTGAAGGTGGTGCATATCACGGTAGGCACCATGGTCACCAAGGGACAGCTTCTCGTCGAATTTCAATGACGGGCGGCCCTTGCATACTAATTCACGGGAGGTCACGTCATGCCGATATCCAATACGATGAAACGCCTGGTCCTCTGCGTTCTCGCTTACACTGTCACAGCGGGGGCCCAGCCTAAAGACTATCCGATAACACCGGTGCCTTTTACCAATGTGAAAGTGAACGATGCGTTCTGGGCTCCGCGCCTGAAGATCAACAAGGAGGTTACCATACCGCTTGCGTTCAGGAAGGCGGAGGAGACCGGGCGGATTGATAATTTCAGGATCGCCGGCAGGCTCAAGAAAGGGAAATTCAGCACTCAATATCCTTTCGATGATTCCGATGTCTTTAAGAACATCGAGGCCGCGAGTTATTCCCTCCAGATCATACCGGATCCCGCGCTCGAAGCGTACGTCGACACGCTGATCGGCTATATTGGCGCAGCGCAGGAACCGGATGGATACCTCTACACCAACCGCACCATCGATCCGCTGCATCCGCATAAATGGTCCGGATCGCGCCGCTGGGAAAACGAAGATGTCTTAAGCCATGAATTGTACAACGCCGGCCATATGTATGAAGCCGCCGTGGCGTACTATCTTGCGACCGGCAAGCGCGCCTTCCTCGAGATCGCTCTGCGCAACGCCGATCTTGTGGACAAAGAATTCGGCTGGGGAAAGATCGAGAAAGCTCCCGGGCATCAGGTGATCGAGATGGGGTTGGTGAAATTGTTCCGCGTGACGGGGGATGAACGCTATTTGACACTCGCGAAATTCTTTATCGATGTGCGCGGACAGCGGCCGGAGTTGGGCGAGTATGCGCAAAACCATAAGCGCTTCATCGATCAGGATTCAGCGGTGGGGCATGCCGTGCGTGCGGAATACATGTATTCCGGCGCCGCAGACGTGGCGGCCCTGACGGGTCAGACGGACTATGTGAAGGCGCTGGATAAGATCTGGGAAGATGTTATCTGCAGAAAAATGTATATCACCGGAGGCACCGGCGCCAGCGGCGGGAACGAAGGGTTCGGACTGCCGTACGAATTGCCGAACGGCTCGGCATATTGTGAAACATGCGCATCCATTGCCGATGTGTTTTGGAATTACAGGATGTTCCTGCTTCACGGAGAAGCCAGGTATTTCGACGTGCTCGAGCGCATTCTCTACAATGCGCTGCTCTCGGGTGTTTCCCTCTCGGGCGATCGGTTCTTTTATCCCAATCCTCTTGCTTCAGCGGGGCAACACTCGCGGGCGGAGTGGTTTGGCTGTGCGTGCTGCCCGTGCAATGTGACGCGTCTGCTGCCGTCCGTGCTCGGGTACGTGTATGCCGTGCAGGAAAAAAATCTCTACGTGAATCTATTCATGCAAAGCACGGCGCGCGTTGAAGTCGGCGGCACGACGATCAACGTGCAACAGACCACAGAATATCCCTGGAATGGATCCATCGGGATTGAGATCGATCCGGCCAGCACGAAGAAGTTTCAACTGATGCTCCGGATTCCGGGCTGGGCACACGGGCAGCCATTGCCGGGCGCGTTATACCGATATCACGACGAACTGAACCCGTCCGTCGTCATTCGGGTAAATGGCGAAGTGCAGGATGTCGTCATGAAGAACGGCTACGCCTGCATCGATCGGGAATGGAAGAAGGGGGATACGGTGCAGTTGGATATCCCCATGCCGATCCGGAAAATCTCGGCCGATGTGCGGGTCAAGGAGGACCGGGATAAAATCGCGCTCCAGCGCGGGCCGCTTGTCTATTGTGCCGAAGGCGGAGACCAGAGCGGCGTAACGACGCAGAATCTTTTTCTTGAGAAGGATGCAGAGTTCACATCGGAATTTGTTCCCGGACTGTTGAACGGCGTGCAGGTCATCAAAGGCGGGGCGAGGGGGACACATCGCTCGCCGGCGGGGGCCATCGACGTCAGAGAGCAGCCGTTTCTCGCCATTCCCTATTTCGCATGGGCGAATAGGGGAAAGACCGAAATGAGTGTGTGGTTTGCGACTGCGCCCGAGTCGACGGTGCCAGTTCCGTAAATGGAGCGATGGCATGCGAACGAACCGACCGTGCCTGCTCCGTACATGAAGCGATGGCATGCGAACGAACCGACCGCGCCTGCTCCGTACATGAAGCGATGGCACGCGAACGAACCGACCGTGCCTGCTCCGTACATGAAGCGATGACATGCGAACGAACATCCGGCTCATCATTACCGCGCTGTACATGGCTGCGGCCGCCTGCCCGGAGTCGACGGGATGAGATCGTGTGTTCAGTGCAGATACGGGTTTCGCGGCAGTTGAAGGATCTGGAAACCCTGTTGTTTCATCCGATCCAACACCGATGCTGTCGGCGGTTCCTTGAACAACACGCAACAAATCAAGTGATGCGGGAAAAGGCCGAGGCCATTGAAAAAATTCAATACGGCCATCCTGGATTGAATTTTTTTGTACACTGTTGTATTGAGAGGAACGTCCCACAAGCCTTCTGTCGGACCATTGCTGAGATAAATATTGAACTTGCGATATGCGATGCAGGGAAGTCCGATGCCCATGGCAATTTTTTCGACTTCCCGCACGGAAATTTTGAAGACGTAATTTCCGACAGTCTCGAACGAGAACCGGTTCTTCCAGAATCGATCGATCAGGCGGGGGTTGATCGCATCCAGAATATTTTTGACGAAAACAAGAAGAGACATTTTCGAAAGGATGTCTATCGGCTCGCCCACCAGGATAGCCGCGGAACGGCTCACCCGGATCATTTCGTAGAGGGCCAAATACGCGCGCGGAAAATGGTGGAAGGCTTCTTTGCACATGACGTAATCGAACGATTCATCTTCGAATGTCAGCGCTTCCACATTCTCTTTGCGATACTCACCGATAAGGCCGTCGGCATTCGCCTCCTTCAACATGGCATCCGAAATATCGGAAGCGACCACGTTTTGCCCTTTCTCCATCAGAAAATTCGCTTCAAAACCGTTGTAATCCGCCACGGTCAGCCACGACTTCTGCGCATCGAGAAATGGCGTCAAATTCTCCAGCGGTTCCGCGGTCAACCGGTATGCGGCGCAATCCTTATTTTTGATATGGAATAAATTTTGTTCCTTGTTGGGCACGATTTTGGCGATATCGGCTTCTTGTGCCTCGTAACTTTTATCGATCAGATTTTTCGCGCGCATAGCATGGAGTTCCAAAATGTAATGAACGATCGTGAGTGAAGCCGCACAACAGCACACCTGTTTGTTAAATATAATCCATTTACGTACAACGTCCAATTGTTGACGGCATCGTGAAGCGAACGAACAATCGACGGTATCGGGACGTAACACATTTTCCGCTTGCATTTTCAAGAATATTCCCCCAACTTCTACACGCTGATAATTACCGCTCAACAATTGCCAATTACGAAGGAGAGAAACGATGAAATCACTGTTGACTTTTGCCGCCGTCGTGCTGGCTGGCGTGATATGGAATGGCCCGCTGATGGCAGCGGAAAAGATCCTTCCCTATCCCATCCACCAGCACATGATGGCGAACGGACTCAATGTCGTGACCGTACAGTTCGACAGTCCCGGACTGGCCTCATTTTTTATCGACGCCCGCGTCGGTTCACGCAACGAAGTGGAAGAAGGGGTGACCGGATTCGCGCATTTTTTCGAGCATATGATGTTCCGCGGGACGGACAAATATCCGCGCGATACATATAACGACGTGTTGAAATCGATCGGCGCAGGCGCCAATGCAAACACATCGCTTGACCGCACGATCTACCATATGACGGGCGATGCGACAAAATTGGAAACGATGTTCGATCTCGAATCCGACCGGTTCATGAGCCTGAACTACTCGGAACATGATTTTAAGACCGAAGCCGGCGCCGTGAAGGGTGAATACACCAAAAACTTCGCCAGCCCGTACCAGCAGTCGTATGAAAACACCATGAACACCGCGTTCGTCAAACATCCCTATAAGCACACGACGATGGGATTTTTTAAGGACATCGTTGATATGCCGAATCAGTACACCTATTCCCTCGAGTTCTTCAACCGGTATTACCGGCCCGAATATGCAACCATTGTTGTCGTAGGAGACGTCACTCCCGACAGGGTGAATGCGCTCGCCGAAAAATATTTCGGCGCATGGAAACACGGCACGTACGTTTCCGTCGTTCCCGTCGAGCCGAAGCAGGATGCTCCACGGTACACGCATCTGCAAAACGGCAACATTCCGCCTTCGCTCAGCTTAAATTATAAAGGCCCCGCATTTTCGGATTCACGGATAGACATGCCCGCGCTGGACGTTCTGACAACGATACTCTTCTCGCCCACGTCGGCATTGTATAAGAAGCTGGTCATCCAGGAACAAAAAGTGCGCTCCCTCGGCGGCGGCGCGGCCGATGCGCGGGATCCGAACCTGATCACCATACAGGCGTCGCTTGTCAACAAGGCCGACTTGCAGTATGTGAAGGATGAAATTCTGAAGGCGATCGGGGAAATACAAGCGAATGGGGTGGACGAACAATTGCTGGCGAAAACAAAATCGCTGTTGAAATACAGTTTTGCCATGGGGATCGATAATCCGTCCACGATCGCAAATTCGCTCTGCGCGTACATCACGCTGACGGGCGATCCTGAATCGTTGAATCGGATGTATGCACTGTACAATAATGTGACCATTGCCGATCTGAAAATGGCGGCTGATAAATATTTTGTTCCATCGGGCCTGACCGTTGCGACGATCTCTGCCGATGCTGAAGGAGGTGTGAAATGATGAAAGCATTCATTCTAACGATCGTTCTCACGGCGGTGCTCTGCGCGCAGGAAGTTGTTGAACTGAAACAGCCGAACTCCAATAAGGTGGTCATCAAGCTCATGTTCCGCAACGGTTCCATTTCCGATCCGAAGGGAAAAGAAGGCTTGACGTACGCGACGGCGACCATGATCACGCAGGGCGGCACAAAAGCAATGACGTACAGTGAAATTAAGGATAAAACGTATCCCTGGGCGGCCGCCTACGGCTCGCACGTGGACAAGGAAGTGACGATCTTTACATTCGCCGTCCATGTCGATTTTCTGGATCAATTCTATCCCATCATCAAAGGATTGATCGTGACGCCGTCGTTTGCGGAAAACGATTTCAAACGCGTGATGAAGAACCAGCAGAACTATGTGGATCAGGTCATCCGCGCCTCGTCCGATGAAGAATACAGTAAAAAATCGCTTGAAGATCTTCTCTTCCGCGGAACGAGGTATCAATCCATGGTGCAGGGAAAATCGGAAAGCGTCAAAGGGATCACGCTGGACGATGTGAAGCAGCACTACGCCGCAATGTTCACCAGGCATAATGTCACGATCGGCATAGCGGGAAAATATTCGCCCGCATTCCTGAAACAGCTGAAAGCAGATCTGGCCGCGCTCTCCGGTGTGAAACCGGCACTTCCGGCTGCTGAACCGCCATCGATGCCGAACGGCATGGATGTAGAGATCATTGCGAAGGATGGCGCATTCGGTTCCGCAATATTCGCCGGAACGCCGCTTGCGATCACGCGTTCCAGCATTGATTTTGCCGCATTGATGGTCGCCAATTCGTATCTCGGCGAGCACCGGAAATCG
Organism: uncultured Ignavibacteriota bacterium; assembly: GCA_903884005.1. Classification (GTDB taxonomy): domain Bacteria; phylum Bacteroidota; class Ignavibacteria; order UBA10030; family UBA8401; genus CAISDA01. The sequence goes on along the minus strand of CAISDA010000033.1, from coordinate 246,872 downwards.
TACGGACAGTTGTATCAGAAACTGCGCGAGATACGCTCGATGAACTACGGCGATTATTCCTATATCGAATGGTATAACGGCGGCGGGGAAAACATGCTTCCTCCATCCGGGGTGCCGCGCACCTCGAATTATTTTTCGCTCTGGATCCGTCCCGTGCAGATTGCAAAACAATTGAAACAACAGTACAAGGAATTATCGGACATCAGGATCGGGCACGCGCATTTCGCGCTTCGCATGGCCGTCCGGGAAGTCGATCTGCTGATCAAGAACGGCATATCGGAGAAGGATTTTGACGCGACCAGAACATTCCTGCGCAGTTACATGAAATTGTACGTGGCATCGCCGGCGGAACAGCTTGGATATTTGATGGATTCGAGGTTCTACGGACGCAAGGATTACATCAAAGAGATGGATGCGCAGCTTGCGGCGCTCACGGCGGCCGATGTGAACAACGCGATCAAAAAATATTGGCGGACGGATACTATGTTCGTCACGATCGTCACGGACAGGAGCGAAGCGGAGGGGCTTGCAAAGAGCCTGAAGGAGAACACCCCGTCGCCGATGAGTTATTCCAATGTCGTGAAAGCCGGATTGCCGAAATCGGTGCTCGACGAGGACGACATCGTGGCGGCATACAAACTCAATGTGAAGAATGTGCGCATCGTCGATTCGAAAGAGACATTCAAATAATACACGGCAGAGGTTCTTTGTGACTCGACCCGTGAGACCGGTACTCAAACGAAGGGATCCACGTATGCGCATTTCCCGGCTGTTCCTGCTCATCGCATTGTGCTTCGGCGCATATGAGGCTGTTTCGGCGCGCGGCAGCGGAAGGATAGCCGTCGACCTTTCGCACAACGACTGGATACTCAGGCTGGATACCGATGCGCGCTGGATGGACGATACGCTCTACGTCGTCCCGCCGCCGATCGCATCGCTTCCCGTGCATCCGCCCACGATGGGATGGAAGGGACTTGCAGCAGTGAAGGGCCCGACGGTCCATCTTCCGGCGACGGTCGAAGAATATTTCTGGGGATCGAACGGCAATGCCTTCGGTCTTGCGGGAAATTATCTCGGCGTTTCCTGGTTCAGCACGAGTGTGAACGTCCCCGCTTCTATGACGGGCAGGCGCATCGTGTTGAAATTCGAAAGCGTCCGGTTCCGTGCCGAGGTGTTCGCGAACCGCATGCTTGCGGGATACGACCTGATCAATAGCACGCCGTTCGACGTGGACATCACGCGGTATGTGAAGCCCGGCGCGCAGAATGAGATCGCCGTGCGCATCACCGATCCCAACGGCAATTTCGACTGGCGGGATTCGAAAATGTTCCTCTGGGGACAGTACCGAACCATACCATCGCATGGATTCGGGGGCATCACAGGAAAGGTTGCGCTCGTAGCGACAGACCCGATTTTCATCGACGACATCTATATTAAGAACACACCGAACCCGAAAACGATCGATGCCGCGATCACCGCGGTCAACGCGACGAAGACGGCAGTGAGCGGGACGCTCCGTGTCAGGATCAGCGAATACAAGAACGATGCGCATGCAGTCTATGAGAAAGAAATCAGCGTTCCATCCCTCGCTCCAGGCGCTCAGGTGATCCCGCTCACTGTCTCACTGAATGAGGCGAAACTCTGGAGCGTCGAGGATCCGAACCTCTACGTGATGAGTGCACAGTGGAAGGGATCGGACAACTCTTCCGATACCTACACGCAGCGCTTCGGTTTTCGATGGTTCGAGGTGAAAGACATCGCAGGCGATAAGCAATTCTATCTTAATGGCAGGCGCATCGTGCTTCGCACGGCGATCTCGTGGGGATTCTGGCCGCTCAACGGCATCACTCCGTCGGACGAGCTTGCAAAGAAGCAGATCGAGACGGCTAAAAAGATCGGCCTCAACATGCTGAACTTCCACCGCACGATCGGCACATCGAATGTGCTCGACTATGCGGACGAGCTCGGCCTTCTCTATTTTGAAGAGCCGGGAGGATATCAGGTTCCCTCCGAACTCTTTGCGCCGAAGGACCCGTTCGGAAAATTCCAGGGCGCGTTCGCCGTTCCGGCGAGGCGCGAGAAACTCTTCCGCATGATCAAACGGGACAGGAACCATCCGTCGCTCGTCATCTACAATCTTCACAACGAACGCGGCACCGATCCCGGTTTCCAGGACAGCACGGACATGAGAGATGCGCACCAGTTGGACGAGACGCGCATCCTCACATACAATTCATTGAACGGCGACATCAAGATGGGGCCGGATCCGCGTTTCAAACTTCACCTGCTTCCGTACGACACCACGTTCCGCGATTACGGCTGGTTCGACCAGCATCATGCCGGAGGTCCGGGCGTGTATCACGACAACCTCTATAAAAGCGAGAAGGAGTACCTTCGCTTCACCGACCATAAGGACGAGATCATCTACTTCGGCGAAGAGGGCGCCATCGGCACGCCGCCGCGCCTGCAGCTCATCCGGAACGAGATCATGAAGACCGGAACGAAACGCGGATGGGAAACAGACACGTACCTGAAATGGTATGATGCATACGACACGTTCCTGAAAACGAAAGGGTTCACTGAAGCATTCACGGACGTCGACCATCTGACCGTGTCGATGGGCAACGTCGCGTATTACTATCAGGGGCGCATCATCGAGAACATACGCATCAACAACATCACAGACGGGTATGCGGTGAACGGATGGGAAAGCATGATACTCGAGAACCATTCGGGCATTGTGGACGATTACCGCAATCCGAAAGGAGATGTCGATCTGATTGCCCGGTATACCAAGCCGCTCTATGTTGCGGTGAAGCTGAACAGAAAGGTCGGCACCGTAGGCGACACGACGAAAGCCGATTGTTATCTCGTCAACGAATCGGATATACACGGCTCGTACACATTACGGGTGAAGGCGAGCGATGCGTCGGGGCAGTTGTTCACGTCTGAATACGCCGTGACGGCTGCAGGCGGGAGCGTCTACGGGCAGCCTTTGAAAATGGGAATCCCGATCGTCACGCGGGCCGAAGGCTACACGACCGTGAGTGCGGAGCTGGTGCGGAACGGGAAGCCGGCTGCGTCGGGAAGCGACGACATCTTCGCCGTGAAACTGGATATTGCCGGTATCAGCACGGACGGCATGATCCTGGATACGAACCAGGTGTTCGGAAAATTCCTTTCCTCAGTCGGCGTTGGCCCGCTCAGGGTGTATAAAAGCGGAAAACCCACAGGCAAATATTTGATCGCGGGAGAATCCGCACCGCCGCCGGAGAGGGAGCTGGTCACGAATGTACTCGAATGGGTCAACGACGGCAACACGCTCATCGTCGTGAACAATGCAGAGAAGTGGGCCGAATTCCTGGCGCAAAAAGAGGTGCTCGAGTACCGCGGAGCGCAGGTGATGGGCAAGACGTGGTATGGCGGGAATTATGTTGTGAAGAACCACGAACTCTTCTCGGGGCTGCCGCAGGCATGCGCGTTCAACTGGGAATATCAATGCTTCTCGCTCTATAACAGAAACCGCATCGGCCTTCGTATCATGAACGGCGAGACCGTGGTCGGCTGCGTGTCTGACCATAAGAAGGAAGTCTTCTCGGCGCTGAGCGTCATTCAGCACGGGCGCGGCAAGATCATCCTGTGTGCTCTCGATATGCTTGCATGCGTGAAAGGGATCACGATCAAGGAACACGCTCCGGACACTGAAGGGCAGAACGCCGCATTCAGGGAGATGAATTCGGTACAGTATGAACGCTCGCTCGTCGTGGGGCAGCGCCTGCTGTTGAATATGATGCGCGCAGCTTCGCGCTAACGTTGAACAATGCATTTTTTTGTGCAGACTGGGAACGTTCATTCGCTGCGATAGGCTGCACACAGAGCAGCTCAGGTTCAGAATATTTTTTTATTTTGATGAATTTGTGGCGGGGGCTATTTATATTGATGCTATAAGAAAACTCCCAGACAGGCGCAATTGGGCGGAAAGAATCGTGACGAAGCCTCTGGAGAATGCGTGAAGCATTCGATCGGGGCTTCTTTTGTTTAAGAACAGAGATGTTTCATAATGTAATTAATTCCACGTTATATGGTCATTTGTCACTATTTTAAAAAAGGTGTCGCATGAAAATAAAACAAGCAGTTGCAACGCTGTGCACCCTTCTTCTGCTCTCCGGCAATCTTTTTGCCCAGGACTATGCAGCATCGGTTAAACTCAGTACGCTTGGTGTGAATGTTGAAGTGTACAGATCGTTCGGCCCTTCATTCAACCTTCGGTTGGGCGGTTCGATGTTCAGCTATACGTACCAGTCCGGTGTCAAACAAGGGGAGGATTATGAGATGAACGCGAAACTGGACCTGTCATCGGTGGCCCTGTTGGGCGACTGGTACCCGTTCGAATCGACCTCGCTCCATGTCACAGGAGGGGCGGTCGTGAATCTGAACAAGCCCGTGGTCACGGCGATACCGACGATCACAAAAACGATCGGCGGGGATGTGTATAACAAGGACAATCTCGGCACGATCGGGATCGACCTCTCCTTCAACAAGGTTGCTCCCTACATTGGCATCGGTATCGGCAACCCCACCGCCGGCGATAAAGGACTCGGCTTCGTGATGGACATCGGCGCGTACTACCAGGGGCCTCCGAAAGTGTCCATGAAGGCAACAGGACTGCTTGCACCCTCGGCATCGCCGGAACAGGAAGCGATCGTTGCAACGAACCTGGATTGGTTCAAGTTCTATCCCGTTGTCTCACTCGGCCTTTCATATAAATTTTAAGGAGAATCATCCTAATGACACAGAGCAGAATTTCATTCTCATCCAGGATAGCGGCGGCAGCGGCAATTACCCTATTTCTGATCTCCGGCTGCCAGATCAACGATCCGACAAAAGACCTCAAGGTTATTGTCAATACGATCACACGCGACAATACGGTGTCCGTGACGCTGAATGACGTCCTGACGGGCGGCGTGCCTTCATCAATTGTCACTGTTGCAATTACGGGCCAGGATGCCGGCAAGGTCACAGACGAGGTCAACAACAAGCTGACATCGGTTACGGTCAATCACGGGTTCCTGACGTTTGCAATACAGAACGGCACCACTTTTTCGGCCGCGAGCCCGGTGAAACTGATCCTCAAGATCACATCGGCTGCATATATGAATGTCGATTATCCGATCACGATCACATCGGGCGGGCCCCAGGTCTTTGTTGTGAATATGGTCAAGAAGACGGACATGGCCACTGCGGGCATCGAGCAGACGTCTACTCCGACGGCAGTTTCTTCGGATAACACGGGAAAGACGACGGCGCCGATCGCGGTGCAGACGACTGCAGGAAGCCAGGTCACAATTCCGCAGGGCACAATATTAAAAGACGCATCGGGCAGCGCCCTCAGCGGCAAACTCACCGTTGCCACGACGGTGTTTTATCCTAAGGCGGCAGCACTCATTCCCCAGGGTGTAGTGACAACCGGTACTACATCCTCCAATACGTTGCTGTCCCTGTCAGTAACGGTGACGGATCCATCCGGTAAGGTTGCCAGTCCCGCCGGCAGCCAGATCTTTATTCCTGTCGATAATACAGTCAAAAATCCTTTAACCGGTGCCTCATTCGTTCTCGGTGATAAATTACAGATGGGGTATACCGATCCCGCGACCGGACAGCTCGTGAAAACGGGTGAAGCTCAATACGTTTCTGTTACCTCATCGAAAATATCCAATTCGGTGAAACAGGTTGGCCTAGCTTTGGGTGGTTTTACATCCATTTGGCCTAGCATTCCACTAAATTTACTGAGTAATACTGCGAATTACTTTAATGCTTCGATTAACTTTTTCCAAGACTACCAAATAATATCCGCAACTATTACTTTAGCTGCCAGTTTCAATTCGTGGGATTTCACCAAGGCGCCAATGGAGCTCGTTGTGAATTCTGTTTATGTACCGTACGGCGTTATGGGGGATGTCTATTCCGTTGGGGGGATCGGCTATTCAAAATCCATCAATATTTATCCGGGTATAACCTTAAACAAGAATGCATACTTGCGGGTTGCGGGAAATGATGACGTTCGGTTGTCGGCTACTAAGCTCCTTGTCACGAGTAGCAATGTGATGGAATATGTAGCGCCGGCCAATGTGCGCGTGTACGATGTGTTGGTGAAAGGGAAGTGTCCGAACGATGGGACCAAGGAGATCGTTCCCCGAGGCACGGTGGTTACGGTGTACGATGAGACGGGATATCAAATTATGGGCAATATCACATTGAACAATACCGGGGAAGCACGGCTCTTCCTTCGGCAGGCGGGAAAATATACAGTGCGCAGCAGCTACAATGATGTAGACTATGAAGCCACGCTGACGGTCGACGCCAGCGGCGTGCCGGTGATCAGCGGAGCCGACATTCAGGTGATTCGAGTGGACGCTACTGTATCTCCGATCGTGCTGCAATATTATCTCTTGACGACGGATGCATGCAACAAATAATGTGCGCTGACGTCGGTCGGCACTAAGACAAACAATAGAGGGGTTTTCACGGCGCACGGGTTCGTCTTTCCGTGCCTGCCCCGAAGCTGCCCAACATGAAGCACCCGGAACCTGCGTTTCGGGTGCTTTTTTTTGGGTGTATCCGGTCTGGACATCACATCAACAAATCGCCGCTCAACACTATCGTCAAAACAATCTGCGCTTCTCCACGTTCCTCCCATGGTAAAAAAAATACCCCAGCCCTCGGATGAAAGGAATACCGCTATCGTATGCGCCTGAAAAGCGTAAATCGGAGCAGTTTCGGGTGATATGTTTCGGGTGGTAGTTACGTGTATTTACAATCATGGGAACTTTTGCTCCGTTCCATTGGTTCAATAATTCAATAGCTCATGGTGAACACTGGACCATGTGTTGCAGATAAAGACATTTTCGGCATGAGCTGTTACGATTGTTGTCTACGGAACTCCCAGACAGGCAGAAGTGTGCGGAAGGAATCTGTGATGAAGCCTCTGGAGAATGCGTGAAGCGTTCGATAGCGGCTTTTTTCGTTTAAGAGCAACGATGTTCAAAGAGTCAATTAATTCAACGTTCTACGGTCATTTGTCACTATTCAAAAAGGTGTCGCATGAAAATAAAACAAGCAGTTGCAACGCTCTGCACCCTTCTTCTGCTGTCCGGCAATCTCTTTGCTCAGGACTATGCAGCATCGGTTAAACTCAGTACGCTTGGTGTGAATGTTGAAGTGTACAGATCGTTCGGCCCTTCATTCAACCTTCGGTTGGGCGGTTCGATGTTCAGCTATACGTACCAGTCCGGTGTGCAGCAAGGACAGGACTATGAAATGAACGCGAAATTGGACCTGTCATCGGTGGCCCTGTTAGGCGACTGGTACCCGTTCCAATCGACATCGCTGCATGTGACAGGGGGGGCTGTCGTGAATCTGAATAAGCCGGTGGTCACGGCAATACCGACGATCTCAAAAACGATCGGCGGTGATGTCTATAACAAGGACAATCTCGGCACGATCGGCATCGACCTCGCCTTCAACAAGGTCGCTCCCTACATCGGTATCGGCATCGGCAACCCGACCGCGGGCGACAAAGGGCTTGGCTTCGTGATGGATGTAGGCGCATACTACCAGGGCGCTCCGAAAGTGTCCATGACGGCAACCGGACTGCTTGCGCCCTCTGCGTCGCCCGAACAGGAAGCTGTTGTTGCATCGAACTTGAATTGGTTCAAGTTCTATCCCGTTGTCTCACTCGGCCTTTCATATAAATTTTAAGGAGAATCATCATAATGACAAAGAGCAGAATTTCATTTCCATCCAGGGTATCGGCCAGGGTATCGGCCAGGATAGTGGCGGCAGCGGCAATTACCATATTTCTGATCTCGGGTTGCCAGATCAACGATCCGACCAAGGATCTAAAAGTTATCGTGAACACCATCACACGCGACAACACGGTGTCCGTGACGCTGAATGACGTCGTGACAGGCGGCGTGGCCTCATCAATTGTCACTGTTGCAATTCAGGGCCAGGACGCCGGCAAGGTCACAGACGAGGTCAACAACAAGCTGACATCGGCTACGGTCAATCACGGCTTCCTGACATTTGCGATACAGAACGGCACCACTTTTTCGGTTGCGAGCCCGGTGAAACTGATACTCAAGATCACATCGGCTGCATATATGAGTGTCGATTATCCGATCACGATCACATCGGGCGGGCCCCAGGTGTTTGTCGTGAATATGGTCAAGAAGACGGACATGGCCGCAGCGGGCATCGAGCAGACGTCCACTCCGACGGCAGTTTCTTCGGATAACACGGGAAAGACGACGGCGCCGATCGCGGTGCAGACAACTGCAGGAAGCCAGGTCACAATTCCGCAGGGCACAATATTAAAAGACGCATCGGGCAGCGCCCTCACCGGCAAGCTCACCGTTGCCACGACGGTGTTTTATCCTAAGGCGGCAGGACTCATTCCCCAGGGTGTAGTGACAAACGGTACTACAACCTCCAATACATTGCTGTCCCTGTCAGTCACGGTGACGGATCCATCCGGTAAGGTTGCCAGTCCCGTCGGCAGCCAGGTCTTTATTCCGGTCGATAATACATTCAAAAATCCTTTAACGGGCGCATCATTTGTGCTGGGTGATAAATTACAGATGGGGTATACTGATCCCGCGACCGGACAGCTCGTGAAAACGGGTGAAGCTCAATACGTTTCTGTTGCCTCACCGAAAATATCCAATTCGGTGAAACAGGTTGCCATTAATATTGTCGGGTGGTCAGCCTTTTTAAACATTCAAATACCTGGTAATACTTCATTTAACTTTTTCCAACAATACCAATCAACTTCCAGTACTATTACTTTAGGTGCCAGTTTCAATACGTGGGATTTCACCAAGGCGCCGATTGAGCTCGTTGTGAATGATGGTATTACACCGTTCGGCTTTTATGGGGAAGTCTCTTCCGTTCGAGACATCGGCTATTCAAAATCCTTCACTTACTTGCCATTTGCCGCAGGTTATGTCAAGTATGCATACTTGCGGGTTGCGGGAAATGATGACATTCGGTTGTCGGCGATGAAGTCCCTTTCATCCGGCACCAATGCGATCGAATATCAAGCGCCGGCCGATGTCCGCATATACGATGTGTTGGTGAAAGGTAAGTGTCCGAACGATGCGACCAAGGAGATCATACCCGGAGGCACGGTGGTCACGATATCCGATGAGTCTGGATATCAATATATGGGCAATCGAATTTTGGGCAATATCACATTGAGCAATACCGGGGAAGCGCGGCTCTTTCTTCGGAAGGCGGGAAATTATGTGGTAAGCAGCAGATACAACGGAAAAGACTACCAAGCCACTCTGGCTGTGGACGCCAACGGCGTGCCGGTGATCAGCGGAGCCGACATCCAGGTGATTCGAGTGGATGCTACTGTGTCTCCGATCGTGCTACAATATTATCTTTTGACGACGGATGCATGCAATTAATGTGCGCTGACCTCAGGCGGCATTAAGACCACAGTTACATTGGGGTGTCAACAGGGCACGGGTTCGTCTTCCCGTGCCCGTCCCGAAGTTCATACACTTGAAGCACCCGGAACATGCGTTTCGGGTGTTTTTTTTAGTGTGCCCGGCATTTGCAATACCTCGAATAGGCAAAACCATTGCCAACCCTGAGAGAATGGTGACCGAGGCGACGACGATCATATTGTGTGTTTATCGTAACGGCATGTGCACGATGCAACAATTCGCAGGAATTCCAGTATAGTACGTAATCGTCGAAGTCATCGTCAACTGCAATCAGTAAAAGGCAACATGTGCCATGCCCTCGTTTCGCAGCTGTGCGTTCCTGTTTCTTCTCAGCGTCACCCTTCGCCTCTCTCTTCTGGCGGACGAACCGGTGACAGCAATACGACCGTCGATCCGCGCCGTCCGCATCGATGGGAATATGAAACTCTCGGGGAAGCTCGATGACCCGCGCTGGAATCTGGCGCAGCCGGTCGAAGCCGTGTTTGAAATTCAACCGGGTGAGAACATTCCCGCACCGCAGCGAACAACGGCCAGGATACTCTACAACCAGGAGTATGTCTATTTCGGCTTCTTCTGCAGCGACTCGAATCCTTCCGCAATACGAGCCCACATTACCGACCGGGACAAAATATCGGACGACGATTTTGTGGCCGTTGTTCTGGACACATACGGCGACTTTCAGCGCTCCTACGAATTCTTCGTCAATCCGTACGGCATTCAGATGGACCTTTTAAAAACGGCCACCAATGAGGACGACAGCTTTGATACGATCTGGGAATCTGCCGCCGCCATGAATGAGTCGGGGTGGACGGCGGAATTGGCGATCCCATTGAAGAGCATTCGATTCCCGTCGCAGAGAGAACAGCAATGGTATGCGGTGCTCGGCCGCGTGTATCCGAGAGCGAGCCGCTCCATGTTCTCATGGACGGCGTACGATCGGAATAATCCTTGTTTCGCCTGTCAGGGAGGCGTTATCACCGGCATCTCAGACGTTCAATCCGTTACATCCGTCGACATCCTCCCGTACGTCGCCGGGCAGCAGAGCGGTTCGCTCCGCGACAATTCGGACCCAGCATCCACATTCGAAAATGGAAAAATACAAGGCCGCATCGGCGGGGGCCTTCGATATTCACCAAGCCCGGATCTGGCAATTGAGGGAGTGGTGAACCCGGATTTCAGTCAGGTCGAATCGGATGCCGCGCAGATCAGCGTGAACTCGACATATGCCCTGTTCTATCCCGAGAAACGCCCGTTCTTCCTCCAGGGATCGGACATGTTCAAGAATCAAACGCAAATATTTTATTCCCGGACAATCAATAACCCGATCGGCTCGGCGCGATTGAACGGAAAATCGGGTCCGTTGTCGTATGCGTACCTCGCGGCGTCGGACAGAAATACGCCGTTCATTGTTCCCGGCGAAGAAAGCAGCGACTACATTTCGACCAATCTGGAGTCGTTTTCCAATGTGGCGCGCGCGCGGTATGATTTTGGCAAGGAGACATTCGCCGGAGCGATGGTGACGACGCGGAATTCCGTGGCGTCGCATAATTATGTCGCAGGTGTCGATTGGGGATACCGCTTCGCAGACAGCTACACATTCAACGGAGAGGTGTTTTTTTCGGACACGAAGGAAGTGAACGACAGCACGCTGCTGAGCACAACGAGAACGTTCGCGCCCACGGGGTATACCGCAGCGTTCGACGGCGAACAGTACGGCGGCACGGCCGCACTCATCTCCCTTCGCCGCGATGCCCGCGATCTGAGTTTCAATATTTCGTATCAGGATCGAAGTCCGGTCTTTCAGGCGCAGAATGGATTTGTTCCGAACACCAATATGCGAACGGCCTCGTCGTACGAGCAGTACACATTCTATCCGGTGAATACGGCCGCAGACCAATGGTCTCTGTATGCGGACCAGGGCCTTCACTTCAATTACGGCGGCAAAAAGAAAGAGCAGTGGTTACTGCCCGGAGTGTCGGCGCAGCTCAAGAGCCAGACCAATATCAATATCCTGTGGTTTCTCGTCAACGATGAATTCTTCAAGGGAATCCAATTCAACAATATCAACCGGATCGAATGCAACGTCAGCTCGCGTCCGCTCAGCTCGCTGGCGCTGTTCTTCAACGGCACAATTGGCCGATTCATCAACCGGTCGGATGCGCCTTCGATGGGAACGGGACACACTGTTTCGCTGAGCGCGCAGATGAGGCCGACGTCGCAGCTCTACATCGAATTGTCGTACTCGCGCGCGCGGTTGTCGAGTGTTGCCACGGGCGAGTTGTTCTATGACGGTTACATTGCCAGGGGCGTGGGCACGTATCAATTCACGCCGGAATTGTTTCTTCGCGTCATCGGACAGTACGATCAGTTCAACAAAGCTATTGATCTGTATCCGCTCGTCAGCTATAAGCTGAATCCGCTGACCATTTTTTACGCCGGATCAACATACGCTATGACAGACTTTGCCACGCCCTATGGAATAAGGACTACCGCGCGGCAATATTTCTTGAAGTTTCAGTACTTGATCAGAACATAATACCACCCAGAATTCCCCCGCCTGTTTTGTCCCTCCTCTTGCCTTCACGCCACGATAAGCCATTCGTGAGAAACCTCACCAATGGATTTGTATATTGATTGCGTATGCGTTACTTTGTGTAGAGTGAATCCACATCTGCCCACCTAACCAGGATATCCATAATGAAAGAAATGAACGGTGCGGAAATAATGGTCAGGAGCCTCGAGGACCTGGGTGTCACGCAAGTCTTCGGGTATACCGGGGCGATCGTTCTTCCGGTGTATCACGCTCTGGGTAAGAGTCCGATTGACATTGTCATCAACGCTAACGAACAATCCAGCGCCTTCAGCGCAGCCGCGTTTTCCCGCTCGAGCGCCAGAGCCGGTGTTGCCGTCGTCACATCCGGGCCTGCCATTACCAACACACTTACCGCGGTCGCAGACGCTAATGCGGACTCGATACCGCTGCTCGTGTTTGCCGGCCAGGTGCCGCAAAACCGGCTTGGCACTGATGAATTTCAGCATATCAACGTAAAAGAAGTGTTTAGCGAGGCTGCGAAGAGGGTCATACTGATCGCAGAAAATACGGATATCGAAGATACGATCAAAGACGCGTATTTTTTCGCCAAGACAGGAAAACCGGGACCGGTGGTCATCGATTTTCCGATGGACCTTCAACGAAAAGCAGGCGTGTACAAAGGAACCGACATCGAGCGGTATCGTTTAAAATACGATCAGGAAAATCACCTGGGGCGCAACCAGTGCCGTGAGTTCTTCGGCTTGCTGCAGCGTTCCAAGCGTCCGCTGCTGTACATCGGCGGCGGCCTGAATTCGCAAGCAGCGAGCGACGTGATCCGCAGGTTCAATAAAAAACTGAACATCCCTTCAATTAACAGCCTGACGGGGAAAGGCATCCTGGATGAGTCTCTTGACACCTCTCTGGGCATGCTTGGATTGTATGGAACTCCTTATGCCAATATGGCCATACAGGAGACCGACCTGTTCGTTGCCTTTGGTGTCCGATGGAACGACAGGGTCGTCCAGAAAGTCGGAGAAGAAGGCTTGGTCGCGGAGATCGCCTATATTGATATCAATGCCGAGAAAGTGCAGGAAGTCAGAGCCACGCGCAATCCGAAATTTTCTTTTATCGGCGACGCGTGTACGGTGCTCGAAGACTTGCTGGAATATGAACGCGAGCACCCCCTTACACTGATGATCGACGAATGGCGGCAGAGAGCCGTGGCTTTGAAGCAAAAATTCGTGTTGAATTATAACCGCGAGTCGGACCAGATCCAGTGCGCCGAAGTGATGGACCATCTGTCGCGGCGTATTACACAAAACACGATATTCACGACCGGCGTCGGGAACCATCAGATGTTTGCCGCGCAATATCTGAAGACGCTGCGGCCCCATTCCTTTTTGACATCGGGCGCATTCGGCACCATGGGGTTCTCTCTGCCGAGTTCCATCGGCGCTTATTATGCCAATCCGAATGCCATGGTCATTGCGATAGACGGCGACAGCAGCATCAAGATGAATATGGGAGAGATCCACACCATCGGGTCGCTCGGACTGCCGATCAAAGTCCTCCTCTTAAATAACCATGGCGATGGGATGATCAGGGGGATACAGACAACGCTTTACGACAAACAATACACCGGATCGGAGCGCGCGACCGATGCACACTTCGCCAACATAGCCAGGGAATGCGGATTCTCGTGGACCCGAAAAATTCGCAGGCACGAAGAGCTGGAGCCGTCGCTCAATGATTTCCTTGCTGCAGAAGGCCCGTGCTTTCTGGAGATCGTGATCGACCGTGATGAGACGGTGTATCCTCTGATACCCATCGGCAAGGGGTACAAGGACATGATACTGGGCCCGTATATAAAAGAAGGGGCCGTCGTGTAATGTCGTGCGGCACCAGGCGCAGCATGTATCATTCATGCAATGGCCATTGCCGGTGCAACTATCTGTGTTATTGAAGCAGGATGAAGATCGCCCCGGAACATTCCGTCGCGGCTGCGCTTGCTGATCGGTTGTGCATTCGAATGGATGTCTCACGATTTTGGTCGCTGGAATTATTGCACAATCTCGGGAAAGGGAAAAAATGAAGCAGCTGCGAGGAAAAACCGTTTTGATCACCGGGGGAGCCTCCGGTATTGGAAAGATCATGGGCCGCATCGTGCTGGAGCGGGGAGCGGAGCTGATCATCTGGGACATCGATCAGCAAAAAATCAACGCTGTTGTTGCCGAGTTTTCGCCTCTTGGCCGCGTTGCCGGATACCAGGCCGATGTGTCGAACCCGACCCAGGTGGAATCTGCGGCTGCGCTCGTGAAAAAAAATCACGGCCCGGTGGACGTACTGATCAACAATGCCGGTATCGTTGTGGGAAAATATTTTCACGAGCATACGGTCGAGGATATTGCCAGAACAATGGATATCAATGCGTCGGCTCCGATGTATGTCACGCTTACATTTCTGCCTGCGATGCTTGAACGAAATGCCGGACATATCTGCAACATCGCTTCGTCGGCCGGATTGATCTCAAATCCCAGAATGTCCGTCTATGCTGCAAGCAAATGGTCGGTCATCGGCTGGTCGGATAGTCTTCGCCTCGAAATGCGTCAGCTGGAAAAAAACATCGGCGTCACCACCGTTACCCCGTATTATATCAACACCGGCATGTTCGACGGAGTGCGGTCCATCATACCGATCTTAAAACCGGAAAAAGTGGCGAAAAAAATTATCCGCGCGATCGAACAGAACCGTATTATTCTCTCCATGCCCTGGAGCATGCATTTTGTCAGATTCAGCCAGGGTCTGCTGCCTATTTGGTTTTTCGATTGGTTCGTCGGTTCGGTGCTCGGCATCTATAGGACGATGGAGCATTTTACCGGCCGTCAGAAATAATTGTGCGCCCACCAAAAATACAATTGCCATGGAAGATACTTCGGAACGTGTGATACAAGACATGTTGAATGCGCAGAAGAATTTTTTTTCTTCATATCGCACGAAGAGTGTGGAATTCAGGATCGGGAATCTGAAACGATTCAAGGCGGCGATCCGGAAACATGAGAAAAATATCACTAACGCATTGTGGGAGGATCTGCACAAGTCGTATGAAGAGGCGTACCTGACCGAGATCAGCCTGGTAACGCAGGAGATAGACAATCATCTTGCGCATCTGGAACGATGGTCGAAACCGAAGCGCGTCCACACGCCGATCCAACTGCTTCCTTCGTCAAGCATGATCATGTCCGAACCTCTCGGAGTGTCGCTTATCATTGCCCCGTGGAATTACCCCTTCCAACTGTTGATGAATCCATTGGTCGGTGCCCTGTCTGCCGGGTGCTGTTCCATGTTGAAGCCGTCTCCATACACGCCTTCGGTCGCACGAGCGATCGAGGAACTGATCAAAGACACCTTTGATGAAGAATACATCGGCGTTGTTCAGGGCGGCCGAAAGGTCAACCAATTGCTGATGGAGCAGCGCTTCGACATCATTTTCTTTACCGGAAGTCCGAGTCTCGGCAAGGTCGTGATGAGGGCCGCTGCCGAACATCTGACGCCGGTCGTTCTGGAATTGGGAGGAAAAAGCCCCTGCATCGTCGATAGAGGCGCGGACATTGAGATTGCCGCACGGCGTATCGCATGGGGGAAGACCATCAACGCCGGCCAGACGTGCATTGCGCCCGATTACCTCTTTGTCCACCGGTCTGTGAAAGAGGAATTGGTGAACAAGATCGGCCTCAGTATCACCCAGATGCATGGTGAAGATATCAGGCAGAGCGCGTTCTATCCCCGTATCGTGAATACGCAGGCAATGAATCGTTTGGAGGGCCTGATGAAAGACGGCAGAATTGTTTTCGGCGGCGAGATCGACCACGACGAAAAATATATCGCTCCGACGATCATCGACGATGTGCAGTACGGCCATCCGATCATGCAGGAAGAAATATTCGGCCCGTTGCTTCCTGTCATGCCGTTCGATCGTATCGAAGAAGCGATAGGGTATGTTAATGATCATGAAAAACCGCTGGCATTATATTATTTCGGCAAGAACGAACAAGCCAGGGAGGTGTTGGCAAAGACCACATCAGGAGGAGGATGCATCAACGATACTCTCATGCATATTACAAACCACCATTTGCCGTTCGGCGGAGTCGGCAACAGCGGTATGGGAACGTATCATGGGCATCAAAGTTTCCTCGCATTCAGTAATCAACGGGCCATTGTACATTCACCCACATGGATCGATCTTCCGTTTAAGTACGCGCCATTTAAATATTTTCAATTGATTAAAAAAATTCTTTAGCACTGCGAACCGATCACGTGTGACGTACTTGCACATGCGGTAATTCGACAGTGATGAATTTTTAGAGGCATGGACATGGATGCCTCATTCGACTACACGGCAACCGAATAATTATGGAGAAGCGCTATGGCATCAAATGAATTCGACCGCAGAAAATTCATTAAACATTCACTCATCGGCGGCGCCGGCGCATTGATGGCGTCTTCGCTGGTCGCAGGGGAAAAGGACCCGCGTCCGGATCCCGAAAAAGACGAACGGCCAATCATCAAACGCACATTGGGAAAGACCGGCATTGAATTGCCGGTTGTCAGCTTCGGCGTCATGCGCGCCGACAGCCCGGCTCTCATCAAAGCGGCGATCACCGAAGGGCTGGTCCATTTCGATACCGCACATGGATATCAGAATGGTAAAAATGAAGAAATGCTGGGAAATATATTTAAGGACCAGCGGCGCGACTCGTTCGTGATCTCGACCAAAGTAAAACCCGCCGACGTCGGCAAAAACGGAGAGCTCGGCCCGGGGTCGACGAAAAAAGCGTTTCTCGAAACATTGGATATCAGTCTGCAACGCCTTAAAATGGAGTATGTCGATATCCTCTACGTCCACGACAACTCTGCACGAAGCGGCGTGTTGTATCCGGAAATGCTCGAGGCTGTCACTGCCGCGAAGAAAGCAGGGAAGGCGAGACACGTCGGTGTCTCAACGCACAGGAATGAGCCCGAAGTGATCCAGGCGGCGATCGACAGCGGCGTATATGAAGTGGTCCTGACCTCGATCAATTTTAAGCAGGGGCATGTGGCGGAAGTGCGGAAAGCCATTGCGGCGGCCGCAAAGGCCGGGTTGGGCATCATCGCGATGAAAACAATGGCCGGCGGCTTCCACGACAAGGAGCGGACAAAACCCATCAACTGCAAAGCGGCGCTTAAATTTGTGTTAAGCGATGAGAATATCACCACCTCCATTCCCGGCATTACGAATTTCGATCATCTTGCCATGAACGCCAGCGTGAACCGTGACCTTGTGTTGACCAAGGAAGAACAATCCGATCTGGCGCTTCTCGATACTCTTGAGGGCGGCCTGTATTGCCAGGGATGCCGGCAATGCGTTCCCAATTGTTCCAAAGCGCTGCCGATCCCCGATCTGATGAGGGCATACATGTATACGTATGGGTACCGCGATACACATCAGGCTCATGCGTTATTGACGAGTCTCGCGCTGGAAGAACATCCGTGTGCCGGGTGTGCCGTGTGCACGGCGACGTGCGCCAAAAATTTTTCCGTCTCGGAGAGGATATCGGACGTGATGAGAGTGGCGCAGATCCCCGCGGAATTTTTATCATGATGGGAGCCCGCACGTCGATGCTGAAACGTTGCGTGATCATTGCGTGCTTCGTCGTTGCGGCGGCGGCGAATGCCTTCGCCCAGGACTCTCTTTTTCCCCGCGTACCCGGCTGGAATGTGTCCATGGAAAGCCGCGTGTATGATGCGAACGATCTGTGGGACATCATAGACGGCGCGGCCGATCTTTACCTTGAATATGTTTTCGACGATCTGCATATCGCGCGATACACGACCGGAACGCATCGCGAGGTGAAGGCTGAACTGTACCGGCACAGGGACGCCGAGAATGCATTCGGCATCTATGCGGCGGAGAGGAGCCCGGAAAATAATTTTATTTCGATCGGATCGCAGGGATACCGGCGAACGTCTGTCCTGAATTTTGTTGAAGGAGAGTTTTATGTACGGCTTTCATCGTATCAGTCCGATCGTGCGAGTGCCGACGATCTGCTGACGATCGCGAAGGAAATTGAAAAGCAGTTAAACCGGAGCGATTCTCTTCCACGCATGCTGCGTCTCTTTCCATTGAAAGGGAAGCAGATCAATGGTGAACAATTTATTGCGCAGAATTTTTTAGGATACGGATTTTTGCGATCGGTGTATACCGCCTCGTACCAGGGAAGCCATCCCTTCAAGGCGTTCATTATCAAAAAAACATCGAGGGCGGACGCCGATACGATCGTTCATGCATACTTCACAAAGGTGCCCAACGATCGTCGTGCGGCGCTCGGCGGTGACCGGTACGACATTCAGGATCCGAACAACGGGCCGGTGTCCATCGCACAGCTGGGGAATTATATTTATGGCACGGTGAATTGCACGGATGAAGCAGTCAATAATGAATTTCTGGCCGACCTGAAAAAAAATCTTTCCCCACCCTGAACATTTCCGAAACCAACGATGCCAGACACGCCCTGCTCCGGAATGCATGTATATTCCGGAGTGTGGGTGTAGGCACCACGTAATATAGACTCCCGGCATAACCTTAACAAAATCCACCGAATCTTTCCGCTGTTTCCTTTCAGATATCAGTTCGAATTATTCCATGCTCGGCGTCGATTGTATTTCGTTCTGCTTCGCATTTCTGTCTCAATTTGGGACAGCAATCTTATTTTGAGCCAGTGCATACAACAAAACCTCCGTTTTTCGGCTGTTTTTCATTGCAATTTTTTGGCACGGTGATTGAAGTATAAGAGTGCAACGCACTACAAACAACTAATCACTCTCACCATCATAATAGAGGTTTACAATGAAAAAATTACTCCTTATCGCAGTTTCCTTGACACTGGTCTCTGCAATGTCGTTTGCACAACAGACAAATGCCACTGCCACTCAGGGTTTGAATCTGACGGTTCTGCAAGTGTACAAGCTCGCGGCAACGGGAACCGTTCCCGCCCTGACAATCTCTGACGGTACCGCCGGCACGAACGCTTTGTCCGTTGTGTCGGACGCTTCAACCAGCTACAGCATCACGCACAACAATGCAGCGAATGCCAAGATCTCTGCGCAGCTCAACACCGCGCTCACGACGGGTTATGTCCTGAAAGTGAAACTTGCCAGCACCAAGGGAACAAGCTCCGGTGATGTTGATATCTCGGGAGCCACAGCGCAGAACGTCGTTACCGCTATCGGTCCGGGTGCCGATGCAAGCCAGGTGATTACCTACACCTTTGATGCCCTTGCTTCATCGGGTGCGTTGGCAAGCACGGCCCGCACAGTAACAATGACGTTGACAGCAAACTAATTTCATTTTTCTTTGAGGAGAGGCAGCGTGTCCTTCACGGGGCGCCTGCCTCAGATAGTTATGGCAAAAGCACTCTTACTCATGACGATTTTTGCGACGATGACGGTTGCAGCACAAAACAATGTTGCCGTGCAATCGCTCATATTAAACGTGTTCAATATCAATAAAGCCGGATTATCCCACTTGCCGTTGGACCATTTACCGGATCGGGGCAAAAGCGGATCGCCAAAAGGCAAATTGGCGGGAGCGGTGCCCTTGGCAGCGACATCGTTAAATTGGGTTTCAACCTCCGACGAAAAAAAGATTTCCCTCGAAGCAACGGGCAATACGATGGTCGTGATACTCGGCGGCTCGTCGACGAAAAATGTAGAGGGTGTCGCACTGCGGAACACGAAGGCAGCCGGTGCCACACTGACGACGATCGGAAAATCGGGCAGCATCGATCTTGAAATCTGCATAGATCCCGCCGCCGAACGCGCTTCGTCGGAAGAAGATATTTCAAAGATCGTGTACACATTTACGAACAGTTGATTATGGCAGCAAACCTAACATATCGGTCGTCACGCGTCGCGATGGTCATTCTTCCGGCCCTCCTGTTCGTGTTTCAGAGCGGTTATTCCCAGACGGCAGCACAGACGGTGACGCTTCAAGTCAGTCAGATCGCCTTGCTGCAGACGTCGGGTGCCGTGAGCGCGACGATCACCGGTGCCGGCACATCCGCCGGTGTCGCCACTCTGTCGGTCGCCAATCAGACGACGACGCTTCAATGGGGCACGAACAGGGGAACGCAGAAGATCACCGCGCGCCTGAGTGCGGCATCGAAGTTTCAGGTGTACCTCCAGGTCCTCAATCCGACCGCCGGAGTCGCCACTCCCCAAATTTTGGCGACGACGACAGCGCAAGACATCC
Organism: uncultured Ignavibacteriota bacterium; assembly: GCA_903884005.1. Classification (GTDB taxonomy): domain Bacteria; phylum Bacteroidota; class Ignavibacteria; order UBA10030; family UBA8401; genus CAISDA01. The sequence goes on along the minus strand of CAISDA010000033.1, from coordinate 226,537 downwards.
TGTTAACGGTCGGAAGATCGCAGGGATCGGCAACGATTTCGTATACGATACAGATCACCGCCGACAAAGGGGTGGTCACTGACACCCCCAACATTATTTTTGAAATGAAAAATCAATGAAGACTCTGCTGACCATATTTTCTTGTCTTCTTATCGGTGCATCATTGACCCATGCGCAGGCGATCAAGGTATCCCAAAGCACACTCGCGCTGAGTGTCACCACGGGAACGATCGCCGGCGGCATGACCGTCGTGTCGAATTCGGTTACCACTTTTTCATACAAACGGATGACGGTGCTTTCAAAGATCTCAGTACAGACAAGCTGCCCGAATCAGAAATTCACACTCTCTGTTCAAGCCACCTCACCAAATTTAGGTTCGTCCGCCGGTATTATCAACCTGGTCAATGGAATGGCTGCCGCTGACCTGATCGTGAGTGTTAGTGGTACATCGGGAAATGGCTCCACGTACCACACGGCGACATTGGCATACAAGGCAGCATCGACGTTCGCGCAGGGAAATTCAACAGAATTGGGGAACGATACGTTCACAATCACTTATACACAAACGGCTCAGTAAAATTATGAAAAAGACAATGTTCTTCGCGCTGCTTCTCGGCATACAAATTTCCTTTTCTCAGATCGCCGTCTTGAGCGATCTCAGTAACGACAGGGTGATGCAAACGGGAGAATCAGCCACAGGATCGATCCAGATCAGGAATGAAACTGACGAACCGCAGCAGGCAAAGATCTATCAGACAGACTACACATTTCAGGCCGACGGAAGCAACTACTACAATCCGCCCGGGGCGCATACGCGGTCCAACGCAGCGTGGATCACCTATACGCCGTCGGTCATCACGATTGCACCCCGATCGACCGGCACCGTTTCGTACGTGATCACCGTGCCGATGGATTCAGCGCAAAAAAAGATGGAGGGCTCGTACTGGAGCGTGCTGATGATTGAAGGATTGAACAAGGATGGCGACGAGTCGACGCTCTCCGGCAAAAAGAAACGCAAGGAAATGAACATCAGCCAGTCAATGCGATACGCCGTGCAATTGTCCGCCACCATCCTTAATACCGGGAAGAAAGATATGGACATTGCCAAAACGGAACTGGTCAAAGATGATAAGGGGAAGCACCTCGTCATCGACATGAAAAATACGGGGACGTTGTTCGTCCGTCCCGACTGCTATGCCGAGATCTATACACTCGACGGTGCGAGCTGCGGTAAGTTCTATGGATCTAAGTTCCGTCTTTTTCCGACGACCTCGGTGCGGAACACCATCGATCTGTCCACCTTAACGGCCGGCAAGTATAAGGCCCTTATCGTCGTCGATGCGGGCGGAGACGACGTGTTCGGAGCAGAATATGAGATCGCGATATAAAATATCCCAATGCCGATATTCATCACAACATATAGAAACGCCTACCTCATTGCCATACTGATCTTCTGCGCTGCGCCGATCACTATGCTATCGGCAGCCAATAAACAGCATGCCCGCCGTTTCGCAGCGGCTTCGGCCGACAGCACGATGCGCCGGTCGGATTCCTCATCGGACATTGTAAGCGGCGACTCTCTTTCGTTTTCTTCCCCGCGTGCCGCACAAGGGCACAAGCCGGGTGATTCACTTACCGGAGCGGAGACGACGTTTGCCGTCAGGAACCTTCAGCCCGACGGCATCACGGCCGATCCCGGAACCGCACAGATCATTCTTGCAAAAATGTCAGGCCGATTTCCATTGACGACAGGGTATGCGGAAACCGTCAACGCCCCGGCAGGATGGCTCCGTTTCCCCCGTGCAAAGAGTTTTTTCGTGAAGAAACAATCCGATCTGCTGCGCATGATCCCTTTAAGCATCCCGAAGAATGCCGCTGCCGGCACCTACCCCATTGTCTACATCGTGCGTTCCCTGGCCGTGGTCACGGATTGTGATTCTGCCACATTCATCGTCAATGTCAAGCCCAAGGAGGGATATGACATTGAGATCACAAAAACCAAACCGTTCGTAATCGGCGGAACGCAGATCGCGTTTGAGGTGACGGTCCGGAATACGGGAAATACTTCCCTGCCGGTTGTTCTTTCGTTGAAGAGCTCAAAAGGGTACACGATCTCAAATGAGGGCGACTCGCTCCGGATTGCTCCGCGGCAGCGCGTCGGTGTGGCCGTAACGGTTCAGACAGGCGACGTGGATAAAAAAGAAACACACTTGTTGGAAGCGGCAATCGTATCTCCCCGTTCGGGCGATGTGCTTGCTACGGCATCGGCGTCGTCGGACATCATTCCGCGCCACGGAACCGCCGAGATTCCTTTTGTATATTTTCCGGTTATCATGACGGTATCGGCGCTGAAGGATGAGAACGGCAGCGCGCTGGAGGGGGAAATATCGGGAGCCGGCTTTCTCGACGAAGAGAAAACGCATCGGTTGATTTTTCTGGCACGCGGCCCAAACACACAAAATCGATTCGCGAACGGCCAGCGCGACGAATACCGCCTGTCGTATCAGCACGATAATTTCAAGTTCCGCGGCGGCGATCTGGTCTTCTCGCTGTCGCCGCTGCTGCAGGCCGGTCAGTACGCGACTGGCGCAGAGTTGTCCTATGCGATCGGCAATGTATCGATGGCCTCCTACTACTCGTATGACCGTTGGTCCAGCGATCGCCATGAGCAGGCCGGCGCATCGGTCGCGGCAAAGATCTCGGAAGCTGTTTCAGCGAGCGCACACGTGCTGCAAAGAAATTACCTGGAAAAAAGCACGGCGGCGTCGGTGCAGGTCTCGATGCTCCCTTTCGCCCGTCATGAGCTGAACGTGGAGTACGGGGTGAGCAGTGCACACGGCGTGATCGGCAGCGGACACGCGATCGACTTCAAAGGCAATTTCCAGAACACGTATTACGATCTGAAAAAGCTCTCGGGCGGGAGCCGGTTTACGGGATATGTGAAAGACCAGGATATGTTCGCCGCCAATCTTTCCCATTTCTTCGACAACAACATGCGTATCGAATTTTCGGGACGCAAAGACAATCGCAATTTAAATAACGACTCGACGGTATCGGGCGGCAGCTCCACGTTCTATCAGGCCGGAACCGGCTACGGCAACCTTGTCTCACTGTATTTCCGGGAGCAGAGCGACAACATCGTGTTCCCTGGACAATCCGTCACACGCGAACAAAAAAGCATCCAGCTGCGCAACGGTCTGCAGGCGAGCCGCTGGAATTTTCTCACCTCGGTTGAATATGGACTCCTCAACGAAGAGCACCGGGCGGTGGATCTCTTGCAGCGGCGGTACGGTGTTCAGGCCAGCGTACAGCTCAACGACCTCAGCAATGTTTCGATCAATATCGATTATGCCCAGCAGAATCAACCGGGTGATTCGATTCGGACGGATCAACTGATGGGGGGATTCGCCGCGTTCCTGAATTTCTTCAAGACCGTGAATTTCCGCGTCTACGGCAACGTGTCGCGGCAATTCGGTGCGGGCGACATGACCAGCGGCACTCTTGAATCATCGCTCCAATACGAGATCGGCAATGGACACCACATCCAGCTGCGGGGTCGATACATTTCCAATCCGAACCAGCTGAACGACCGGTTCAGCGGAGGGCTGGAATATTCCCTCCCGCTTTCCATGCCGCTCGGACGCATCGATAATATCGGCATCCTTTCCGGCACATTGAAAGACGAGAATGGCAAGCCGATTTCGAACGTCATCATTTCGTCCGGCGACCTCGTGACCATGACGGACCGGGATGGACGATTTATTTTTGCGAGTATCGCCCCGGGAGAAAATTACCTGCTCATCGACAGATCCACGATGGGAGTGGACCGCATCACGCTGCAGGATAATCCAATCACAGTGAATGTGCCAAAGGGCGGAGAGAGAACGGTAGCATTCACCGCCGTTCCCGCCTGCAGGATCTCGGGCATCGTTGACCTCTTTGGATATCAGAATACCGGATACGTGGACTCGACACTGAAAAAACTGCAGCATATCGGCGGGATGGAGGGAATTTTCGTCGAACTTAGAAACAACAAGGACGTCTACCGAAAGGTCACCGACGTCAGGGGAAGTTTTTCGTTCCCCGATTTGAAACCGGGAGACTATACGTTGTCCATCGCAAGTGACGATCTGCCCGAGTACTATCAGATCGAGAAGAATAATATTTCAATTGGTGTCGCTGCCGGCGAGACCAAAAACGCCGTCTTCAAAGTGATTCCGATCATCCGAACGATCAAGATCATTAAAAAAGGTGTGCTCGAATAACGTACGCCTCCCCCTGCCAGCCGATACGTTTGTCCTGCACTTGAATTCCGATGTAAAATTTTGATAATTACATGATTGCTACTATTATGGTGACCTCGCTGAAAGCCCGCGAACTGATGTATACAGCGCTGCTGCAACAGATTATCGACAAGCATTATCGGGCCGGTGATGCCATACCGCCCGAGATTGTCCGCCTGTTCGCCGACATTGATTTGGCGTTCCGGGATCGTGAGCCGGGCCGTGCTCGTGATCGAGAGGATCAAGATTTGAACCAGGAGACGGACTTCATCAAGCAGGATGTGGATCCGACTCCGACGCATATTCGTGCGAAGGACGAGGACGACGCCGTCATAGTGGAACGCGATGTCCGGATGCTGAATCAGAAACTGCTCGATGCCAATACGCTGCTCACCAGCGAACGGGACCGCCAAAATGAGCATGTCAGGATGCTTGAGGATCTGACGCAGATGAAAAGTGATTTCGTGTCGTCCGTTTCTCACGAATTGCGCACGCCGCTTGCTTCGATCCTCGGTTTTATCGAGACGATACTGATCGATCCGGAGATGCTGTGGGAGACAGAACGGGAATTTTTGGGGATCATTTTCAACGAATCGCAGCGGCTGGCAAAGCTGATCAACGATCTGCTTGATCTTTCCCGGATAGAAAGCAGACACGTGGAAATTGAAAAAACAGAGACGAATATCGTTCCTATTATCTCTCATGCGATTTCACTCGTCATCACGGAGGCGGAAAATAAGTCCATTACCCTGACGTCGACATGTGAACATCCGGCACTCATCGCACGATTCGATAAAGAGCGCATGACGCAGATCATCATAAACCTCTTGAGCAATGCCGTCAAGTTTACGCAGGATGGAGGGGCTGTTGCGATTTCATCCGGTATCATCGACGGCTGTCTTGAAGTGACCGTGAAAGATAATGGCATGGGTATTCCGGCCTCAGACATACAATTTATTTTTACCAAGTTCTTTCGCGTGTATCGGCCCCGCCTTCAGATACGCGGGACAGGACTTGGTTTGGCGATCGTCAAGCATCTTGTCGAATTGCACGGCGGAACGATTCACGCCGAGAGCGAAGAAGCGAAGGGTTCCATTTTCACCGTTCGCATTCCCATATAGATCATATGATGACACCTCGAAAAGTTCTGGTGGTGGAAGACGAAAAAAGCATGCAGATCCTTCTCCTGCACGTCTTGTCCGGAGCGGGCTATGCCGTCACCCTGGCAACAAACGGTCTCGAGGCAAAACAGTTCCTGGCCAAAGAATATTTCGATCTCATTTGTTCCGATGTGATGATGTCCGGAGTCGACGGAATTGAGCTGTGCACGTGGGTAAAGTCCCAGGATACCATGAATGCCGTGCCATTCGTCATCCTTTCATCGTGCGCCCAGCTCGCCGAGATCGCAGACGGATATAAGGCCGGAGCCGATTATTATCTCACCAAACCATTTCATATGAGAAATCTTTTATCCGTTATTGCAACGGCACTGGTGAGGGAGAGCATGTGCTGAGCATAAACAACGCAGATCGTACCATTTATGTCGTTGACGATGAAGAATCCATCCAGAGACTCCTTGATCATTGGGTCAGGGAAAAATGGGGGTACACGCTGCGCACGTTCGGTGACGGGGAATCCTGCCTGGACGAAGCGGAAACCGCTCCGGACCTCATCATCCTCGACATCATGCTTCCGGGCATTGGCGGTATTGATGCGCTCAAAGTCTTGAAGCAGCGTTTTCCGGAACTGCCGGTGATCATGCTTTCAGCGCAGGGCAGAATTGAAGTGGCTGTCGAAAGCCTTAAATTGGGTGCAAGCGACTATTTCAGCAAACCCATCGATTTTCAAAAGCTGGAGATCTCCATCAAGAACTGTCTGGAGATGCACGATCTCGCCAGAGAAGTAGTACGCTTGCGCGCGATGCTGCAGAAGGGACTGAAGTTCGACAATATCGTCTCAGTTGACGGGACGATGAAAAGCGTCTTTGCGCTCGTCAACAAAGCGAAGGAAAGCGACATCTCAGTCCTCATCCAGGGCGAAAGCGGTTCAGGGAAAGAATTGATTGCCCGCGCGCTGCATTTCACCGGGAAGCGCCGGACCGGGCCGTTTGTTGTTGTCAATTGCGCATCGTTACCGCGGGATCTTTTAGAGAGTGAAATTTTTGGGCATGAACGCGGGGCGTTTACGGGAGCCATTCAGCGCAAGATCGGCAAATTCGAATTTGCGAACGGTGGGACGATTTTTCTCGATGAAATAGGCGAATTGGATTTCAGTCTTCAGGCGAAACTGCTTCGGATCATCCAAACAAAACAATTCGAACGCGTCGGCGGCAATGTCACCATTTCCACGGATGTCCGCATCGTTTCCGCAACCAACCGCGACCTTATGCTCGGCGTTAAAGAAAAGACATTCCGAGAGGATCTCTTCTACCGCCTGTCGGCATTTATGATACAGCTTCCATCGCTGCGGGAGCGAAGGGCGGATATACTTCTTCTGGCGGAACATTTTATGAGAAAATCCTGCGCCGAGCAGAAAAAGGCAACGCACTCATTCTCGCGCAAGACGCTCAAAATGTTGTATGAGTATCCGTGGCCGGGCAACGTTCGCGAACTCGAACATGCCATTGAGCACTCGGTACTGATGGCGGAGCAGGAGACAATTCAATGTAGCGATCTTCCGATGGCGGTGCAGGCCTTTTCTTCCGGCGACGGTGAAACAACTTCTCTGCGGTCTCTCTTTTCCGACAACGACATCGTGCTGCCTTTCGAGAAAATGAAAGAAGAGGGGATTCGCCATGCGCTCAAAGTCACCCACGGCAACGTCCTTGAAGCGGCGAAGCGGCTGAAGATCGGCCGTGCAACATTGTATCGCCTCATCGAACGGTATAAGATCGAATCGTAAGGACGTCACAACAATTCACAGAATACGGCACCGTCATATGTGTGCGGGCGCCAAAGTCCATGTACGAGAAAGCAGCAGCAATGGATTCGCACGAACAGAGCGAGAGGCGACTGTGATGAAATCGATGACAGCGGTGATGACATTCCTATTCGCGGGGTGTGTTGGAATGCCCGAGAACATTAAACCGGTCGATAATTTCAAAGTAGAGCGGTACCTGGGCACATGGTATGAAATAGCGCGGCTCGACCATTCGTTCGAACGGGGCCTGACGCGAACAACGGCCCAGTACAGTCTGCGCGATGACGGAGGCGTGCGGGTGATCAATCGCGGATATGCTTCCGAAGCGAACAAATGGAAGGAAGCGGAAGGAAAGGCGTTTTTCGTTGAAGCCCCGAATGTCGGATACTTGAAAGTATCCTTCTTCGGCCCCTTTTATGCATCGTATATCATTGTTGACCTCGATCGGGACGAGTATCAGTATTCACTCGTCTGCGGCCCGGACAAGTCATATCTATGGATTCTTTCCAGAACACCCGAGCTCGGTGAAGCGACGAAACGCATGTTGGTAGAAAAAGCCTCGGCGCTGGGCTTCGATACGACACAGCTGCTCTACGTCAATCAAAAAGAAAAATAACTGCCCACGACGCCAGTGAAGGAACGCCAGGGGCGGACGTCGTGTTGCAGGTTGTATTAATACATTAAGAGCTTAAACTACGAATCCGTTGTTATCGGCCGCAACCTTCCGAAATACCTTGGATTTGCGTTGTTCGCTGCGCTGTGTTGGGAAATCATCGGTGTATTAATAAACAACGGATCACCGTCATCGTTCATTGTTCTCAATTAGGGGGCTGTAATGAAAAGACTGCTACGTATCTCGCTTACCATGTTTCTGCTTATCACTGCTGCGGCGAGCATCTCCTTGTCGCAGACGTGGACACCGCAAACGAGCGGGTTTTCCGGATCCGTTATATGGGCAGTTTCCTTCAGCGACGTCAATACCGGCTGTGCCGTCGGCGATTTTGGGAAAATACTGCAAACAGTGAATGGCGGAACAACATGGACCCCAACAACGATAGATATAACATATGTCTTCAACGCCGTATCCATTCTCAGCGCAAATATCATTACTGCTGTTGGTTCAAGCGGAAATATATTCAGAACGACAAATGGCGGAACAACCTGGACGCATCAAGTGAGTACGACGGCGCAACCGCTGTATGGCGTCTGCTTTACCGATGCCAATAACGGTGCCGCTGTCGGATCCGCCGGCACCATTGTGCAAACGATCGACGCAGGGGGTACGTGGACGCCGCAAACGAGCGGAACCGCAGTCGACTTGTATGGTGTCACTTTTGCCACTGGAGCAGTCGGATTTGCTGTTGGGGGCGGAGGAAAGATACTGAAAACTACCGATGGTGGACTAAGCTGGACGTCTCAAACAAGCGGGACAACAAGCCCCTTAATGAGTGTATCATTTAGCGATGCAAATACCGGCACGGTTGTCGGCGGCGGCGGGACAATACTAAGAACTATCAACGGAGGCACACTCTGGACAGCGCAAACAAGCGTGACATCCAGCTTTTTAAACAGTGTATCCTTTACCGATGCAAATAACGGCACCGCGGTTGGCGCCTCTGGAACGATCGTGCGAACAACGAATGGCGGAACAACGTGGTTTGTGCAAAATAGCGGAACAGCAAACGCGCTGCGGTGCGTGTGCTTCACTACTGCCAACACTGGCACTAGTGTTGGCGACGAAGGAACGATCCTGCGCACAACGAATGCGGCGTTGCCGGTGGAACTGATATCGTTTCTCGCATCCTCCAGAGGCAATGCTGTTGACCTGCGCTGGAATACGGCGACCGAAGTGAACAACTACGGATTTGAGATCGAACGAAAAACATCACACTCTCCGGCGTGGACGAAGATCGGCTTCATCGCCGGTAATGGGACCAGCAGTTCTCCGCACCGCTATGCCTTCTCCGATAACGCTGTGACAGGCGGCAAGCTGGTCTATCGTCTCAAGCAAGTGGACAATGGCGGAGCCTTCGAGTATTCGGGTGAATCCGAAGTAATCTCTGCACCCATTACCACGGTGCTGCATCAGAACTATCCCAATCCCTTTAATCCATCCACACTCATCGGCTACGATGTTGCGTCGGCAACCATGGTGCGTCTGGCCGTGTATGATATGCTCGGCAGGGAAGTGGCGCTGCTCGTCAACGGACAACACGACCAGGGCAGTTATACCGCGGAGTTTGACGGCTCATGGCTCTCAAGCGGTGTGTATGTGTACAAACTGGATGCCGGACAATTCTCGGACGTGAAGAGGCTGACGGTGATGAGGTGATGAGGAGCGCGAAGCGCACGGCTGCGGCAAATGATATTGCATGATTCATTTCATTGACGTGCGCGTAGACAGTGTGCCGGGCTGAGTGTATCCCGCCCACGCTATTGCTCCGACTCGCGTCTTCTGTGACGCAGCCTGTCGAGCGACACGGCGATCACAATGATCGCACCGGTGATGATCTCCTGAACCCAGTTGGGCAGTCCCATCTGCGAACAGCCGGAGCGGATCGTGGTCATGATCAGCGCGCCGGCGATCGTTCCTGCCACCGAACCCTCTCCACCGGACAGGCTTCCTCCTCCTATCACGACCGCGGCAATGACGTCCAATTCGAGTCCGATCGCGACCGTCGGATCGCCGACGGTCAAACGGGAAAATTGCATCAATCCGGCCACGCCCGCAAACCCGGCGCTCATCGTGTAGACGATCACTTTTATGCGGTCCACTGGAACGCCGCACAGGAGCGCCGTCTGTTCATTCGAACCGACCGCAATGATATGCTTTCCCAATTTTGTGTAGCGGAGAAGGAGCGCGACCGTCACGGCCAGAAGGAGCGTGATCCAGACTCCGGCAGGCAGAAGCTGCCAGAGGGCATCCGGTGCAAGGGCCGCCAAAAGAGTATTGAGCCAGCTCAGGGGGGCGTCGATCTTTTGTTCATGAGCAATCCCTTTTGCGCTTCCCCGGATGATGAGCATCGTGCCGAGCGTCACGATGAAGGGAACGACCCGAAGCCGTGTCACGAGCAGGCCGTTCACCAATCCGCACAACACACCCGCACCGACACCGGCCGCCGCCGAGAGCAGTGGCGAAATGCCTGCCTGGAGGAACGCCGCGATCACCACGGTCACCAGGGCGATCATCGATCCGACAGAGAGATCGATCCCTCCGGCAATGATCACGAGAGTCATGCCGAGAGCAGCCGTGCCGACAATGGCCGTCTGCCGCAGAATTGTCTCCAGATTGTGGGGTGATGAAAAACTCTCGGGACCTATCGCCATGAAGAGGAGATAGATGGCCGAGAGGCCGAAAAACGGGGCGAGCGAGTTTAATAGTATGGAGATTTTTTTCATTCAGTCATTCCCTTGCCTATGGCTTCCTCAAGGAGCCTGTGTTGATCGATATCCTTTGTCGCATAGCTCGGGCCCAGCACTCCCCGGCACATCACCGCGATCGAATCGCAAATGCCGAGCAGTTCAGGTATGTAACTGCTGACGACAAGCACTCCGCGCGGCTTGAGATTCAGCGCCGGATCGCCGGCCGCCATCCGATCGATGAGCGAGTAGATATTCGACTTGCTTGCGACATCGATGCCGCGCGTCGGTTCATCGAGTATCACAACGTCCACATCTTCATGCAGGAGGCGCGCAAGGGCTACTCGCTGTTGGTTGCCCCCCGAAAGAGTGTCGACGCTGTGCAGCGCTGCGTCTGCGCGGATCCCGAGCAGGCGCATGGATTCTTCCGCGCGCCGCTGTAACCGGCGCGGCGAAATAAACCCCAGCCGCGTGGCATCTCGCCGCAGATTCATTGTAATATTATCCATCACCGATAAGTGCACGGCGAGTCCTTCGCTGCTTCGGTTTTCACTCACCATTCCGACGCTTTGGGACCACCGCTTCTGTGGCGTCGCGCATCCGATCGAGTGCCCAACACGAATGCTCCCGTTTTTTATTCGGTCAAGTCCGAAAATGGAGCGCAGCAGTTCGGTCCGTCCCGCACCGATCAGTCCCGCGATGCCGAGTACTTCACCGCGATGCAGCGCAAAACTCGCCGAACGCGGCTTCCGGACTCCCTGCAGGTCTTTCACAGACAACAGCTCTTCGCCTCTCTCGTGAACGGAATGGGGATACAATTGATCGATCGATCGTCCGATCATGAGCCGGACAATATCGCCCGTGGTTGCCTCGCCGGTCATGCCGTTGCCAACGGAGCATCCATCACGGAGCACGGTATACCGATCGGAGATCTCCTGCACTTCTTCAAGAAAATGGGATATATAGATAACAGAAGTACCTGCGGCTTTAAGGCGGCGTATCGTTTTGAAGAGACGTTCAACATCTTCCCTGGACAGTGAACTTGTCGGTTCATCCAGCACGAGAACGGAACATCCGGTTGCAAGTGCGCGTGCGATCTCGATGATCTGCTGCGAAGCCGGAGGCAGCGTGCCAACGTGTACGTCGACCGGAATATTCTCATGGCCAAGCTGTGCGAGTGCATCCTGTGCCTTCCGACTGATGACGGACCGCCGGAGGATTCCGCAACGCTCCGGTTCCATCCCGAGCACAATATTGTCGGCGACGGAGAGATGAGGAGCAAGGGCAAGTTCCTGGTAGATCATCGCAATTCCCGCCGTGCGCGCGTCGAAGGTGGTGCGCGGAAGGAATGGCGTGCCGAGCAGTTCGATCGTGCCGCTGTCTGCTGCGATAGCGCCGGAGAGGATCTTCATCAGCGTACTTTTGCCGGCCCCGTTTTCGCCGACGAGCGCATGAACCTCACCAGGCATAAGGTCAAAATCCACGCCGCCGAGGGCGGCGGTTGCTCCGAACGATTTTCGTATATTCCGCATCCGCAGCGAAGGACCGGGGGCCGGAGAGTTTACTGAAGCCATCGCGCGAGATCGGGTTGAAGGAGTTCGCGGATTTCGGGTTCGTTCATGTTGTCTTTAGTCACGAGCGTAACGCCGGTATCGATTTTTTTTTCCACCTGTTTGCCGTTGATATGGGCGACAATGGACTTCACTCCGACGTATCCCATATTGAATGGAGACTGAAGGATGAGCGCATCGAGCTGGCCATTTTCCAATGCCTCAACGAGTTTCGTGGAACTGTCGAATCCGATGAAGCGCACGTGGCCGGCAAATCCGCCGTCCTGCAGCGCGCGCAGCATGCCGAACGTAGTGGATTCGTTCGGACAGAAAATGCCGTCGATCCCCAGTGCACCTGATGCGATTTTATAAGGCGACAGCAGATTTTCACTTGCCCTGTATGCGGTCTCGATTGTGGCGCCGCCATATTGATTGGAGCTGACAATCTGAATGCCGTGTGCTGCGGCAATTTCATCCAGGAATCCCTGCTCGCGTTTTGACGTGCTTGCAGAACCTTCGAGACAGCGGAGCATGATGACTTTCCCTTTTCCCTGTAACAGTTCGACCATACGGCGCGCGGCCATTTTTCCACCGAGATAATTGTCCGTTGCGACGAAGCTGACATAGTCGTCGCTTTTCAAATCGGAATCGAAAATGACAACGGGGATGCCCGCTCGGTTCGCATTTGCGACGGGTGTCCGCATGGCAATGTCGTCCAGCGGTGCAAGCACGATCCCCTTGACACCTCGATTGATAAAGTCCTCCATAATGGAGATCTGAGCTTCCCTGTCGTCCTCTTTGAGCGGTCCTTTCCAAATGATCTCGACACCCAATTCTTGCGATGCTTTGACCGCCCCGGCATGGACCGACTTCCAAAATTCGTGCGTCGTTCCTTTCGGAATAACAGCAATCGTTATCTTGGTGTTCTGATCCTGTTGTTTGCGGCAGGCAAACACAGCGAACAGCAATGCGGAACACATGAACAGCAGAATAATTTTTTTCATTGCAGAGATTCTTCCGGAATGTGTGCGGAGGAAATGCCGGTAACACCGCGTGCGATCGCGTCACCGTGCACCACTTTCTGTGGGGCATAAACGAAAACTGCGCCAGCATACGTTTTGTGGATGGAGGAATATAAAAAGATCTTGCAGTATTATCAATCAGTATCTTTACGCACGGTATTGGTTAATATGCGCCAAATGGTGCTTATGGTGATGCGTTCATTCCCCATGGCCTGGAAATCATTAACAATGCTGTCGAAAAACAGTGAAATTATCATAGAAAAATGGCACAAATTATGCAAGTCTTTTTACTGCCATGAACCTGGTCGATCGTGAGGGGGACCGGCGTGCTTGCAATTTTTTTTAATAACGCATACTCAGCGAATATGGAAGTACTATTTTGGGATCGAATGCTATGACCCTCTTCGAGGTGGTACAATCGCATCCCGAGATGATACGGCACATCCAGGAATCGGTGTACTCAGCATTGAAGGTCTATGCCTCTTCGGAAATTGTTCCGAAGGCCCATTATTTACAATCTCACGCCGCCGCTGTTGAGGTCACGGTGATCGGCATGCTGGAACTGACAAGGCGCGACACCACGAGCGTGCTTGCCATCGGATTTTCGCACGAAGTCTTCGTTGCGATCTATGAAAATATGTTCAAGGAAAAGCTGATTGACGTTTCCCTGGAAACTGCCGACCTGGCAGGCGAATTGATCAATATCATTTTCCAATCGGTCGATCCCGAGCTTCGAAAATTGGGGTACTTATTTGAAGCATCGCTGCCGAAAGTGCTCACACAATCACCCCGTCATGAATGGGTGCAAATTTCCGTCGAACAGTCACTTATACTGCCGTTCTCTACCGGGACCGGTGATATTTTATTTGAAATCTTTGAAACGAAAGGATAGGCCGAATGTCACAGACTAGCGCAAAAATATTGATCGTCGATGATTCGCTGACGACACGAAAAATAATTTCGCATTATCTTGCCGACGGCGGCTATACGTTGATCGATGAAGCCTGCGACGGCGAGCAGGCATGGATGAGGATCCAGGAGGCCACTCCTCCGTACGATATGATCATCGCCGATTGGCATATGCCGGTCCTTTCGGGATTTGAATTGCTGCACAAGATCAGGGCCAGCTCAAAGTTCAAATCACTCGCAGTGATCATGGCGACTGCTGAAAAAAACAAAGAAGAGATCGATAAAGTGCTGCGTCTGGGAGTGACGGACTATCTGGTGAAACCGTATGAAGCGCCGGCACTCCTGTCTGCCGTCCAGAAGGCGCTGGGAAAATCGTAAAAGAATAAAAACGACGCTTGTTGCATGGAACACAAAAGGCCGACCAGTGAGATCGTTCGGCCTTTTGTCATTTTAAAAAAGACACATGCTATCACCGATCTGTCGTGCACTGCATTGTTACGGCATCAACGCACTCCACACCGCTCCTCTGTGTGGGCGAGATGCCATCGTGCCCCCGTCAGAGCTGTCTGCGTCTGCGAACTGTTTTTCAGGAATTGCGCATGATTCCATAAAACATTATTATACTATATTGAACACGGATTCCAATTTCAGCCAACCCAGGAACTGCGCATACAAACGAGACAGTAAATGACAATGGAAGATAATTTTTACAGGCGCCTTATCACCACGGCCCCATTCGGATATGCGAATTTTAAAAAATCTGCCGATAAGGGAGGAACATCGGCTGACTATGAGTGTGTCGAAATGAATCCGGTCTTTGAAGGCCTGGCCGGACTCACGTCCCGAGAATTCATCGACCGGAAAATTTCTCTGGGCATTCCAGGTCTTTCGAACGGCGCACAGGAATGGATCGCCTTGTTCGACAGTATAGCCCTCAAGGGGGAAGAAAAAGAATTCGAGTCGTATTCCGATCCGCTGAAGCGCTGGTACAAAGTGTATGCTTATGCTTCTGAAAAAAATCATATCATCACGTTGTTTCTGGATATTACGCAGGATAAAATTCAAAGTACAGAACGGGTGCGTGCAGAAGAATCGTTGGCAACGGAACGGAATCTTCTTCTGACGATGATCAACACGATCCCGGACAGAGTGTATATCATCGACAAGGAGTGCCGGTATATACTGAATAACGCCGCACACCTCGCGGCACTGGGGGCTCACTCTCAGTCAGAGGTTGCCGGTAAAACAGATCAGGATTTCCGGCAGTGGGAACTTGCCAACAGCTATTTGAGTGACGATCGGCGCGTTATTCTCTCGGGTGAAGCGATCTGCAACAGGGAAGAATCGACGATCTTACCCACGGGTGAGCATGGAACGATGCTCACGAGTAAAGTGCCGTTTCTCGATGCCAAAGGCGACGTGATCGGACTCGTCGGTGTCAGCCGGGACATCAGCAGCCGCAAGCGGATGGAAGAGGGATTGACAAAATCGGAAGCGCGGTTCAAAACTGTTTCGCGTTTAAGCTCCGATTTTTCATATTCCTGCACGCATATCGGCTTCAACGGATTTATGGACGAGTGGATAACGGAAGCATTCCATGCATTGACCGGCTATAACGAAAAAGAATTGCAGGAAAAAAAATGTTGGTTGTTCACCATGCATCCCGATGATCGTTCCCGCATCATGAGGCAATTTAACGCCTTGCGCACAGGCGAATCTCTTGAGCACGAATTCAGGCTGTTGGCGAAAAACGGCAGCGTAATATGGATCAACAACAAAATAGAATGTACCGCTGATGCTGCCGGTTCGGGGAAGGGCCGGATTTTCGGCGCTGTGAAAAATATCACGGAGCGGAAACTGCGTGAGGAAGCGCTTCGCGAGAGCGACGAACGGCATCGCATCACACTGCTGACGGCGATGGATGGATATTGGCTGACGGACGTTCAAGGGAAACTGCTGGAAGTCAATGAAGCCTATGCCGAAATGAGCGGGTATGGCATTCAGGAATTACTCGCCATGCGCATTCCCGATTTGGAGTATGCCGAATTGACTGCCGATACCGCCGACCACATGAAAAGAATCATCACCCAAGGCGAGGATCGATTCGAAACCCGGCACCGCCGCAAGGACGGGAGCATATTTGACATCGAAGTGAGTGTCCAATATCAACCGACGCAAGACGGACGATTTGTGGCGTTTATGCGGGATATCACAGAGCGTAAGCGGGCCGAGGCCAGCATTCGTCACGTTATGCGTCTGTACGCGCTGCTCAGCCAGATCAACCAGGCGATCGTCCGCACCAGAGAGCAGGAAGAACTCTTCCGCACGATCTGTCAGGTGGCCATCGACTACGGGCATTTTTGTATGGCCTGGATCGGCTTGTATGATGAAACAAGCGACAGGATCATGGCTGTTGCGCATGCGGGTGATGAAGATGGATATCTGGACGACATCCACATCACGATTGGAAATGTATCCACCGGGGCTGGCCCTACAGGTTCTGCGTTTCGCGAAGGAACGATCGATGCAACGTATGATATTGCCACAGAACCGCGGATGTTGCCGTGGAGGGATGGGGCGCTCAAACGGGGATACCGATCTTCGGCGGCAGTTCCCTTCCGACAAAAAGGAAAAATCATAGGTATATTTACACTGTATGCGGGGGAGCCGGGATTTTTCACCCCGGAGGAGCAACAGATGCTCCGCGAGATTGGCGATACGATTTCTTTCGCGCTGGACGCGATTGCTTCGGAGGCCGAACGCAGGAACACCGAAAAAGCGTTCCGCGAAAATGAAGAGCGTCTGCGAACGTTGATCGCAGCATCGCCGGTCGGAATCGCACAATCGCATGACGGGATCACGCTCGACGCCAATCCGGCATATCTGAAAATGTTCGGATACTTGGACGTCGGCGAGCTGCGCAACACACTGCTGATCGACCAGATCGCTCCTCACTGCCGGGAGGATGTTGTGAACCGGATTCGATCGCGCGCAGAAGGGAAGAATGTTGAAACATCGTATGAAACGATCGGACTCCGCAGGGACGGAACTCATTTCCCATTTCTCGTTTCAGTGGCCCGCATCGTCCTGTCCGACGGGCCTGTGTCATTCAGTTTTTTTTCCGATCTCAGTGGACGCAAAAATCACGAACTGGTCCTCAGCGATATGCAGCGAACGGGAGTGCCGGGTGATGCCTGAGACCGTCCCGGCCCCCTTCGTGCAGGGGGGTAAGGAATGCTTGAGAATGATCCGGCAGCAGGAACACATGCCATCCTGGTGATGGTCGATATCTTTTTTTCCACGGAAGTGTTACGAGGTCAACGGCATGAAACTGAAATATATTCTTGTACTGGCGGGCGTGATGCTGCTGAGCGCGTATGCAGCCTACCGAATATTTTTTGTTTATGAAAAGGTGGTATCCGCAGTCGTGACGCGGGGCACATTGGTCTCATTGATCTATGCGACAGGGAAAGTCAGTGCCGATGACATTGCCATACTGCGGTGTGAATCGGGAGGGGATGTCACATTCCTGGGCGCGCGCGAAGGCGCATCGGTCCGCAAAGGGGCGCTGCTGTTGAGTTCCGATAAGTCCGAGATCGCGTTAAAAATTAACCAGGCCGAGAATGAAATCAGAGCGGCCGACGTTGATGTGCAGAATAAAAAGACCGAGACCGACCGGCTGGGCAGCCTGCTTCGGGAGCATTCAATCCCGCAAAAAGACTTCGACACGGCAAAGCGGGATTTTGATCTTGCACAGATCATGCTTGACCGCCGCAGGATCATGCTGGATCAGGAGAAAAAAAATCTTTCCAAACGGGCGATCACCGCACCGTTCGATTGTCTGGTCTACAGCGTGAGCGTCAATGTGGGCGATTATCTTCCGCCCAATACCGAATGCTTCCGAGTGCTTGCGCCGCGCTCGATGGTGGTCGAAGCGCAGGTGGATGAACAGGATCTTGCGAAGGTGACTGTGGGCCTGCATGCCCGCGTGGCGTTCGACGCGTATCCCGAAAAAAAATATGACGCCGTTGTCGTGCGCATCGTGCCCCAGACGGACGAGGCCACAAAAACCTCGAAGGTCTTTCTGACACTTAGTGCGCCGCCCCACCTCAATATCGGCATGACCGCCACGGTGAACATCATCGCGGGGGAAAAAAACGGCATCCTCATTCTCCCGAAATCCGCGATCGTCAACAAAACCAATAAGCAGTGTGTGTTCCGGATCGTAGATGGAAGCCTTGCGGAGACCGACGTCACACTTGGAATCATTGAGGGGAACTATGTCGAGGTGCTGTCGGGCATCGGCCAGGACATGCAGGTCGTTCGTGAACCGAGGGCGGCATTAAAGGATAAAATGAAAGTGGCGCTGTAAATGCGGCTCATGCATGCAACGGCCGGTATGCGGCCATGACCGAACAACTCCGTTTTGTTCTTTCAATCGCCGTCAGGCACCTGAACGGCAAGCGGCGCCAGACGCTGCTGGTCATTGCCGGGGTCACGATCGGCTCGATGGTGATGATCCTCACCCTTGCGCTGGGCGAAGGGATCGTGCAGGATATTAAAGATAAGATCATCGAGACCTCACCGTATATCGTTGTTACCGGCGAGAAGCTGCACCCCAAAGAAACACAGCTCTATCGTGCTCCTGCCGATTCATCCATCGTGTATTCCATGATCTCCCGCGTGAAGCCCTCCGAAAAAAAACAAATCAAGCCGTATCCCGAAACCATGGCGCTCGTGGCATCGATACCAACGATCGACGGAGCTGCTCCATTTGTTTTTACGCGCGGTGTCCTGCGGTATCACACCATGTCGAGGCAGGGACTGATCAAAGGCATCATCCCCTCGCTTGAATCGGGCATCGGAAACCTGAAATCGAATGTTGTGACGGGGTCGCTCAATGAACTTGCATTTACAAAAGACGGCATTCTGCTTGGCAGCGGCATGGCCAAAAAGCTGAAAGCGGTGTATCACACTCGCATCAATATCACCGGCGAAAGCGGAAAGGTGTTCCAGGTGCGTGTTGTGGGAACGTTTACGAGCGGATTCGGCGCCGTCGACGACAATACGGTGTACATCAACCTTGTGCTTGCCCAGCAGCTGAACAATGTGCCGGACGACGCTGTCAACGGCATCGGCATTCATACCACGTCGCTCGCCGTGGTGAACGAGACGTCGGTACAGCTCGCAGCAATGACCGGCTATAGAACCGAAACATGGGAAGAGACAAATAAAAACGTGATCTCGCTCTTTAAGCGCAATAACAGCATTACGGTATTTTTAGTGTTGTTCGTGTTCGTCGTATCGGGATTCGGCATTGCCAATGTTCTGATCACCATTGTTTTGCAGAAGCAGCATGATATTGCGATCATGAAATCGATGGGCGTCTCGCGCAGATCGATCGAAAGTATCTTCCTGATTGAAGGGATCATACTGGGGGTCATCGGCGCCGTTGTGGGCGGAATTGCGGGGCACGTGTTAACGAATGTTATTTCCAGCCTTCCCATATCGTACGGAGAGAGTGCTGTTGTCAGAAACGATCATATCGTGACGATTCAGCATGCGTATTTTTATGTGCTTACCACGGCATTTTCCATCATCATCAGCGCCGTTTCCAGCCTCGGCCCGGCACGCCGTGCCGCGCGGCTGAACCCGGTGGAGATCCTCCGAGGGTAATATGATCTTTCAATCGCCGCTGTCTACGATCGCGTTCAGACAGCTCAGCACGAAGAAGCGGCAGACGGCACTCACAATATCCGGCATCGGCGTCGGCGTCATGGTCCTCATCACGGCAATTTCGCTCATGGATGGCATCCTGCAGAGTTTCCTCCGCAAGATCGTGGACAACACTCCGCATATCGTTGTCAGCAGCGACAGGATCCGGCCGCTCACGCCCGACCTCATCGTGGATTCCATCCCGGGCGTGTTTTTCAATCTCAGCAAACACGTTGAACGCGACGATGACGATGTCATTACCAATTATGCCGGTGTCGTCGGTGCGATCATGAAGGACACACGCGTGAATTTTGTCTCGCCTGTCGTGCTGAACGATGAAGTGGGCACATTCGGTACGATGATAACTCCGCTAAAAATCCGCGGCATCATTCCATCGATCGAAAATAAGATCGAAGGGTTTTCCACGAATATGACCGAGGGAATTTTTGAGGACCTCGAACGTTTTCCCGATGGATTGATGATCGGGTCTTCGGCTGTCAAGGATTTTCCGGTGCGTCCCGGCGACCGCATACAGCTGTCGTCGGCGGGCGGCAGATTGATCAGCGTCCGTGTGACCGGAATTTTCAGCACAGGCTTGAACGAAGTAGACAACAATTGCTATGTGAACCTGCGGCTGGCTCAGATTCTGAGCGGATTACAAACCGGGCAGGTGACCAAATTGTACGTTCGGGTGAACGACCTGACGGCAAACACCTCTATCGCGAGGGCGATCGAAGCGCAGACGAATTACATGTCGGCTACGTGGGAAGAAAGCGCGCAAGGGTTCATGTCGCTCTTTAAGATGATCACGATGATCGTGTATTTTCTCACGTTCTTTGTTATCCTTGTCTCCGGATTCAGCGTTGCGAATGTTCTCATCACCAACGTTCTTGAAAAAACGCGCGATATTGCGATCATGAAGTCGATGGGATATCGCAGCAGCGAAATAACCGTGATCTATCTGGTGCAGGGGCTCTTTGTGGCAGTCGTGGGCGCCGCGGCTGGCTCTCTTCTCGGGTTCGGAATGATAGAGGTGCTTTCCTCGATCCCCATGGAAGGATCGAAGAGCGGGATTGTGCGGTCCGATCATCTTGAGATGGGTAAAAGTATATGGTATTTTGTTTCGGCCTCCGGTTTCGCTATTCTTATCAGCCTACTGGCATCGGTCGGCCCTTCGCGCAATGCCGCGAAGGTCAATCCAGTTGAATTATTGCGCGGTGAACGTTAATGACCATACCCTTGCTGAAATTAGTCGGTGTCCGCAAAGAACTTTCCATCCGGAGCGACGGGCACACCATTTCCACCGTGATCTTGCCGGGCATCTCGCTTGAGATCAACAGAGGGGAGTTTGCCGCCATCACGGGCCCGAGCGGTTCGGGTAAAACAACGCTGCTCTATCTGATGGGAATACTCGACCAGCCCACCTCCGGGTCAATTTTCCTGGAGGGCGATGACGTCACGCTGAACAATGAAGAGGAACTGGCCGGCCTGCGCAACAGCAAACTTGGTTTTGTGTATCAGTTTCATTTTCTGCTGCCCGAATTTTCATCGCTCGAAAATGTCATGATGCCCATGCTTGCCCGAGGCAGGTATGCGATCAACAAAGCCAGAGAACGTGCGAAAGAGTTACTGCACCAGGTGGACATGTCGGACCGTCTGCACAACAAACCGAATCAGCTTTCCGGAGGGCAGCAGCAGCGCGTTGCCATTGCCCGGGCGCTCGCCAACGAGCCGATCCTGATCCTGGCGGATGAACCGACAGGCAACCTTGATTCTAAAAATTCCGAATTGATCTACGACCTCTTTCAGCGCTTGAATGCCGAGAGCGGCCAGACCATTGTCGTTGTCACGCATGATGAATCGTTCGCAGCAAAAACGAAACGCAACATTCATCTCGTCGATGGTGAGATTGTGCGCGACAGCCTGCACGGTATATAGCGCCGGATGCAGGCGGCATGGTGCGGAGTCAGGCAGTTGTTGTGAACTATTGTGCCGACGGTTCTGTTCAAGTACACGCAATTCAGAACATGCCTGCAACAACAGCAATGGTTTCATTGCTCAGACAAGGAGAACGCAATGCCCGAAGGACCCGAAATCGAACTCGATAAACTCAATGAGGCCATCC
The DNA here is from genome assembly GCA_903884005.1 of uncultured Ignavibacteriota bacterium. Taxonomy (GTDB): domain Bacteria; phylum Bacteroidota; class Ignavibacteria; order UBA10030; family UBA8401; genus CAISDA01. Next base: position 204,654 of record CAISDA010000033.1, on the reverse strand, counting down.
ACGAAGAGATGGAAAAAGAAGGCGGCCGTTTTCTGAGGCAGATAGCACTGACAACGGCGGTTCTGGCAGCCTTCGCCGCCGTGGCGGCGCTCAAAGCCGGATCCACCGTGAACGAAGCGCTCGTGCTGAAGACTGAATCGACCCGTCTTCAAGCTCAGGCGTCGGACCAATGGGCATATTACCAGGCCAAGGGCCTGAAGGCCGCGATTCAGGAGGCGTCGACGACCGCCTGGGAGGCATTGGGGAAGGACGCGCCTCCCCATTTTGCCGACAAGGCCGCTCGATACACACAGGAGCAGGGTGAGATAAAAAAACATGCCGAAGAGTTGGAAAAATCGAGGGATGAAAAATCTTCCGAAGCGGATATCCTGCTTCATGAACATCATCGCTTCGCCGATACGGTCGCTCTTTTTCAAGTCTCCATCGCACTCGGAGCACTGGCAGCCTTAACGCGCAACCGTCCTCTGTGGATCGGATCGCTGGTCGTGGGGCTGTCGGGCATCGCGCTCTTCATCCTCTCATTCCTCGGCTAAGAACGGCGGCCGTTTTTTTTTCAAGAGCGGCCGCTTCCATACGTCACTTCCATACGTCACTTCCATACGTCACTTCCGTACGTCACTTCCATACGTCACTTCCGTACGTCACTTCCATACGCTGCTTCCATACGCTGCTTCCATACGTCGCTTCCATACGTCGCTTCCATACAGAGTCTCCTCCTCCGTACTTCAATTTTTCGCTCAAGTACTGATGACGACCGAGGCAACAATAAAATCGGTCGTTGTGATTCGCTCTGCACACATGTGTGGCCAATATCATCCAATTGGCAAATAATGCGTGCCCCGTGATGATGTATAATAAAATTACAATTGAAAATCTTCAGGAAAATCTATAAATATTCGAAAGAGGAGATGGCACAAATAGTGTGGTTCATTTAAGTGCCCAAAATCGGGGAGAAGTGTGAATCGCAGACGCGTCCCCCCTTGCGTTGTATTTTTCCCTCACCGTGAGGAAAAAAAAGAAAGCATGACATGGAATTGACAGAGAATCCACACGTGACACTGCTTCAGGAACAGCTCAAATTATACCAGGATCTCGTAGAGACTTCGCAGGATCTCACATGGCAATGCGATGCTGAAGGCCGGTATACGTACCTTAATCCGGTGTGGGAAACGACGTTTGGGTATACAGTGGACGAAATGCTCGGGCGTAAATTTACAGACTTCCAGGTCCCCGAACCACACTCGGGCGGTAGTGACGAATGCGGCCTGTTCTTCAGGGGAGACAGGATCACGGGATATGAAACCATGCACAGGGGGAAATCGGGGAACACAATCCATCTGGTCATCAATGCGAAATATATTCGCGGTGCAGATGGGGAAATTATCGGGGCACGCGGAACGGCCCAGGATATTTCAGAGAGGAAGAAGGCGGAGGAGGTGCTGCATCAGCAATCCAGTTTGCAGCGCACGCTGATGGAGCTCTCTTCCACGTATATCAATCTTCCCCTGGATGCCGTTGATTCCACCATCGATGTATCGTTGGGGAAGCTGGCCCGGTTTGTGGGGGCGGATCGGTCCTATATTTTTGACTACGATTTTAATAAACAGACCTGCAGCAACACGCATGAATGGTGCGATGACGGGATAGAGCCGCAGATCGGCGAATTGCAGGATGTCCCGTTGGCGCTCTTGCCGGGCTGGGTGGAAACACATCTTCGGGGTGAACCGATGTATGTGCCGAACGTTCCCTCTTTGCCACCGGGCGGAATGCGCCTGGTGCTCGAACCGCAGGGCATCATCAGTATGTTGACCGTTCCGCTGATCAGCACGGGCGAGCTCATTGGTTTCGCCGGCTTCGACTCGGTGCGGCGGCAACGCACATATTCGGACATTGAGCAGCATCTTCTCATGGTCTTTGCCCATATGCTGGTGAACATACGGCAACGCAAACGAGCGGAGGAGGCGCTGCGCGAAAATGAAGAAAAATATCGCGGGTTGGTCGAGAATTCTCCCGATGCGATCGTGATGCATGTGGATGGAACAATTGTGTTCGTGAACAATGAATGCGTTCGGTTGATGGGAGCCGTGAATAAAGAGGAGCTGATCGGGAAGCCTATCATCCAATTCATTCATTCGGATACCGGCGCGCACGCCGCTCAACAAATGACAGATGCGGACAGCGGCGGGACAACGGCGCAGACGGAAACGGAAATATTTTTCCGCGTGGACAGCACTGCGGTCGATGTTGAAGTAAAGGCTATTCCCACGATCTATGAACACAAGCCCGCAGTACAGGTTATCATCCGCGACATCACCGAACGCAAACGCCTGGAGCAGCAGCTGCTTCAGTCCCAAAAACTCGAGGGCGTCGGGACATTGGCCGGGGGCATCGCCCACGACTTTAATAATTTATTGGCCATGGTGCTCGGCTCGGCGGAATTGCTGCAGCGGCAATTATCCGAGCAGCCGCAGCTGAAGAAATATGTCGATCGTATCATTGAAGCGTCCGAACGCGGCTCGTCCATCTCCCGCCAGCTGCTCATTTTTTCCCGCCCCGATCAGGCAAAGCTGATGCCCATCTCCTTGTCTCATACGATCTCGGAACTGCAGGAAATGCTCAAACACTTTCTTCCGAAGTCCATCGAGATCACCACGTCGATCGATGTCGACCACGGCATCATCATGGGGGATGGAGGACAGATCCATCAGGCGCTGTTAAACCTTGCCTTGAATGCGGGCGATGCGATGACCCACCACGGAACGCTGAGCGTGAAAGAATTTTCGGTCCCCGCGGAGTTCATACGGAAAAAATTTTCGGTGGAGAGTGTTGTACCGCACGTCGCCGTCAGCGTATCGGATACGGGAACGGGCATGGACGATTCTGTCATCGCCAAGATATTCGATCCGTTTTTTTCGACGAAGGAGCGCGGAAAAGGAACCGGACTCGGTTTGGCGATGGTGCATGGCATCATGAAAAATCACAACGGGTTCATCGATGTCACCAGCGCCGTGGGTGAAGGAACAACATTCACACTGTATTTCCCGTCTGTCATCCATAGCATCGAAGCTCCGTGTGCAGAGACGGTTCATCCGCCGCAGCAGCACGAGGAAACGATCCTCCTCGTCGACGATGAGGAGCATCTGCGCGAAATGCTGACGGAATATCTGGGAGATTCCGGCTACCAGATCCTGGCCGCTTCCAACGGGACCGAGGCGTTGGATCTATTCCGGACGCATCATCGTTCCATTGATCTTGTCATCACGGACCTCGGCATGCCCCACATGGGGGGTGAGGAATTATTCAGGAGGCTGAAGGAGATCGACACCGGGGTGAAGGTGATGGTCTCATCCGGGTACCTCGACGGGATCACCAGGGAGCATTTGCTCCATCTGGGAATCAAGGATGTGCTCACAAAGCCGTCGAAGCTGCAGGATATACAACAGGCGATCAGGACCGTCCTCGGAGTTGAAGCGCATGTCCAAATAAATTAAAAAAAATTCCGATCCCTCTGTGCCCGGAGGATCACGAGCCGTCGTCCATCACACGTTAGAAATGGTTAGAAATTGTTGAACCGTTTCGTTTGGGAATGTCCCTGCCATTATGTAAATTAATGAAGTCAGAAAAGACCGGGACTATCCGTCGCGTTGTTCGATACTGTACCATCGGGACATTCCGGGATGTCACACCATTTTTTTCAGGAGATACTATGAAACACAGCATGTCGTTTCTTGCCATTGCCATGGTGTTGATCATGGGTTCAGTATCGGTGCATGCACAGCAGCCCGAAAAACCGCGGCCGAGCCCGAAGGCAAGCGTTAGTCAACGGATCGGAATCGCGACCGATATCAAAATCGAATACGGCCGTCCAGGAGTGAAAGGGCGGAAGATTTGGGGTGAACTTGTGCCGTACGGCCTGGCTCCCGGCAACAAATCGTCCAACGGCAAGCCGTTTCCCTGGAGGGGCGGGGCCAACGAAAATACGACCATCGAATTCACGGGTGATGTTGCGATAGACGGCAATAAACTGCCGGCAGGAAAATACAGCATGCATTTTATTCCATCACCGACAACATGGATCGTCATTTTCAGCAAGAACGACTCGCTGTGGGGAAGTTACAAGTATAATCAGGATGAGGATGCGCTGCGAATTACGGTGACGCCGGTACAAGCTCCTTTTCAGGAGTGGCTCGCGTACGGCTTCGACGAGCTCATGCCTCAATCGGCTGTGGCCTCTCTGCATTGGGCAGAATTGAAAATCCCTTTCAAGATCGAAACGGCAATGAAGTAATGTCACCATCACGTATGACCCCTTGTGCCGAGGGGCATGTGCGGCTGGTTGCCTGATGATTCGTGCTGTACCGCCGATCGAAGTCCGACACTCATACTGTCGGACTTTTCTTTTTTTTTACGCTGAATGAACACACATCGATAGATGGATAGCCTGGAGAAACGCGACATGATACATGAAAATATCGAGATGCACGACCGGTACCAATTCGAGCTGAAACTGGGGTATAGAATATCGGAGGAAGAAGTAGATACTTCGTATAATATTGAAATGTATTTCTTCATTCCCAGCAGCCTCGATATCAACAAGGAAACCTATACGAAAAAAGATTTTTACGGTGATCTTCAAACATATATCCGATTCAAGTCGCCGACCGTTCAATTACGAGCCATTGCCGGGGACGGCGAGAATAATCCCGTCACGAAGCTCAAGAACAGCTGCGTTCAACTGCTCCGCCGCCAGGACGACGGCATGGCCGCAAACTATATACGCCAGATCAAGATGTTCTCGTGCATTGTCAAGAGCGCCCTCAGAGATCACATCTATTTTGTGGCAGAGCAAAAGCTCAAGGAAGATGTTGATTCCCTCATCAGTGAATATTTGGCGATTGTCCCCGTCATTGCTTCCGACTATAGAAATCTCCGATCGCTTATCACTACTCCCGCTGTTTCAGATCAGCTCCGCGCGTATTTTCTCTTTGGCGACGAATATCTCAGTTTGATGATTGAAGAATCGGCATACAGTTTAATTAATTATCTTAAAAAAAACCGGGAGGAAGAATTTGTCCAGTACTCGGCGAAACTGTACGACATCGTTCGCAATGAAATTCGGCATAGGGATAATAATCATTATCCTTCGATCCCCAAAGAAGACGACGACAATGAGGACATCATTTTCAGAAAAAGCATCCTGAAAAAATTTATGAGCAGCGTTCTGTATCTGAAAACGATGACCGAAAAAGAGGGATTGTTTTTGGAGCAGCTGTTATTCGGGATCGCGGCGGGCCTGTCCATGTTGTTCGCGACCTCCGTCGCATTTTATTCGCAGATGCGATACGGGTCGATCGGCGTATCGGTGTTCGCCATATTGATCGTCAGTTATATGTTCAAAGACCGCATCAAAGAAATATTGCGGATGTACTTCTCCAAGAAGATGCAAAAATCGCTCTACGATTATAAAACGACTTTGTTCACAGCGGAAAAGGAAACGATCGGGTGGATCAAGGAAGTGTTTTTCTTTACGAAGGAAGAAAAAGTCCCTCAGGAGATATTACAGATCAGGAATAAGGATCATATGACGGAAATAGAGAATGGGGGAATGGGCGAAAAGGTCGCGGTATACCTCGGCAACGTGAATTTATTCTCCAAGAAACTGATCGATCTCTACAAAGACTATACAATGGAAGGCGTCAATAATATCATGCGGTATGACATCTCCAGGTATCTCCAAAAAATGGACAATCCCAAAAAGTCGCTGTTCATTCTCAAAGAACAGGGCCATAAAGAAATATATGGAAAACGGGTGTATCACATGAATGTCGTCATTAAATATCATTCAACGCATGGAACGGACTACAAACATTACCGAATTGTCGTTAATAGAGACGGCATTCGAAGGATCGAAGAAGTGTTTTCAGAAAAAATCCATTAAGTAGGCCATGGCCGATGGCGAGGATGGAGTGGTTCTGTGTCTGAAGTGCCGTGGTATGGAAGGAGGACAAATTGCACAATAGAATGAACAGTTGATGTGGGAATACAACGAAGCTGACACACAAAAAGAAACGAAAAGCTCCTTTTAAAGAAACAAATGTTCCATCGCCGTTCGCAGCTATGCCCAAAATGAGCCTGTTTTAGGGCAATTCAAAATGGCATGGTTTGTGTAAATAGAGCATAAATGTACGACCGACACATACACAAACCGACAGCATAGAAAACAATGGATGAGAGTCACGCGATCGCCCGGAAATAAGGGTGAGACTCGAAAAAAACAACCTGCCTCTGGCACGGAACTGCGATGAACATTCATAAATTTCAAAATGGGACGTGCACGAAGTGCGGCTGCGACAAAGCTGCAATAGATTATTTTGGTTGGTCGTGCAGCGGCCGGTCCATCACGCATCTCTATGTTAATGACACGTGCATCAATTGTGGATTCTGCAAAGCGGTCATCAGATATTTCGATTGGCCGTGCAGGCTGGACTATCGCAGAGCCCAGGTCGATAAAGCGGTGTATCGATCGCATGACGAGCGGGCTCAGGGTGGGAGGCGCAGTGGACATTTTTGCGAACACCAGACTCAATTGCAGCAGTTTACGGACGATGAGATCCGATATGGGGAGCTTCTTGGACTCAAGGGGCAGGTGACAAAATCGGATATCAAGTGTGCCTACCGGGAACAGGCCAGCCTCTATCACCCGGACAAGGTTGCTCATCTTGCTCTCGAAATACAGGAACTGGCCACCGAACGGATGCGCGAGATCAACCAGGCGTTTGAATATTTTAAAAATAAATATGGTGTGTAGTGGCCTCCGTTATATTCCGCGTTGAACTCAACTCATTGGCAGCCCCCCGACAATCATTTTATTGCAGACATTATGGTCTGATAGTCTCAAATTATCCGGCCCATTGCGCCTGCTTGATTAGCAGGGAAATTATGACTATGCTTGTTCTATAGTATTTCCATGCTCACTGGCCGATCATGAACGCTTTATGTTCAATGTGATACGTACGAAGAAGGCATTTGCACATGGCACACAATGCTCCGAAACACCGGCTGAATGAAAATTGGTGGAAGGGGTATGTATTCGCCATCGCTCTGGTATGTCTTGCCGCGTTCTTGCGTTTCTGGCCCCTGAACATTCTTGAATTCCGTGTGCCTTGGGTTACCTTTTATCCTGCTGTGATGGTGGCGGCCTTATTGGGAGGATTCGCTTCGGGCCTCCTCGCAACAATTCTTTCCTGTCTCATCATTTTCTACCTGTGGCCCCTCTTTGTCCTTCAGCCGTTCATTCGCGTTTTTGCCGATTGGTTGGGCATGGCCGTTTTTTTTGTGAACTGTTCAATGATCTCGGCGATTGCCGAGGCGATGCGCCGTGCGCGTATTAAGGCGATGATCGCCAAGGAAGAAGCCGACGAAGCGAATAAGGCAAAAAGCATCTTCCTTGCCAATATGAGCCATGAACTGCGCACGCCGTTGAATGCCATACTCGGATTTGCTCGGCTATCGCGAAATGCTCCGGGGGCCGAGACTCCGTTGCAGAGCAATATGGATATCATCATCCACAGCGGCGAACAATTGCTGCACTTGATCAACAATATTCTGGATATTTCCAAGATTGAATCCGGGCGCACACAACTCGATGAACGGGTCACCGACATCCGCTTTCTTCTGGAAGAGACACACTCGTTGATGAGCGTCCGCGCCATAGAAAAAGGCATCACATGTTCGCTGTCACTCGGCGATGAGTTGCCGCAATTTGTGATTGTTGACTCTGCGAAATTTCGGCAGGTCCTTCTTAATCTGATCGGCAACGCCATCAAGTTTACCGCAAAAGGCACGGTGGCGATTCGGGCTGTGTTGGTGCAGGATGATGCGACCGCCAGGCATCGCTTGAAATGTGAAGTGGAGGATACGGGAATAGGAATTCATCCTCTCGACAAGGGAACAATTTTTACACCATTCACTCAGGCAGCGCAGCATGATGTGATCGAGGCAGGCACAGGCCTTGGACTCGCCATCTGCAAGGAATATGTAGAATTGATGGGCGGCCATATTGGTTTCCGCAGCGATGAAGGTCAGGGTTCGTTCTTTTATTTCGACGTCCCGGTCAGCGTTGCATCGGATCAGCCAGAGTCGACCAGGCCTCAGCAGGAGCGCATTATGGGTATCGCGGGACAGGATGAACTCCTCAAGATCCTCATCGTTGAAGATGAACCCACCAACAGGCTGCTGTTGCACAGTGTGCTTGAGCCGCTGCATGTTCAGCTGCGCGATGCGGTCAATGGCGGGGAAGGCGTATCCATCGCAACAGAGTGGATGCCGGATCTCATTTTCATGGATATACGCATGCCCGTCATGAATGGCAAAGATGCAGCCCGAGCTATCCGGCGCACGGAGGGGACAGGCCATCGTCCGATCATTGCATTGACGGCTCATGCGCTGGAGGAAGAGATCAGAGACATTCGTGCAGCCGGATGCGATGATGTGGTCAGCAAACCCTATCATGAAAATGATATTTATGCAATGCTGCGGAAACACCTCAACGTCCGTTTTGTGATCGAACACACGGCGCAGAAAAACAGTCTAATGGAATTATCAGCCGACCATTTTCGAAAGATTCCCGAGTCTCTCGTCGACGAATTAAGTGAAGCCGCTGTGCTCTTGGATAGTGACCTGTGCAGTGCAGTGGTAAACCGCATCAGCACGTTCGACGCCGAGGCCGGCGAGCGATTACATGACGCGGTCCTTAACTTACGCTACAAGCATATTCTTGAAACGATCGAATCCGTGAGAACAACGAGGCAGCAATGAGTTTTCCAGGCAATCCGCAGAACGGTGTTCCAGAGATCCTTGTCGTGGACGATTCTCCCGCTGATTTAAAATTCCTGACCGACATGCTGCAGCGTGAGGGCTATAAAATCCGTGCCGCGTCCGAGGGTTCATTGTCGCTGCGCAGCATTGAGGCCAAAATACCGACACTGATCCTGCTCGACATTAAAATGCCGGGCATGAACGGCTACGATGTCTGCGCAGCGCTGAAATCGTCACCGGATACCAGTTCGATCCCGATAATTTTTATCAGCGGCCTTGGGGATGAAAGCGACAAAGTCAGGGGATTTCAGGCGGGCGGCGTCGATTACATCAGCAAGCCATTTAACAAGGATGAAGTGCTGGCTCGCGTGCGCACACATGTCATGCTTCGTATCATGCAGATGAATCTGGAGGATGAGGTGCGCCGCCGAACTGCTGAAATTTTGGATACGAACGTAAAATTGCAGAATGAAATAGAGGGAAAAATCAAGCTGGAAGCGATACTGCGGAAAAAAGAAGAGATCACACGGATTTTAATGAACGGGATTCCTGAATCGGCAATTTTAATATCACCCGAAGGCGTGGTCCTCGCCGCGAATACAACCGTAGCACAGCGGTTTCATACGACTGTTGAAGCGCTGCTCGGAAAAAGCATCTACGATCACATCGACAAGCCGGTCGAAACGTACCGCCGAAATTTTGTGCAACAGGTCATCGATACACGTCAGCGGGTGCGGTTCGAAGATATCCGCGATGAAAGGACCATCGATAATATTCTCACGCCGATCATCGATGAGAACGGAAACGTGACACAGATAGCAGTTCTTGGATTCGATATTACCGAACGCAATACTACCGAAGAGATGCTGCGTGATGCTCAGCGTCATGAAAGCATCGGCATCCTCGCCGGCGGCATCGCGCACGATTTTAACAATCTGCTCGGAGTGATGTTGGGGAATGTGACGCTTGCACAGACGCATATTCCCCCCAGCCATCCGGCGGCGCTGAATATTGAGAGAACGCTGACCGCGATAGAGCGTGCCGCACACTTGACCGGACAAATGCTCGCCTATTCCGGCAAGGGAAAATTTCAAATCCGCACGATCGATCTGGGGGCGGCGGTGCAGGAGCACGTGAGTCTCTTCTCCGCCTCATTGGCCAAGAATGTGACATTGGTCACGCATCTTCCCTCGACGCCCATCCTTATCAACGGAGACCCGGCGCAGATCGAGCAGATCATTATGAATTTGATCATCAACGGCGGAGATGCGATCGGAGATAAACGGGGACTTGTCACCATCTCGCTCTCGGCCGCCGCCATGAACGCCGAAAGCCTTGTACAGTTCAGCAGGATCACGCGCTCAACGCTGGCCGAAGGGAACTACGCACTGCTGGAAGTGGCGGATAATGGCATCGGCATGAGCAAGGAAACGGCCGCAAAAATATTCGACCCCTTCTTCACAACGAAATTTACAGGACGCGGCCTGGGGCTCTCTGCGGTGCTCGGTATCATCAAGGGACACAAAGGGGGCGTTATGGTAGAGAGCGTGCCGGGAGTGGGAACGACATTCCGGCTCATTCTTCCGGCTATGGATGCTCCGCAATGTGCCGACACTGCTGAGGCTGGCGTACGATGCAACGGTGTGCAGGCGACAACAACCATACTCGTTATCGATGACGAAGAGGAAATAGCCGCGATGGCGCAGGAGATACTGGAAACGAGACACTACCGAACGCTGATGGCATTGGATCCCCTCCTTGGAATCGAACTGTATAAGGAGCACCGGATAGAAATCGGCGCGGTGCTGCTCGATTTGACGATGCCGAAAATGTCGGGGAAAGAAGTTGCGGATGTGCTGCAGGCGATCGATCCGAATGTGAGGATTATTATTTCCTCGGGTTATTCTGAAGAGGAAGTCACGAAACAAATGGGCACAGCCAAAGTGTCGGCATTCATACAGAAACCCTACAGCGTGCGGGCGTTGGCGGCAAAGGTGGAAGGCGCGATGCGGTAAGCGCCATACTGTCAATGGCCATCAAACACTCGGTGACCGCCTCAGCCAATGGTCTGAAACTGTTCCACGATTGTGCGCCACGGCGTCAATCCCGGATTCCATGCGGCGGCCTTCCCCCGGTGGTCAAGCAGCACTGTCGTGGGCACCGTCATTACCTGCAGCGTACGAACAAACGAAGGGCCTGTGCCGTGGTCGATCTCCATGCGTATTATCGTGATGCGGTCGTCCGGCAGCGAAGACAGATTGTTATCGTTGCAGGGATACTTCTTGTTGTCTTCATAGCAGCGACTGCAGCGAAAGAGGCGTACCTCGCATTACTCGCGGGGAGCTTTTCCATTCTCATGGCGGCGCTGCTTGTCTATCGCCGGAAGACCGAAAGATTTCACGCCAGGCTGCGCCTCTTGGCTGCAGAATTCCCCCCTCAGTGGCATCTCATTCTCATCGATCACTCAACATATTACAACCGCCTGAGCGACGACGACAAACGCCTCTTCGGCGTGCGCGTGTTGTTTTTCCTGGAGGAGATCCGCATCGAAGGCGTCGAGACCGAGGTCGATGACGAGATAAAATTGATAGTTGCCGCCGGGGCAATCATTCCGACGTTTGCGTTTCCCACCTTCGACTATCCTAATCTTCGCAATGTGCTGATCTATCCCGAGGCATTCAATGAACGCTTCGAAACGGACTCCACGGACAGGGACGACGCACACAACTCCGGCATGGTGGGCACCGGTTACATGAATTACTCGCTGCTCCTTTCACGGCGCGACCTTCTTGCCGGTTTTAGCGGCACACGGACCAGCCGCAACGTTGCAATACACGAATTTGCCCATTTGCTCGATAAAGCGGATGGCTCCACAGACGGAGTTCCGGCGATTCTCATGAACCAGGCGTCGATCGAAGCATGGCTCGGGCTGATGGACGAGGAAATGGAGAGCATCGAGCGGGGGAGGTCTGATATCGATGAATACGCTTTGACCGACCACGCCGAATTTTTTGCCGTGACGTGCGAATATTTTTTCAACAATCCGGAAAAATGTTCCTATCATCATCCTGAACTCTACGAATATCTGTGCGCGATCTTTCAACAGGATCCGGCCGGATATGGATACAGGGCATCATAATCCGCCAATCGGAAGCGGAGGGCCGGCATGCATCAATGGCTGCTCGTCATCATTATGCAGGCGTCTGTGAGCGGAAATATTATAAAAAAAATATTCGATGCCTGAAATTTTTTTGCTATATTTAAAATGTGAGGCGCTTGAATATCATCGATCCCACGGTCGCCTCCCGGCGCCCTTACGCCTGCGAATTACTATCGACTGAAGGAAATTCATTATGATGAAGCATACTGGACGCCGCACATCACTATTGCTGAATAACTGGATCTTCACACTCTTACTTCTCATCATGATCACTGCACAGGCTCCCGCCCAATACACACCGACACCGAACGACACACTCGTTTCCGTGTCCGTGCTGCCCGACAATCGGGCGATCCTCCGTGTCTATGCTCCGAAGGCCGCCGATGTCAGGATCGGCGGCAGTGATATTCCGGAAGTCCTGCGTTCCTCTGCCATGGTAAAACAAGCGACGGGCGTGTGGGAAGCAACGATCGGGCCTCTTGTTCCCGGTGCATACCGTTACACGTTCATCATCGACGGTGTCACGGTGTTGGACCCCCGGAATTCTGCAATGAGCGAGTCGAACGACAACACATGGAGTCTCATGTATGTGCCGGGGGCGGAGTTCATGGAAATGAAACATGTTCCTCACGGCGCTGTATCGGAAGTGACATATTATTCCGAACCGCTCGGGCGATTCCGCCGGATGCACGTGTACACGCCTCCGGGCTATGCATCGGGCGGCGACTCCTATCCGGTCCTCTATCTTCTTCATGGAGCATACGACTGTGATGATGCATGGACAACAGTGGGGCGCGCCGGGCTCATTCTCGACAATCTGATCGCGGAACATAAAGCAGTGCCAATGTTGGTCGTGATGCCGGCAGGCCACACGGGCCCCTTTGGGTTCGGCATGCCGATGCAGCGAGTTTCGAAAACCGGACGTGAAGAATTCATAGAAGATTTTGTCACCAATGTCAGGCCGTATGTCGAAAAACAGTATCGTGTCTTGACGGGCAGGAAAGACAGAGCCATTGCCGGTCTGTCGATGGGCGGAGCCCAGTCCTTGAATATCGCAATTCCGCATCTATCCGAATACGCCTACGTCGGCGTGTTCAGCTCGGGCATTTTCGAACTCTCCAGGGGAATCTCCGGAACCGGCGCGCCGAATGGCCCTACGTGGGAGGAGCGAAACATTGCGATGCTCGACGACAAGGATGTAAAAAAAGGACTCGATCTGTTCTGGTTCGCAACAGGAAAAGACGATTTTCTCCTGAAAACAACGCAGCGCACCGTTGAGCTCTTTAAGAAGCACGGTTTCGACGTCGTCTATAAAGAAACCTCCGGCGCACACACGTGGAATAATTGGCGCGAATATCTTGCCGAATTCGCTCCGAAGCTGTTCAAACATAAATAAGAGCATGTTCGGCGCCGCACAGACAAACGGCTGAGAGAACAATCATTTTACAACAGAGATATCGTGAGGGAGAATGCAATGCCAGAGACCAAAAGACAGGAAGACAAAGACCGCGAGGAAAAAGTGAATGCCATCCTCTACAATGTGGAGGACGCAATAAAAAAAGGGAACCTTGACGATGCACTCGAAAAAATCCGCAGAGTGTATGCGTATGATATTAAAAACGCGTATGCCCGCGCGTTTGAAGAGCGTATCCTGGCGATGATCGTGGAGCGGGGGGAGAAAGAGTCGCAGATAAAATATGAGCAGCAGCATTTGGAGTTGAAAGAAGAGATCGACAAAAAAGCACAGGTTGAAATAACACGCAGGCTAAATGATTATCTTCGCCAGTGGGAAGAAGAAACTGCAAAACGCAAGGCGAAAGAGCAGGAGGACCGGGAACTTGAATTGCGTGCGCGCAAGGTTTCACTCGACGAGCAAAAGGAAGAGGGCAAGAAGGAATATGCCGCGCTGAATGACGAAAACCGCGGCCGCATGGCCCGGTGGGAACTCTCCATGAAAGAGGAAGTGCAGTCGGCCATTGAAAAGGAACGGACCCGTTTAGAGAAGGAATTGGCGGAACGTCTTGGGGCGATATCGGCCACTGCCGGCCTGCATGATGCGACGGCGGACGGAGCCGGCGTTTCCAGCCTGGCACAACAGGCACAAATGGAAGCCGATTATGCCGAGAAGCTCCTTCGATCCAAAGAACAGATGGAGCGCGACGTGCAGGGTAAACTGGAAACCGCACGCGTAGCGCTTCACGAGGAGGTGCTCGAAAAAGTACGTATCGAAAACGCGAATGTGCAGGAGGAACTGCGCCGGCACTTTGAACTGGAAAAGATCAATTGGACCGAACACGAACAGGTAAAAATGAAAGAGCGCCTGCTCGATGTGTACAAAACGATTTTCATCATCATGGATGTATCGATGGCACCTGACCGTCTTGATGCGATCCTCCTTTCATTGCGTGGAATTCTGGACATCAGCGAAGCCGAACACAATGAAATGCGTCGCTCGCTTCAAGTCAATTCGTACATCGATACACTCCGCGCAAGCTGGCAGAAGGGCTCGCTCACCAACCAGGAAAAAGACCACCTGGCCCATCTCTGTGAACTGTATGGAATATCGCAGGAAGAACATGAACGGCTCACAAAACAGGTGAAACGCCTGCTCGGCATGCCTGAAGAGAGTGCGTCTATTCTCGCCATCGATGACAGCAACGATGTTCTCATGTTTGTCAATCACGTGCTGAAAGCAACCTATACCAACATTCGAACTGCAAGATCTGTAAAAGAGGGCGTATCGAAGATCATGGAAGAGATGCCGGCGGTGATACTCTCCGATGTCATGATGCCGGAAATCAGCGGGTTCGCTTTCTACGACATGATCCAGAGGGGAGATTATGGAGAGGAACTGAAAAAGGTCCCGTTCATTTTTATGAGCGGATGTTCCGACGAATATATGAAGAAAATTGCAGAAGACCTTGGCGTCAATCGGTACCTCTCCAAACCGTTTTCGAAGGAAACGCTCATTAAAACAGTGAGGGAGATACTCGAAAAGGAGTAACACCGCAGGTACGCTCACGCGCGAATGACGCCGTTTTCCCAGAACCTGCGCAGCGTGATAATGACGCTGCAGTCTGGCCCCCCCCCTTTCGCAACAACACCGTAAATGTTCTCCAGACTGCCTGCCGGCTGTTCGGCTGCGTAAATTTTTTTTCCGGGAAGCACAAAGATTTACGTGATTATCCATCATGTC
Organism: uncultured Ignavibacteriota bacterium; assembly: GCA_903884005.1. GTDB lineage: Bacteria > Bacteroidota > Ignavibacteria > UBA10030 > UBA8401 > CAISDA01. The sequence goes on along the minus strand of CAISDA010000033.1, from coordinate 189,481 downwards.
CGGTTACCAGATGGGAAAATAATTTCTCTTAAAAAACATCGAAACCGGTGAAAAATGCACCGATTTACAGCAATGCACCGTTAATTGCCTAGATTCTACTGCTTTTTACTATACTTTGATGTGCAGATGTGCGATATTTATCAGTTATTTTCGAGAGCCATCAAAAGAAAAAAACGATAGTTGAGAGAGTGGCCGCGTTAAAAAAAAATGTTCCACACGTTCAGCTGGTTGTACGTTCTTTCACCACTATCGGCATCGATGTAACGCACACTTATCGTTCGTGCACCAATGGGAAGACATATGAAAAAAATAATTACTTTGTGTTTTCTTCTATCCGTTTCCGCATTCTCGCAAAACGCCGGTAAAATTTCCGGGCGCGTTGTCGATGCAAAAAATCATGAACCCCTGCCGTTCGCCAATATAATAGTGAGGGGGACTTCGCTCGGAACGGCGGCCGATGTTGATGGAAATTATTTCATCCTGAACGTTCCTCCCGGCATGTATAACGTTGCGGCTTCCATTGTCGGGTACCGCGGCGTTCTTCAGCAGAAGATCATTGTCAACGTGAACCGAACGACGGAAGTCGATTTTCAGATGGAAGAGACGACGGTTCAGGCCCAGGAAGTGGTCGTGACGGCAATACGCCCTGACGTGGAGCGCGAAAAAACATCGACCAGTGAAATTCGCCGCGGCGAGGATGTGGTGAATGTTCCCGGTATTCAGAATATCTCCAGCGTGTTGTCCCTGTCGGCGGATATCAGCGACGGACATTTTAGGGGCGGGCGCGACAATGAGGAGCTCTATAATCTTCAGGGCATGGGGATCATGAATCCGCTGAGCAGCGGAAGCGCATTCAATCCCATTATGAGCGCAGTGGAAGAAGTGGAAGTGATCACCAGCGGCTTTGGCGCACAGTACGGCAATGCCCAGTCCGGGATTGTGAACATCACGATGAAGGAAGGCCGAGCGGATAAATGGACTGCCCGGGCCGAAGCGCGCATGCGGGCGCCCGGACTGAAGCATTACGGTCCCAGTATGTGGGATGTCGCCGCCAATCCGTATTTGTCGGTCCTGGATGCTCCCGGAAAATGGATATCACCGGATCCCAATAATCCGTCAGGATATTGGGCCGGGATCGGATCCGGATATACGAACCGGTATGGAAAAGACACCGCCACGCTTACCACAATGCTCTACACGCTGTGGGATAAGCAGGCGCACCGCGACATCGGCAAGCGCTACGATAACCTGGTCGATTACTCCCTCGATGCGAACTTCGGAGGCCCTCTCTCGAGCAATGCCCGCATGTTCGTTGCCATACACACGGAGAACAGCTGGCCTATCCTCCCGACGCCGGAACCGAACCTCACTCGGCAGGTGATGGGTAACATCGTCTATGATTTCGGCAGCGGGAAGAATCTCCGGTTCAGCGGAGCGTACTCCAGAGCGGACGGCCATACGCTCAGCGGCAAGACAACGACCGGATGGTATGCGTGGACGTGGGATCGGGTGTTCGATGTGAAGCGTACGTTGGACGAGAATCTTCAGCTCGGCCTTCGCTGGACGCAGGCGCTGAGCACGAGCACATTTTATGAAATCAAAGTGAACACGCTCCAGACGACGGCGCTCGACGGTTCACCGGTCACCGATCCGAATCAGATGGACGGAGTCTCGTCTCCGCTGGTCTGGGCAAGCTGGTCGAATCTGCCGGATGGGTTTACCTATGGCGTGCTCGATCAGGACTTTAATACCGACAAGACGCAAACGTACAGTCTCGACGCTTCTCTCACAAGCCAGGTGACGAAGTCTCATATGCTGCTGGCCGGCGTGCAGGGAAACATGTACAACATCGATGTGAGCGATCTCAGCTCGGTCGCTTCGCGCAGCGGCGGCAGCGTCTCTGCATACTCCGCAAAGCCGTATGAAGCCGCTCTCTTTGTGCAGGACAAGATGGAATTCGAAGGAATGATTGCCAACATCGGACTTCGTTTCGACGTGTACAGCGCGAATACGGAATACTATACCGATATCTTTGCGCCGTATCGATACACAGACAGCACCGGCCTTCAAAAGATCGACGAGCGCTATGCGCCCAAATCGAAGACCCCGGTCATTGCACGACTCCAGCCCCGTGCCGGATTCTCATTCCCGGTCTCGATCAATACCGTGTTCCATGTGAACTACGGAACATTTTTACAGCGTCCTCCGTTCAGCCGCATTGTTTCGCAGTCGATCAATAGAAAAGAACTCTATAACTACGGCGGAGCAAAGACGGTCTCCGGAACGCTTGGCAACCCGCGCCTGAACCCGGAAGTGACAAACAGCTATGATATCGGCGTCACGCAGGCTCTGGGCGAGGGGTTCACACTGGACATCAGCGGTTATTACAAAGACGTCAAGGACCTGCTCCAGCAGGCCATCTACAGCGCCAAATCGGGCAACTATACAACGTATGTTAACCGCGATTACGCGGACATCCGCGGCTTCCGGGTCGGCATTGCAAAGCGCGGCGGCATGCTTACCGGCACGTTGAATTACACATACGGCGTAGCGACCGGAAAAAACAGTTCGTCGGACGGCAACCAGATTCCGACGATCTATGAAAGCGGCCCGTCCCACGATCCGACTCCGCAAGATATACTGATGGATTTTGACCGCACGCATAACCTTGTGGCCAATGTGGGATTTAATACGCCTCAGCAATGGGGACCGCAGATGTTCGGAGCCTATCCGTTGGAGCAAATCACATGCGCCTTCACGTCGTTTACGCGCAGCGGCCGTCCGTTTACATCCCGCCTCAATCCCGGGTTGCTCATGACAAAGAGAACGCCGGCCGAATACAACACCAATATGAAGCTGACGAAACAATTTTCCGATTTCCTTGGCACGACAGCGTCGTTCTACTTCGAGGTCACCAACCTGTTCGACAACAAGATCTACGATTACACTGCCGTGTTCAATCCCGATCCGACCAATACATCGAATCTTACGAAATGGACACTCATGTATGAGAAGGGCGAAGACATCACGTATTATGAAGACGACCTTCGTCCGGGATTCAAGATCAATCAGGAATTTAGAATATACTCCAACTCGCCGCGCTCGGTGAATATTGGCATGATCATTAACTTTTGATTTTTTTTCAGGAGCAACACATGGGCAAATTCAAAGCGCTCGCATGTCTTCTCTGTCTGCTCGGAAACGTCGCCGCTGCGCAGATGGAAAAAGATTATCTCATACACAAACGCGGAATGTTGAATCAGACCGTGTATAACACCGGCGAGCTGGGCCGCAAATATGCGACGTCGAATGCCAATACCGAACTCGGGATTCCGTCGTTCGAGTGGCCTGCGAATTCCGCCGTCATCGTGGATGCGAAGCAATACACGGGGCAGCATAATTCCTATGGCGGAGGCGTGCAGCTTGGTGCGGACCGTGTCGACTCCACCAGACGACTGTATGCGTATTGCGGCGGCGTGATCGACGCCGTTGCGGAATATCTCAATTCGTTCCCGCTGAGTCAGCAGCGGATCGAGAACTACCCCGTTCTCAGCGACGGCAGTTTGAATCCGTCGTACAATCCCGACGAGGCGGAAGAAAAGATCGTTTCCAAGTGGGCGACACCCGCGGGCATCACCATCACGCGCACCAGCCGCGCATGGAGCTTTCCCGATTACGACGATTTTATCATCTATGAATACGAATTTCAAAACACCGGCGATTTGACGGGCAGCCCATCGATACCGCCGCGTCCGGTGAAGCTCAAGGACTTGATCATCAATTTTTCGAACGGACTGACCGGCGGCAAGTTCGGGTATAACAGGAAGACCGACTCCTGGGCGCCGACCGTGGTTGAAAAACTCGATTTTTATGCTAGGTGGGACCCGAAGCGCTGGCTCGAGTATGGTTATCACCGCACGGGAAATCCCGAGACAAAGTATTTTAATGAATGGTCGACAACCGGGAAAAACGGCGGCGGATTGCTTAGTCCTCAGTGTCCCGGATACATGGCACTGTATTACGATACGCTTCATCTCGCACGCAAGGGAGATACGAAGGTCATCTTGATCGGCAAGGACACGACCAATTCGTGGGACGTCAACGGGCATATCAAGCAGCCGTACAGCCTTCGCATGGAGACGTCGCAGTACACAATGACGAAGCTTCTCACGGCGTTCCTGAATACACAGAACAACCGCTCCCTCGCCGCCATTTCCGATTCCGTCACGTTCGGGAGCGACTGGCTCGGCCGCGGCACCTTCAACTGGAGACAAAGCAATTATTTCGGCATCGGAAGGGGTTTTTGCTTCGGCCCGTTCAATTTGGATGTGGGTGAAAAACTCAATATCACCATCGCCGAAGTGTGCGGCTACGGAGCGGCGCGAGCCGAAGAGACCGCCGCAGGAGTAAAGGATATCGGAGGCAGCAACGGACAAACCAGTCCCCCGACGGCTGAAGCCGGCGATGCGTTGTACGCGTTCTATACGGTGCCGAACTACTGGCAGACGAATACGCAAAAGGACCTCAACCCGAATTCCGTCAACACGTCGGTCATCTGGGGCAGCGACTACCTGAGCAAGTATGCTCTGCCGGATTATGTCAATTCGAACGTCGTGACAGTGCGCGAGGTGGCGGACCGTGCGATCCAGGCATACACAGGCGAAGCGCTGACCAACCATAATGCAATGCAATTCTGGCCGGAAAAATACAATGCGCACGGCGTGTATCGTCTTCCAATTCCAGTGCCGGCGCCCGCGATCACGATCGAAAATACGCTGCAGGGAGAAAACCGAATCGTGTGGGGAGCTCAGGTGGAATCATTTCAAACTCCCCGGATGCAGGGCACGTTCGACCATTACGATGTGTACAAGGCGTCGAGCGCACTCGGTCCATGGACAAAGCTGGTCTCCGTTGCACGTGGTGAAGCACAGTACTTCGTCAACGGGAAGTATCAATTCATCGACAAGAATTCGAGAATCGGCGATTATTTCTATTACTCCGTGCTGTCGGTCGATAATAAAAACAACAAGAGCGGGCGGACGAACCTGACGCTGCATCAATCCACGATCGGGTCGGCGCCGACCCTCGGCAAAGTGTTCGTTGCGCCGAATCCATTCATTGTCAAATCGGGCCAGAGCGGCGAGAGCGTCGGCGGAGACATTAATTCGCAGCTCCGTTTTTATAATCTTCCCCACACATGCACGATCCGCATCTTCTCGTACAGCGGACAGTTGGTGCAGACGATCGAACATGACATCGATAAAAATGATCAGGCATATTTTCAGGTAACACGTAACAATCAATTAATTGCTTCGGGCGTGTATTTCTTCGTCGTCGATTCACCGGACGGCTCCCGCACGCATGGCAAGTTCGTTATTATCAATTGAGCTAAGCAGATGACTATGAAACATACACATCGATTAGTAGTGACCATGCTTTTGCTTGCAGTGTGCATTGAGCAGGGGCAATCGCAAAAGGTCGGCACAAGTTCACTCCAGTTCCTGAAGGTGATGCCGACAGCCCGCGCAACGGCAATGGGCGATGCATTCGTGTCGCTTGCGTCGGGTGCCGATGCCGTTTTTTGGAATCCTGCGGGATTAACGAAGCTCGACAATCACGAGATCTCCTCCACCCTTACCATGTGGCTGTTCGACACGAAGCAGGTTGCGCTGGCATACGGACTGCCATTGGGAGACCTGGGAACGGCCGGTTTTCAATTCCAATATATTGATTATGGACGAATGGACGAAACGCGCGCCGACGCGGTGGATCTCGTCATTCCCGCGAACGGCCAGCCGTTTTTCAATGCCGGATTGACCGGACGTTCGTTCACGCCGTATTCGTATGTGCTTGGAGTGTCGTATGCGAAACAGTTCACCGATAAATTTTCGGCTGCGTTGACGGCAAAATACGCCATGGAATCCCTGTGGTCCGATCAGATCATCACGCTTGTCAACAGCGTGACGGGGGAGAAGACGACATACAAGACGTACGCCGACGTGCTGCTGTTCGATTTCGGCATGTTGTATAACACCGGCTTCCGATCCGTTCAGCTCGGCGTATCGGTGCAGAATTTCGGTGGTCAGGTGAAATTCGCCGATGTCGCCCATCCGGCTCCTCTGGCGTTTCGTTTGGGTGTTTCGGCAAATCTCTTCGGCAAGGAAGGCCTGTTCTTCCGGGACAATATGAACCGGTTCACGCTTGCCTACGATCTCTTCCAGCCGAACGACTACGAGCAGCAAATGCACGTGGGCGCGGAGTATTCATTCTCGGAAATCATCGCGCTGCGCGCGGGGTACAAAGTCGACTACGATAGTGAAGGATTGACATTCGGCGCCGGAGTGCACACCGATATTTCAGGGTGGCCGATGAGCGTCGATTACAGCTACGGTAAAATGAGTGAATATTTGAATACAGTGCATCGCATCAGTTTAGGAGTGCAATTCCGATGAAATCGAGTCTCGATAAAAAAATGTACGTCGTGATCATTGCTGCAGTTCTCAGCTGTACGTCGATCCTGGTCGCTCAGCCTGCCGCGAGTCCGCTCAGTGTTCAGGGACTCGATCAATTTTCCGTCATCGGCGTCCGTTCGCGCTCCATGGGCGGCACCGGAGCGGCAAGTGCGAACGATGCATCCGCTCTCTTTTCAAATCCTGCCGCTCTTTCGCGGCTCACGTCTTTTGAAATACGGGGCAGCGGCATCTTCATCACCGCCGACCGGCAGCAGACGCAGGAATGGGTTCCGATGAGAAACCTTCCCGGCATCAGCGTCATGTTTGAAGGCCTGACCGGCACCATCAAGACGCCCGACAGCAACGGGGTACCGGGCCTGCCATTAAGCGCCTGGTCGAAGCTGCAGAAACAATACGACAACATCACGCCGAACTGGGAAAAAAAATCCTCACGTACACAGCCGCTGTCGCTGGCTGCCGCCATGCCATTCACCATTGCAGGCATGAATGCCGCCGCGGGCGTCGGTGTGGCGCAGATGATGGATCTCGACAACTATTATCAGAACAACAATTCCATGTCGCCGTATCTTGGCCAGCAGCGTCCGGATCCGTTTTTGATCACGAAACTGAACGACACCGTCCATGTCGAGTGGTATCAATATCGACGCGAACGGACGGGTTCTGTCTACGGTATTACTCCCGGCCTGTCCGTGACAGTGCTGCCGGGGCTCAGGGTCGGCGCATCGGTGGCAATTCTTACAGGCTCCTCGGATGACAATGAACGTCGCCAGGGACGAGGTCACATTAATATCGCGATCTCCAACGGCACAGCTGCCAACTTCATGGTGGACACCGTTTTTTGCGCGCAGTCACAAATCGGGACCTCGACGTACTCCGGAACGAATGCGATCCTCGGACTTCATTTTCAACAGGAGCGCTACAGCATTGGCCTCAGCGTGAAACCGACCATGACGATCACACGAAAGTGGGACCGCGACGTTACCATCGATTCGACACTGAGATCGCGCAGGGTGCGTTATGCGAACTTCGACAGCCTGGTCGCGAGAGCGTATCACGAAAGCGGCACGGATAATATCAGGTTCCCGTTTTCCTATACGCTGGGAATTGTGCTGACACCGACGGACAAATGGACGATCGCGTTCGATTATGAATTGAGAAATTTAGGATCGGTGGAATTGACGTCGAGCTACACCGGCACGACAACGCACCCGTGGTCAGGAAACAAGGCAGCGATGCGTCTCGGTATAGAATACCTTGCCAGTGACCTGCTGGCGCTTCGCGGCGGTTTCCGTGAGGACATCCAGGCGTTCTCGCCGGATGGTTCGGCAATTATTGACGAGCCGGCCCGCGGCGGAATCTATTCGTTCGGAGCAGGCATCAATCTGGGGAACATCAGGATCGATTGCGCATACGAATATTCGCTTCTGAAATACCAGGATATCTATCAATCGAATGTCAACTATAACACACGAGAACAGCATCAATTCGTGATGGAGCTTGCTTACCGTTTTTAAATGGAAACTACTCAGCGCAATCGATAATCCCTGTCATTCTGAGGGAGCTCGAGCGACCGAAGAATCTAAAAAACGTCAGCAACGGGGAGCATGAATTAAATGTTGCCTGTATCGATCACTCTTTAAGATCCTTCGCTTCGCTCAGGATGACAATGGCTTTGGTGCATACTGAGTCGTTACTTTAAATGAACGTGATTTTTGTAGGGCGAGATGTTATCTCGCCCATTATCGCAACGTGAGGAATGAAATGAAAAATGTACTGATCACGCTTTTATTGCTATCGGCATCGCTGCTCATCCCAGCCTGCACAGAAAACCTTGACCCGCTCACCCCCGGTTCAACGAACGGCCGTTACTCGGTGGGGACAAAATCACTGGTCCCTTTGGCCGTTGGCAATCGTTGGAATTATGCGGTGATACTCTATGATACGACGGGCGCGGAGAAAACGCGGTACACCTACACACTGAGCGTGCTCGATACGGTGACCGCGGACACGAGCCTGATTCCGCTCGTGCCTCCGAACACGAACAGGAAAAATATCAACAGGGATGCGCTGGTCTGGTACCTGATACAGGGAGAAATGGGTGCGCGGATGTGCTGGCAGGTGGACAGCGTTGAGAATCTCTGCATGCGGTCGGCAAATGATACACGGTTCTTCGAACAAACGGCATTCAATTTCAGGGCGTCGGTTGGCGATGCAAACCCCGCGCGGTACGTCGGCGCGGATACGAGCATCTGGGCTTCCGGAGACAGGATCATAACGATCGCCGATTCGGTAAAAACGGTCTTTGCATCAAAAGGCAACGATTCGGTCAGAACAACTCTTGGCTCGGCGCCTTACTTTCAATATACGCAGTCCTATGTGAAGCGCACCGATTATACCAATTATTACTTCAAACCCGGTTTCGGTCTTTTCCTGATCGAAAAATATCAGCGGACAGCGGGTGGGAGATGGATTCGCGTGCGCAGAGACGAGCTGGTTTCCTACTTCTTAAATTAATCTTCCGTGCATCGAAGACGTCGTGGACATTAACGTTCTACTGGAAAACTATCATGAAACGATTAAGCATTCTGTTCGCACTCGTACTGTTGACGCTGACGCCGGTGAGTGCACAGCAGCAATCCGGCATTGAAGTCAGTTTGAGCAGCGGCTATGTGCTTCCATCCTCGCCGATGACATTTTCAAACTATTGGAAAATGCAATATGGTGTCGGTGTCGGAGTGGGCATTCCCATGTCTGAAACCGTCACGCTTGTCGGCTCGGTCGAGTACTATAAATTCGCACTGAAACCGGCGGGAATCAGCAGCAGTTTCGACACGCAATACATGCGTGATATATGGGCGTTCACCGATGTTTCATTGGCTCCAACGGCCGATCCAAGCTCCGTTGCGTCGGCATCGGCCACGATTCGCTTTTCCCCTTCGCACCGCTCCGGACCGCTGTCTCCGTATGTGCTCGCGGGAGTCGGCGTGATGAGTCTTTCGCTCGGCGAGATTTCGCTGCCGACGACGAGTGTCATGACCGCAAACGGTTCGAACATTTCAATGACCGCCCTGCAAACAATTACCGGCGGAAGTACAACATCGGCTCTCGCGCAATTCGGTGTGGGCCTGGATGTTCATATGACATCCCTTGTGAATCTATTTGTTGAAGCACGGTACGTTCACGGATTTTCGAATGGGCTTGGTACGTCGTATATACCGCTGACCGCCGGAATTAACGTTCGTTTGTGACATTCGTTTCCGCCCCTCGACCTTTCCGAAGCACCATGTGCGGCGGCAGAGCGCCGCACTATGGCGCGCCGCTGCATATATACGCTGCCCCGCCGTACGGCACAACCGAGTGAAATCACAGTCACGTTGCCCATCAATAATTGCACCTCAGCCATGAGCATGCTATGAAAAAAATTCTTTTCGTCATCATGATGATTATCGGGTCTTTTCAATCCGGTTTCGCGCAAAGCGAATTGCCCCGCAATGAACGCATGCAGTGGTGGCGGGATGCACGGTTCGGCATGTTCATCCATTGGGGCGTCTACGCCGTGCCTGCGGGCATCTATAACGATCACAAGATCAATAAGGCCGCCGAATGGATCATGAACAGGGGTAAAATTCCGGTTCCCGAGTACCAGGCATTTGCAAAACAATTCAATCCGGTGAACTATGATGCGGATGCCTGGGTGAGCATGGCAAAGGATGCCGGCATGAAATACATTGTGATCACAGCGAAACATCACGACGGATTCGCGTTATTCAAAACAAAAGTCAGTCAGTGGAACGCGGTCGATGCGACGCCTTACGGGAAGGACCTGCTGCTGCCGCTTGCAGCAGCGTGCAAAAAATACGGTATCAAATTGGGATTCTATTATTCCCAGGCGCAGGATTGGTACAATCCCGGCGGAGCGGTTGCACGCAAAGCAACAAGCGAAGGCTGGCCGAACCCTGATTCTTCCATGATCGATGCATACACCGCAGAGCATGCGGGACATTGGGATCCGGCACAGACGACGGCGAGCATGGCCGATTACATGGACGGGGTAGCCGTACCGCAGGTGAAAGAAATATTGACGAACTACGGCGACGTGGCAGTGCTCTGGTGGGATACGCCGACGAACATGACCGATGAATTTGCCGAAAAATTGACCGCCCTCTTGAAGCTTCAGCCGAACATCATCACCAATGACCGCCTGAAGCGTCCGAATTTCCCTGGAGATTTTAAGACACCGGAACAAAAAATTCCAAACCTGAGCGATCTCGACGGCAAGGATTGGGAAACCTGCATGACCATGAACGGGACGTGGGGGTATAAACGCGACGACAATAAATGGAAGACACCGTCAACGCTCATACGCAATCTCATAGACATTGCGTCGAAAGGCGGAAATTATTTGCTGAACGTCGGTCCGACCGCTGAAGGAGAATTTCCGGAACAGAGCGTGGAAGCACTGAAGGCGATGGGGGCGTGGATGAAGATCAATGGTGAGGCGATCTATGGCACCAAAGCCAGTCCGCTGCATGTGCTGCCGTGGGGCCGCTGCACAATGAAAGAGCATGGGGACGTGACAACACTCTACCTTTCCGTGTTCGATTGGCCGGCGGACAAAAAACTGATGGTCGCGGGTGTGAACAATGAATGTGTGTCCGCGACACTTGTCGCAAACCGAGAAACACTGAAGATCTCGTCGACGGATGAAGGAATGACGATCGATGTACCGGCAGCAGCGCCGGATCCGATCGCCAGTGTCATCAAAATTGAAGTAAAGGGAAAGATCAATAAAAAATAAAGGCGGATTGCGCATGCCACTGATGATATGATTGGCAAACACACCCAGCCGTGTCATTGTGAAGGAGCTCGAGCGACCGAAGAATCTTGCCGGCTGCTCACACGATGCAAGATTCTTCGCTTGCGCTCAGAATGACAGAGTACTGATGTCATATGCATGAAGATTCTTGGCGCAGCCAAGATGAAACCTTAGGATGACAATGATATTTGTGCACACTGAGTATTACTGTCATTTACAATTTCAAACAGATCATCGAAAATTAATGTCATACTTTTACAAGTTTCGTCAGCTTGGTTTTTTGCTCCTTACGGTTTCGCAGATACTTCGCGGAGCCGAGTATCGCGTGTCATCGGTTCCGCAGATCACGTCCGCACTCAGCACCGTGAAGCCCGGCGACACGCTGACGATGACGAACGGCACATGGACCAATGTGTTCATTCAATTTGCGGCAACGGGAACCGCGTCCGCCCCGATCCTTCTGCGCGCCGAGTCGTATGGCGGAGTGGTGATCACGGGCGCGTCGAACCTTCGCATTTCGGGTAAACATCTGATCGCCGACGGGTTATTATTCAGGAATGGGTCGAGCGGTTCGGGCGACGTGATAGAATTCAGAGGCACGAACGGCGAAAGCGATTCGTGCCGACTGACGAACTGCTCCGTCATCAATTTCAATCCGGCTGATTCGACGAGAGACTATAAATGGGTCTCGCTCTATGGAACGCACAATCGTGTGGATCACTGTTACCTCAAAGGGAAGAAACACTCGGGCACCACGCTGGTCGTCTGGCTGTCTGTGAAGCCGAATTACCATCAGATCGATCATAACTACTTTGCCAATCGCCCTGAATTGTACGGCTGGAATGGAGGCGAAACCATTCGCGTCGGCACCAGCGACTGGTCGCAGTACGATTCGTTTACGACAGTGGAATACAATCTCTTTGAAGAATGTAACGGAGAGATCGAGATCATCTCGAACAAGTCGTGCGGAAACATGTACCGGCATAATACATTCATCGGCTGCCAGGGCACATTGACGCTGCGCCATGGCAACCGAGCGACGGTCGAAGGAAATTTTTTTGACGGACGGCATGCGGTGAATTCGGGCGGCATACGCATTATCGGTGAAGATCATAAGGTCTTCAACAATTATATCGCCCATACGGACGGCAGCAGTCTCAAGTCCGCATTGACGATCATGAACGGAGTGCCCAACTCGCCGCTAGACCGGTACTTTCAGGTGAAGCGTGCTGTCGTGGTGTTCAACACATTTGTGGACACGAGATATACATTCAATATCGGCGGAGGCAAAGATGCGGAACTCTCTCTTGCTCCGGACAGCTGCGTGATCGCAAACAATGTGGTATACACGACAACCGCACCCATCATTACATACAGCGACATTCCGACACACCATGCGTGGCAGGGGAATATGATGTATGGGGCGTCATTGGGCATTGCCCAGCCCTCCGGCATCATGATAGTGAATCCGCAGTTGGCTCTTTCCTCGGATGGACTGTGGCGGCCCGCGAATTCGAGCCCGGTCCTCAATGCCGCGCAGGGAGTGTATCCTTTCATCACGACGGATATGGATGGACAGGTGCGCGATGCGCTGCCTGATGTCGGTGCGGATGAAGTGTCGCCGGCGCCGATGCTGTTTCGTCCCCTGACGCCGGCCGATGTAGGACCTCCGAGCGCGATGATCGTCACGCATGCGCTTGAATCCGGCGCCGGAATGGAAACAGTACGGAAATTTTCTCTTGCACAAAATTATCCCAATCCCTTCAACCCTGCCACGATGATCAACTATGAGCTGTCTGTGCCGGGTCACGTGACGCTCACGGTGTACGATGTGCTTGGACGCGAAGCGGCGGTCCTGGCAAATGAGACCGAGCCGGCGGGGCTGCATTCGGTGCGATGGAATGCGGCGGGATGTGCGAGTGGATTCTATTTCGCGCAATTGGAAACCGGCGGACAGGTGCAGGTGCAAAAATTGGTATTGACGAAATGACGCGGACGATCGGCCCGAACCGCCACGGAAAAAGATCGCAACTAATAAAAAATCAACGTATACATGCATATGAGGATACCACCTATGTTGAATCTTCGTTTCATTGCCATTTGTTTTTTGCTGTTCGTTTTGTCGTGTGTTTCCAATGCGGGGATATCGACTGTGCGTGTGGGAACAGCGGCAGAATTTCTGCGTGCACTGAAAAACGCCGAGCCGGGACTGCAGATCATACTGTCCGACGGCGTCTTCGATCTGCACGGTGATGTCAAACTGGGATGCAAGGGGACAGACAGTGCGCCAATACGCATAGCGGCGGAGCACCGGGGGAAGGCGGCGATCGTCGGAGAGTCGCATGTTATTCTCACGGCCGCAGAGCACGTCGTCATCGAGGGGCTGAATTTCGAGAGCACGAATGGGCCGGCCATAGAACTGCGAGGGTGCAGCTACATTCAAATCACCCGCAATACATTTCACCTGAAAGAGACAAAGCAGGGGTCATGGATATTCATAGACGGCATCGCGGGAGATTCTGTCCGCCTCAGCCATCACAACAGGGTCGACCACAATCTCTTCGAGAGAAAATCGCTGCTCGGTAACTTTATCACCATTGAAGGCACGATGCGCGCAGAGCCGCAAATGTCGCAGCACGACCGCATCGATCATAATCTCTTCGTGGACATCGGCCCGCGCGTTGAAAATGTGCTCGAGGCCATCCGAAATGGATCGGCGCGCTATTCGCTCTCGAGCGGATTCACGGTGATCGAAGACAATCTGTTCGAGCGATGCGACGGCGATCCGGAATATATTTCCATCAAATCGAGCGACGATACCATCCGGCGCAATACGTTCCGCGAGTGCCTGGGCTCGTTATCCCTGCGTCATGGGAATCGCACGACGGTCGAAGGCAACTACGTGCTCGGCAACGGCCGCACAGGCACATTCCTCGACAGCACCGGAAAAGCGTGGACCCTCGGCACGGGCGGGGTTCGGTTCTACGGCAACGGAATGCGCATCATCAATAATTATTTCGAGGGATTGACCGGCACGCGGTGGGATGCGACATTCGCCATTACCAACGGCGATGCAGAATACGGCGACGGCCAGCCGCTGACGAAACATTTTCGGATCCACGACGCAACGATTGAATCCAACACGCTCGTGAACAATTCGAGCAATTTCGAGATCGGTTACGACGGCGGCGGTTTTCAAAATAATTGGTGGCATCTGGCGCCGGCGGGGATGCACATTGCACACAACGTCATTGTCGGCAGCCGGGATACGCTCGTGCATCTCTTTACGAAGCCTGTGAAATCGAAGTGGGAAAACAACATCGTATGGCCGACCGGCACTGCCGTCGCGTCCGGCTCTCCAATGAAGGGAGTGCGCGTTGAAGATCCGCATATGGTGCAGGCCGAAGGGATCTGGCAAACGCCAAATCAGCCGGCGCGTCCGCGGCCTCTGGTCCGAAACGATGTCGGGCCCGATGCTCCGTGATCGTAGAGCATAATGAGTTGTTACATCGTAACTCAGCGTACTCTATAGTCACTGTCATTCTGGGACAATGATTTTGGTCCACACTAAGTAGTTTTAGTACATATTTTTTTTCTCTCTCTCGCCGCTTTCGGCGGGAATATTTTCCATCAATATATCGGTGTTTACTATGCTTCGCATCGCGTTAGTGGCAGTTATTTTTTTCTATCCGTACTGTTCGTACTCGCAGGTTGTTCTCAATGCCGACGGTCCGGGCAATACGTATGAATTGATATCGAGCGTACTGGCGCCGGGCGCAGATGCGGTAGAGAACCCGGAATGCATCCATCCGCAGTTTGGCAGGCATATTGCCGAGGTATGGGACGACGATCTGAAGTGTTATGTGTTCGAATTTTATTCTCATGTCACGCCGGATAATGATCGCTGCGTCGCTTTTGACAGGGAACGGATCGAGATCAAAACCTATGAGGCATCGCCCGATTACCTGAAAGGCGTGGTGGGGGAGACAATCACGTACAAATGGAAATTTAAGCTGCCCGTTGGTTTCCAGCCGTCGAGCAGCTTCACGCACATCCATCAGATCAAAGCCGTGGGCGGAGATGATGGCAACCCTCTCTTTACACTGACGCCGCGAAAAGGTTCTCCGAACAAATTGGAGCTCATACATGATAATACCACAAAGGTTGCGATCGTCAATTTGTCCTTGTTTGAAGGAGTGTGGGTCTCGTGCACTGAGGTTGTCAAGGTCGGGGCTGCCGGCACGTACTCAATGACTATTAAAAAAGTGAGTGACAGCACAACCATACTTTCGTACAGCAACAACAGCATTATGACCATTCGTCCGGATAATAGTTTCATCAGGCCGAAATGGGGAATCTATCGAAGCCTTGATCATCCAACGGATCTGCGCGACGAGGCGGTTCGCTTTAACGCAATTTCCATTCAAGAGGGGACGACTACCGGGGTCGATCGATCGGAACCGTCACTTCCGCAGCACATGCATTTGGAGCAAAACTATCCGAACCCGTTTAATCCATCGACGATGATCAGCTACCAGATTCCCGGTGTTTCACACATTCGAGTGGCAATCTATGATTGCCTCGGCAAAGTAATGGATGTGTTGGTCGATAAAATTCAAAATGGCGGCCGCTACCAGGTGCCATGGGATGGGGCACAGTATCCGGGCGGAGTATATTTCTGCAGGCTGCAGACGAAGGAATATGTGGAAACGAAGAAGCTGCTGATTTTAAAATGAAGTATACTATAGTGCTGCGGCGCGAACAGCGATGACAGCATTCCACGATCATTTTGCACAATTAGGAAGAACCATGAATACAATGAAACAAATTGTTGTTCTCGTGCTGGCAGCCGTGACTGTCTGTGCGGCGCATAATTCTTATACGGGCGGGTATTCAGGCGCTCCCGGCGGAAAGGGCACCTGTGCGACATGTCACGGGGGCTCGGGCGGAACCATACAAGCCAGCGGCTTCCCGGCATCTTATAGTCCGGGACAGACCTATACCATTACCATCACGCACAACGGCGGCAACAAATTCGTGAACGTCAATGCCTCGACGCGGCTGGGAACCACGACGGTTGTGGCGGGCACATTTATTGCGGGTTCCAATACCGCGTTGTATCCCGGCGACGGCATCTATGTGTCGCCGCACCTTATCGACGCGCTCGCATTTCAGTGGACGGCTCCTGGTGCCGGCAGCGGGCCGGTAACATTCTACGCGGCCGGATTTCAGGGAACATCGACCGGCAGTTCCAGCGGTCAAAGTTCCAAGCTGTCCATTACAGCAACGGAAGCAACAACGGGGGTCGCACCACTAGATGCACTGCCTCAGGGTTTGTTGCTGCTGCAAAATTATCCGAACCCGTTCAATCCGGAGACCACGGTTCGCTTCTCGGTTCGGGAAAATGGATTTGCAACCGTGAAGATCCTGAATATGCTGGGGCAGGAAGTTGCAACGGTGTTTCGGGGAATGGCGCGGGCCGGTGACATGAATACCGCTACCTTCAATGCGGGGATGATGGCTTCGGGCATGTATTTTTCGCGTCTGGAGTGCAACGGCAAGAGCATTGTGCAAAAAATGATACTCGCAAAATGAGGCAGCAAGCTGTGGACATATCGATGAATGAAAAAGGTGTACAACTCCGGCGGTATCGCGGTGCGAACGCGTGGATGCCGGCGAGGGTGCTCACGGCGGCGTATCGATTCCCGATGTCGCCGTGGTGGATTCTGTAAGTCCGGTCGATACGCGGCACAACGATCGCCATTGATGCACCCGTCTTCACAACCCTTGTCAAATCTCTTTCTCAGTCCTATATCTATAAAACGAACAGGAGCGGCATCCTCACACAGATAGGGATCGAGAATCTGCGTGTCGACATCATGAATCCGTATGATCAGTCTCCCGCCGTCGATGGTGACGAGAGGCATCATGCGTTCGATGCGATCTACCTGGGGAAGATCGAGGATGCATGGGTCCGGCAGTGCATTCCGTTGCATGGAATTGCACAACCGGCACAAGCAGGATCATCATTCAAAAACCGCCGACGGCGCAAAACTATGCGATCGGGTGTATGGGGGGCGTGACCGGCGCGGGTCCATTCACCGGGGCGCAAGGGTATATCGAAGGAACAAATGCGGCCGGAATAAATCCGCAATCCCTCTACAAAGCGCAGTTGAGCGATCGGCTCGCAGGCACGACAGGCGTTGGCCTATTGCAAACAGCCGCGCCCGGGAAGTTGTACCTGGAGCAAAATTACCCGAATCCGTTTAATCCCTCGACGATCATCCGGTATCAGCTGCCGGCAGCGTCGAACGTGAGGCTGGACATTGTCGACTGTCTGGGCAGAGTTGTGGACGTGTTGGCCGACGAGATGCAGCAGGCGGGCCTTCATCAGCGAGAATGGAATGCGGCGCGCTCTGCAGGCGGCGTCTACTTTTACCGACTGCAGACCGAACAAAGCACGGAAACAAGAAAACTCGCCGTCGTGAAATGATCGGAGGATCGATATAATTACTCAGGGGGTCAATTCCCCGGTGCTTTCGTTTTTTGAGAATCCGCATGCGCCGAGGAAGAGTCCATTCGCGGTGCGCCGAGGCCTGCCACGTATTTGATGTTCGTACTGTACAGGGATTGAGTGATCCCTTCTGCGCTGAACACGAGTGTGAGTGTGGCGGGGTCGATATGTGCTCCCGGTGGATATCTCTCTGCGATTGCCTTGAAGAGATTCGGATCACTCGCCGCCTGAGCCGCCTGGATCACGCCGGTTTCCGAAAAGCCTGACAGCACAAGCAATTTACTTCCTTCCGGTCCCTCACCCTTTGCGATCACACCATAATCCTTCACCAGAGTCCCGATGGTAAGCATTTCCGGCCGAAAGACGTGCACGGAATCCGAGTCCTTATCCCGTATGCGAAACGATGCATTCGTCAGGTCAAATTCAAGTTTAAGACTGGATAAGAAATTTTTCAGCAGATAGAGCGTTTTGAACGAACCGATAAAAATAATATTGTTCGTTTTGAAATCATCGGGCGAAACCTGCGAAGCCAGATTCATGGAAATAGTAGTTGTTCCATGTTGAAGGATCGGCAGAATCTGCATCAATCCCCACGGCGCGCTCGGCCGGAGATAGGTAAAATTGGCTTTCATGTAACGCTTGCCGAATTCCGGGTTCTGATTGATGTAGTCGAGATAGTCTTCGATGGTGTTGATCATGATCGAACGATAATAACCGTTCGGTTTGGCCCGTTCGCGCATGAAAAAGAAATCGCCGAAAACAATGAGTGTCGGCCGGCCGTTCGGCGCGATAAAATCATTCCACAGAGGATTCGCCGCAACGCTCCGCGCATCCGTGCCTGTTGACGAGCCGCGGAAAAATTCACGGTATGAGAGGACGAGAACAAGCAGCAGAAGAATGACCCAACTGACGTTCCGGAGTCGGGGAAACGAGAGGTTGTATATGTTTTGTGATGATTTCGCCGCGGGACTCGTAAACTGAATGGTATAGTGACCCTTGGGGATCTCGAGTTTGAAGGAATAGAGATCGTCGGTCGTCAGATAATAGTGATCGAGTTTTTTTCGAAGTGTACTGATGTATGACCTGACCAGGGAATCGGTGGTGGGGTCAAATTTAGTATCTTTCCCGAATACCGCCAGCGCGATCTCTGTCTCTTTGAGAACATCCGCGGATGAAGGCCGTTCGACAAGAAATTTTAAAAGGTCCTGGTGTTTCTTCGAATCTTTGAAGTCTGGACTCTTCACGATTTGAGAGAGTATTGCGACCTTTTCCAGTGCACTCGGTTGAGTCATCATTGTGAAGCAGTTTCGTGTAATTCATTAAAATGAATTGATATTGACAAATTTAACATAATTCAACGTTAATTGCTTCGAAAAAACTGTTTTTTGCTTATTTTTCGGAAAAAGGAAACCTACATTTAAATGCCATTTAATGCATTCGCAGCACGCGGGTAGTTGATGATTATCGTGTTACAAGGCGAACAAGCATTCGGGCGCGGATGCAGCGTGCGTCGATCAGGCGGCAAGAGATTTACCATTTATTTGTGCACCAAAGGGAAGATCTATGGCAAAAATTTTACTATTGTGCGTTCTCCTCTCTGTCTCCGCATTCGCGCAAGATGCCGGAAAAATATCCGGACGTGTTCTTGATGCAAAAAATGGAGACCCCCTTCCGTTTGCCAACATTGTTCTTCGCGGAACCTCGCTCGGAGCATCGAGCAACGCCGATGGAAATTATTTCATCCTCAACGTTCCCCCCGGTGTGTATAATATTGCCGCATCGATTGTCGGCTATCGGGGCGTGCTTCAGCAAAAGATCATCGTCAACGTGAATCGCACGACAGTCGTTGATTTTCGCATGGACGAGTCGACAGTCCAGGCTCAGGAAGTTGTGATCACGGCCACACGTCCTGATGTGGAGAGGGAAAAAACCTCGACAAGCGAAATTCGACGGGGCGAGGACGTGGTGAATGTTCCCGGCATACAGGATATCGCAGACGTGCTTGCGCTGAATGCGGATGTCAGCGACGGGCATTTCCGCGGCGGCCGCGACAATGAGGAACTCTATAATCTTCACGGCATGGGGATCATGAACCCGCTGACCAGCGCAGCATCGTTCAATCCTATCATGAGCGCAGTGGAAGAAGTCGAAGTCATCACGAGCGGGTTTAGCGCACAATATGGAAACGCGCAATCGGGTATCGTCAATATCACGATGAAAGAAGGCTCATCGGACAAATGGTCCGCGCGGGGAGAAGTGCGGACGCGCCTTCCAAGCCTCAAGCATTTTGGTCCGAGCTTGTGGGATACCGTTGCCAATCCCTATATGGGGAACCGCTTGTCGCTGAGTCAGTGGACCGGGACTGAAGGGACGGTCGGCGGCCGTTATGGCGGTTTGGCGTCGACGGCATCGTCGAGGGCGGGGCTGCTCTATACTGTGTGGCTGTTGCAGGCACATCGAACCTTCGGCGACAGCTACGACAATCTTCGGGATTATTCGCTTGATGCAAATTTCGGCGGGCCGTTGGCGAAGGGCATCCGCATGTTTATGGCGGTGCACACGGATAATAGCTGGCCGATGCTGCCGACACCGGAACCGAATATCACCAGGCAGTTCATGGGGAACCTCGTGTATGATGTCGGCAGCGGGATGTCTCTCCGGTTCAGCGGCGCGTATTCCCGCGCGGACGGCCATGTGTTCAGCGACAAAAGCGGCGTCGGCTGGTACGATTGGATATGGGATCAATTGTTCAACATCGACCGCACGATCGACGAAAACACGCAGCTGGGCCTCCGATGGTCCCAGGCGATCAACAAGAGCACATTTTACGAAGTGAAGCTGAATTCGCTCACGACGAGTACACTCGAAGGCCCGCCTGCCACGGACCCGAATGAAAATTATTACGCGCCGCCGTTCCCCGTGTGGGATCAGGCGTGGGACGGAAAAGATGTCGGTGATTATTTCAAGTACGGCCAGTTAAACAGCAGCTTTACTTCCGAAAAGACTCAAACTGTCAGTCTCGATGCGTCGATCACGAGTCAGGTGTCTGTGTCGCACATGCTGCTCGCCGGTATTCAGGGCAACGCATATACACTTGAGCTCAACGACCTCTTCGGTGTGGGCGGAAAAAACGCGGCCATTTCTCACTACACCGTGAAGCCGTATGAATATGCGGTGTATGTTCAGGACAAGATGGAATTCGAGGGAATGATCGCGAATGTCGGCCTCCGAATGGACGTCTATAATGCGAATGTGAAGTATTACACCGACGTTTTTTCTCCGTACCGCTACACGGACAGCCTTGGCAACACAAAATTTAACGAACTGCTGGCTCCGACATCGAACACACCGACAGTATCGGGATTGCAGCCGCGTATCGGCATTTCATTCCCCGTGTCTGTGAGCACTGTGTTTCACGTCAACTACGGGTCGTTTTTTCAGCGCCCTCAATTCAACCGCATCATTAACCAGAGGTATTCCCAGTCCGATATCGCATCGGGCATCATCTCGCAAATTCCCAATGTGATCGGGAATCCTACATTGAAGCCGGAAAAGACGAACAGCCTCGATCTCGGCGTCACAAAAGGATTGGGCGAAGGATTTACGGTGGATGTCAGCGGGTATTACAAAGACATCAGAGATCTTATCCAGCAGGCGCAGTTTCATCCGATCTCCGGGTCGCCGTACATCACGTATGTCAATCGCGATTATGCCGATGTGCGCGGGTTCCGTGCCGGGCTTTCGAAACGCAGCGGCATTGTGTCCGGCTCGTTGAATTATACGTATGGCGTTGCGATGGGGAAAAACAGTTCCGCCCTTGGCATGCTCTATCCGGATATTTATGAAAGCAGCGGAACGAAGGACCCGACGCCGGAAGACATCTATATGGATTTTGACAGAACTCATAATCTTGTCGCAAACGTTATCCTGAACGGACCCATGCAATGGGGGCCCGAGATCTTTGGCATCTATCCGTTCGAGCAGCTCACCATTGCCGCCACATCGTTTGCGCGCAGCGGCCGTCCGTACAACTCGCAGATCAACAAGCTTATTCTGATGGGCCTGCGGACACCGGCCGAATACGGCACGAACCTGAAGATCACAAAGCAGATACAGAATTTCTTCGGGACCAATGCATCATTCTATGCCGAGGTGACCAATCTGTTCAACGACCGCATCTACGACTACAACGCGTTGTTCAATCCGAACACGAGTGCGGGGCTCGGTCTCGAAGAGTATACCAAAAAATTCGAACTTGGTCAGGACGTGACATATTTTTCACATCCGGACAGCCCAAGCTACCTTGTCAATCAGGAATTTCGACTGTATTCAAATGCCCCGAGGTCGGTGCAGCTTGGAATGATCTTAAACTTTTAAAGTGTTGAGGAGTACCACATGATTTCAGCTAAACAACTGATATCCATTTTTTGCGTGATCGCCGGAATGCATACTGCGTGGTCACAGACGGATTATCTCATACACAGGCGCGGGATGCTGCAGCAGGCCGTGTATAAGACCGGCGCGCTGGGCCGCAGCGCGTACCAGAATGCGGGCACAACGGAGCTCGGAGTTCCCTCGTTCGAGTGGCCTGCAAATTCTTCTTTGGTGTTGGATGGAGTAACCTATACAGGCCAGCACAATTCGTTTGGCGGCGGGGTGCAAATTTCCGCCACGCCTGTCGATTCCATTGCGAGGGCGCGTCTCTACGCGTACTGCGGCGGCGGCACGAACGCGCTGCCGCAAACCAATTCTTTTCCCATCCCCGGCGCGGATAAGCGCGAGGAAAATTACCCGGTGCTGAGTGATGGAAGTTTAAATCCCGCGTACAATCCGGATGAAGCGGAAGAACTGATCGTCACTCAATGGGCAACCCCCGTGGGCGTGACGATCAAACGCACGAGCCGGTCGTGGAGCTTTCCCGATTACGATGATTTCATCATCTACGAATACGAATTTGAAAACACGGGCGATCTGGACGGTGTGCCGTCGTCACCGAAAAATCCGCTGAAGCTCGTGGACTTGATCATCAATTTTTCTCATGGACTCACCGGCGGAAAATTTGGGTACGACAGGTCGGGCAGCTGGTCGCAGATCGGTATCGCAGGCAAGGATTATCAGGCGCATTTCGACATGCAGCGCTGGCTTCAATATGGACTCCACCGCACGGGGAATCCGGAAAAAACATATTTCGCCGATTGGGCTGCGACGGGAAAATATGGGGGCGGGATGCTGAGCCCTCAGGCCCCCGGCGTTATGGTGCTCTATTATGATACGCTCCACCTTGCTCACAAATCGGAAACCGCAGTCAAGTTCGCCAATCCTCTGACGGAAGATCCGGTGGCATGGGACTCTCACATGCATATGAAGCAGCCATATTATGATGGAGTTGAGACCGCGCAGTTGGACGGACCGAGAACACGAACAAAGGTCCTGGATATCGGCGGCGTGCGCGCGAATCCTTCGATCACCGATTCTGCGACGTATGGAAAGGACTGGCTCGGACGGGGAGAATTCAATTGGCGCCAGAGTTTGCCGCAGGCTGTCGGGCGGAATTGGGCGTTTGGGCCGTATATACTCAAGCCGCATGAAAAACTTCGCATTACCATCGCTGAAGTATGCGGCTTCGGCGCCGCGCGCGACTCCGAAACAGTCGCCGGCATGGCAGTAAGAACATATCTCCACGATGTCGGAGGAAGCACCGGTAATGTCTCTACCGATGGCAGGGTCGGCGAATCGGGTCAGCCATCGTTTGCATTTTACGGAGTACCGAACTATTGGGTGATCCATCTGCAAAAAGATCTCAATCCTTTGACATTGAACCCGACTATCCTTCATGGAAGCGATTATCTGTCGAAATATCCAAAACCGGAATATCTTAATTCGAACGTGATCACTGTGCGTGAGGTCGCAGACCGTGCCATACAGGCATATATCGGCGGGCCCGTGATCAACCATGATGATTCGACAAAACCGTATTGGCCTGAAAAATATAACGACCATGGAACGTACACTCTTCCGATTCCTGTACCGGCGCCTGCCATTCTGGTGGAAAACACGGCGCAGGGTGAGAATGTCATCAGCTGGGGTCCTCAAGTGGAATCGTTCACCACACCGCGGCTCCAGGGTGCGTTCAGCCATTATGAATTATTCAAGTCGGCGCATCCGCTGGGGCATTGGCAAAAATTGGCATCGGTGCAAAAACATGATCCGCTCTATTTAATAAACGGCAGGTATCAGTTCACCGATAAAAATACGCGGGTTGGCGACAAGTGGTATTACTCCGTCTTGTCAGTGGACGATCAGGGCAATACGAGCGGGCGCACGAACATGACACTGCGCGAATCGGCGATCGGTTCCACGCTCAACCTGGAACAAGTGTATATCGCTCCCAATCCATTTCTTGTCAAATCGGGATACACCGGTGCGGGCAATGTGGACAGTCAATTGCGATTTTACAATCTTCCGAAAACCTGCACGATACGGATCTTCTCATTCAGCGGGCAGTTGATTCAAACCATTGACCATGACGTGAATAATATTCAGGAGCCGTATGTCCAGATCACGCGCAACAATCAATTGATCGCTTCGGGCGTCTATTTTTATTCCGTCGATACGCCCGACGGTTCCCGCTGTCACGGCAAGTTTGTTATCATCAACTAAGTGAACCAGATGACTATGAAACCTACATTACGAACAATGATCATGCTGTCGTTGGTGGTGCTGTGCATCGAACAGATGCACGGGCAAAAAGTCGGCACGACATCGCTTCAATTCTTAAAGGTCATGCCGACGGCGCGAGCCACGGCCATGGGAGACGCTTTCGGCTCGCTCGCCAGCGGTGCCGACGCTTCCTTTTGGAATCCGGCAGGCCTCGCGCGAAGCGAATACCAGCAAGTGGCGTCCACGCTGACGTCGTGGATCTTCGACACGAAACTGATCGCACTCGCATACGACCTGCCCATGGGAAATCTGGGGAATATCGGATTTCAGTTCCAGTATGTCGATTATGGTACGATCAAGGAAACGAGGGCCGATGTGTCCGACCTGGTGATGTCCGCCGACGGTTCGCGGTTTTTCAATTCCGGATTGACCGGCAGATCATTCACTCCGTATTCGTATCTCGTGGGGTTCTCGTATGCACAGGCGCTCACCGATAAATTTTCTATCGGCGGCACGGTGAAGTATGCAATGGAATCGCTGTGGACGGATAATGTGATCACGACGGTGAACAGCGTGACCGGCGAGGAAACATCGTACAAGACATATGCCGAAGCCTTCCTCTTCGATTTCGGCATGATCTATAATACCGGATACCGCTCCGTGCAGATCGGCGTGTCGGCCCAAAATTTCGGTCCGCAGGTGACGTTTGCCAGTAAAGAGCATCCGGCGCCGTTCGCTTTTCGTCTTGGCATTTCGGCAAATATGTTCGGCAAAGAGGGCCTGCTGTTCCAGGATAACACGAATCGTCTCACTGTTGCCTACGATCTGTTTCAGCCGAACGATTACCTGCAGCAGATGCACGTCGGGGCCGAATACTCGTTCTCGGAAATCATTGCGCTGCGCGTCGGCTACAAGGTCGATTACGACAGCGAGGGGCTGACGTATGGAGCGGGCGTGTGCACCGATCTGGGCGGCTGGCCGGTGAGCGTCGATTACAGCTATGGAAAAATGAATGAATATCTGAATAATGTGCATCGTATCAGCTTAGGAGTGCAATTCAAATGACAATGAACCTTGCCACGAAAATTATCGGTGTGATCGTTGCCGCGACGCTTTGTTGCGCTTCCGCGATGGTCGCACAAATTGCCGCAGGTCCATTGGACGTTCAGGGGCTTGACCAACTCAGTGTGGCGAGCGGCCGTTCACGCGCAATGGGAGGGACCGTCGGTGCGAATGGAAACGATGCGTCTGCGCTCTTCTCAAATCCGGCCGCACTCTCACGGCTCGGGTCGTTTGAACTTCGCGTTGGCGGACTCTTCGGGAGCACATCACGGCAGCAGACGCAGGAATGGGTCCCGTACATGAGCGACCCGGGGCTGAGCGCAATGTTTGAAAGCCTTGCCGATCCATCGCACATTCCGACACCGAAGGATAGTTTGGGCGTTCCCCTGACGGGATGGAAGGCCGTGCAGCGGCAATACGATAATATTCAGCCGAATTGGGACCGGAGTTCTTCCTCAGCACAGCCGCTTTCCCTCGTGGCGGCGATGCCGTTGAAGGTCGCGGATATTTCCATTACCGCGGGCATTGGCGCATCGCAGGTGATGAACCTCGATCACTATTACCAGAACAACAATGCGCTGTCTCCGTATCTTGGGCAGCTGCGCCCGGATCCGAAAACCATCACCAAGCCGATCGACACGGTGAATGCGCAGTGGTATCAATACATTCGTGAACGGACAGGGAGCGTGTACGGCATTACTCCCGGATTCTCGGCCGCTCTGGTGCAGGGGCTGACCTTCGGCGCTTCGGCGACACTGCTCACCGGAAAATCGGATGACAACGAACATCGCGTGGAGCGAGGCCATCTCTATCTTGCCACAAATAATAAAGCAACCGCCAATGATTTCATGCTGGATACCGTGTATTATCAACAGGCGAAAGTGGGGACGTCATCGTATTCCGGAACAATGTTTACGGTCGGGCTGCTGTTTCAACAAAATTTCTTCAGTCTCGGTGTGACGGTGAAGCCTGCATACACGCTGACTCGAACCTGGGATCGGGAAGTGACGAGCCTCGATACTACCAAAAAAAGGTTTCCCGTTCGTATCGATTCTCTCGTGAACAGAAGTTATCATGAAAGCGGCAAAGAAGATCTTGCCTTCCCCATGGCGTATACGATCGGTTTTATTTTAACGCCCACGGAAAAATGGACGCTTGCATTCGACTATGAAGTGCGCAGTCTTTCATCCATGCTCTTGACGGGCTCCACACTCACAGCATCGTCCAACCCATGGGTCAATAATTATGCAACGATGCGCTTTGGCGCTGAATTTCGGCCGAGCACAACGGTTGCGCTGCGCACCGGGTATCACGAGGATATACAAGCCTTCTCGCCCGACGGGTCTGCCATTATCGGCGAACCTGCCCGCGGCGGCATCTATTCTGCGGGCGCGGGCATCACGCTTGGCAATGTCCTGCTGGAGCTCACATACGAGTATGCGGTGTTGACGTACCAGGATATCTATCAATCGAATGGGAATTACAATTCGCAAAAGCGGCATAATTTAATGATCGAAGCCGCATATCGGTTCTAAGGACGACATTTTTTTAACAACACACCGCACTGTTCGGGTGCTCTTTGGTACGAGTGATGTCAGGAGTGATATGAAGAATTTTTTAAAGGCAATCTTTTTTTCCGCGGCGGTGCTTGGTGTTGCCGCGTGCAATAAAACCCTCGACCCGCTGTCGCCCGGATCGACGGACGGCAAGTACGCAATCGGGACAAAAGAACTTGTTCCCCTGGCCATCGGGAATGCATGGACGTATAACGTGGTCCTCTATGATACCGTGTCCGGAGCGGAGAGAACGCACTACAGTTATGTGCTCAGCGTCGTGGATACGATAACGACGGATACGAGCAGCATCCCGCTGTCGGCCAACGCCAAAAAAGGATTGGTGAGGGACGCTCTTCGGTGGTACCTGCTTCAAGGCGAACTTGGGGCCAGGATGTGCTGGCAGGTCGACAGTCTGGAAAACCTCTGCATGCGAAAAAATGACGATGCCCGGTTTTTTGAACAGACCGCGTTCAACTTCAGGGCTGCAGTCGGCGATACGACAACCGGGCGATACGTCGGCACAGATACAAGCCGCTGGGCATCGGGCGATATCGTGATAACGCGCCCGGATTCAGTGCGCACAGTGCTTGCATCGAAAATAGATTCGTTGAGAACGACCATTGGCTCGGCGCCGTATTTCAAATACGCACAATTCTACGTCGTGCGTAAAGAATTTACCAACTATTATTTCAAACCCGGGTTTGGGCTCATCATGATGGAAAAATTTCAGCGAAAAGCGGATGGAACCATAGTTCGTGTGCGCCGTGACGAGCTTGGTGCCTATTATTTTCACTGATGCGCTGACGATAGAAGCCGCGCATAGGATATTAACGTAGAACTGGAAAATCATATGAAACGAGTAGTCGTAGTGTTCATGCTTTCTCTCGCAGCGATGGCTGCAGGGCGGGCCCAGCAGAACTCAACAGTGGAGCTGTCCCTGAGCAGCGGGTATGTGCTTCCCACGTCGCCGATGACATTTGCGAACTATTGGACAATGCAGGCGGGCGGGGGCTTCACCGCCGGCATCGCAGTCTCGCCATCCGTGATGGTGCTTGGTTCCGTTGAGTACTATCGGTACAAGCTGAACACCGACGGGATCAGCAAAAAATTCGATACGCAGTATATGCGCAGCATCTGGATCTTCAGCGACGTGTCCCTGCAGCCGTCCGCTCCCATCAGTTCGATCATGACCGTGGCGGCGAGCGTGCGTGTAGAGAGTCCGCTTGCGACAAAAATTTTCAGCCCCTACGCTCTGGTGGGAGCCGGCGCACTGTTTTCTTCGTTCGGCGAAATTGCGCTTCCCACAACCAGTGTGCTCTCGCTCGACGGAACGAACGTCGCGATACAGGCGCAGCAACGGATCGTCGGAGGAACGGAAACCACACCATTCATTCAAACGGGGCTCGGCATTGATGCCCGATTGACCGAGCTACTTAAAATTTTTATTGAAGCGCGCTTCGCCTTCGGCCTGTCAAAAAATATTGGGACGGCATATGTTCCCGTCACCGCCGGGGTGCGGCTGCAGTTGTAATGATGTATGAGTCGAGGGCGAGACTCATCTCGCCCGCATTGCAAAGCGATGCGAGTTACTTGAGAGAGAAATAATGTTCATTCAACGATTGCTTTTCATTCACAATGGAGGTTTTCATGAAACACAGGATACAATTTTTTATTGCTGCAGTTGTCGGAGTGATGATGTGCGTTATCATGACCGCGAGTGTGACGGCAGCAACGGTCACATCGACGGCGACCGGAGGAACGTGGAGCGCAACAACAACGTGGGCTGGTGGAGCTGTTCCCGGAACCACTGATGATGTCGTTATTGCCAATGGCGCAACCGTCACAATCAATGCGAACATTACTGTTGCATCGGTCACTGTCGGTCAGGGCGCAAGCGGCACACTCACATTCGATAACGCCGCTTCCAGAGTGATGACTGTTACAGGAAATATTACGGTTGCCGCGGGTGGCACGTTTATAGCACAAACGCCAATCACGACCACCGGCGATCTCGGTGCGCTGGCAACAGCCATCACCAATGTCGCATCAACTGCCGGTGTGGCGGCTGGTATGAATATCGGCACACTCGCCGGCATCGGCGGGTGGGTGACCGTCGCGTCGTTTACGGCCAATACCATCACCCTGTCCAACGCTTCTACAGTCGCACTTCCCGGTGCAGTTCTCAACATCGGGTATGATGACTCGCTCTCGATCGGCGGCAACCTGACGAACAACGGCACATTCGATATGTCGCGAGGTAATGCCGCGGGCATCTGTCAGGTAGGGTTCAACAAAGCGGGCGACCAGACGATCAGCGGTGCGGGTGCAACGACACGGTTCAGAAACATATGGTTGAATAAAACAGCCGTCGCCAACAAGGTTATTTCAAGCATTAATGTGACGGCCGCGGGCACACCATTGGGAATTCTCGCCGGCACATGGGAACAAAATGCAAACCATTTTACGACGACAAGCGGTAGTGTCGCAATAGGATCGCTGACTGCAACGAGCTGCGCAATGAACATCATCGGCACCGGAGGCGCGACCATCTATAGCAACATCAATGTGTACGGCGCGCTGCTTGTGAACACATCGGATTCTCTCATCGTCGGTTCGGGAGGCAGCAAGATCGATATGACATACGTGCTGGGTGCTACGGGGACATTCACGAAGGGTTCCGTCGTGGTGTATGGAAAGATGGCGATGAGCGGTCTTACGGCAGTCACGGTCAACGGTGCGAATATCATCATCGATCCGAAAGGATTTGCATCTCTCACGCCCACACCGGGCACCGATTATGCGTTCAGAGTAACCACCGGTACCGGTGGAGTCAATCCGTGGAATTTTACCAGCGGCACGTTCACGATCCTGAACCCTAACAGCACACCCGGTTCAACCGCTGAACTGGCTGTGGCTGGTGTGGCTCCGAATATATCGGGAACGGCGACAATTGTTTTAGGCCAGGGCGCCGCTACGGTATTCAGTACGGCCGGATATAAAATCAGCACGGGTTCAACGACTATTTTTAACAACTTGACCCTCAATACGGGCACGGACAGCGTCTCGCTGTTGAATGCGGTCAAACTGAACGGGAACCTGACGATCACGACTTGCGCCGGACGCATGGGAAATTTTTTCTTCTCGGCACCGAACTACGTGTTCAATGGAAGCGCCGCGCAGGTCACTGGAAATATGCTGCCGGACACCGTGAAGAATGTGACGATCAGCAACGGATTGGGCGTTACCGCGTCCAAGTTGTTGACGATCACCGACACGTTATTCCTGAAATCAGGTGCGCTGAAAGGATCATATACTGCTCGTGTCACTGTGACCGGCGGAACCGCCGTGCAGGAGAACATGACGTCGGCACCGCGTGAATTCGGCTTGAACCAAAATTATCCGAATCCGTTTAATCCGAGCACCAGCGTTTCATACCGGGTCGCTACGGCGGGATTGGTGTCTGTGAAGATCTATAACGCGCTTGGCCAGGAAGCAGTCACACTCGTGAATGAAGTAAAACAGCCGGGCGCATACAGCGCAACGTGGAATGCGGCAGGCTTCGGTTCTGGCATGTACTTCTACACCATGAAATCGGGTTTGTTCACGGAAACGAAGAAGATGATCCTGATGAAATAAGTCAAAACGTCGAAGGACTGAGCACCACCGCTCAGTCCTTCGAATGTTGTTTCGATTCGTAGTTGTGAGAAAGATGATGTCTTAATGAAATATTTTTTAAACGTCATTGTATTGATAGCTGTTTTGTTCTGTTCGCAGTTGTCTGCAACCGAAGTACACGTCTCCTCGATCTCCGAGCTCCAAACCGCGATCTCTGCCGCCTCTGCCGGAGACGTGCTTGTACTGGCCAACGGCACATATCTGAATTCGACGCTGTACATCGGCACAAACAATATCACTGTGCGGGCGGCGACACCGGGAGGAGTGTTTCTCAATGGAACCAACGGCATTATTATTGCAGGCAGCGCGGTGACATTCAGCGGATTTCAATTCACATCGGGCAGCATTACCGGCATCGTGATTACCGTCTCGGGCAACAATGATACGTTGACACAATTGAATTTCAACGGCTATTCGGCACAAAAATATATCAATCTGCTAGGCCAATATGATGTGCTTTCCTACAGCGCTTTCGAAAACAAACCCACGACGGCGCCGATCGGCAATCTCATCCATGTATCGCCCGATGCAACAATTCCGCGCTATGCAAAGATCAGATATTGTTCTTTCAAGAATATGCCTGGGGCGGGCGGGGATAATGGCAATGAATGCATCAGGATCAGCAATGGTGCCACATCATCGTACGTCTGTCGGACAGTTGTCGAGTTTTGCTATTTTGAAAACACTGGAGCGGGTGACAGCGAAGTTATTTCCGTGAAATGCGCGCAGAATGTTCTTCGGTACAACACCATGAACAATAACATGCATGGTAATTTTTGTTTTCGGTTTGGCGACAACAATATTGCCTATAGCAATTTCTTCCTCTCGTCCGGCGGCATAAGGATCAAAGTTGCGAATAACATCTATTGTTATAACAACTATTTTCAGAACTGCGGCGATGGAAGCATCACGGCTCCCGTTAAATATGTGTATGACAGCGGGGTCGGAGTCCCTCATCTCGGCAATGTGAACATCATTCATAATACGATTGTCGACGGCACCTCGGTGGAATTCGATTCCCATGCCACCGGGAATACCTGGGCAAATAATATTTTCAAAAAAAGTTCCGGCACTATTTTTACGGGTGGAGCCTCAGGCATCTCGTGGGCGGGAAATATATATCAAGGCGCGTTGGGACTTACTATTCCATCAAGCATGACAAATGCCGACCCGAAACTCGTGGTCAATGCCGATGGGTATTATGGCCTTTCCTCCGGAAGTCCTGCAATAGATGCGGCGAGCGCCGGCTATCCGGCCATACTTCACATTGCCGGGATAGATGATGATCCGGCCTTGGCATATGATATCAGCGGGCAATCACGGCCGGCAGCCGTCACGCTGAAGGATGTCGGCTGCGATGAATTTAACGCCGCCGGACCTGTAACGAACAGGCCTCTGAAGATAGCCGACGTCGGGCCTTCGTATCTTGGCGGCCCAGCAACCGGCGTACCGGAGCGGCCGGCGAATAGTCTTCAGGCAGGACCATCCGGATTCGCTTTGCATGAGGCGTATCCGAATCCGATTAATCCAACGACGACGATCCGTTATCAGATTCCGGCAGCAGCGCATGTGCGTCTGGAGATCGTTGATTGCGTCGGCAGGGTTGCGGAGATTGTGGCAGACGAGATGCAGCAGGCGGGCAGTCACGAGATAGTCTGGAATGCCGCACGGTATCCGAGCGGTGTCTATTTCTGCCGGTTGCAGGCGGGACAGGGCACAGCAACACGAAAATTAGCTGTCATAAAATAACCGGAGCATCGGTTGAGGCGTACCAGTGTGGAACGCTCGCAGTAATTATTATTGAAGTGCCATCATGAAAAAACTACTGAACTCGCTGCTCATTAAGCCGAGCGGACCCGACTGCAATCTGGATTGCACGTACTGTTTTTATCTGGAGAAGGCGGAGATGTTTCCGAAGACGAAAATACATCGGATGTCCGTGGCGATGCTCGAAAAAATGATACAGCAGTCGATGGAGCAGAGCGGTTCCCACATGTCGTTCGGATGGCAGGGCGGCGAACCGACCGTAATGGGACTGTCGTTCTTCAAGAAGGCCGTGCATTTTCAGGAACTCTACGGCGAGGGCAAGACCGTCGGCAACGGCCTGCAGACGAACGGGATCCTGCTGAACGAGGACTGGGCGAAATTTCTGGTGCAGTATAATTTTCTCGTCGGTCTCTCCATCGACGGTCCCGAACATGTACACGATCACTACCGCGTGAACAATCAGGGCAAGGGAACATGGAAAAAAGTGCACGCGAAGGCGAAGATGCTGCTCGAAGCGGGAGTGGAAACGAACGCGCTCTCGGTCGTGAATGATTACTCGGTGAAATTTCCGGAAGAGATCTACAATTTCCACAAAGAGCTCGGCCTGAATTATATGCAGTTCATCCCGTGCGTGGAGGCCGATGCGGCGAACCCGGGGCAGGCGGCGCCGTTTTCGGTGTCGGCGGAACAGTACGGCGAATTTTTAACGAAGGTCTTCGATTGCTGGTATGCAGACATCACCGATGGCGTGGCGGCCACGTCCGTCCGCTACTTCGATTCGGTGTTCCACAAGTATGTCGGTATGCAGGCGCCCGACTGCACACTCATGAGAACGTGCGGCGAGTATGTTGTCGTGGAACATAACGGCGACGTCTATGCATGCGATTTCTTCGTGGAGAATGCGTGGAAGCTCGGCAACATACAGACGCACAAGCTCGACGATATGCTCAACGCGCCGCGGCAGTCCGAATTCGGGAACATGAAGGCGAAACTTCCTGAAGAATGCGTGTCGTGCCAGTGGCTGCAAAAATGCCAGGGCGGCTGCACGAAAGACAGGATGCGCGATGCCCAGGATAACGGCTCGAATCATTTCTGTGAATCGTATAAAATATTTTTTGCACATGCGGACGCCAAATTAACCGCCTTAGCGGATCAATGGAAACAGAATCAACAGAGGTGACAGGTGGATCGAAGAAAATTTATTCAAGCAGCCGGAGTCGCTGCCGGAGCGGCGGTACTCGGGCAGCAGGTTTTCGGAAAAGAACTGCTGAAAAAAGGAATTTCCGCTGCGCTTGGCGCATCGGCAAAAAAACCGAACGTCCTGTTTATCATGACCGACCAGCAGTCGTACACCATGATGAGCTGCATGGGCAATACGAGTGTGCGTACGCCCAACATGGACGCCATTGCAAAGATGGGATATCGCTTTGAAAAAAATTATTGCGTCAATCCCGTCTGCATGCCGTCGCGGTTTTCACTTTTGACCGGACATTATGCGTCCGAGGTCGGCGTGAAGGAGAACACCTCCGCCGCGGATCCGAAAAAAGTGAAGGCCATTGTGACGCACGGCGCGCTGGGAAACGTCTTCCGCGCGGCGGGATACGAAACATTGTATTCCGGCAAGACGCATCTCTACGGCACGAAGGATCTGACCGAATACGGCTTCACGCTCGATAGCCGTGACCCGTATGATGGACCGGCGATCTATGCCGAAAAAATACTGGCCGAACGTGGAAAAGGGAAACAGGAGAAACCGTTTTTCCTGTTTCTCTCATTCCTGAATCCGCACGACATCTGTTACAAGGCCGGCGCGGACAAACGCTTCCCCGACGGATTATCGGAAGACAATGCGCGCGAAACGAAGCGATTGCTCGCCGTGCAAAAATCCTTGAGTGCGGAGGAATATCGCAGGCAGATCCCGCCTCGTCCGGCGAACATCGCCCCCATTAACGGCGAACAGCCGGAGATGGTGAATATGAGCGTGCAGGGACGGAAATGGGATGACGCCCAGTGGGATCTTTATAACTGGATGTACTATCGGTTAACAGAAAGTGTCGATGCGCAGATCGGCCGCGCGCTGAGTGCGTTGAAAAAATCGGGCCTTGAAGAAACGACGATCATCGTGTTCACATCCGATCACGGAGAGATGAACCGGTCGCATGGATTGATCACGAAAAACGTCATGTTCGAGGAAAGCCAGCGAGTGCCGTTGATATTTGCGGGGAAAGGCATTAAGTCCAATTTCGCCGACAATTCGACGCTGACCT
The DNA here is from genome assembly GCA_903884005.1 of uncultured Ignavibacteriota bacterium. Lineage (GTDB taxonomy): Bacteria > Bacteroidota > Ignavibacteria > UBA10030 > UBA8401 > CAISDA01. Next base: position 154,691 of record CAISDA010000033.1, on the reverse strand, counting down.
GTAACGGCCTGGACATCATGCCGACGATCTGCGATTTGGCCGGCATCGCGCGGCCGAAGAATATTACCGGTGTTTCACTCAAGCCGCTGCTGACGGGCACGGGAAAGAAACCCGACCGCGAATACATCGTCACCGAAGATTATAACGCGTATCAGATCACCGATGGCAGGTATAAATTTACGGTGTATGAGCTGCCCGGTAATCCGGAAATGCTGACGGACGTGGCGACGAATCCCGGTGAGACGATCAATTATATCGACGATCCGTCGTATGCCGCGATCAAGGAGAAACTGAAGAAGGAGCTGATGGCCAATCTGACGCATCGCGGGCTCACGCCCCTGGTGGAGAACCGGTCGATCCAGCAGATCCGCGCCGCTGAAAAAGCGAAAGACACGCGAAAAAAAGACCGGCCGAAAAATAAAATTGATTACGAAGAATAACGGTGCCGACAAATCACGCGAACAACCGGTTCGCATCATTTCATTACCACATGCAACAGAGGGATCATGGTATTACATAATCGAACAATGAACAGAGTGATGCGGATGGTGGTGTGCTGCGGTATTGTCATGTCCGGGCTTGCAGCGGCGGAAACACGCGTTTCAAATGCAAAAGAATTACACGCGGCGCTTGCCGCAGCACGGCCGGGGACGACGATCGTGATGAAGAACGGCATCTGGCAGGACGTGCGTATCGACATGACGAAGCCGGGCACAGTCTCTGCGCCGGTGAGCCTGAAAGCCGAGACGAACGGCGCCGTCATTCTGCGCGGAACATCGCAGCTCGTCTTTTCTGCGAAATGGCAGACCGTGTCAGGGCTTTGCTTCAAAGACGGAGGCGGAACGTATGACAAAAAATATTTCGCCGTCGTCCGCTTCAATGCCGACAACTGCAGGCTGACGGAATCGGCTATCGTCGATTTCACGACCGCCGATCCGATGACGAAATATTATTACGTGTATTTTGCGGGAAATGCGAACAGAATGGACCATTGCCTCCTCACGGGAAAGAGCAACAACGAGCCCGTGGTCGGCAATGATGATGAGGGCAGCCGGCACAACCGGGTCGACCATTGCGTGGTCAGAGACATTCCCTATATTGCCGACAACAACGGGCGCGAGATCTTCCGCATCTTCGGTTATGGGCATCACGATGTGCGCGGGAAGGGAGAGAAGGGCGCGTTCTTCATGATCGAGCAGAATCTCTTCGACCACGCCGATGGCGAGGGCACGGAGATCATCTCGTTGAAATCCGACAGCAATATCGTGCGTAACAACATCATTCGTGCGTCGCAGGGCGAGATATCGCTGCGCATGGGCGATGGCAATCGCATCGAGGGCAACGTCATTCTCGGGGAGAAGGGGCCCAGATCGTGGGGGATACGCATTGCGGGTCACGGGCATACGATCGTCAATAATGTGATCCGGGACTGTCAGAGCGGCATCCGCTTGATGTGCGGCGAGTACATCGAAAAAGGTTTGACGGGCTCGTACGAACCCAAATTATCCCCGGACGCGCCCCTCGGACGCATGGCGACGTATGGCTGGGTGCACGATTGTGTAATTGCGAATAACACGCTCGTGAACAGCGAAGGCCCCGACTTCGTCATGGGCTATCGGTACAAGAACAAATGGCCCGCGGCGCAGCTGATCCTCCTTCCTGAACATAATGCAATTGCAAACAATTTCATTGTAAAGGCTCCCGGCCGCGACGTTGTCGAAGAAACCGCACAGGACATGACCCCGCCGTTCGATGTCGTGAAATTCCGGCCGAATAAATTCTCGGGCAATGTCTGCATCGGTGGAAAAGTGACTGTGCCGTCGGCTGCGAACGGCTTCACGATGCGCGAACCCGCTCAGGGTACCACGGGTGTGCTTCCTTCGCCGGGTGCCTATGGCCTGTCTCAGAATGCACACGAAGACATCCTTCGGGGTGAAAATGTCGGTCCCTCCTGGCAAGTGAATGGAAAATAAAGAATTCTTTATCGGGCGACATGAGTGTTGCCCTACATAACGCTTGCATTACCGGACGATGCATTGGAGGGCGAGATGTATCTCGCCCACTGAATCGCGTAATGACGCTGATTATTAACATCGGGAGAACGAAATGCACAACTCACGAACATCGTCGTTGAGAAAACGGGTGCGGCACTTGCGCGCACAGACTTTAAAATTGGTATTCACAGCGCTCCTGGCGCTTGCCTGGCTGAAGCCATCACTCATGGATGCGCAGGCGAGGAACAAGCGTCCGAATGTAATGGTGATCTTGACGGACGACATGGGATTTTCCGATATCGGGTGCTATGGATCCGAAATACGTACACCGAATATAGACAAGCTCGCGGGCAACGGCGTTCGGTTCACGCACTATTATAACACGGCGCGGTGCAGTCCCTCGCGCGCATCGTTACTGACCGGCTTGTATGCGCATGAGGCCGAGATGGGTATGCTTGCGACGGAGAACTACGAGGAAGAGGGATATCGCGACGATCTGAGTAAGAACGCTGTCACCATGGCGGAAGTGTTTCAGCAGGCGGGCTACGCGACATACATGACGGGAAAATGGCACATCGCGAAAAACCTGGCGAAGGACGGAGACAAGAGCAATTGGCCGTGTCAGCGGGGGTTCCAGCGCTACTTCGGTACGCTGAACGGCTCGGGCAGTTACTACGACCCCGGCACGTTGATCAGCAATAATACATTCGTTCCGCCCACGAAGGATTTCTATTACACGAACGCGATCAGCGATACGGCGGTAAAATTTATCAATGAGCATCCGAAGGACAAACCATTTTTCTTTTACGTCGCCTATACGGCCGCGCACTGGCCGATGCATGCTCCCGAGAACGAAGTGCAAAAATACAAGGGCATGTACGATGTCGGATGGGACTCGATGCGTGTCCGGCGGTTTACGAAGCTGAAAGAATTGGGTATCATCAGCGACCAGTGCGTGCTCACCGAGCGGGGGGTCGAGATCCCGGCGTGGAAGGATGAGACGATGAAGCAGTGGCAGGCGCGCCGCATGGAAGTGTATGCTGCAATGATCAGCATCATGGATGGAGGAATCGGCCGCATCGTTTCGGCGCTCGAACAAAACGGAGAACTTCACAATACCGTCATCTTCTACATGCACGACAACGGCGGATGCGCCGAACCCCAGGGCGTCGAAGCACCGGAAGTTCCCTTGACCGATGCGCAGAAAGTGCTGAAGCCGATCCCTGCGGAATCCATTTTTTTGGGAAAAGTACCGGCCTACACGCGTGACGGGAGATTTGTGCGGAGCGGACGAGGCGTGATGCCCGGCGGCCCCGATACATGGACGGCGTATGGCATTGAATGGGCGAATGTGAGCAATACGCCATTCCGCATGTATAAGCAATGGGTGCATGAAGGCGGAATTGCTTCGCCGCTGATCGTGCAGTGGCCGGCTGGCATTGCCGCGAAAGGCGAACTGCGGACGCAAAATTCCCACCTCATCGATATCATGGCGACATGCCTCGAGATCACCGGTGTTCCGTATCCGCAGAAATTTAACGGACATACCATTCAACCCATTGAAGGCAAGAGTCTCGTGCCGGCATTCAGCAATAAGCCGATCAAACGCGACTATCTCTTCTGGGAGCACGTCGGTAATCGCGCCATCAGAGTGGATCAATGGAAGCTCGTTGCGAAGGTGGAGACGAGGAAAAAATTCACACCGGAAGATGAACGCGCATGGGAATTATACGATATGGATCGGGACCCGTCCGAGACGAACGATCTGGCGCCGACGCACGCGGAGAAAGTGAAAGAGTTATCGCGACTGTGGGAGCGTGAAGCGATCAGGATAAAAGCCAAGCCCTGGCCGTGGTCGCATTAAATGGAAAATTAATCATCGAAGGTACTTCATCATAACAATTGACAGGAGTGTACAATGAGCCAAACACGCAGGGAATTTTTAACGCACTCCGCTGCTCTCGGTGTCGCGGGAATAGTGGGCCTTTCACCGCTTACTAAATTATTCGGCAAGAATGCAGCAGCACTGAATTCGATCGCAGCCAGAAGAAAAAATGTTCTCTTTATCGCCGTCGATGATCTTCGGCCGGAATTGGGATGCTATGGCCACCCGATGGTCAAGTCTCCGAACATCGATGCGCTGGCAAAGAACGGCATCCTCTTCGAACGCACGTATTGCCAGCAGGCTGTCTGCGCGCCGACACGCGCAAGCCTCCTGACGGGGAAGCGGCCGGACACGACGCACATCTACGATCTCAAGACACACATCAGGACGACGATGCCCTCGGTGGTGACGCTGCAGCAGCATTTCAAGAACAACGGATATTTCTCGGAAGCCATGGGCAAGCTGTTCCATGCGGGCTATGAAGACGAACCGTCGTACAGCACCCCCCACCGGTACGCGAAAGCCGAGCAGTACGCGCTTGATGCGAACAACAACCTGAAGAAAGAGGGCGGTAAAGTAACGAAGACGAACAAAGACGAGCAGGAAGAAGGCGGGCGCATGCGCGGTCCGGCCACCGAATGCGCCGATGTTGCGGACAATGTCTACGAGGATGGCATGTATTCCGAAATGGCGATCGAGTCGCTTCGCCGTCTCGCGCCGAAAGCGAAATCGAACAATAAGGCGGAGCATCAGCCGTTTTTTCTCGGGGTCGGTTTCAGGAAGCCTCACCTCCCCTTCGTCGCGCCGAAAAAATATTGGGACCTCTACGATCGTTCGAAGATCGTCATGCCGTATCCCGAGCATCCGCACCACGCTCCGGACCTTGCCTTCGCCGGCTGGGGCGAACTTCGGTCGTATTCGGATATACCGGATGTGGGAGTGTGCGATGAGGCGAAAACACGCGAGCTGATACACGGATACTATGCGTGCGTGAGCTATATGGACGCGCAGGTCGGCAAGCTCATGGCTGAACTCGATCGATTGGATCTTCGCAAAGACACGATCGTGATCGTCTGGGGCGATCATGGCTGGAAGCTCGGCGAATACTCGGAATGGAGCAAGCATACGAATTTCGAATTTGACACGCACGTCCCCATGATCATTTCCGATCCGGATTATCCGAAAGGCGAACGCGTGCCGGCGCTGACGGAATTTGTCGACATCTATCCGTCGCTTGCCGAACTCTGCGGCCTGCCCGTGGCCAACGATCTGGAAGGGACGAGCTTCGTTCCGCTCATGAGCGAGCCGAAGAAGAAGTGGAAAGCGGCGGCATTCAGCCAGTATCCGCGCGGCAAGAACAAGATCATGGGATATTCCATGAGGACCGATCAATATCGCTACAATGAATGGATCGATCTGAATACAAAGGATATCCTTGCCCGTGAACTGTACGATCTGAAGAATGATCCGATCTGCAAAGAATGCATCGTTGACAATCCGGAGAACAAAGAGCTGGTTGCCCTGTTGCACGTGCAATTGACTGCGGGATGGCAGAAAGCGAAACCCTGATCAATTCAACGCAGTCAACGGTAGATTGCGCAAAGTACACCGATGACTGCTTCTCTGGTGCCGGGAAAAGAATTACATTAGAATGTGAAACGGTGCCGGCACAATGATCGTTATCGTTCATGGAGTTCAAAGACAAAGGGATAGTCATGGATAGAAGGAATTTCATCATAGCGGCGGGAGCAGCGGCTGCAGGGACACTTATTGCGGGCAATCTTGTCATGGGCAAGGGGTTTTTCCCGGGTCAGCTGTTGAACGGCAAGAAGCCCAACATCATTTACATTCTTGCAGACGATCTGGGTATCGGCGAAGTGAGTTGTTATGGGGCGGACAATTACAAGACGCCTCATATCGACAAATTGGCCCGCGAGGGCACACGCTTCACCCATGCGTATACGCCGTCCCTGTGCGGTCCTTCCCGCGCGTGCATTCTGACGGGCCGCTACGCGTTCCGCACGGGTGCCACGAACCAGGATGCCACAGGGCAATTCACACCTGCCGCAGAAACGATGATGCCGGAAATTCTGAAGCCTGCCGGCTACGTCACTGCAATGATCGGCAAGTGGGGGCAGCTTCCGCAGGAGGCGGGGGATTTTGGCTTCGACGACTATCTTCAATTTAAAGGCAGCGGCATCTACTGGAACACGCAGCTCAAGGGCAAAACGTATATTCAGAACGGCGAAGAAAAAATCCTCCACGACAAAGAATACATGCCCGATGTGATGCATGCGCATCTCATGGAATTTCTTGCGAAGCACCGCGACGATCCGTTTTACGTCTATTACGCCTTGTCGGAAGTGCATACGGAAATTTTGCCCACGCCGGACAGCGCGCCGGACAGCAAGGATCTGTACGCCGACAATATCGCGTATATGGACAAACTCGTCGGAAAGCTTGTCGCGGAACTCGAGCGCTTGAAGCTGCGCGAAAACACGCTGCTCGTGTTCTTCGGCGACAACGGTACGGCCAATGGCCGTGCCGACCGGGCACAGATCGGCGGCCGGCGTCTATCCGGTGCAAAAGGCAGCATGCTCGAAGGCGGCAGCCTCGAACCGTTGATCGTCAACTGGCCGGGCGTCACTCCCGCCGGTAAGGTCTGTGACGATTTGATCGATTCGACGGACTTCCTTCCGACGTTCGCCGAAGTGGCGGGAGCGACGCTTCCGCAGAATGTCAAGATCGACGGACACAGCTTCGCACCGAGGATCCGCGGCGAAAGAAGCAAGCCCCGCGACTGGGCCTACGTTCAGCTCGCCGCTCAGTGGTACGTGCGCGATGAACAATGGAAACTCACCCGTACGGGCGACTTGTTTGATATGACCGGTGCACCCTTTGAGGAAAAGCTTGTCCCTGCAGAATCGAAGGATCCGGCCATCGCTGCCGTGCGAACGCGCCTGCAGGCGGCGTTGGACCAATTGAATCCAGCGGGCGGCATTCTGGACGAGGGAGACGGCACGGGCCGTCACGCGAACAAGAAAAAGAAAAAAAAGTCGGAAGACGACGATAAATAATACGTTGTTCGCCACCGATGATTCAGTTGGGATGCTGCGATATGTTCGTTCTATCGCGGTCGCCGAAGCTTCTCGTTCATACTGCCGACAACTCTATGCCATCCATTAAACGCTGATGCTTGAAATCACTGCGTTCATGTGAAGAAAGATGAAATGATCATGGATCGAAGAAAATTCATTCTCGCTGCCGGGGCCGTTGCGGGGGCATCCCTCATCGGACCGAAGATGCTTGGGAAGGCCTTGCCCTTAGGGACAGTATCGGAGGGAAAACGACCCAATATTCTGCTCATCATGACAGACCAGTTGTCTGCCGATGCCATGAGCTGGGTGATCGGAAAAAAATATCTTAACACGCCCGTGATGGACGAGATCGCCTCGAAAGGGACCGTCTTCACGCACGCCTATGCGGCGAACCCATTATGTGTTCCATGCCGCACGTCCATCTTCACCGGATTATATCCGCATCAGACCAAGGTGCAGACGAATTCGGATATCACGGAGCAGCTTGCGGGCAAGATCAAAAACATGGGAACGATCTTTAAGGAGGGGGGATACGATACCGGGTACATCGGCAAGTGGCATATCGCCTTTCCCGTAAAGGATGCTTCCACGCACGGGTTCGAGTTCATGCGCGACATTAAGAATGTCGGGGCGGACAACGACATACCGGCAGGCGCAGAAGAATTTTTAAAAATAAAAAGAGAAAAACCTTTTTTGCTGGTCACGTCGTTCGTCAATCCCCATAATATTTGCGAATGGCCCAGGGATCAGGAATTGCCCGACGGCGAGGTGGGAACGCCGCCCACGGTGGAGGAATGTCCGCCGCTGATCGCCAATCACGCGCAGATGGAACATGAGCCGGACCTTCTGCGGCTCATGAAAAAATCTTTCCAGAGCAATAAATTGTTTCCGGTCGGCGATTTCGACGAAAAGAAATGGCGCGAGTACCGGTGGGTCTATTACCGACTGATCGAAAAAGTTGACGCGCTGGTCGGGAAGGTCATACAATCGCTTCGCGACTCCGGACAGTACGATAATACGATCGTCGTGTTTATGAGCGATCATGGCGATATGCAGGGGGCGCATGGATGGAGTCAGAAGACGGTGTTCTTTGAAGAATCAACGAGAGTCCCGCTGATCATCAGCGAACCGGGGAAACGCGCCAACGCGATGAACAACAATCTGGTCAACACCGGAATCGACATGCTGCCGACACTGTGCGGCCTTGCCGGGATCTCGCTGCCTCGCACGTATCCCGGTGTCAATGTCGTGAAGGAAGAAAAAAGACGGGAATATATTGTCGTCGAAAACAAGATGATCCAGGGCGAACCGATCGACGGAGTAAAGCCCGAACCGAGCGGACGAATGGTGCGCAGCGCGAACTATAAATATTGCACGTTCGACCTTGGCGATAGCAATGAAATATTGATCGATCTCGAGCAGGATCCGGGTGAAATGCATAACCTGGCAGGGAACCCCGAATACAAAGCAATACTCGAGCAGCACCGGAGCTATTTGGCGGAATGGGGTAAAAAAAACAATGACCCGTTCATCGCAACCCACACACGTAATTGAGGAATAGGAATAGAACATGAGACGAATGACACGGAACGCGGTCGCCTTGCTTGTCTGCTGCGCTGTAGGATGTTCACTGGTGAGTGCACAGGCAAAGGATCCGGGTATCGCACACGCGAGGCCGTTCGCTCAGCAGCAACTGAAGCGCACTGTCACGGAATTGGGCGACACGCTTCAATATCCGCGGAGCACGTTTCCCGATGGAAGATGGCATTCTGAAAATATATTCGATTGGACGAGCGGGTTTTTTCCGGGGTGCCTCTGGTATGGCTTTGAAGCATCGAACGACCCGTTCTATAAAGATGCTGCCGAGCGATGGACGCAGGGACTGGAGAGGATTCAATCGTGGGGTGGTTCCCACGATATCGGGTTCATGATCTTTTGCAGTTACGGCAACGGTTACCGGTTGACAAAGAATGAACAGTACAAAAAGGTGCTGCTCCAGACCGCCCGAACGTTGATGACACGGTATAATCCCGTCGCCGGTGTGATCAAATCGTGGGATAACAGACGATGGCCGTATCCGGTGATCATCGATAACATGATGAATCTGGAACTGCTCTTCTGGGCGTCGCAGAACGGCGGAACGCAGGCTATGTACGATGCTGCGTTCAGCCACGCGGAGCATACAATGAAGAATCACTTCAGGCCGGACTACAGCACGTACCATGTCGTCGGGTATGATACGACGAACGGCACGGTGCTCACCAGAGGCACAAATCAGGGGTATGCCGATTCGTCGTGCTGGGCGCGCGGCGAAGCGTGGGCACTCTATGGATTCACGGCGGCATACCGTTTCACGAAGGATCAGCGCTTCCTGAACACGGCGCAGCACACTGCGGATTATTTTATCGCACACTTGCCGGCGGACTTTGTGCCGTATTGGGATTTTCAGGCGCCCAAGATTCCGAACGAACCGCGCGATGCATCGGCTGCGGCCATTGCGGCATCGGGCATGCTCGAGCTTAGCACAGTCGTGGCGAGCCCGGAGTTGAAAATAAAATATTACGATGCGGCGACCAAGATTCTTCGCGCGCTCAGCGGTCCGCCGTACCTTGCACAAGGAACGCCGTCGCACGCCATTCTGAACCATTCCACGGGGCACAAACCGGCGAAAGGTGAGATCGATGTGTCGTTGATCTATGGCGATTATTATTTCCTCGAGGCGTTAACGCGGCTTGACCGAATGAATGCGGTGACCGTTGATGTTGCGGCGATCGAGCGGGACCGCATTCTTGCAGTCGCGGCGCAATTGATGAAGGAAGAACCGGTGACCATCACGGCGTATCTTTCGCCGCGAAGCGCAGGGGGGATTCACGATTATTTTTCGGAGGGCGATTATTGGTGGCCTAATCCGAAGAGTGCGGACAGCGCGTATATTCAGCGCGACGGAATGACGAATCCCGACAACTTTGTGAAACACCGGGAAGTGATGTTCCACTTCGTGAAAGCCGTATCGAGCCTGACCGCAGCCTACACATTGACTGGTGACGAGCGCTATGCGGCGCAGGCGATCAAACATCTGAAAGCGTGGTATATCGATGCGGCAACGAAGATGAATCCGCATCTGCTGTACGCTCAGGCGATCAAGGGACGATTCACCGGCCGCGGCACGGGGATCATAGACACAATCCATTTGATCGATGTGGCCCGGGCGTTGGAGATCCTGCGGGATTCAAAGTCGATGGACGAAGCGACACGCGCCGCCATTATGAAATGGTTTAAGGAATATATTGCCTGGCTGACGACGCATCAGTACGGTATGGATGAGCGCAATGCCAAGAACAATCACGGCACATGGTGGGTCACGCAAGTCGCAGCGTTCGCGCACTGCGTTGGCGACACTCTTCTGCAGACGTCGTGCCGCGAACGGTTCAAGACCGTGTTGATGCCGGATCAGATGGCCGCTGACGGCAGTTTCCCGTTGGAGCTGAAGCGGACAAAGCCGTACAATTATTCTCTTTTTGATCTCGAAGGATTTGCCATCATCTGCCAGACACTGTCGACGCCCGGGGACGATCTCTGGAATTTCACGCTGCCCGACGGCCGGAACATGAGGAAAGGGATGGCGTTCATGTATCCCTACATTGCCGACAAAACGACATGGCCGTTCGCGAAAGATGTGATGCATTTCGACGGATTCCCGTCCCGTCGGCCGATGCTGCTCTTTGCAGGCATCGCGTTCAACGAACAAAAATACATCGGCCTCTGGAAGCAGCTCGATCCCGATCCGGCAGATGCCGAAGTGCAGAGGAATATTCCGCTCAAGCAGCCGCTGCTGTGGGTGAAATAAATAATCCTCTTTCCATTGAAAAACATATGACGATGAAAAAATATTTATTTCTGATCGTTTTCTGTGCGATCGCAGCACTGACCGCACTGAATGCTCAGGAACGACGAACCGGTGCGATCGATCCCGCGATCAAAGACCAGGCGCAGCGGCAGGTGTTTGCCTTGAACGCGCATTGGTCGTATCTCCAGGATGATTGCGCGCAGGTCAAGGACGTGTCGGAAACGAAGGCGGTGTGGGAAGCGGTGGATCTTCCGCATACGTGGAACCTCTGGGATGCGGTCGATGCCGAACCGGGGTACCGGCGCTCTGCGAGCTGGTATAAAAAAGAACTCACGATACCGGCGTGCACGAACCAGCTCCGATTCATTCTCTCGTTCGAGGGAGTGAATATTTCGAGCGAAGTGTTCGTGAACGGGATGCGTGCCGGAGGGCATGCGGGTGGATACGTCGGTTTCGACGTGGACATCACGCCGTTTGTGCGCAAGGGCGAACTGAACACGATCCTCGTGCGTGCAACGAACGAGTACAATCCGGATCTCATTCCGTCACAGAAATCGGATTTTTGCATCTATGGCGGCATCACACGGAACGTCTGGCTGAAAGTTGTGCCGCCGGTGTTCGTGAACAGAGTGAAGATCGGCACATCAGAGGTGTCCAAAACATCCGCCTCGGTTGGCGTTGAAGCGGTCATGCAGAATACGACCGGCAGCGAGGGCTTGTACGAGCTCACGGCGGTCACGCTCGACCGGACAGGCAAAGAGGTCGCGAAGACATCCGTGAAACAAAAAATATCGAGCGGCGAATCGGTCGTGAAATTTCCATTATCGGCGATCAAGAACCCTTTGTTGTGGTCGCCAAACGATCCTGCGCTCTACACCGTGCGTGTGCAGCTGCGGCAGTCCTCAACAACGATCGATGAAACAGCCGATCGTTTCGGATGCCGGTGGTTCGAAATCAAAGAGCATGGTCCGTTCTACCTCAACGGCGAACGTCTCCTCTTGCGCGGCACTCACCGTCATGAGGATTATGCGGGATATGCCAGCGCGATGCCGGACAGTCTCCAGCGAAAAGACATGAGAATGATCAAGGAGATGGGCGGCAACTTCGTGCGCCTTGCCCATTATCCGCAGGCGCCGGAAGTATACCGCGCATGCGACGAACTCGGTATCCTCGTATGGGACGAGCTGCCGTGGTGCCGCGGCGGCATGGGCGGGGAAGCATGGAAGGCGAATACGAGACGCTTATTGAAAGAACAGGTCGAACAGAATTTCAATCATGCGAGCATCATATTCCACTCGCTCGGCAACGAGCTCTACTGGCTGCCCGATGTTCCGGACGGCGATAACATGGATTCATTACGCGCAATGATCGGGGAACTGAACGGCATCGCCCATGCGATCGATCCATCCCGCCTCACTTCGACCAGGAAATTCACCGAAGGCGCGGACCTTGTGGATGTCGTGTCGCCGTCGATCTGGCCCGGATGGTACTCTGGCAATTATAAAGGATTTGAAAAGGCGATCACCGATGCAAAGGACAAGTATGCTCACCTGGTCCATGTGGAATACGGAGGCGACAGCCACTTCGGACGGCACAGCGAAAACCCGGTGACGGGCGACGCCACAACCGTGTCCGACGGATTCGAAGAGAACATCAAACCTCAAAAAGTGAAGAATGTGTCGCAAAACAGCGACTGGAGCGAAAATTACATCGTCGACCTTTTCGATTGGGACCTCCATGTGTCGGAGCGATTGGACTTTTTAACGGGAAATGCACAATGGGCGTTCAAAGATTTCCCGACGCCGCTGCGGCCCGAAAATCCGATACCGTACATGAATCAAAAAGGATTGGTCGACCGCGCCGGCAATCCGAAAGACGCGTACTACGTGTTCAAGAGCTACTGGACAACGTCGCCGTTATTCTGCTATATCGAATCGCACACATGGACCGAACGCAGCGGACCGGCGAACGTGAAACGGGAAGTGAATGTGTTCAGCAACTGTGCGAAAGTTGAGTTGTTCCACAACGGAACGAGCCTGGGTAAAAAGACGCGCGACATAAAGAATTTTCCGGCGTGCGGATTGAGCTGGCAGGTGCAATTTACCGAGGGCGACAATACGATCGTTGCAGTGGAAGTAACAGGGGCAAAGAAAAAAGCAGTCGACTCAATTGCCGTGCACTATAGCTTCAAAAAGAACGACACCGCGGACCATATCGTCCTTTCCTCCGAACAACTGAAGACGGGACATGTGCTCGTGACGGCTGTTGCGGTTGATAAGGATGGAACGCGCTGTCTCGATTATAACAAGCGCATTTATTTTTCGCACGACGGACCGGGGCGGCTCATTGAAAATTACGGGACCCCGACGCGCAGTTCGATCATTGAAATGGCGAACGGCAAAGCGCAGATCGAATTTGAACCTGCAGCCGCCGGCCGCGCAGTGATCGAAGCGCGCAATCAGGATTTCAAGGGGGAATATCTGATCATCGGCCGATAGGGTTGGAAATGAACGGCGCTGTAGTTGGTTAATTATTTGGGAATTGATTCTATGAGATCAAAAATTGTACTGTTGTCTGCACTCCTTGTGAGCACGCTCTGTTGTTTTTCTCAACGTTCGAAAGAAAGTATAAATGAATCATGGCGGTTTATACGCGAGGACGTATCGGGAGCGGAGCAATCGATTTTCAACGATTCATCGTGGACAAAAGTCAACATACCGCATACCTGGAATGCAACGGACGCCTATACATTAAAACAGTATTACAGAGGTGTCGGCTGGTATCGAAAAGATGTTTACCTCACTAATAAATATGCGACGAAACAACTGTTTTTAAATTTCGAGGGAGCATTTGTCAAGGCTGCAATTTATGTGAATGGAAAATTGGCAGGAGAACACAAAGGCGGGTTTACAGCCTTTACATGTGATATTTCAACGATGGTTACAATTCCCGGGAAGAATGTCATCGCTGTAAAAGTTGACAACAGCGGCCATTTACAGTTGCCGCCCATTTCGGGTGATTACACGATGTTCGGCGGTTTGTATAGAGACGCTTATTTGGTGAGCACCGAGCGTCTGCATTTTGATCAGATGAACTATGGGTCGAATGGAATATTTATTGAAACACCCCAGGTGAACGAAAAAAGTGCCACGGTAAAAATCAAAGGCACAATACGTAATGAGTCTGCTGAAAATAAAAATGTCTGCGTGCTCTCAAAGATAATAGATGAATCGGGGAAAACAATTGCAGCAGTTACAACAACGCTGCACGTACGTGCGGGTGCCAATGGGAATTTTCAACAAGTGTCGGGAACGATAGCCAGCCCACGCTTATGGTCGCCGGAATCCCCTTATTTGTACACGGTTACAACGACACTGTTGTCCGACGATAAAAAACCGGTTGAGTACGATGAAATCAACAATTCATTGGGTTTCAGATGGTGTAGTTTTCATCCGGACTCCGGTTTTCGTCTCAATGGCAAAAGCCTAAAACTCATAGGAGCCAGTCGTCATCAGGATTATATGGGATTAGGGAATGCGCTGGACAATGATCTTCACCGGCATGATATGGAAATGTTGAAAAAAATGGGTGGTAATTTTGTGCGTATCAGTCATTATCCTCAAGATCCAACAATTGTCGAGATGTGTGATAAATTGGGGATCCTGGTGTGGGAGGAAACGCCGCTCGGAAACACTTTTTACGAAAACGCTGAACTGAAGGCGACATGCGTGAGCAGCCTGAAAGAGATGATACGTCAGAATTTTAACCATCCGAGCATCATTATCTGGGGGTATATGAATGAAATCGCCCTGGGAACGGTAAAAATGGCGGATAAAATCAATCAACAGGAAGTAATTGAAAGTACAGCACAGTTTGCGCGGGAATTAGACAGCATTGTTCATAGTGAAGACCACAATCGTGTATCGACGATGGCCCTGAATTCAGGTGGAAGAGATCTTTATCAAAAATCCGGAATATCTGCCATACCCAATGTAATAGGGTGGAACAATTATGCAGGTTGGTACACGGGCAGCTTCGATAAATTTGGTTCCTTCATGGACAAGGAACATGCGGAATATCCCAAAATAATTTCCTTGATAAGTGAATTTGGCGCAGGAGGGGATGGCCGTTTGCATAGTCTGAAACCCGAACAATTTGATTTCAGCATTGAATGGCAGCAACTGTATCATGAGTCGTATGTAGATCAAATATTCAGCAGACCGTATATCGCCGGTGCCGCAGTGTGGAACTTAATAGACTTCGGGTCCGGAGGCCGCCAGGAGAGCATGCCGCGTATTAACAATAAGGGATTGCTCTATAACAATAGAATTCCGAAAGATGTCTATTCACTGTACCAGGCATGGTTGCTTAAAACACCCGTCATTCATATTGCCAGTCGTGACTGGACAATTCGTACGGGGATTCAGGCATCGGCGGGTGACACCACAGTGACACAGCCCATAAAAATATATTCAAATCTTGACAACGTGGAGCTGTTCGCGAATGGCACATCGCTAGGCACGCAGAAGATAGTCAAAGGTGTTTCCGTGTGGAACGCGCCGTTTGTCGATGGGAAGAATTTATTTATTGCAAAAGGGTTGCGTGATGGTGCTGTGTATGAAGATGCTCTGCGCATTGACTTTGAAATACTGCCGGCTCTGCTCAATCGGGCTAAGGGAAAATCATTTACACTCGGCGTCAATGTCGGCAGCAATTGTTTTTTTATCGATCCAATAAATAGCACTACCTGGCTGCCCGATCAGGCATATACACGCGGCAGTTTCGGATACGTCGGCGGTGAGGTGTTCAGATCAACCGAAAAGAGGATCGGGCATCAGTCGGAAGTGGCTCAAACCCGGAATGTTCCCTTATATCAAACATTTCGGTACGGATTAACAGACTATAAATTTGATGTTGCCGATGGGGAATATGAAGTTGAATTGCATTTTTCCGATCCCGGAACGACGGCAACAAAAACAATCTATGATGTGAGCACGAGCGAAGAAAAGGGGCAGGAAGCCAGCGAATTTAATGTGTCGATCAATGGCGTGCCATGTCTTGAAAATTTTTGTCCGGCAGCGCAATATGGAGTATTAAGCGCTATCCCCAAAACATTCGTTGTTCAATCGAAAGATCTGAGAGGCATCACGGTATCGTTTGAGCGTGAGGCTGGTTATACGTTCTTAAATGCAATTAAAATCAGACGATTGAATTAGTCGGTTGACGATGATGCGGATTTCGTCCGCTGCTTGCGCAGGCGGATCGTTGTTTCCAGCGCCTGGGATGAGCGTTTGCGCGTCTTGGCGGCGGCCACAGAGATCAAGCCGGAGACGAGCAACAGCGGGGCTGAAATGGCGTTTGCCGGGATGCGGCTGTCGGTCTTCGCAATGAGGAGCGCGTCGCAATGGTCCGCTATCGGTGCAAGCATTTCATTTGTAAAGCCGATGACGGACGCTTTTTGCTGCTTCGCGAATGCCGCCGCGTCGAGTGTTGATTCCGAATACGGGGGAAATGAGAATGCGATGAGCAGATCTTTTTTCCCGATGCCGATGAGGCTTTCCGTCAGCCTGAGTCCTGTGTGTGTGACCGTGTCGGCGCGAAGTCCGATCCTGCGCAACAGGAACGACGTGACCGCCGCAATGTGCGCCGAGGTTCCCACCCCGACGGTATAGATGTGATCCGCCTTAATGATCATCTGAACGGTTTTTGCAAATGTCGCCTCGCTCAGCACTGAGAGGGAATTTTGGATGTTCGTAATTTCCTGTCCTGCAATGAGCCGAACCTCCTTCAATCCAGGCTCCAACCCATGGTCCAGTGTGTTTTTAAATTGGGCCAACGGGGAACCGCCCGTCCGAATATCCTCGCGCAGTTCCGCTTTGAGGGCCGCCAGTCCGTCGTATCCTAATTTTTTGACAAACCGGATGATCGAAGCCGGCCCCGTGTGCAATCGGACCGCCAGTTCCTGAACCGATACGAGGGCGATTTCTTTGGATTGCTCCATGAGGTAGGATGCGATCCGCCGTTCGGTCGGTGTGAACGAGTCGAGGTGCGCCTGTATCGCCGAGTGGAGCTTTTCGAACTGCTGCTTGTTCATAGGAATATCGTTCTTCGTGAGGATTGTCTCATCCGTGCGTTGCGGGGGATAGCCGGTGGCGCCGCTTCCGAACCGGATCGCGTTCGGCAATAAATAATGCTTGACACATTGATGAAAATGTCGTACTATAAAAATGGAATTTATATTCCATTAATCAATTCATGATAATAAATATTCCAATCGCAGTCAAGCACATTTTTTTCGCGCAACAACGGTTCACCACCACCCATTACCATGAAGGAGCCTGTATGAAACACATCGTCTATGCTATGCTGATACTCCTGTGCCTATCCGGCGCGACCGCATTCGGCCAGAGCGGCCTGCAGTTGACTGAAATTTTGTGGGACATTCCAGCAAGTCCCAACGGAGACCCCAATGGAGACGGCACCCGCCAGGCTGCCGGTGATGAATTTGTGGAACTCTACAACAACAGCGCCGTCTCGATCGATCTGAGCGGCTATGTGATCATCGAACGTGAAGGGCAGGTCGTGTTCACCTTTCCGGTGGGTGCCGTGCTGCCGGCGAAAAAGTGTGCCGTTGTGTTCGGCAACGCCATTGCATCCCCGTGGGGGGCGAACTTTCCAACAGGGACGGTGAAATTTTCGCATTACACCGGCGCCACAGACCAGGGCTTCGGTCCCGTGACCACGTCCACCGGATCCGCGAAGACCAATCTGGCCTCGAACGGCGACCGTGTGATGATCGTCAATCCGCTGCTTGCCGATACGGTGGCCGAAGTCTCCTTTGGATACGACAATAATGTACCGCCCCGCGTCGTGAAGCCCTTCTGGACCAAAGGAACATACCTTGCGGGTACAAAAACGGTCAAAGGCGACTCCATTCAGGGAGCGATCAAGCAGTCGGTTCATTATCAAACATCGACCGGAAAATGGGGACGACACAAAGACGTAGCGCGCGATACCTCGCTCTACTATTCGCCCGGTTTCCTGGCCGATGCCACAACAGGAGTGAACGACGCGGAGGCCGTGCTTCCCGTGTCCATGTCGCTGAAGCAGAACTATCCCAACCCGTTCAATCCGTCGACGGTGATCTCGTTCACCATTGCGAGCGAACAGATGGTGCGCTTGAATGTGTATGACATTCTCGGCAAGCGGGTGTCCACGCTCCTCAATAAAAAAGTTGGCGCGGGCCAATATCACGTTTCATTCGATGCGTCGAAACTTCCGGCGGGCGTGTATATTTATACCCTCGACGCAGGCTCGTTCGTGCAGTCGAAACGGATGACATTGCTTAAGTAACGACCGGCCGGTGCCAAGCACATCATCAGGTGTGCGATCTCGTTCGGTTCATGAACGGCTATCAATAACAACGATCTTTCGGAGAGCAGCATGTCCAATCTGTGCCGTGTGTTCGGAAAATATCTGGGAGCACTTGTACTCATCGCGCTGCCGGCAATGCTCATTGCCGGCACAACCGGGAAAATATCCGGACGTGCGATCAGTAAAGCAACCGGCGAACCGCTTCCGTTCGTCAACGTTCAAATTGTTGGCGAACGCCTGGGCGCAGTGTCGGACCCGGAAGGGTATTTTGTTGTGCTCCAGGTGAGGCCGGGCACATACTCACTCAAGGCGAGCCTTGTCGGTTATGGGGAACAGACCATGACCAATGTGGCGGTGAGGGCGGATTTCACGACGGAGGTCAAATATTCGTTGACGGAAAGTTCGATCTCCATCGGCGAAGTGATCATCAAAGCCGAACGCCCGATGATCAACAAGGATGAGACGTCCCGCACATCGGTCGTCTCATCTCAGGCGTTCTCCGACCTGCCGGTGGTGTCGTTTCAGGACGTCGTCGGACTGCAGGCCGGATTCACGACGGGCGGAGACGGTGCATTGCACGCCCGTGGCGGCCGCGGCGGTGAAGTTGCGTACATGATCGACGGCGTGCCCGTTCGCGATCCGCTTTCGGGAGGTTTCAACGGCGAGATCGACAAGTACGCGATCGAAGAACTGCAGGTACTTACCGGCGCATTCAGCGCCGAATACGGACAGGCGCTCTCAGGCGTTGTGAACATTGTCACAAAGGAAGGCGGGGATCACTACGCCGGCCGCATCGAATACACCACGGACCAGTTGAATGAGTCTCCCTATCACAAAGCCGACGCGCTTGCGCTCGATGAGTGGGGCGTGGCGCCGGACGGTTCATTTGTTCCGCGTGTCAACGGACGAGGGTATACGCTCGTCAACGACTATCCCTCGGCATATAAGAAACAAACGCTCTCGGGCACGCCGGATTTGTGGCCGGATATCAATATGCGCGGTCAGCTTTCGGCTGTGCTGAGCGGCCCGGTTCCTTACCTTCCCGACCTCAAATTCTTCGTCACCGGACGCTATATGAATATGCTCGATCCGATGCCCTGGGGATATACAAAAGAACGGGAAGTGAACGGAAAGCTCACCTATGCGTGGAACGCCATCAAGCTCAATCTGAGTTCGCAGAGGTTTTACAAAACCTACAAGCCGTACTCGCATCAATGGAAGTACGACCCGGCTGGATATGAGGACAGGCAGGATTATTCGTGGCGCGATAATCTGAAAATCAGTCACATCCTCAATCCCGGCACATACTATGAGGCATCGCTGTCCTATCAGCGCCGTTACTTCAACAGGTTTGAACAGGGACGCGACGCTGTTTTTTCTGCGGACGGGCAGCTGTTGTCTTCCAATTATCTCGTGAAGAACAGCAACACTCCTCCTTTCTGGACGAACGCCGACAACGGCATCGGGATCACGAACAATGTGACGACGATCCTTGCGAAGGCCGACTTCAGCACGCAGCTGGGCAGACATAATCTTGTCAAGAGCGGCATCGAGATTCGCCGGTATGCGATCGACCGATTGAGTTTCCAGGAACCGTTCCCGGCCGGATTTCATGCCTATGAAAAATATGTGAAAAATCCGCTCGAAGTGTCCGCTTACATTCAGGACAAAATTGAATTTGATATCTGCATCATCAATGCGGGGCTTCGCTACGATTATGTGAATGTGGATGATACCCGGTGGCCGTCGGTGCGCGAGCCGGCGGGGTATCTGAACAGCGATAAAATTTGGGTGCCGGTGGGCGAAGTATCGACGCCGGCAAAGCAGCAGGTCAGTCCTCGTCTCGGCATTGCGTTCCCGATGAGCGATAAGACCGTTTTCTATGGTTCGTACGGACATTTTTTTCAGATCCCCGACTATGTCGACATGTACACGCTGCGCGATCCGACCGTCGACGGAGCGATCGTCGGCAATCCGGGCATTGCCCCGCAGAAGACCGTGGCGTTTGAATTCGGTGTGAAGCACCAGCTTGGTGCCGATTATTCCATCGATATCGGCGGCTACTTCAAGGACATCACCAATCTGACGGGAAGCACCTATTTGGCCGTTTTCCCGTATGAATACACGGTGTTCGACAATTCGAATTATGGCAACGTTCAGGGACTCGAGATCGGAGTAACGAAGCGTTTGAGCGATTACTGGTTCGGCAACATGAACTATACGTATTCCGTTGCGAAGGGGAATGAATCGGATCCGCGCGAAGGGTATAACGATTACCGGCGTGCCTCGGCAGTATTGCGGCCCAAGCGTGTGTTCCTGCTTGCCTTCGATCGCGAGCATGTCTTCTACAGCACGCTGGGGCTGGAGTTTCCGAAAGATTTCGGGCCAGATGTAGCCGGAATTCATCCGTTCGAAAATTTTTCCCTTAATGCGGTCATACGCGTATCGAGCGGGCTGCCGTATACTCCTCAAAAACCCGATGAGAGCAACAGTCTCCTTGAAGAAAAAAATTCCGAGCGAATGCCGTCCACGCAGAGGGTCGACCTGAGAGCCTCGCGCGGGTTCACCATCGCCGGCATGAAATTGGCTGTGTTCGCCATCGTCAACAATGTCTTCGACAGCATCAATGCGCTTGACGTCTGGCCAACATCGGGCAATCCGTTGGATGCGGGACCGACGTACAGCCGAACACGCGATCGCATGAACATCCCGAGCTATGTCGACGTTCGACGATCGATTCAAGCAGGCATCAGGTTGGACTTTTAACATTTACCAATGGCAGCCATCTTTATGAAAAAATATTTCTTTGTTATCGCACTTGCCGTCCTTGTTGCAGGACAGTCATCAGCCCAACGGTTAGTGAACGACGATCCGGCAGAGAAGCGGTCGCTGAAAAAAACGGCCACGTCTCCTGAAGATGCCTTCGGCGTGCTCGACAAGGGCGAGCTCATCAACATCCTCGGGAACCAGGGGATGATCTCGGATTCGTATTATCAGAATCTTATTTACAATTTCCGCTGGCCGAAGAGCAAGGGTGTTGCAAATCCCAACCTTGGCGACGTCAATGCGGCGGACGACGTGTCGGTGATGTTCGGGTGCAAAGGGAACGTGCTGGACACGTATACCATGTACCGCAACGAGGACTGGATGGCGCCCGTCGGCGCCCGCGGACATTACCATGCCGACGACCAGCCCGCGGAATTGTTCGCTCCCGACGGCGCGCCGCGTTTGGCGCACAGCGACATTCCCATCACGTGGCCCAAGGGGTATATGGATTCGGCGTACGTGTGGCATCCGGCGCCAACCGGTCCGCTCGCGTCGCTCTCCGAGGCCGATCGAAAAACCGTGCTGGCGAAAGCCGCATACTTCGATGCGAGTAAAAATGTATGGCGCTTTTGGCCGGGCAAATTCCGCACCGATGTCGATATGCTCTCCCCGAACTATGGCAAGGAAGTGCCCGGCGAGTTCGCGGCCGATCGCGAGGTCTATGCTATTATGACCGACCGCAGCGCGCAAGCGCCGTCGGTCACGATCGGTTTGACAATGGAAGACCAGGCGTATTCGTACGGCAGGCGGTTCGCCGAGGACATTCAGTTCTATAACATCACGATCACGAACAACAGCGGGAAGCAATTGGATAGCTGCTGGTTCGGGTACTACGTCGATTTCCAGTTCGGCGACGTGCTCGAGGAGACGTGGGGAACATACAACTCCGGCGTCAACCCGAAAGGGTTTGACAATGGTTTCTACCAATTCGACTACAACGGGTCGAGTCCCGGCAATATAGAGGTCGGGTATTTTGGCATGTTGATACTCGGCACGCCGTTCGACCTAGGTGTGACCGACTGTCATTTTTTTCGTGATCTCTCCGGCAGCATCACGCCTGGCGTCGATTCGCAAATGTGGCCCGTCATCATCAGCGATCCGAACAGCAAGAATCTGTTGGGCACGAAGGCCGATTATTTCCACGGCACCAATCCAAAGTTCGACGATTTCAGTCTGACCGGCGTCGGCAAGAGTCCCGGTCCGAACAACTGGTCAATGTATGTTACAACGGGGCCATTCTCACTTCGTCCCGGGGAAAAAATAAAAGCAACCACCGCGTTTTCGGCGGGCAACGATCTTGCTGATCTGAAGAAAAATTTCGTGATGGCCCAAAAAATGTATCTCAATAAATTTCTCGGACCGGCCGCACCGCCGTCGCCCGATGTGCACGCGGTAAGCGGCGATGCGAAAGTGACACTCTATTGGAATGACACGCCGGAAAGGGCGATCGATCCCGTATCGAAGGTTGCCGACTTCGAAGGATATAAAATTTACAGGAGCCAGGACCAGGGCTCGACGTGGGGCGATAAGATCACCGATTCCAAAGGCAAGCTCGTTGGGTATGTGCCCATCGCGCAATTCGACAAGAAAGATCTGATACAGGGTGCGGATCCGATCAATCAGTCGAACTATCTCGGCGACAATACCGGCCTTGTGCATATGTTCGTCGATTCCACTGTTAATAATGGCGTGCAGTATTCGTATACGATCACCTCGTACGATTCCGGTTCGGTGTCCGCCGACCTGGAATCGCTCGAGTCGGCACGCGGCACGACCGCAGCGGATGCTAATCTTGTGGACGTGACGCCGCGCTCCAATTCGATCGGGTATGTGGGTGCGGCACCGACGGTGAAGCAGCTTGCGGATGTCGGCAATGGAGTTGTCGCTGTGCAGATCGCGGACCCCGCCAAGTTAACGGGCGACCCGTATATCATCTCGTTCAACGCCTCGCCTGCCGACAGTTTCTACTTCAGCAACGGCCGGACGAAAACAGTAATGGCGAAGACCGCGCTCGCTTCAGACGCAATGGTGGTGTGCGACGGAATAAAAGTCCGTGTGGACGGAGATGCGCAAACCGGCACCGTAAAAAATCTTTTGGATAATAAGGGCAACAATGTGTACGGCGATCTGAATCTGAATCCCGACGGTCAGTGGTATGTGAAGGACGCCTCGAAAAATAATTCGGCAAACACGCAGGCAAAGGGTGCCCATTATGAATTCCGTTTCACGTCGAAGGGATCGTGGGCTGCCGGCTTGACCGGCCAGGGCGCGCCGATGATCAAAAAATATGCCGTGCCCTTCGAGATCTGGAACGTGACGATCCCTGAAAAACAATTTCAGATCGGATGCGTGCTCGTGGACAAAAATGCCAACAACCTGTTTGATGTGGGAGAAGATATCAGAGTGGTGAATTTCCCCTACCTCGTAAACGCCGATACCGTGGGAACGTTCAATCTCCTCTATTGGTATTACACGATCAGCGTCAACCTGGGGACGTCCGCCGGTGCGCGGCTTCCCGTGACGGGTGAGGCATTTACGGTCGAGTCGTACAGCCAATTGACGGCTGCGGATACATTCCGCGTGCAGACGACGCAACCGCAGACGGTCACAGACCATCAGGTGGTGGAAAGCAGCATGTCCGGCATACGCGTCGTCCCGAATCCGTTCATTGTGAATGCAAAGTGGGAACAGATCACCAATAACCGGAGGCTGCGCTTCATGTTCCTTCCGCCGGTGTGCACGATCGGAATTTATACCGTGCGCGGCGAACTCGTGACCACATTGACGCATGCCAACGGCACTGGCGATGAAGATTGGAATTTGACGAACAAATCCGGAGTTGAAGTCGCCTTTGGATTATATCTCTATGTGGTGCAAACACCCGCCGGAGAAAAGACGATCGGTAAGTTTTCGATAATACTATAAGCGGAGAAACCGAATGAATCTCATGAACGCATCACGCCGATCCATCCTTTTTCTGCTCGTGTACGCCGTGAGCGTGCATGGAGAGGACTTCAGCAAAGCCGGAACATCGGCCGGGCAATTCTTAAAAATTCCCGTGGGAGCAAAGGCGATGTCGATGGCGAGCACGTCATCATCCGTCGCCGATGACATCAGCACGCTCTATTGGAATCCGGCCGGCGCAGCGTCGATCGACCGGTTCGAGATCGGCGTGTCGCATACGTCGTGGCTTGCCGACATCGCTCACAATTACCTCGCCATTGCGCTGCCGACGGGTGACAACGGCACGGTCGGATTTTCGGTCGATCAGCTCAATTCGGGCGACATCGAAACCACAACCATCGAAGCTCCGAAAGGAACGGGAACGTATTACACCGCAGCAGACATCGCCCTTTCGGTAACGTATGCACGGGCCATCATGGACCGTGTGAATATCGGCGTGTCGGCCAAATACATCTCGCAGCGCATCGCCGGCACCAGCGCCCAGACCGTTGGATTCGATCTTGGTTTTCTGCTTCGCACCGATTTTTACGGTGCAACAATGGGCATCGCATTCCGGAATTTTGGTCCCGCGTTGACTATGAGCGGCACCGAATTGATCAAGACCGTGGACCTGGATCCGGTGAGTGCCATCAATCCTGTCGTGGAAGCCGATCTGAAGACACAGGCATACGCGCTGCCTGCAAGCTTCCATGTGTCGTTTTCGATGCCGGTGGTGGGTCCCGAGGGATTGATACCATCGGGATCGTCGTCGTTTGTGGCATCCGTTGAAGGAGTTCATTTGAGCGATAATCCGGAGCATTTCAGCGTCGGCGCCGAATATGGATTCACGAAAACATTTTTTCTGCGCGGAGGATACATCTTCAATACCGACGAGGAAGGATCGACGTTTGGAGCCGGCGTGAATATCCCGATCGGCGCGTCCGTGTTTACGGTCGATTATGCCTACGCATCATTCGGAGTGTTCCCCGCCGTGCACGTGTTCTCGCTCGGCATAAAAATGTAACCTCATGAAGTATAACGAATAGAAGTTTATGAGAAACATACGATCTATCATGCTCGGTGCGTGCATGTCACTGATCCTCACTGCCGCGTCTTCCGTTGCATCCCCGATCATTGAACGAATACCCATTCTTCAACCTGTCAGAATTGCATATATAAAAACGGCTCCGGCATATCGCGGCACGAATGTCGCCTGGAAGGTCTTTGCGTATACGATTGACGAGGCGAACAATGCGTATGCCAAAGTCGGAGACACGCTCACAGGGTCGGGTGATTCCGTGCAAGTGCTCCTCATTAAATACGCGGGACAATATTCGTATTATAAGATTTTTGCATCGAGCGGCGCCGAACGCGATTCGATTGAACTCCAGGTCTTCAGCAAAGGGTCGATGCAAAAATATCTTTATAAGTCGCCCTGGTTTCCCTCGAAGCCTATCGCCGTATATTGTTATCTTCCCGCATCCTTCTCTCCTTCCACGCAGCAGGTGGTGGTGATGCACGGCATCGACCGCAATGCATACAGCTATGGACTCGCGTGGACCCCCTTCGCATCCGCGAACGGATGGATGGTTATCGCCCCCGAATTCATCGCGGCAGATTGGACGAGCGACGCCTACGGCCTGGGAAATATGTTTACCGGATCTTCAGGCAGCGGCTCGCTGAATTCCAAGGAGAAATGGACGTTTTCGCTCGTGTCCGATATTCAACGGACGCTCGTGCGCGGGTTTGGAATACGCGACACGATGTATACGCTCTGGGGACATTCCGCCGGCGGACAATTCGTCCACAGAATGATGCTGTTCGCATACGATCCGATGATACGCCGTGCGATTGCGGCGAATCCGGGATGGTACACCGCTCCCGACAGCACGATCGTGTATCCGTGGGGCGTGAAGCATCCGTTTCTGGCGATCACACGTCAGGATCTGTTGGCGTATGTCGCGCGCGATCTCATCATTATGAGGGGCACAGGGGATACCCTGAGGGACTCGGATCTGAACGTCGAAGCGCTTTCCGATGCACAGGGATTGAACCGGTATCAGCGTGCGGGATATTTTTTTCAAAAAGGAAACAACGTCAGCCCGTCGTGCCGATGGCTTCTGCTGGATGTCGTCGGTTCGGGGCATGAATATCAAAAAATGGCCGCCGCGGCCGGCGCCTATCTTCAGGGAATGACGCCGGTGAAGGAAGACGCGAAGGCTGATGCCGTTCCGCAGCACATGGGAAGTTATCCGAATCCCTTCAATGCGTCGACGAATATCGTGTTCACCGTGACGAAATCGGCGCGGACAACAGTGGCTGTGTATAATATTCTTGGGGAAAAAATACTGACACTAGTGGACGACGTTCTTTCTCCCGGTGTGTATCGCAGGAAGTTCGACGGGGACGCGTTTGGGAATGGGATGTACTTCTGCAGAATCCAGTCCGGCCAAGAGTCATCCGTGATCAAGCTTTTGTTGCTGAAATGATTTAAGGGGGAAAGAACAATCGAATGATACATCAGGAACGGATCGTACAGACATTTATTGCGCTCGGGCAGATCGATGGTATTCACGGCAGCGAACGTGAAATTGCTTGCGAACTTCAGGCGAAATTGCACGCGTTGGGGATAGATTCCGTAATGGATGACGCCGGAGATACATTCGGGGGGAATGCCGGGAATGTTCATGCGCGCATTGAGGGCACGATCTGCGCGCCGCCCGTCATTCTCTGTGCCCACATGGACACGGTCCAATCGACAAAGAATCTTCGGCATGTCATGGAAAACGGCATGATACGGTCCGATGGAACGACCATTCTCGGCGGGGATGACCGTTCGGGTGTGGCGATCATACTGGAAATTCTCCAGGTATTACAGGAGCAGCACATTCAGCACGGCCCCATTGAAGTCCTCTTTACCGTTTGCGAAGAGGCGGGCATGCACGGCGCAAAATTTATTAAACGTGCTGATTTCGAAGCGCCCTACGGTTTTATTTTCGATTGTCAGGCATCGCCGGGAAATTATATCGTCGAAGCCCCGGGGGCCGTATCATTCACCGCATCTGTCCGCGGCCGGTCGGCGCACGCGGCGGTCTCTCCCGAAAAGGGGATCCACGCCATAGAGATCGCCAGCAAATCGATCGCGGCGCTGAAATTGGGCCGCTGGGATAGTACAGGCATGCTGAACATCGGCACGATTCACGGAGGCAGCGCCATTAACATCGTTCCGGATGCGGTCGAGATCACCGGCGAAACGCGCAATGCCAATGAACAGAAACTGCGATCGCAGATCGAATACATACGCACGGTCTTTCACGACACTGCCTCGGAGCTTGGCGGCACTGTCGATATCACATTCACGGAAAAATATGGCGGCTATCAATTCACGGAAGACCATCCGATGATACGCACGGCATGCCGGGCGATCACGGTGGCCGGGCTTGCGCCCACAGCGCTGAAATATGCCGGAGGCAGCGATGCCAATGTGCTGAACGAGAACGGGATCCCCATGCTGAATCTCGGTGTCGGATTCAAGAACGCCCATTCGTTCGACGAATGCATTGCCGTGAATGATCTCGTGACGGCTGCACACATCGGATTGAATATTGTCCGCGGCATAGCGGCGAGTGGGGACAATTTAGATTCTTCGCTCCGCTGCTAACGACGTCGATGTGAGTGAACACTGAGGCGTTACGTTGAATCTTATTTTGCAGGGCGAGATTCATCTCGCCCGCACCGCAAAGCGGTGCGATATCCCACCCCATCATTATTAGTCCATTCATATGAAGATGCACACAATTTCGTTTCTCCTCGCCCTCTGTCTGGTGTATAGTACCGCGGCGGCCGAGGCGCCTCAAACACCGCTCGAACAGTGCGGATTTAAAAAGGTAACCTCTCATGCCGATCTTCTCGCATACATCAATGCGCTGGCACGGGTCTCTCCGAGACTGACTATTGCGACAGTCGGAACCACGGTTGAAGGGAGAACGATCCCTTCCGTCCATGTGCTGCCGCGGGGAGCAGGTGAAAAAATCAAGGTGTTCCTCTACTGCCAGCAGCACGGCAACGAGCCGTCGGGAAAGGAAGCGGTGTTGATGCTCCTGAAAACAATTGCCGCAGACAAGAAGAACACGCTCTTTCCCAATATCGATCTGACGATCATGCCGTCGGTGAATCCGGACGGCAATGAAGCGGGGAAGCGCCAGAACGCGCACAAGCAGGATCTGAACCGGGACCACCTCATGTGTTCCGAGCCGGAGACGCGCGCGGTGCATGCCGTGTTTGCGGCACTGCAACCGGAAGCGGCGCTGGATGTTCACGAATTTATGGCGTATCGGAAAGAAATGCTGGCCGAAGGGTGTGTTCGCACGGTGGACGAGCAAGTTGGGGCTCCGACGAACCTGAATGTTTCCGCGGCGATCCGGGAGTACGGCCTGAAGCGCATGTTCCCGTTTCTCGAGTCTGAACTATCCGAAAAAAATCTGCATTTCAGCAACTACCTTAAGCTGGATGAACCGAGTGATACCGTTCGGGCGAGCACGACGAGCATCAACGACGGCCGCCAGAGTCTGGCGATTCTGAACACTTATTCATTTATCCTGGAAGGCAAGAACGGACATAGTCTCAATGACGACCTGCAGCGGCGCACGGAAGGCCAGCTTGTCGCGATCGAGGCGTTTCTTGGGTTTGTGAATGCCAACAGCACGGAGATCCGATCGCTCGTGTTGAGTGAACGGAAAACAATGGAACAGAGCCGTGAGCCCGTTATTGTGCAGATGGATTACCGGTATGCAGGCGAAACGATCGCACTGCCGATGGAGATCGTGGCCTCGGGCGCCGATACGACGGTATCAAAAAAATACGCTTCCCTCGTAACGTCTCTCGCAACGGTATCGCGGCCGATCGCCTATCTCATCCCGCAGGGTCAAACGGCGCTGATCGCCGCGCTCGATCGTCTTGGGATCCGCGGAGAACGGATCGTTCGATCCGAAAAAAAGAATGCGGAGATCATATCGATCACCGATACGAAGCAGGTGTGGATGGAGAACAAGTCGTTCACCGACATTCAAACGCAGGTGAGAGAAGGGAATGTCACGGCGGCAGCGGGCGATCTTCTTGTGCCGGTGGCTCAGACTTCCTCGGCACTCATCGTGATCGCGCTTGAGCCGGCGTCGATGTGGGGACTGGCGCAGTACGCCGAATTTTCGGCGCTGCGTTCGAAGGGAACAGACTATCCCGTCTATCGCATCATGAAGTAAAAACTGCGGTACTACGATAATAGAGGAGTGCATGGAAAAACGATCGAACGCGCCGAACACGGCCGGCCCTGCGCGGATACCGACGCTGTGGGAAGCCTTTGTTCCCATCATTGCGATGGCGCTGCTTCTCGGCATCGGGTACGGCGTACTGCAGCTGCCGGTGGAAATACTCCTGATCTGCGCGTCCATTGTTGCCGGCGGCATGGCGCTGCGGCTCGGATATACATGGAAAGACATTGAAAGCGGGATCATCGATTCGATTGCGAAAGCAATGCCCGCGCAGATGATCATCATTGTCGTCGGAGTGATGATCGCGTCGTGGATCGCGTGCGGTTCCATACCGATGCTCATCGATTATGGATTGGGCATCGTTTCGCCGTCGCTCTTTCTCGTGACGGCATGCGTGGTCTGCGCCATCATTTCGCTGCTGACGGGGACCGCATACGGCACGGCGGGAACGGTCGGGATCGCATTCATCGGCGTGGCCCAGGGCATGGGAATCCCTCTGGCACCCGCAGCCGGAGCGATCGTTGCCGGTTCCTATTTCGGCGACAAGATATCTCCCTTTGCCGCCTCCGTCAATCTCGCGTCGGCTGCCGTTCGCTGCAATGTGATCGACACCATTCAGCATCTGCTGTGGACGACGCTTCCCGCGTTCATCATTGGCCTGATCGTGTATTGGATCGCCGGTTCGCACTTTGCGGTCCATACAGTGAACACCGAAAAGATCGCGCTCATACAAACGACATTGCGGTCTACCTTCACCTATCATTGGCTCTTGCTGCTGCCGCCGCTCGTAGTGCTTGTGCTCACCTTCATGCGAAAGCCTGCGATACCCGGAATGCTCCTGTCCGCGGCGACCGCGCTCGTGCTCGCGGCCTGGTTCCAGAACCAACCGTTGGCCCGCGGAATGGAATATTGCGTTTCGGGGTATGTGGCCAGGACGCCGATGCCGGAAGTGAACCAGCTCCTCTCTCGCGGCGGGTTGCAGGAAATGATGAAGATCTCCCTGCTTGCATTCTGCGCTTTTGCGTTTGCGGGTATCGTGCAGAAGGCCGGCATGCTCGATCTGCTGCTTGAAAAAATATTGCGGTTTGCGAAGACAACGCCGCTCTTGATCGCCTCGGGTGTGGCAGGGGCGCTCACAACGGCACTCGTGACCGGCAGCGCGTACCTGAGCGTGCTCATTCCGGGCGAACTGTTTGCTCCGGCATTCAAGGCGAAAAATCTTGCGGCCAAAAATCTTGCCCGTGCTACGCAGGAAGCACATTCGATCGTCCCCGTCGTGCCGTGGGCCATCGCCGCCGTCTACATGACGGGAACGCTCGGTGTGTCCACATGGCAGTATGCCCCCTGGGCGGTATTCAATTACGTCGGCTTCGTGATGCCGCTGCTGTACGGAGCGATCGGTTTTACCACAGCATCATTGAAACGCGAAGACGAAACGATCGCCGGAAGTTGATCTATACAGTATCTCATGACAACACACAGTGCACCGAAAAAAAATGTGAAATTTCCCCGGGCGTTTTGGACCGCGAATTTCATGGAACTGTTGGAGCGGGCCGCATTCTATGGATTTTATATTGCGATCACGCTGTATCTCACCGACCGGGTCGGATTCACGGACAAGGAAACAGGCTATGTCGCCGGCGCCTTTGTGGCGCTGCTGTATTTCCTTCCGCCGTTCCTCGGCGCCGTCTCTGACAGGATCGGGTTTAAGAACGGACTCGTGACGGCGTTCGCGCTTCTGACGATCGGCTATTCGGTGCTTGGGATATACCACAGCAAGGCAGTCGTTGTCGCGACCCTTGCGGTGATAGCCGTCGGCGGGGCATTCATCAAGCCGCTGATCACCGGGTCGATCACGAAATTGACGACCGAAGATACACGAGCGCGGGGATTCGCCCTGTTCTATTGGATCGTCAATATCGGATCGTTCAGCGGCAAGACGTTCGTTCCATTCATACGGATCGGGCTGGGACTCGATTACGTCAATTTTTTTTCGGCCGCCATGTCTGGCATTGCACTGCTGTTCGCCCTGTTCGCCTTCAAGCAGGACGAGTCCGAGCGGTCCACGAAAAGCCTCCGCGACGTGCTTCACTCGTTCCGAAAGGTCGTCACCAATCCACGGATCATGGCGCTGATACTTATTGTCTCCGGATTTTGGACCACGCAGTTTCAATTGTATGCAACGATGCCGAAGTATGTGATCCGTTTGCTTGGCGAGAGCGCACGGCCCGAATGGATCGCGAATGTGAATCCCTTGATCGTCGTGCTCTTTGTGGTCCTGATCACGAAGCTCATGAGCAAGCGAAAGGCCGCGACGTCGATCTTCATCGGCATGATGCTGGTTCCCGCAGCGGCGTTCATTATTTCCATGGGGCAGGCGATGGAAGGCGCGATCGGCAGTTCGATATCGGTCTTCGGACTCTTTTCCGCACATCCGCTTGTCATCACACTCGTGGTCGGCATTGCGCTCCAGGGATTTGCGGAGAGTTTCATCTCGCCGCGGTACCTTGAATATTTTTCACGGCTGGCCCCGAAGGGGGAGGAAGGCGTCTACCTCGGGTTCAGTTATCTGTATTCATTTTTTGCGGCGATCGCAGGTTTCATCCTCTCCGGCTATCTGCTGGACCGGTATTGCCCCGACCCGAAAACGCTTCCGGCCGGATTGACCGCGATCGAACGGGCATTGTACTACGAGCATGCCTACCAGATCTGGTACTATTTCATCGCTATCGGACTTTTTGCCGCTGCGAGCCTGCTCGTGTTCGCCTTTGTGACGCAGCGGAATGACAAACGATTGGTATCCCCTGTGCCGGAGGCAGAACACGCATGAACGGAATTTTGAAACGCCCCGATTGCGAGCTCTATTACGAAGTCACCGGAAGCGGGCCGGCGCTTGTGTTTGCGCACGGACTCGGCGGCAATTATCTTTCATGGTGGCAGCAGATCCCTTGTTTTGAGAAGAGCCACACATGCGTCACGTTTTCACATCGCGGGTTTTGGCCCAATGCGGCTGTGTCTGTGGTGCCGACACCGGCTGTATTTGCGGACGATCTTGCGGCGCTCATCGACCACCTGCGCCTGGACGACGTCTCGCTCGTAGCGCAGTCGATGGGAGGATGGACCTGCCTGGAATATGCATTATCTCATCCATCGCGCGTGCGCGCACTGGTTATGGCATCGTCCACCGGCACGCTGAACGTTGCCGCCATCACGCACGTGGAGACCGAACGGATGAAGGAGTGGACGGAATGGTCAGAGCGCGAGAAGGAGCGCCTACGTGCTCTCGGCCTCATTCCTGCCACAGGCGCCCGGATGGCAGAGGAGCAGCCGTCACTTCATTATCTGTATCGGCAGATCAACGACTTGACGCCGGCAGTGTATAAGGAAGCAGTGCGCGCCGCCATACACAAGGCCCGCACGCTGCCGTCCGAAAAATTATCGGTGCTGAGTCTTCCGTTCCTCCTGTTGACCGGGGAAGAAGATCTGGTGTTTCCACCCATGGCTGCATCTGCCGCCGCATCTCTCGTTCCCGGTGCTTCATTGAGATCGCTTTCGAAGACGGGCCACTCTGGGTACTTCGAACGTGCCGGCGCGTTCAATCGCATTGTCGGCGAGTTTCTCGCGGCGACCGCACGGTCTCTTCGGTAAACTTTTTTTTGTGTCTTTCCAAGAGACGTACACACTGACATTTCTATTGAGCGTTGCCAATTCATCAAGCGCTCGATTTCTGTTGTGTGATTCTCGCACTTCCTTTTCTCACAATTGCGGTACAGCGGCAGCGGCTCCTCCCGTTCATGCGGGAGAGACCATTGGTGCACTCGCGCATTCGTACGAAAGCACGTGCCGCCGGCGGGCTTCATTTTGCGTCTCTTTGTGAAAGACGGTATATTGAATGCAAAAATTATTAACAGGAGCAGACAGAAATGATGAAATATATAGTTCTTGCCGGAATGATGATGATTCTGAGCGCTGTTTCAAGCAAGGCCGGCAGTGCATCGTCGGCCAATCCGTTCTTCAGCAAATTCGGCACGCCGTTCAACACTCCTCCCTTCAATGAAATACACTACGAGCATTATCTTCCTGCGATCGAAGAAGGGATACTCCAGGAGAACAACGAGATCGAGGCGATCGTCAATCAACAGGAACCGCCGACATTCGCCAATACCATCGAATCGCTGGAGCGATGCGGCAAGCTCCTTACCACCGTGAACAATGTGTTTCAGGGACTGCTCTCGGCCCAGTCGAACGACCGGATGCAGGAGATCGCGCGCACCGTATCGCCGCTGTTGTCGAAGCACACGGACGATATCTATTTAAATGCGGGCTTGTTCGCGCGGATCAGTGCCGTGTATGCGAACCGCGAAACGTCCGGACTGACGGTCGAGCAGAAGAATCTGTGTTCCAATCTTTATAAACGGTTCACGCGCGGAGGCATCAATCTGGGGACGGAAGAGAAGGCGGCGTTCAGAAAAGTGAATGAGGAGCTGGACCTGCTTTCGTTGAAGTTCACAGAAAACGTGCTCAAAGAAAATAATAATTATCTGCTGATCGTCACAAACAAGGTGGACCTTGCCGGACTGCCCGATGCCGTCATGCAATCTGCCGCCGAAGGCGCCAAAGCGAAAGGACACGAGGGGGCCTGGGCGTTCTTTATGAACAAGCCGAGCTTTATTCCCGTGCTGCAATATGCCGAGAACCGTACCCTCAGGGAAAAGATCTACACGGCGTATTGTGCACGCGGAAACAATAACAACGAATACGACAATAAAAAGATCGCGGACCGGATCATCAGGCTGCGCGTGCGCAAGGCGAACCTGCTCGGGTTCAAGAACTTTGCCGACTTCGCGCTGGCGATAAACATGGCGCAGACACCCGAGCGTGTCTACACATTCATGGACGAGTTGTGGAAGCCGGCGCTCGCGAAGGCAAAGACGGAAGCCGCTGAAATGCAGGAGATCATCGACGCCGAAGGAAAAGGATTCAAGCTTCAGCCGTGGGATTGGTTCTATTATTCTGAAAAAGTAAAAAATAAAAAATACGCGCTTGATGAAGAAATGCTGCGTCCGTATTTCACGATCGATAATGTGACAGCGGGAGCGTTTGCACTCGCGTCAAAACTCTACGGCATCACATTCATCGAGAGAAAAGACATTCCGCTCTACAACCCCGATGTGAAAACATATGAGGTGCAGGGTGCCGACGGAAAACATATCGGTGTGTTCATGACCGACTATTATCCCCGCGACGGCAAGCAGAGCGGCGCATGGTGCAACGGCTTCAGATACGAATCTGGAATGGACGGCGTTCACGTTGCTCCGGTCATCTATAATGTCGGCAATTTTGCCAAACCGGTCGGCGGCAATCCCGCCCTGCTCAGCTTCGACGATGTGACCACATTGTTCCACGAGTTCGGTCACGCGCTGGACGGGCTTTTTGCGAGCCAAATGTATCCCGGGACCTCGTATTTTTCGGAGCTCGACGTGGTCGAACTGCCGTCGCAGGTCATGGAAAATTTCGTGTCCGAGCCGGAAGTGTTGAACATGTTCGCCAAACATTATAAGACCGGCACATTGATGCCGCCGGAGCTGATACAAAAAATTGTCAACGCAAGCCGTTTCAACCAGGGATTCATTACCGTGGAATATATGGCGGCGGCGTATCTGGACATGGACTGGCACACCATTGCCGACACGGCCGGGCGCGACGTTCAAAAATTTGAAAAGGAATCGATGGCGAGGATCGGCCTGATTCCCGAGATCGGTCCCCGCTACCAGACCACCAATTATCTGCACAGCTTTTCGAACGGATATTCGGCAGGTTATTACAGCTATCTCTGGGCGCAGGTGCTGGACGCCGACGCGTTCCAGGCCTTCAAGGAAAAAGGGCTGTTCGACCATGATGCCGCGTCGTCGTTCAGAACGAACGTGCTGGGCAAGACGGGGATCGAGAATGCAATGACGCTCTATAAGCGATTCCGCGGCCGCGAACCGAAGATCGACGCGCTCATCCGGAGAAAAGGATTGAACTGACAGCGATCATTATTGCCGCACAATGCAACGCCGGGCTGTATGCCCGGCGTTTTTTTTGTGTACTATCCTGGAAGGGAACTTGTGCCGTCGTTATTGGAATTCGACTTTGCCTGTTTCCAAATTATACATGGCGCCGATTATTTTCAGTTCGTTCGATTCGACGAGATCGCGCAGCACCGCGCTTTGCGTGCTGCAGGCGTCGATCTGTTCATGCACATTCTCGGCTGACGCATCGAGCGCAGTGGCTTTTTCATCGAGATTTTTTGCCTTCGCTCTGTCGGCTGCGGGACTGATCCGCCGGGCTATGGCGCCGATGTTCGGCGGCACGTCGCCTCCCGCCAGCGTCGCCTTCACCGCGCCGCACGACGTATGGCCGAGCACGACAAGCAGTTTAACGTGAAGGTGTTCGGCCGCATATTCGATGCTGCCGAGCGTCACCGAGTCCGCCACATTCCCCGCATCGCGTATGATGAAGAGCTGTCCGAGCGATTCGTCGAACATGAGTTCGGGCGAGACGCGTGAATCCGAACAGCCGAGTATGATCGCATACGGCTGCTGGCCGGCGGCGAGTTCTTCGCGCTGCTTCGCAAAATTTTTGCTCGACAGTTTGCCCTTTACAAACCGGTTGTTGCCTTCTTTCAGGCGTTCGATGTACGACTCTACGAGCAGCTCGTCGTTGCCACCGGCCTTGCGCTTCGGCACAGATTTGACGGCGTCGTTTTTTCCGCCAGACAGCGCACTGAGCCTCGACATGATCACGGCCTTGTCCATTTTCCGTTCAATCGATTCTTTTTCGATCTGCTGTTTCAGGTCGGTGCTGAGCTTTTGTATCATCTCCATGAGTTTCTTCGTATCATCGCAATACGCGGTGGACGCAAAGAAGGCAAGTGCGGCAAGAGAAAGAAATATTCGTTTCATGTTTTTTTCCTGAATGAAGGTTGTCAGCTGCACCTCGGCCGGCCGAGCATTGTGGCACATCATCCCCGCTGCACGAACACACGCTGTCGACGATCCTGCCGGATAGGATGAATTTCACTGTTCTGCATACTATCAATAAGCAATAAACACGCCAAAATTTTAGAAGTAACAATGGTCCCAAAAGTGCGAAAATGTTCAAGAAACGGGGATATTATGAGCGATAGAAGGCGAGCGATACACGCGTGCCGGTGCGTGGGCTTTGATTCGATGTGGCTTAATATGGCCACAGTGTCATTATTCCACTTCATCGGTGTGTTTCAGCGGGGTGAAGGAGTATAGCATAACTGATGCGGTGTGGGCCGCACGCCTCTTCGATGAGGCAGGGCACAAGTTTTTATTTCAGAACGATCATTCTCCGCACTTGTACGAAATGTCTTGCGGGATCATGGATGCTTGCCGCATCAAGCCGATAGAAATACATGCCCGAGGCTGCCGGGGCATTCCACACAACGTTCGTCCATCCTGCAGTTCGTTCTCCGTCGATCAGGTCTGCAACGACCTGGCCGAGAACATTGATGACCTGCAGCGTCACTTTGCAATCTTCGGGCAACGCAACTCTGATCGTCGTGGACGGATTGAAAGGATTTGGAAAATTCTGATCCAGCGCGTAGTCCGACGGGACACGGTTTCTTTGCGGCACTTCTGTCGGGGCATGCGCGGCAGTAAACACCGTTTGCGCGTCGCCGGCGTCCTTCGGAATGAATGTGGTAGCGCCTGAGCGGACAAATGTTGCACCGTTTGAAAATATGCGTATCTGGCTCGTATCGTTCACATCACCGCCGTAACTCAGCACTAAGAATGACGCATCCGTTTCGATTGGGAATGCGAGCCCCGTGCCGGCGAGTAAAAATTTACGGGATTGTTTCTGGGAAAAGACCACATCGTATCGTCCGTATTTTTTCCCCCGGCCGTCGACGCTGTAGAGCAGGAACGCGCTGGTGTCGGCATTCCTCTTTGTTGTGATCGCCGCCTTCGATAAAATGGACGGGTCCGATTCGATCACGCTCATTATCTGTCCGTAGTTGTCCGTAAAGGCGGAGGCGGTCCGCATCGCCGCGTGATAATAGATGTTCTTCGGTGAATTTGCGCTTAACAGCGGATCCGGGAACTGATGTGCCGCCGCCACAGTGGTTGAAAATTTTCCAATTTTCCCTCCCAGCACGGCAGTGTTCACGCGCAGGGCGGTGCTTGTTGCTCCGGCGGACCACGTTGTTTCCTCGTTCGCTCCGGCGGCGATTCCGCTGGTGAGCGCGGATGTGCTTGTGAGATTGTTGCCGTTATTTCCCTGTATGTACGAGACTGCATACTGCATGGCCGCATTCGTTCGCGTCACATCATCGCGAACGACAAGGTACGAATTATTTACCATCAAAAATTTTCTGCCGCAGGTGCCGAATAGAGTCCCGTTATTTTTCCATGTCATATGGAGAGAGTTGCCGTACTCGTACGATAGATTGCTTGCGGCAGAAAACAGTTTGAGGGCTTCGTCCGATGCATTGACGGGTTTCGCCCCATACAGCTCCATGGTCAGAGCGGCATAACTGAAATCGGGAGTATATGCGCTGTTGGTAAATGACGCGTCCGCATCGGGCGGAGAGGCGTTGTCTCTGTTGGGGGCGTCATCGACTACCGTGTCTGCCACAACGGGACAGATGGTGCTGTGCGCCCTAGCGCGCTCCAATTCCTGGCTGTCGCTGTACCCGGCATAGCCCGCATGCAAGACGAGCGTCCTGCCGTCTGCCTGGAACAGGTAACTTCCCGCATCGGCATAGCCATGCAGTTCGGCTGCATACCGAGCCGGGCCGTTTTTTGCGGTAATGAGCAGATACCGGGTCGGGGATTGTGCATCATTGCGCATGATCAATTCACCCTGTGCTGCCATGTTTGTTATCGGCGCGAATGTGACGGGGCTTGCTGCAGCAGCAGAATCCAGGAGCGAAAATCCCTCCGGTGCCAGGTCGAGTCCGCCCGGAGTCGCGGTGAGGAACCGTTTTAACTGGCCAAGGTAGTGTGAGCTGTTCGGAATGACCGATGCGGTGAACGCATTGATGGGATATGCGAAGTAGCCCGTGGAATTGATCTGTGGAGCTGATCCGTCGGGCATCTGCAGGTTGTAACACCAGTCCATGACTTTTTTGAAGTGTGCATCCTGAAAATAATCCTCTCCTCCGTTCAATCGGGTTGCGACCATGAAGGGAATGAACGCGGAGCCGGAATAATTCAGGTATGCGACACCTTCGGGGAAAGCGCCGTCGATATTTTGTGAGACCACCGTGACCGGAGGCGAGCCCTGAGGAGGGTACCTCACTCTGCCGAGCACAAACTGTTCAAAATCTTTTTTCGCGTAGCTCAGCCAAAGGTCCGTTTCCGATGAATACCCGAAATCGTTCAGGAGATATGCGGCGACGCCAAGGGCGGATGCGACGATGATGCGGTGATTGCCGACCTGCGCATGGAATTTGGCTTCGTTCAACACCGTTTGGTTTCCGAAGAGGAGCGCGGTTGCTGCGTCGCCGACGGTCCTGAAATTTTTCACGCGGTTATAGATCGCGGCGGCCTTGTCATGCAATTGCACGGCCGCCGTTTGTTTCAGCCCGTTCCAGTATGCCAGGTCGTGCGTATCGCCGGGATGCCTGGCCGGATCGAAGTAGCCGGCGCCGCACAGAAGATCGAAGGCGATGCAGTAGTGGGTCAACGCGAGACCGTTGACCATCCACAGGGCCCAATTGTCCGTCTCGTACACGTACTTGTCTTCGGCGTATTTGGTCGAGACCCAATAGAAGGCCCTGTCGCCCAGAGTGACGCCGGCATTGGTTTCCACCGAGTATCGGTATGCGAGCATCTCCGCAAGATACGCCTTATCCTGGTCATAGCCGGCCATTCCACCGGCGCTGCTTGGTGAACTTGTCACTGATCCGGAGTTGACTATGATGGATTTCAGCGCGACGAAGGGAAACGCAATGGAGGGATTGTTGTAGACCCTCTTGATGGGCAACAGCGTTGAATCATTGAAGAGGAGCTTTGGATTTCGCGCGGCAAGCTGCGGCCCTCCGAGAAAGGACAGCATCACCGCTATGTAGAGTTTAGCCTTCATGCAGCATTCTTCCTCATTGCCGCTGAAATAAAAAAATGCATCGTCAGTAATAGTAACGAAAAGATGAAATAATCGTTCCCCGGCAGCCGATAGCCAACGCTGCTCTCACGGCATGCGCCGTGCCTCCTGTTGTAACAGTACTCTTCGAAAATACCGCCTCTCGACCGCATTAGCAAGAAAAATAGTATCATTCTGTGGCCGAAATGCGCGTGTGAACGATGGCCTGTCAATCGCTGTTGTATACAGGTAAGTAAGAAGAATTACTATCGATGCCTTTCAAAATTTTGACAGTGTACCCGATTTTACATACATTATTAAGAGCAGGTGATAATTTTTTACACCCAAAAAAAATTGTTTTGCCCGGTACACACCCCCAGCCGGCCGGAATCGTCTACTGCGTATCAATTCTAAATTAGTCTCATCCGCCGTCAATGGGAACAATATTGGCAGCGCTTCCGTTTGTCATGCCGCCTGTGACAAAGGAGCCGTGCGCGGCGGCCCCCGGATACAGTACAGCTCCGTTCGTCGATGAGTGTTACCAGAGTGCGCGCAGTGCGCGTGCAGCCCGATGAGTATTAACTATTTCAAAACAAGCAGGCAGTGATGAATACACATTATCAAGACAACTTTCCGCTCTATGATCCGAAGAATGAACATGATGCATGCGGCATCGGGTTCGTCGTCAATCTCAAGGGACATCGGTCTCATGACATCATCACGCAGGGAATAGAGATCCTCATCAATCTCACGCACCGCGGCGCATGCGGATGCGATCCGGACACCGGCGACGGCGCCGGGATCACGATACAGATCCCTCACGACTTCTTCCTCAAGGAATGCGGCAAGCTTGGCATGACGCTGCCGGCGCGGGACGAATACGGCGTGGGCATGGTCTTTCTGCCTGTCGAGCCGCAGTCGCGTTTGCAATGCGAAGGTATCATCGACACTATCGTGCAGGAGGAAGGCCTTGCTGTGATCGGCTGGCGCGACACGCCGGTGGACTCGAATGCGATCGGGCGCATTGCGCGCGCTTCGCAGCCGTATATCGAACAGATATTCATCC
The DNA here is from genome assembly GCA_903884005.1 of uncultured Ignavibacteriota bacterium. Classification (GTDB taxonomy): domain Bacteria; phylum Bacteroidota; class Ignavibacteria; order UBA10030; family UBA8401; genus CAISDA01. Next base: position 114,293 of record CAISDA010000033.1, on the reverse strand, counting down.
AGCGCAGTGCGTCGCTCACGCAGGACGAATTTGAACGGAAGCTCTATGTCATCCGCAAGCGGATCGAATCGCACATCGCCGTGTCGGATATAAAAGATAAAACATTTTTCTACATCCCGTCCCTGTCGTCGCGGATCATCGTGTATAAGGGACTGCTCCTGGCGCCGCAAATGGCGCAATTCTACAAGGACCTGAAGGACGTCGATACCACGAGTGCGCTGTGCCTGGTGCACCAGCGATTTTCAACGAACACGCTGCCGAACTGGCAGTTGGCGCATCCGTTCCGTTACGTGTGCCACAACGGCGAGATCAATACGCTGCAGGGCAATGCGAACTGGATGCATGCCCGCCAGTCGGTGCTGAAAAGTGACCTCTTCGGCGACGACATTAAAAAATTATTCCCGATCATCCAGCCGCACGGCAGCGACTCGTCCGCGCTCGACAATGCCGTGGAACTGCTCTATCTGTCCGGCCGAACTCTGCCGCATGCGCTCGCCATGCTCATACCCGAAGCATGGGACAAGGACAACGCCATGAGCGCCGAAAAAAAGGCGTTCTATGAATATCACGCATCGCTCATGGAGCCGTGGGACGGACCCGCAGCCGTCGCATTCACAGACGGCCGTGTAGTCGGCGCCACGCTCGACCGCAACGGGCTTCGGCCTGCGCGCTACATCACGACGCACGACGATCTCTTGATAATGGCGTCGGAGACAGGCGTGCTGCCGATCGCTCCCGAACGAGTGAAGTCCAAGGAATGCCTTGAACCCGGCGAGATGCTGCTTGTCGATCTGGACCAGCAGCGAGTGATCCCCGATGATGAGATCAAAGAACAATTGAGCGCGCGCCAGCCCTACGCGCAGTGGCTCACCGAAAACCAGATCAGCCTCGAGAGCCTGCCCGAACCGACGCGTGAGCATGCGTTTAGCCCGGCCGATATCCTGATGCGCCAGCGCGTGTTCGGATACACGGAGGAAGACATACGCATGATCGTCACACCGATGGCCGTGAACGGCGAAGAGCCCCTCGGTTCCATGGGATCGGATACGCCGCTTGCGTGCCTCTCGGACAAATCGCAGCCCCTCTTCAATTATTTCAAGCAGCGCTTTGCCCAGGTCACGAATCCTCCGATCGATCCGATACGCGAGGAACTGGTGATGTCTCTCACGAGCTACATCGGAACCGAACGCAACATTTTGGTCGAGACGTCGCAGAACTGCCATACGCTGAAACTGCACGACCCGCTTGTGACGAACCACGACCTTGAAAAATTGCGGCGCGTGAGCCACGGCGACTTTCTTGCCACAACGCTTCCCACACTGTTCCGCGTCGGCGGAGGGCCGGAGGAAATGGAACGCGCGCTGAGCGGATTATGCCGCAGGGCGTCGCTTGCGATCAAGTCCGGGTACACGATCATCATCCTGTCTGATCGGGGCATCGACGACGAGTACGCGCCGATACCGAGTCTGCTGGCGTTGACGGCCGTGCATAATCACCTCGTGCGCGAGGAAACCCGCACACAGGCGGCGCTTGTCGTTGAATCGGGCGAGCCGCGCGAGATCATGCACTATTGTCTGCTGATCGGATACGGCGCCAGTGCGGTCAATCCGTACCTCGCCATTGAAACGCTCGAGGACCTTGCGAACAAAGGCCAGCTGCCCGACGGACTCACATTCGAGTATGCGCTGAAGAATTACAAGAAGGCGGTCGGGAAGGGATTGCTGAAAGTGTTCTCGAAGATGGGCATCTCGACGCTGCAGAGTTACCGCGGCGCGCAGATCTTCGAGGCGATCGGATTGAACAAGAGCGTGGTGGAGAAATATTTCACGGGGACAGTTTCGCGCATTGAAGGCATCGGCCTGGACGTGATCGTGCGCGAAGCGAAGATGAAGCACGATTATGCGCTGCGCACGGTGACCGAAGTGGAACCGGAACTCGATCTTGGCGGGAGTTACCATTTCCGCATCAACGGCGAGAAGCATTCGATCAATCCATCGAGCGTCACGAAGCTGCAGCACTCGGTGCGCAACGGCGACTACAAGACGTTCAAGGAATATTCGGCGATCATGAACCAGCAGAACAAGGACCTCTCGACGCTGCGGGGACTGATGGAATTCAAGGAAGGACGAAAGAGCATACCGATAGAGGATGTGGAGCCGGCAAAGGAGATCGTGAAGCGGTTCGTGACGGGCGCGATGTCGTACGGGTCGATCAGCAAAGAGGCGCATGAAACTCTCGCCATCGCAATGAATCGCATCGGCGGACGGTCCAACACGGGCGAAGGCGGCGAGGAAGAGGAACGCTTCACGCCCGACGCCAACGGAGACCTGCGGCGCAGCGCGATCAAGCAGGTCGCATCGGGACGATTCGGCGTGACGGCGCATTACCTGATCAATGCCGACGAAATTCAAATTAAAATCGCCCAGGGTGCGAAGCCGGGCGAGGGCGGGCAGCTGCCGGGACACAAGGTCGACGCGGTGATCGCGAAGACGAGGCATTCGATACCCGGCGTGGGACTCATCTCGCCGCCGCCCCATCACGATATCTATTCCATCGAAGACCTTGCGCAGCTCATCTTCGATCTTAAAAATGTGAACCCGATCGCCAACATATCGGTGAAGCTCGTGTCCGAAGTCGGTGTGGGAACAGTGGCAGCCGGCGTCACGAAGGCGCATGCGGATCTGATTCTGATCAGCGGCGACAACGGCGGCACCGGCGCGTCTCCGCTCACGTCCATCAAGCATGCGGGCATTCCGTGGGAACTCGGCCTTGCCGAAACGCAGCAGGTGCTGCTCTTGAACGATCTGAGGAGCAGGGTCCGCATACAGACGGATGGAAAATTGCAGACGGGCCGCGACGTGGTCATTGCGGCATTGCTCGGGGCGGAGGAATACGGATTCGCCACGATGCCGCTCATCGCCCTCGGCTGCGTGATGATGAGAAAGTGTCATTTGAACACGTGTCCGGTCGGTATTGCCACACAGGACGTGGAATTGCGGAAAAAATTCCACGGCACGCCCGAGAATCTCGTCAACTTCTTTTTTTATATCGCCGAAGAAGTGCGCGAGATCATGGCGCAGCTCGGCTTCCGCTTTATGAATGAAATGATCGGGCATGTCGAAACGCTCGAGGTGCGCAAAGCGGTGGACCATTGGAAGGCGAAGGGCATCGATCTTTCGGCGATCCTTCACCAGCCGACCATACCGCAGCGCGTCGCGCGCCGCTGTGTGATGCCGCAGGACCACGGGCTGAGCGAGGCGATCGATTATCAGCTCATCGAAAAAACGAAAGACATCATACACACGCACGAGCCGTTGACGCTGTCCATGCCGATCAGGAATATCCATCGCACCGTCGGCGCGATGCTCTCTGGCGAGATCGCACGGCATTGCGGTGCCGAGGGGCTGCCGGACAATACGATCAACATTAATTTTGAAGGATCGGCCGGACAGAGTTTCGGCGCCTTCCTCGCAAAGGGCATCACGCTGACGCTTGAGGGTGACGCGAACGATTATGTGGGCAAGGGCTTGTCCGGAGGAAGGATCATCATCTATCCGCCAAAGGTCGCGTCATACACCGCCACAGACAACATGATCGTCGGGAACGTGGTGCTGTACGGAGCCACGAGCGGCGAAGTCTTCTTCTGCGGAAAGGCGGGCGAACGGTTTGCTGTCCGCAATTCGGGCGCAGCGGCGGTCGTCGAAGCGGTCGGCGCGCACGGATGCGAATACATGACGAACGGCACGGTAGTGGTGCTGGGTAAAACGGGAAAGAACTTCGCCGCAGGCATGTCCGGCGGCATCGCGTATGTGATCGATGAGGACGGAAAATTCGCGGCGAAGCGCTGCAACAAGTCGATTGTCGATCTCGATGCGCTCACGAAGGATGACGAGCTGATCGTTCAGACGCTGATCGCCAAGCATGTGGATGCAACGGGAAGCCTCCGCGGCGCGGCGATACTCGCGCAGTGGAACGAGATGGGACCGAAATTCGTGAAAGTGTTCCCGAAAGATTACAAGCGGGTGCTTGAGATGCAGCGCATCCTGAGCGAGAAAACACAATCGGCAAGCGCAGTAAAGGAGACGGTCAATGGGTAAGCCAACGGGATTCATAGAATTTAAGCGGGAAGTGCCGGCGCGCCGGCCGGTGGAAGAGCGGATGAAGGACTGGAACGAGATCTACGTCGAATTCCCGGAAGCAAACGTCCAGACACAGAGTGCGCGGTGCATGGATTGCGGCATACCGTTTTGCCATAACGGATGTCCGGTGAACAACGTCATTCCGCACTGGAACGACCTCGTCTATCACAACCGGTGGAAGGAAGCGATCATGATCCTTCATTCCACAAATAATTTTCCGGAATTCACCGGGCGCATTTGTCCCGCGCCGTGCGAAGCATCGTGCGTGCTCGGCATCAACGAACCGCCCGTCACGATCAAGGCCATTGAGCGCTCGATCGTCGATTATGCATTTGAAAAAGGATGGATACTGCCCGAGCCGCCGCCGAAGCGCACGGGCAAGCGCGTTGCCGTCATCGGCTCCGGTCCCTCGGGACTCGCGTGCGCGCAGCAGTTGAACCGCGCCGGCCATCACGTGACCGTGTATGAAAAGAACGACCGGCTTGGCGGGCTGCTTCGGTACGGCATACCCGATTTTAAATTGGAGAAACATCTCATCGACCGGCGCATCTATCAGATGCAGGCCGAAGGCATCGTCTTCACCACCCGGACGCATATCGGCGTGAACATTGCGGCGGAAGAAGTGCGCCGGATGTACGACGCCGTCGTGCTCTGCGGCGGAAGCGAAACGCCGCGCGACCTGCCGATACCCGGACGCGAGTTGAAGGGAATTTATTTTGCAATGGAGTTTTTACCGCAGCAGAACAAGCGCAATGCCGGCGACAAGCTCGATCCAGCAAAGGATATTTTTGCGGCGGGAAAGCGCGTGGTCATCATCGGCGGCGGCGACACCGGAGCCGACTGCCTGGGCACGAGCCTGCGCCAGGGGGCGGCAAGTGTGCTGCAATTCGAGATCATGCCGAAGCCGCCGGATGAACGCTCACCGTCCACGCCGTGGCCGTTGTGGCCGCTGCAGCTGCGCACGGAAACGTCGCACGAGGAAGGCGGCACGAGAGAGTGGAGCGTTGCCACCACGAAATTTGAAGGAGACGAAAACGGCAACCTCACGAAGCTGCACGTCGTGCGCGTCGGCCCCGCGCCGAAGTTCGAACCCATTCCCGGGTCGGAATTCACGGTCGACGCAGACCTCGTGTTCATCGCGATGGGATTCACGGGGCCGGTGAAAAAAGGCATGATCGAAAAAATGGGCATCACGCTCGACGGCCGCGGCAACGTCGCCACAGACGGCAACTACATGAATGATATCCCCGGCGTCTTCTCGGCCGGCGACATGCGCCGCGGCCAGTCGCTCGTCGTGTGGGCCATTGCCGAAGGCCGCAGGGCAGCCAGGAGCATAGACACATATCTCATGGGATCGTCGAACCTTCCATAATAATGAGCACAACAATTCAAAAAAAATAAATTGCCGGATTCATTATCGACTCCGGCAATTTTGTTTTAAATACACCGGGGAATACCATATGCCATCACTCGATTTTGAACACGAAAAAAATCAATTCAGAGAATATTACGACGCAAATTATCATTTGCTGGAGGACGCGAAGAATTCGTTTGTCGCTCTCGTCAACGCCCTTGTCACTCATTCGGGCAACATTGCCGTCTCGAAAGTCGAAGGGCGTGTGAAAGAAAAAGAAGAGTGCATCAGAAAATTCAGCGTGAAATACAGGCGGAAGCTGGAAAGCGCCGGCGAACCGTATTCCATTGTAGCACACATGTCCGACCTCATCGGTCTGCGTGTGGTGTGCCTTTACGAGGATGAGATAGAAAAAGTGGGGAGCGTTCTCGGCAGCCACTTCGATTTTATCGAGATCACAAACAAGAGCGCCCTCATTGAAAACACCGAGGGATCGTTTGGATATAAGGGGCTTCACCTTGATCTGAAGCTCGGAGAATCGCGCCGAAACCTTCCGGAATACGCGGCATATGCCGATTTTAATTTCGAAATACAGATCAGGACGATCATTCAAGACTCGTGGAGCGTGCTGGATCACAAGATCAAATACAAAAAATCCATCCCCAACAGGCTAAAAAGGCGGATTAATACGCTTGCCGCGCTTTTCGAATTGGCGGACAGGGAATTCAGGGAGATTCGCGACTCAACCGAAGAAGAGATCCGGAAAGCGGAAGCGGAACCCGAAGAGACGCCCCAGGAACTTGTGGAAGGGACTCCGCAGCCCAATGCCGCCGTCGACGGCTCGATGAAATTGAACGCTTTCGGTTTTCTGAAAACAGCGAGACACTTTTTCAATGCGTTCGATTTCCATCCGCACAAGGTCGACGGCTTCACGCAGGATATCGCCGCCCTTGAGCCCGGGATCACACGAGGGAAATTCAACCTCTATATGCGCGAGAATATTTCGCGAGTGAAACGCTATCAGACGTTTTTTGAGGAACAGAACACAACAGACAAGCTCAATCCCTTCACCATGATCAGGCATTGCCTCTATCTGGGAAGCAAGACGAATTTTTCGAGCCTCCTTTCCAACCGGGCACGAGAGTCGTTCGAGTTGTGGTTGTCGGAGAATAACGGTTAGTAGTAAACGCAGTCAGTGTATTTGCGCCGCATGTTTTTCAGAGCGATTCCTCTCGATCGTTCGTCGATATCTGTTGGCGCTATTGTAGGGCGAGATTTATCTCGCCCCGGCACAATGCATCAACCAGGACGAGCTAAAGCTCGTCCTACACGCACCATATATACAGAGTATTTTCAGACCAAGGCGAGATGTTCTCTCGCCCTGGTACAGGGATGCCATTGTAGGGCGTGATGTTATCTCGCCCAATGAATTGAATAATACCATATGAAAAAAATATTTTTCGCGTTTGTTGTCTGTCTGCTGTTAGTATCCCCGGTATCGGCAGAGGATATCAATTTTATTCCCGCATCGGGCAATCCCGATATTGTGAAGCATAAATACTATACACTTTCGTATGTGGACCGGTACAAAGATGCCGAATGGGTTGCGTATAAGCTCGAAGATTTCATGACCGTGGGATCGGCGAAGCGCAGCAACAGATTTAAAAGCGATCCCGCCGTGCAGCTCGGGAGCGCGAGCCCCGCTGATTACGCGAAGAGCGGATACGACAAGGGACACCTGTGTCCGGCGGCAGACATGAAATGGGATGCCGAAGCGATGGACGAAACATTCTACATGAGCAACATGTCGCCGCAGGAACCGGGATTCAACCGGGGGATTTGGAAAAAGCTCGAGGAGCAGGTGCGCGAGTGGGCCGTCGAAATGAAAACAATCTATGTCGTCACCGGACTCGTTCTGAACGACGCTCTCACGACGATCGGCTCAGCGAACGCGGTATCTGTGCCGAAATACTTCTATAAAATCGTCCTTCAGTATGATGAGCATGGCAGCAAGGCGATCGCATTCCTGATGCCCAATACACCCTCGTCATCGTCGATCACCGATTATATCGTCCCGATCGATTCGATCGAAACGCTGACAAAAATAAATTTCTTTCCGTCCCTCACCGACCAGCTCAGCGACAAGCTGGAAAAGCACGTGATCATCTCGAATTGGCATTTCATCGTCCGATACATGAGGAGCAAGAAAACAAGCCAAGGTAATTAAGTATCGCGGATGGAATCTAAACCCGCCACTGCAAAAAATTATCCCACTGCCAATTTTGCAAAATCTTTCCAGATATATGGGGGCATGGGATGCTTTAGTTTCCATGTGATGCTCATGGGCTTAGATCCATAATATTCAACTAATTGGCCTTCTCCAAGAAAGACGTACGACATCGTTGTGCCATACTCGTTTGCTTTTCGTTCCCTTACAAACAGAAGGATTTTTTTTCCGAGCTCTACATGATGGATGTATGTGAGGCCTTTTCCACGTTCAGGTTTGGTTGCGTTTTGAGTTTGCCAATGGAAAAGAATATCGTTTATCGCATAATCTTGATACATCGTTGTCGGCGAAAAGTCTTTTTCAGCTTTTGTTAAGTCTACAAACAGAAGCTCTGTGTTAATTTCTTTTGCCTCTGCAACCCCTTCTCGATTTGGAGATTTTTTGTCAAACGAACTACACCCGAATGCAACCAGAATTTGATCCCGTGTGTATCGGCTATGGATTTTTAGGGGTTGTGAATACGGAAGTTCGGTATCGCTTTCAAGAAAATCAATTTTATCGACGAGGATTTCCAGCAATTCAACGATCTCTCTTGTCAGCGTCGGGTTTTCACCTATGGCTTCAATACTTTGTTCCAGCGTATCGAAACCTCCTGCCGATTTCCAAACATCGTAGTGAAGCATGAGACACATTGTCTTTTCCATTTCACTGAGCGTGTCCAATTTTACTGAAAAATCCTTCTTCGCCAGGGAAAGAATAAATTCGAAATATGAAATGGAACTGCACGAAAGCCATTTTTTACTAATCGCCCGATAAATTTCCATTTCATGGGTCGATGGATAATCGGCAATTTGAGAAGCCATTGCACACAGCCTTTTCCATGTTTCTCTCTTATAAATGATTTCCAGAGGCAGATGGTGAAATGTTGAAAAATTTTTAAGTGTCAGTGGCAACGTCGTCTGGTGTTTGAAATTTCGGATTTTATTAAGCACTTGATTGATATTGATCGAGGTTGCCTTGTGAATATTATCTAAAATGTAATTCTTTGCCTTTTTCTCCAGAATTATTGTGCAACCCAATGGGAGGTGAGGAAAATTATCTTCAATTTCCTTCTGAATCGGTGTATTGGTTTTTCCGACGAGTGCGCGAAACTTGCCTTCAAAGTCGTACTCAGGGCGCGAATTTCCGACAAAATCCAAAACGGTCAAGGACTCTTTTCCCTCGGCGAGTCTTAATCCTCTGCCAAGCTGCTGGAGAAAGACCGTTAAACTTTCGGTTGGCCGAAGGAATAAGACTGTGTCGATTTCCGGTATGTCAATTCCTTCATTGAAGATATCGACAACAAATAAATAGTTAATTTCCTTGTTTCGGAATTTTTCTCGTAAGTCATCTCTCAACTCGCTACGTGAACTTACCAGGTAATCCGATTTCATTCCTGCGAGTAAGAATTTTTCAGCCATATATTGAGCATGTTCCTGTGTTACACAAAAACAGAGTGCTCTGACATCGTTGACGTCTTTCAGATAGTTGTGAAGGTTGAGAATGATTTCGCCAACCCGTTTATCGTTTTGTGTATAGATTTTTGTCAATTCACCAGGCAGATATCTCCCGTTCTTCCATTCAACGTTCGATAGATCGATACTATCAGTAATACCAAAATATAGAAAAGGGCAAAGTAACTGACGGTTCAATGCTTCGGGTAATCGAATTTCGGCTGCAACAGTGTTTGAAAAGTCCTTTAATATATCTTCGTTATCCATTCTTTCGGGAGTCGCAGTCAGACCCAATAGAATTTTCGGACTAAAATGATTTAAGATCGGACGGTAACTGCTTGCCGCAATATGATGAACTTCATCAATAATAATGAAGTCATAATAAGACGGGCTTAGATGTATCGTACCAATTCTATTCTTCAGAGTTTGAACCGAAGCAAAAACACAATTATATTTTTCAGGTTCAATGCCATCTACCCACAATTCGCCAAAATTATTATCCCGTAATATTCCCTGAAAAGCAGATGCTGCCTGCTGCAGAATTTCTTTCCGATGCGCGACATACATAAGAGTTGCCGTTGGGTGTTCTTTCCTGAAGTTTTTGAAATCGAACGCTGAAACAACCGTTTTACCCGTTCCGGTTGCCGCTACAATTAAGTTCTTGTATCGGTGGTGGATGATCCGTTCAGTTTGGAGCTTTTCTAAGATTTCATATTGAAACGGATAGGGAGTGATATCAAAGAATATCTTTGAATTATTCTTCTCGGTCCATCTTTCATTGTTTAGTGCCGATTTCAATTTTTCGGAGTGTAGGGACTTGTTAAACAATTCAAATTCGGTGCCCTGCCAGTATGTTTCGAAGGTCTTTTGGAATTTATCAATAATATGACCGACTTCTTTCGTGGTCACCTTCAGGTTCCATTCTAATCCTTTAGTCAATGCCGATCGGGAAATATTGGACGAACCTATATAGCCCGTATGGAATCCAGTATTCCGTAAAAACAAATATGCTTTGGCATGTAATCGTTCTTGGTCCGTATTGTATGAGATTTTAATTTCACAATTTTTTAACTCGGATAATAGTTCGACTGCTTTAAAATCTGTCGCACCCATATAGGAGGTCGTGATCACCTGCAGATATCCACCATTTCGCGTAAATTCGGTTAGCTCATCCTTAAATATGATGATGCCTGAAAACTTAATGAATGAGACCAAAAAACAGATCTTATCGGAAGAGAGTATTTCTTTTTTGATCTCACTTTCAAGGGAAACCCCGGCATTGCTTCCTGTAAACAGTTCACTCTGTGATAACCTTGTGTACGGAGTTATTGCTTTGAGGTGTCTATCGAAATCACTGATTCCTGAATCTATCGTACAGATGATGGCAGAGAGTATGCGGGCTTGAGTTTCAATTAAATCTTCTTCAAATTCAGCGTCGTTTAAATGATCGCGTAACAATTTGATGATGTTGTTCGATAGTTCAATTTGCTTGCTAACACTATCGTCTCCAGTAACTAAATTCAAAGCGAATTGTATGACGTCAACTAAGTAATGGGATAAAATCCTCGCCGCCTCACTTTTATCAATTGGACTCTCCTTTATGAAAAAGGTGTTTCGGTCCAATTTATTCAATTTTGACGTTATCAATTTGTTTATTAGTTGCTCGTAGAGGCCTGTTTGTATCATAAATGAGTGGTCGACGTTGTAAGAAGAGAGCGTAAGAGTATGGAGGTGTTCACCTGATTCTCAAACTACACATTCATAAGCACCAAGTCAACTCATCTCGTGTTTTCTGTTCATCGCGTTTCAGAATCTTTCGCAGAGACCCACCCTCAGAGAAAACACCGGATAAATTTCAGTGAGCCACGGCAATATTCCGATATAAAGTAGTATATTGGCTCACTTAAAAGGCTCATTGTCAGACGGCAATTTTAGAGCAGGGTATGGATCACATGACAAAAGATCATATGAAAATATTTTCACAGGTAATCATCCTGCTCTTCTGGACTCTTAGTATTGGATTAGCTGGCGCATTGCAAGTGGCGCAGGAATTAAAACCAGAAGGTGTGTTACGAACGCTGGCGAAAAATCATCCCCGGCTTCTTCTGACCGATGCGCGGCTGCAGGAACTGAAAAAAATGAGCGGCACTGACGGCCGCCTGAACCGGTATGCGCAGGACGTGATCGCCGCGGCAGACAAACATCTGGTGAAGCCGCCGATCCTGCGCGAGTTCATCGGGCCGCGGCTGCTCAGCAAGAGCAAGGAATGTCTGCTGCGCGTGTATGACCTTGCGTTTGCCTACCGGTGGACGGGCGAGAAAAAATATTTCGACGCTGCTGAGGCAAACATGCGGACCGTGTGCGCTTTCAGGGACTGGAATCCGCCGCACTTCCTGGACGTCGCCGAAATGACGCATGGTGTGGCGATCGGCTACGACTGGCTCTACAACGACATGGACCAGCCGACGCGTGATCTCATCAGAGCCGGGTTGATGAAGCATGCGGTGAAGAGGGGGATGACGGCGTACGAGGGAAACAGATGGTGGGTGAAGGTCGAACACAACTGGAATCAGGTGTGCAACGGCGGATTGCTTATCGGCGCGCTCGCTGTTGCTGAAACCGATTCTGCCGCGGCTTCATTCATTATTACCAAGGCGATTGAGTATCTTCCCTCTGCACTGAAAAATTACGGTCCAGACGGCGCGTGGGGTGAGGGGCCGGGGTATTGGGGATACGCTACCGATTACACTGCCTATGGCATTTCCGCGCTGCAGACGGCGCTTGGGAAGGATTTTGGATTGTCACAACTGCCGGGTATGAACTTGACCGGTTATTTCCCGATCTACACGGCGGGGCCGACCGGGCTGATGCTCAATTATGCCGATGCGCACGAATGGACAATGCTGGAAGCTCCCCATACCGAGATGTTCTTGGCTAACGTGTATAACAACGATGATTTTTCGAATTTTGTGATCGATCAGCTCGAAACACGCACGGCCAGTGTGTATGATGTGATCTGGTACAGGCCGCATACAAGTGTGCCGGCGAAAAGAGCCTTGGATAAATTTTTTGACGGAAAGGTGGCGCTCTATTTTTCGCGAAGCTCGTGGACCGATACGAATGCATTGTGGGTGGGCATCAAGGCCGGCTATAATAAGGTGAATCACGCGCATCTCGATCTGGGCAATTTTGAGCTCGATGCCATGGGTGTGCGATGGGCGCGCGACCTGGGATCGGATAATTATAACCTTCCGGAATATTTCTACACATTGCGGTATACCTATTACAGGCTCATGTCCGCCAGTCACAATATTCCTGTGCTCAACGGAAAAAATCAGAATGAGGATGCAGTTGCAACATTTGTGAAGCATCGGGAAGGCATCGCAGAACCGTTCTCGGTCATCGATCTCACCGACGCGTATGACGGATGTGCATCGTCGGTGCTTCGCGGCATGAAGGTTGTCGATGAACGAAGATCGGTGCTGATACAAGATGAATTCAGTTTGGCGAAAGCCTGCGAGGTCGCCTGGGGTATGACGACCGATGCGGAGATACGGATCATTAACGCAAAGCAAGCAGAACTGACGCTCAAGGGGGAGAGGATGATCGCGAAGATCCTGTCGCCCGAGAACGCGGCTTTTTCATCCGAGTCTGCTCATCAGGATCAGCCGCAGAATGAAAATATCGGTGTGAGCCGTCTGATGGTCAGGATTCCGGGGGCGGCGGGAAATGTGACCGTATCCATTCTCTTAGCGCCCGAATGGCCCGGGGCGGATTCGAACTATTCACTGCGTGTGACGCCGCTCTCTGCGTGGTGAAAAAAAAATGGGCGAGATACCATCTCGCCCTACATGGTGCCTCATGGTTCTCAGTGTTCGGGCAGTGTGCGTCTGAACTCGTCGCGCATGAGGCCGATCTTCTCTATCGGTATCCGTTTGAATCCCATCGTATATGCCGGCGACGTGTTCTTGAGTTGCAGATTGCCGTGCTTCAGGTCAACGAAGCCTGGATCACGTTTCGTGAGGACGTTGCCGCAGCGTTCCAGTTCTTTCGTCATGGTGGTGTCGCCGAATTGGTATGTGGCCGCATAGCCGATGTTATACGGGTCCATGTTTTCCGTCCAGGCCCTGGTGACGACCATGAGCGTGGTATCTGCGACCAGGTTGTTCTCTACCGTGTTATTCGTGAAATCGAGCGTCTCCGAGAAGTCGAGCCATTTCCCTCCATAGCTGATGTTGTTGACGACCCGGTTGCCATGTGGAAGTCCCACATCTGTTCCCTCGAGATATTTCGGGAGCTTCGGATAGCGAAGGCTGTACGGCGGATTCTTGTAGTTGACCTCATCCAGTTTTTCCACAAGGCGCCAAGCCCCCCCGTATTTGAAGATCGCGGTGTGCGGCCAGATGTAGATGTTCACAGACGGATTGCAGCGGACGAAGATGTTGTTCTGCACCAGGTTGTCCCTGCCGCTGTTGAAAAATACTCCAACGTCGACGTTCAAAAAAACATTGCTGAAGATGGTGGTGTTCGAGCCGGGCAGATCGAGATAGACGGCCCGAAATCCTCCGTGCCCGCGCGCATGCGAGTCGTGGATGTAATTGTACCGGATCATGGTGCCCTCGTCCGAATAATCGGCGCCCGTGTTGATGCCGCCGACATCGCCGGACTCGTGCGCGAGGTCGTAGATGTCGTTGTATTCGAACACGTGTTCGTTCCCGTAATATTGAATTCCTGAGAACGGCGCGTCGTGCATTTTGTTATGCGCCACCCTGTTTCCCACTCCTTCGCAGAAGACGGCTCCGCTGAATGCCTGCGTGATCATACCGTAGCCGTGTATGTGGTTATTGTCGACAAAGTTGCCGCCCGGAGCGAGCGTCTTCCTGTCGCCTCCGCTCATTTTGATCGCGACGGCGCCGACATCATACACATCGCAGCTCTGCACACCGTTGTGTGTACCGCCGTCGATGACGACGGCAGGTTCATTGCCGATGTTCCGGATGGTGCAGCCTGCGAGTGTATTGCCGGTGCCGCCTGAAATTTTCACCGCCGTTGTGCGCGAACATTCGAACGTCATGTTCCGGACCTGGATGTTCGACGCGCCGGCCAAAACGATCATCGGTTCTTTCAATGCCGACACGAGAACGTCTCCGTCTGCAAGCGGTGCGGGCGGCAGAAAATAGAGGAGCCCGTTCTGTGCATCGAGGAACCATTCGCCCGGCGCATCGAGCTCTTCGAGGATATTCATGAAATAATAGCGCTGATCTTTTTCGTAGCCGTAATGATGGTGAGGAAGCGCGGGATAAATTTCACGCGCAGCAGTATCGATGCGCGCGATCTTCTGGTACGCGTCGCGCCAGTCCCATTCGAAATATCCGTGCATCCACTTGTCGCCGCTCGCCGCCCAGAGGCTCGGCCTGTCGCCGCTGTAACCGAATCTGCCGTAGTGTTTGCCCGCGAATTTTCCGTTGCGAATGATCTTCTTGTCGCCGGGATTGAGGACCGAATCTCCTGATTGCGGAACATCGGCGATGGTGAGCCATCCCTGGTTGGGATAGCGCGCGATGGGCATGTGCTTGCCTTTATAATACAGGTTCATGCCGTTGGGAATCGTGCCGTAGTCGGTGATGTGCTGGGCTCTCAAATCGGCAACAAGGATCTTCGTACGGAGGTCAAGAGGCAGCCTCGCGATCACTGCGGGGTCGGTGACGGGAGCAAATCCCTTGACCGCGGTGCCGCCGATGAGGCGGACCGATTCACGTTTATATCCGCTCCATAGAATAGGCGCCTCGGCAGAGCCAGAGAGCGTGGAATCGAGAGTCAGCGTGTGTGAAACCGGATACACGCCTTCGCGCACGGAGACGGATATCGTGCCTGTGAAGCCGCCGCTCTTTGCTTGCCGTACTGCATCGCGGGCGCGTTCGAACGTGGCGAAGGGCCCATTGGTCTTCTGCGCATTTGGCGATGCCGCCGTGCCGGACCACATGTCGCTCCCGGCGTGAGAGACGTACAATGTTTTTTGTTTTTCAGCGGCCAGGAGCAAGCATGATGAGAGAATGATGACGAACGTGCAGAGGCGGATGAATCGATTCATGTTGATGGTTCCTTTATTTTTGACATATCCGTGAATGGGCGAGATGCCATCTCGCCCTGCTGCAAAAAAATACTCGGCGGCATCTGTGGTGCGCGTAGGACGAGCTATTCGCTCGTCCAGGGCGAGATATCAGCGTGCGCTACAGGAAAAAAGGTGAAGCATGGGCGAGATAACATCTCGCCCTGCAATGCTGCATCTGTGAAACGGGTATTTTCGTGTGTGGTGGTGAACCCACCTTCATGAACGCTACAGTGTACTACAACATACGATCAGCGTATGGATCAGTTAGTCGCCGGCGGAGAAGCGGTAGCCGATGCCCGATTCGGTGAGGAACACTGCGGGATTGTTCGGATCGTCCTCGAGCTTTTTGCGCAGCTGGCCCACGTACACGCGCGAATATTGGCTTTGTTCCTCATACTTCGGCCCCCACACCTGCTGCAGGATATACTTGTGCGTCAGAACCTTTCCGGCATTCCGTACAAACAATGCGAGAAGTGAAAACTCGGTGGGTGTGAGTTTGACGATCTCGTTGTGCTTGCGCACGAGGTGCGCGTCCAGATCGATGGTGATCGCGCCCACCGTGAAGACCGTTTCGCGCGACGCCGTGGTATTAAATAATCGCAACGCGGACCGGAGCCGCGCCAGCAGCTCTTCGGTGCGGAATGGCTTCGTGAGATAATCATTCGCCCCTGCATCGAGCGCCGCAACGATTTCCTGCTCCGACGCCCGCACGGAAAGGATGAGTATGGGATACTGCGCCCAGCGCCGCAGCTCTTTGAGCACATCGATGCCGTCGATGTCCGGCAGTCCGAGATCGAGGATGATGCCGTCGAATCGTTCGGAGGTCGCAAGACGCATACCGTCTTTGCCGGTTTCGGCGAGTGTCACAGTATACCCTGCCGATTCGAGTGTCGAACGGAGCAGGCGGCGCATTTGAATTTCGTCATCGATAACCAGGATGTCGGCTGAAGTGCTCATCGGCAATGGATCATTGTTCAGGTTGATGAATTTCCGCCGGAATGCGGAGCTGGAATTGGGCTCCGCCTGTCGGCACGTTTGCGGCTGTGATCATTCCCTTGTGGGCTTCGACATATCCGCGGACAATCGACAGCCCGAGCCCCGATCCGCCGGTTTTCGATCCGGGGATCCGGAAAAACTTGTCGAATATTTTCGGCAGTGTCTCGGGAGGGAAACCGGGACCGTTATCATGGATCGTAATGATGATCGTGCTGCGTTCGATCTTCGATTCAATGGTGACGGTCGTTCCTGCGGGAGTATAGATCGACGCGTTATGCAGCAGGTTGGTGAATGCCTGTTCCATGAGGCCGAAATCCAATTTTACGAGCGTCACATCGTCCGCGATCGAAACGATGACGGTGTGATGCTTCAATTCCTTTTCCAGCTTTTTGAGCGAGGCATTAATGATGTCGCGTATATCGCACCAGTCGAGCGACGGGGCGCAATGTC
Source organism: uncultured Ignavibacteriota bacterium (assembly GCA_903884005.1). Classification (GTDB taxonomy): domain Bacteria; phylum Bacteroidota; class Ignavibacteria; order UBA10030; family UBA8401; genus CAISDA01. The sequence goes on along the minus strand of CAISDA010000033.1, from coordinate 97,522 downwards.
CCGATTCAATGCGTGTCATATCGAGAAGATTTTCGACAAGGCGATTGAGCCGTTCGACGGCAGTGTGTATCTCTCCGACAAGATCGTTGTGTTGCGAGTTGTTCGCAGCGGGCAGCGAGGATTGCAGTCCTTCTGCCGCGTTCAGTATAGCCGCCAGCGGTGTGCGTAATTCATGTGAGATGGAATTAAAGAGCGTCTTATAGAGGCGTTCCGACTCCATATACACCGTCGTTCTGTTGGAGAGCTCATTGAGCTGTTCGCGCTCGAGCGCGGAGGCGATCTGACCGATAAAATTCTGCAGCAGCGTCTCCTGTTCGGGAGAGACCTGCTTGTCGCTTTTCAGCCGGATGCCCAGCACGCCGAGCGGGTAGCGCGGCCCGGAGATCGGGTAATAGGTGGCGACAGAAAAGGGGAGCCTGTCGATGAACTTCCCCGCTTTTTTTTCGTTCCAATACACCCATGAGGCGACGCTGTATTCTTTGGGGTCGGCATGGAGCGTGCTTGCCGGATGCGGATGCGTGAAGACGTCGCCGTCGTGTTCGCTTAAGTATAAGAGCACCTCGGCGTTGAAGAACGATCCAATGTTGTTCACCGCGGCCCGGGCGACTTCATCCTGCGTTTTTGCGTCGATGAGCTGCTTCGTGAGCGTGAACAACGCCATGGCTCTGTTCTCGCGTGTGCGTATCCGCGACGTGAGTGTGACGGTGATCGCGGCGATGACGAAATACGTAAAGAACAGGAGACCATCCTGAGCCGAGGCTATTGCCAGTGTGAAATGCGGTGGGATGAAGAAAAAGTTCCAGATCACTGCGCTCGCTCCGGCGGCCGCCAGGACGGGACCGATCTCGAACCGCAAGGATAGAATGGCGACAACGAATAACAGGATGAGGGATACAGCCTGGTAGCCTAAATAATGGGAGGACAGGCTCAGCAGCAGCGAAATCGCGATGATGATGCCGACGGCGATGGCGTATTGGACCGGTACAGGGCGGCTGCCGGGCTTCGTATATGTCGCGAAAGAATAATTCATGTCATTCGAATATAGCAATTCATTCTGCTAATCGAAACACTCAATGTGCAAGAGGTAACGGGCAGGAGAGCTGCTCCAGACGCTGCGGGGTATAATATCCGATGGAAAATAAAAGGGGAGCAGCGGTGGCTGCTCCCCTTTGTGCGAGTTAGTAATTCTCCCTGCACCGAACCGTCGATCAGACTTTTTCCTTCCCAAAATATTCCATCGCAAAATTCAGGCGCGGGAAATATTTCGGCAGATGCATGACGCTGAAGATCATGACGCCGGTGGAGAGACGGTCCAGCCAGGACGATGTGGGCCAGCCGAGATGGATCGTGATTTTTTTATGGGGCAGTTCGTACTCGATCGCGTAGAGTATTTCGGTGATCGCTTGAAACAGCGTCTGCCGCTGATACGCGATGCGGAAATGATTTTCGGCGATCTTGGGCGAAATGCCCTGCCGCGGATGATAGAGACTGACGTAGACCGATGACGTATTGGCGACCTGAGATCCGTCCTCTTTCGGGCGGCGGAAATAGACATGCACTTCCTCTTCGTCCGATTCGACAAGGTGGAAGATCATCTGCATGGGCGAATCGGTCTGCAGCACTTCTTTTTTCTCGGGCGCCCGTTTTTCAGCATAGCGCAAGCCGACGAATAAGAATATCGCCGTGACCGTAGTCCACATCGCGGTGCCGAACGGCTTATGATAGCCGAGATAGAGGAAGCAGCTGAAGAGAATCAGGAACAGGATCAGCGTGCCGATGCGCGACGTATTGTATTCCAGCGATTCCTTTGTTCCCTTCGAATACCGGTAGATCAGCAGGCTTCCCATGTTGATCGCGAAGCTTGCCAGCAGGCCGATCGCATACATTTCGGCAAGGACCTTCTGGCTGCCTCCCGTAATGTAGATGATGACGGTGTAAAAAATCGCATTGCCGATGTGGAGGCGGTAGAGCGACTGGCGCTTGTTGGTCTTGATGATCCATTGAAATCCGTAATGGTGAGCGACGCGCTCCATCAGCTCGCTCGAGGCGACATAGGCGGTGTTGACGGCCATCATCAACAGAATGCTTGCCAGGATCCCGACGATGTACCCGAAGGGAATGCCTCCGACGACCTTAGCAAATTGCGTAATAAGGTCCGTTTCATGCTCTAAAATATTGATGTGCGACGACAGCACGATGGCCGCGACCAATGGCGTAAAAATTCCCACGGTGATGCCGAGGAATGTGTACGCCTTGCGGATCTCCTTCCACGATTTGACGAGACTTGCCGTCTGCACCACCGATTCGATACCGGAATACGCCAGGATACAACTCGACACGCCGACGATGACAAAGAAGTATCCGCTGAACCAACCGCCTTCGGAGAGGGTCTTGCCCACATCGACAAAACTTTTTCCCATGGTCATCCACGATTGGGGGTCGGCATGATAGATGCCCCCGAACAGCAGGTTCATGAGTATGACCGCAGCCACGACGAAGATGCCGTATGTGAATTTCGCATTTTCTTTGATGCCCAGGATGTTTAATCCGGCGATCGCCCAGATGACACCGACCTCGAGGATGAATTTCCCGGTTTCGGAGACGGGAAAAAAGGACATGCCGTTTTCAACCGCACTCACCGTTGAAAGGCTGGCGGTCAGCACGTAATCGACAACGATCGAGGATACCGCAATGAACGATACTGTCGGCCCCAGCACCAGATAGGAGAAGGAATAGACGCCGCCGCCGCGGATGCCGTTCACTTCCAGGATCTGAGCTATCTCGATCATGCGCATCGATAAAAAGCGAATAAGGATCGACGTGAGAATGAGGAACGCGATCGCGTGCAGACCGATGAACCGGAACGATTCGCTGGGAGCGTAAAAAATGGATGTGAGTTCGTCCATCAACGTGATGATGCCGATGGAGAGCCATGTCAGCCACCATTTGCCATTTGAAAAATACGAGAGGAGATCTTTTTTCGTCATCAGGTATCCGAAGATGCCGAAGATGGCGAGATTGAGAGCGATGGTAACGTAAAAATGAGGCGTGAACATAAATAATAGACTGTGCCAGCAGAACGAGGCGGCATGCATCATTGCTGAACAACAGAGATCCTTCTGCTTGTGGAAAAAAAATGGCAACTCACATCAACACACAATAAATATAAAATATTGCCGGGATAAAAAAAAGATGCGGATATAAGGAAAGGGCGCGGAGTTATAAAGAAAGTATAAAGATGCGGGGTTGTAGGGAGAATAAGCCCTAATAAAGTGTGTTCAGGGTATGGAGGGAATGCCGACGCCGTCTCCGGATGTGAAGACGGTGTCGGTTCCTGTCTGCTCTTGAGCAACTCACAAAAACGTGCACCGCTTCGCTCGAGCGGGCGAGATAACATCTCGCCCTACATGCGCACCGATGCGACGGCAGCGAGTTACTTCGAGAAAAAAGTAGGCCGCATGCGCATTGACCATGTTCATTATGAAACGATCACTCGACGCCGCAAAGATTCACACTCATGCCAAGGGTGATCATTACCGATGCCTTGGCATAGAGCGCTTTTTTCGCACCGCGAAGATCCGGAGCGTATGCGACCTGAACATGGTTCGACTTGTGTTTGGCCATCATCTGATCGCGGGAGACTCCCTGCAGAATCACATTCATCATCGGCCATTGCGCTGTTGTATTGCGCCAGCGATCATCGATCTCGTGATCCGGCAGCGCTACGACGCTCCCGATGCCGAGATCGCATGTCAACCGGCTGCGGTCGACATAAATTCTGCTCCAGACGATCACTCCCGGTTTGCACACACCTTTGACCGTTCCCCCGCCGAGCCTGAAATACATGGGGGGCTGCCGTTCGCTCGTTGCGCCGCGGTACCCTCCGGTGAGGTGTGCCGGCGGAACGGCTCCCGAGATCTGGAACACCCACACGAAATCATCGATGCCTTTCCCCGTGAAGTGCCTTCCCCAGCGTATATCGTGCAGCGTGGTTTCCGGCTGAAGCCCCAAATGTTTCCACAGTTTGTACGTCAGGAGCGCATCGATGCCCGCGCACTCATCGACTTCGTTGAAATGAGGCAGCGCTTCGCCGGGGTAGAGCACTGTTCCTGTCGTTTCGTGACGGACCGGAGGACGGTCCACATTATTGAGAAGTCCCTCGGCAAGGTCCGATGCCGGCGTAAGGTCCTTCAATCCCTGCTGGTATTGTATGCCGATGGTGGCGCAGCCGAACTCGTCGGCAAGCCGCACTGCGGCGATGTACATTGCGCACTGCTTCAGCACTTGCGGTTCTGTCAGTTCCGAGGCTTCATCTGTTCCAAAAACAAATTTCATCCCCTTTTCGAGCAACCACGTGTAGACCTGGTGCGCCTCATCGACAGGGACGGTCAGCATTTTGGCATAGAGCGTCGACTGGCTCAATCTTTCCTTAAAGATGCCGAGCGGATGCATCAGCTCGTCGGGAACGATGGCGTTGTACATTCCCATGCACCCTTCATCAAAAATACCCATGATCGCTTTTTGCCGCCTGAAGTCTTCGGCGAATTTTTTGCCCGACCGTTCGGCTGCGGCCGGAATCGAGCACTTGCCATACGGTATGGCGTGGGACACATCGTGCCGTATGGTTCCCTTCGTGAGCCATTGTTTCAATCCTTTGAGAAAAAATGCGTCGTCGAAGTTTTCACTCCAGATGGTGCTGTATGGGACGCCGGCCTTCGTGAGCGATGCATTCAAATTCAGCAGGCCGACGAGTCCGGGCCATGTTCCATCCCAATTGGCAACGGTCAGTATGGGGCCGCGATGCGTGCTGAGGCCCGGAAGGATGTGATGGGTGTATTGCCAGACGGCTTCCGCCGCGATGATCGGGGCATCGGGCGGAATCGTGCGAAACACTTCCATGCCGTATTTTTGACTGTCGATGAATCCGTGTTTTTTTTCTGGATCGAACGGATGGGCCCGTTTCACTGTTGCGCCGAGAGTGCGGGCTGCGGAGACGATCTTCTGCTCCATGGCCGCCTGTGCCGGTTCACATTCCTGATTTGCGGCCGGCCTGAGGTCGCCGCTTGCGATGAGGTAGATGGTTTTCACAAAGCCTCCATAAATGATTTCAGCGAAGCAAGGGGCGGCACGCATACACCGGAGCCCCGCCCCAACGGACAATTGTAGTGAGTGTACAAACATCCTCTTTGAATTGCAATGGGAATCTGACTGCGGGATCACGCTCTTCGGCAAATCGCACCGCTTTGCGGTGCGGTCGAGATAACGCCGCGCTTTACGGTGCTACGATTTCTGCACATAGTGATGAATGGTTGCCGGTGACGGGGGATGATTAAAATCGTTTCGTATACGCGTGGCAGTATGGCGCACCGTCGGTCTTGGCGTAATAGTCCTGATGATACTCTTCCGCCTTCCAGAACGTGCCGGCTTTAATGAGCCTTGTCGCGATCGTGTAGCCTTTTTCCCGAAGGATGCCGATCAATGTTTCTGCGACGTGTTTCTGCTCATCGTCGACGTAGAAGACAGCCGAGCGGTATTGCGTACCGATATCGGGGCCCTGGCCGTTCGCCTGAGCGGGGTCGTGTATTTCGAAAAACAATGTTGCCAATGCTTCGTACGTCGTCTTCGCGGGATCGAACGACACTTCGATCGCCTCGAGGTGGCCTGTTGTTCCGGAGCAGACTTCCTTGTATGTCGGATCGGCTTTCGTTCCTCCGGTGTATCCGGAATACACCGCGGTCACTCCAGGCGCCTTTTTGAATTGATATTCCATTCCCCAGAAACATCCTCCTGCAAAAATTGCCTTCGTGATTACCGCTGTTTTCATTGCGGGGATGAAACTCATGGAGATCGAATTGACGCAGTGGCGCGTATTCTTCTTTGTCAAATGTTCGCCCGCGAACACATGACCCAGATGCGCTCCGCACGCGGCGCATTGGATCTCTATTCTGTGCCCGTCGGCATCCGGTATCCGTGTAACGGCGCCTGTGATCACGTCATCGAACGACGGCCATCCGCATTGCGAATCGAATTTATTGGACGATGCATAGAGTTCGGCATTGCAGCGCCTGCATGTGTAGATGCCTTCCTCGCAGAAGGAATTGAATTTTCCGGAGAACGGCATTTCCGTTCCTTTGCGAACGATGACACGTTCTTCTTCGGGGGTGAGCGGATTGAAGTCCATGTATTGTGTGAGAGTAAGTGAATAGAATATTTATCATGACAAATATAGTGATCTGTGAGCACTCTTGTCTTTTTTTGTTTCGTCTATCCCTAGAACACGGCCGCAGCATAAATAATTCACGGTATTCTTCATTCCATCGGCCGGTTCAATCATGGTGACGCCGCGAATTCTCTGCGATTTTTTTCGTATATTAGGTACGCATGTTGTACAATCCATGACCGCATCACGGCGAAGAAGAGCATACGTTGTCTCAGAACTTGAAGCAATCATCAGCACAGAAGGGGGGCCTGCATCCGCGGAACCGGCATCGTTCCCGGTACGATTTCACGCAGCTCGTACAGACGCATCCGCCGCTAGCCCGGTTTGTGGCGCCCAATGAGTATGGCGATGCGTCGATCGATTTTGCCAATCCCGAAGCGGTGAAATCGCTGAACAAGGCGCTGCTGAAACAGTATTACGGCATCGCGCACTGGGACATCCCCGATTGCTACCTGTGTCCGCCGATACCCGGAAGGGCCGACTACATTCATCACGCTGCTGATCTGTTGAAGTCCTGCAATGCATCGGTCATACCCAGGGGGCCGAATATCTCGGTGTTGGATATTGGTGTCGGGGCAAACTGCATCTACCCAATCATTGGCATGCGGGAATACGGGTGGCATTTTGTCGGCACCGATACGGATCCGGAAGCACTACGTTCTGCGAAACACATTGTGAAATTGAACAGCATACTTGCCGGCGGCATCGAATGCCGGCTCCAGCCGATCGCTTCCAATGTTTTTACCGGCATCATCCAGCCCGGTGACATGTTCGATCTGACGATGTGTAATCCGCCCTTTCATGCTTCGCTCGCCGAAGCCAGGGAGGGAACGCAGAGGAAGTGGAAAAATCTGGGATTTAAGAAGAAGGCATCTCCTGTCTTGAACTTCGGAGGCCGGAACGGCGAGCTCTGGTGCCGCGGGGGCGAGACCGCATTTGTGCGCACAATGATAGACCAAAGCGCGCGAGTACCTGCGGCGTGTTTCTGGTTTTCAACGCTCGTTGCCAAAAGCGCCCATCTTCCGGCCGTGTATCATGCCTTAAAGCACGCCGGCGCAACGGATGTGAGAACGATCCCCATGGCCCAGGGACAGAAGGTCAGCCGGATCGTCGCCTGGACATACCTTGCCAAGGAACAGCAAATCGAATGGCGAAAAAATCGATGGGGCCGTTAGCGGGTATGTTGTGAAAAAAACCCGTACATTGATACGACCACATAACGCTGAGGAAAGAGAATGACGACATACGATGAGCCAGCAGACCGGGCATGGAACATGCCCGGCTTCTTTCAATCGATCAAAGAATTGCCGATCAAATATCCCGCTGTTATTTCCGGATATATTATTTACATCTATTTATTCATGACGATGATACGGTATTTTGTCATCGCAAAACACACGCACGTCACATTCCTGGATGCGATTGAATTATTCGACGCATTGCCATTTATGTGGCTGCTGGCGCTGACGCTTGTGAAAGTGATAGAGATCAGGACGAAGCTTCACGAGAGTGAGACGCTGAGGGCATTGAAGGAACGCGAGCTGCAGATCAGGGAAACACAATTAAAGACGATGCATGATCTTAAGAACCCCTTTGCGGCGATCTCGGGTTTTGCATCGATTCTCCACGACGACGATGTGATCAAAAATTTGCCCGAGCAGCGCGAGGTCGTGCAGTACATCATCGACGCGGGTGAATCGGCGTTGACGCTCATCAACGATATTTTCGATTCGAATGCCATCCAGAGCGGCCGGCTGCGCCTCAATAAATCGGATTTTATAGTCGGGCAGATGGTCGAAGGCACCGTGAAAACACACCGGTTGGTAGCGGACGCAAAGAATATCGCCATCGTCGTTGAGGCGGATTCTTCCGGTTTGTCGGATACTCTCTTTGGAGATGTGAACCGTCTCCGCCAGGCGGTCGATAATTATATCAGCAATGCGATCAAATACTCGAACGCCAACACGACTGTCACGGTCCGTGTATCGCGCGATGGAACGGGCGTGAAAATCGAAGTCATCGACCAGGGGCAGGGGATACCGGCGGATGAATTGAAGAACCTGTTCAATGAATATTCGCAAATATCGGTGCGGCCCACAGGGGGAGAATCCAGCACTGGTCTCGGTCTTGGGATCGTCAAGAGGATCGTCGCGAGCCACGGAGGAGAAGTCGGGGTGACAAGCGAATTCGGCAAAGGCAGTAATTTTTATTTCACGATACCGGGGTGAGAATTGACGGCAGGCGCCGGCGGCATTGTCACAAAACCCGCAGTCTCGAACGTGAGACTGCGGGTTTTTCGTTGAACTGCTCCCCAGTGCCTCAGAGCAACGTGCACCGCTTCGTTCGAGCGGGCGAGATACCATCTCGCCCTACATCGCACCGATAGAACATCTCGCCCTCCATCGCACCGATGGAACGGCAGCGCGTTGTTTCGGGACAACAGTGCACGGCGGGAGAGCGGCCTGCTTTAATCACCGTTATCGGTTGCTCCCTTCGCCTGGAGGCTGTCGAGTTTCTTTTTCCCGTATGCGATGCGCGTGATCGTTACGAACAGGACTGGTACGGTGAATATTGCGAACATGGTTGCAGCGAGCATGCCGCCCAGAACAGTCCAACCGATGGTAGATCGTGCCTGTGCGCCCGCACCTGTTGCAAAGGCAAGAGGCGATACACCGAGGATGAATGCGAGAGACGTCATGAGAATAGGGCGCAGGCGCAGGCCTGCCGCTTCCACGACAGAATCGATGAGAGGCATGCCTTTATCGACGCGCACCTTGGCGAACTCCACGATGAGGATCGCGTTCTTGGCCGCCAGACCGATCAGCGTGATCAGTCCGATCTGTGCATACACATTATTGCTTAAGCGCGGCAGGAGCGTCAGCGTGAGTATCGCGCCGAACGCGCCGATCGGCACGGCAAAGATCACGGAAAACGGCACCGACCAGCTTTCGTACAATGCGGCAAGAAACAGGAAAACGAACACGATCGACAAGAGGAAAATACTTATCGTGCTGCTGCCGGCGTTGATCTCTTCGCGGCTGAGTCCTGAAAATTCATAATCGTAGCCGGCCGGCAAAACGGACGCGGCCACTTCCTTCAACGCTGCGATCGCCTCGCCGCTGCTATACCCGGGCGCTGCGCCGCCGTTGATCTCGGCGCTGCGGAAGAGGTTGTAATGCGAGATGAGAGGCGCATTTTCGACCACCTTCGAGGTGATGAGTGTGCTTAAGGGGATCATCTGGCCGAGAGAATTTTTCACGTAATATCCCGAAAGGCGCTGTATGTCGGAACGATACATCGTATCGGCCTGAGCCACAACGTGAAAGTTCCTTCCGTAAATGGTGAAATCATTCACGTAGCGGCTGCCGAGAAAAGTTTGAAGCGTCGAGTAGACATCGGCGATCGAGAGTCCGAGCTTCTTCACTTTTTCCCTGTCCACAGTGACCTTGTATCCGGGCGTGCGTGCGGTGAAAAATGTAAAGACGCGGCTCAGTTCGGGACGTTTATTTGCCGCGCCCACGAATGCCTGTACGGTCTTTTCAAACTGCTTGATGTCGTCGGTGCTTTCATGCTGCTCCAATTCGAATGTAAAGCCGCCCGTGGCGCCCAGGCCGGGAATCGCCGGCGGCGAAATGACGGTGACGTTGGCGCTCTTGATGGCCGAGAATTTTTTTTGCAACGTGGCGATCAGCGCCGGCAATTGCAGCTCCTGCTCTTTTCGATCGTCCCATGGTTTCAACTGGACGAAGATCGTGCCGCTGTTGGACTTCGTGGCGGATGTGACAACGTTCAATCCTCCGAGCGCTGCGAAATGCGCGATGCCCGGAGTGTCCTTCAGCGTCTCCATGATGCTGGTCAGCACTTCAAGGCTGCGGCTCGTGGAGGATGCTTCGGGAAGTTCAAACGTGACGTACAGCCTGCCTTCATCCTCCGTCGGCAGGAAGCCGGTCGCCTTCATTTTGAAGAGGAGTGCGGTTCCGGCATAGAGACAGATCAAAAGGATGATGACGTACGGTGTTTTGGCGATGCACGTCTTCACGGCCGACGTATAGGACCGCGTCGTGTTGTCGAACCATTCGTTGAAACGGAAGAAAATTTTGTTGAGGCCGTGCGATTTTTTATCGAGATGTGCCGGCCTGAGGAACATCGTGCACAGCGCCGGTGTGAGAGACAATGCGATGAACGCGGATATGAGCACGGAGATCGCGATCGTGACGGCGAACTGCTGATAGAGACGCCCGACAATGCCGGGAATGAAGCCGACCGGCACGAACACCGCAGCCAGAATGAGTGCGATCGCAACGACAGGGCCGGAGATGCCTTCCATGGCCTTTATCGTCGCTTCTTTCGGCGACAGTCCCTGTTGGTCGATAAAGTGCTGCACGGACTCCACCACAATAATCGCGTCGTCGACCACGATGCCGATGGCGAGCACAAAGCCGAACATCGTCAGCGTGTTGATGGTAAAACCGAACGGAATGAACAAGATGAATGTGCCGATGATCGACACGGGGATCGCCAGCACGGGAATGAGCGTTGCCCGCCAATTTTGAAGGAAGAGAAAGACGACAAGTACGACGAGTCCAAGCGCTTCAAAGAGCGTCAGGACGACTTCGCCGATCGAAACCTTCACGACGGAAACGGACTCGAACGGAACCACATAATCGATGTCCTTTGGAAACGACTGCTTCAGGACTTCCATCGATTTTGTTATGCCTTGGGCGACATCGAGCGCGTTGCTGCCGGGCGCCTGATAGACGAGCAGGAACGATGCCCGCTTTCCGTCGACGAAGGAATTGTTTGCATAACTGAACTTGCCGAGCTGAATGCGCGCGACATCTTTCAGGAGGACCTGGGAGCCTTCGCGTGTATTCGTGCGGACGATGATGTCGCGGAATTGCTCTTCGGAAGACAGCCGGCTGTTCGTGAAGACGGTATATTCGAACGCCTGCACGTTCTTCTGAGGCGGCGCACCGACCGAACCCGCCGCGATCTGGACGTTCTGTTCCGTCAGGGCGTTAATGACATCGCTCGATGTAAGGCCGAGCTGGGCCAGACGGTCCGGCTGCAGCCAGATGCGCATGCTGAAATCGTCCGCCCTGGTGAAGACGTCGCCTACTCCCTTCACGCGAAGGAGCGCGTCGCGCACAAAAATATTTGCATAGTTATCGACGAACGTGACCCCGTGCGTGGCGTTGGGCGAATACAATGCAACGAGCATTAAGATGCTCGGACTCCGTTTTCTTGTCGTGAGTCCCAGACGCTTCACATCATCCGGCAACTGGGGTGTTGCGATGCCCACCCGGTTTTGTATGTCGAGCGCGGCGATGTCGGGATTGGTGCCGAGACCGAGCACGACGTTGATCGTCGTTCTGCCGTCGCTCGTGCTGTTGCCTTGCATATATGCCATGCCCGGCGTGCCGTTCACCTGGGATTCAATGGGGGTGGTCACCGTCTGTTCGACGGTCTGCGCATCGGCGCCGTTGAACGATCCGGTGATCTGCACGGTCGGAGGTGTGATATCGGGATACTGGCCGACGGGCAATTGTAAAACAGCCAACACACCCAGCAGAACGATGACAAGAGAGATGACGATGGAGGTGACCGGGCGTTCTATAAATGTGTTGGCGATCATGGTGTGGTAGACGGATGATGAAAAAGGACAAGGAGTGGTCTGCGCGATCTCCTGTCAGCCTGCGGACTTTCCGGCACCAGGCAGAAGAGACACCGGCGCATTTTCTTTCAATTTCTGTATGCCTTCGGTCACGATCTGGTCGCCGCTGTGGAGCCCATTCTTCACGATGACCATATCGTTCACGGTCATTCCGAGATCGATCCTCCGCTGCGTCACCCTGTTGTCGTTGATGACATAGACAAAATATTCTCCCATCTGCTCCATCACTGCACGGTAAGGAATGAGCAGACTCGCCGCAGCGCTTGTGTTCCGCACGCGCAGATTGCATGTGAGGCCAGCCTTCAACACGTTGCGGGGATTGGGGTAGGCCACGCGAATACGGATCGTTCCGGTCTGCGGATCGACCGACCTGTCCATGACACTGAGTCGGCCGGGGATGGGATAGACCGACTGATCGGGCAGCACGATCGTGAAGATCGAGTCCTGTTCAGCGGAAGGTTTCTGCAGCATCTGCGTGAAGCGGCCGATCTGCTTTTCATCGACGCTGCAATCGACGACCATGGGATCGTTCGATGAGACGGTGTTGAGCAGCGTCTGACCGGCCGTGACCGCCGATCCAAGCTTTACCAGGGAGATGCCGATGGTGCAGTCGAAGGGCGCGTAGATAATGGAGTTGCGCAAATTCGTTTCAACGCTGTGAACATTCGCCTCGACCGCTTCCACCTGCATTGCCGCCGACTGAAGATCGTTCAGGGCGTGGTCCACGATCTGTTTGGCGACGGCATCATGCTTGGCGAGTTCCTGATATCTGTCCGCGTCCTGCTGAGCCTTCATCAGATTCGCCTTTGCGACGTTCAAATTCGCGCGTGCCTGGTCGTACGCCGCCTTGTACTGCTGCCGGTCGATCGCATACAGTTTCGCGCCCTTGCTGAGGCGCTGTCCATCCGTAAAAAAAATCTCGGTGATATAGCCCGACACTTCCGGCCGCAGTTCCACCTGATTCAATGCCGTCACGGACGCGGGGTATTCGTCGAAATAGCGGGCGCTGCCGGGTGTCACGCGATACGATGCGACGGCCATGGGGGACGGCCCTTTCACGTCGGTGCCGCCTTTCGCGCTGCACCCCGACAGGGCCGACGCGAGAGAAGAACCGATGAGAGCAGAACACAACACCACAATGGCCATCGGCGAGCCGGTGTGCTTGCTGCGATGCGATGCAATGTCTCCGCCTTGGCCGTGTCCCGATAATACCTCGTGTATGCCGGAGAGTTTGCGGCGCTGCGAGGAGAGCCGCGCGGGAGAATGATTGCCGGACAACAGTCTGAATATGCCCGAGGGCTTGTCGTATTGCGATGAGATTCCTTCGGTAGACAGGAGCGATGTCAATATCCTGAATAAGCGGGACGACGAATGCCGGCGCTTCCACACATCCGCCACCGAACCTCGCATTGATAATATTTGTGCCATAAACGATACCCTGACGCTGATTAATGAATATACTGTTTCAACTCATCCGAGCTGTTATTGAAAGTGAATGGTGCCGAGCGCTTTTTGCACATCCAGTTTGCTGCTTAACACGAGAGACAACGCATCGGCATAATTGATCTCCGCGCTCCTGAGATCTGTTTCCGCGGTGATGACCTCCAGATATGTTTTTGTGCCGGACGTGTATTGCAATTGTATGGTGCGGTACACGTCCCGGGCAAGGTCAAGGTTCTCTTTCAATACGGCGTACGTATTCAGGTTGCTCTTATAGGCGGCCGATGCCTGCGTAAATTCCGTATTGATCGAATTCTGCAGCATGGCAAAATTGTAGTCGTACCGTTCCACTTCCATCTGAGCCTGTTTGACCTCGAAGAGCCGTTTCCCGCCCTGAAAGATCGGGAAGGAGAACTGCACTCCGATCACAGAACTTGGATATTGATGATCGTACAACCGTGACAGATCGTCGTTCATAAAATTCATATTGTAGCCGGCGAAGATGCTCAATGAAGGGAGAAAATTCCATTTATAATATGCGAGGTCGGCTTCCTGTAAATTCTTCCGCGACTGGAGCAGTAGATATTCTATCCTGTTCTCGAAGCGGACCGCCAGTGTCGTATCCATCAGCACTTCATGTTCCATTTGCGCGCTGTCGAACCGCAGCCTGACATCGGTTGTCAGCGGGCAGCCCATGAGTTCTTTTAATGAGGCATACCGCACGTTCAACAGTTCTTCGCTGCGTTTCTTTCCGATCTTGACGCTGTTCAGCGCAATGGTCGCCCGCTTATAGTCTATATTGTCGACGATGCCGCCCTGATAGCGCTGGTATGCATCCTTCAGGCTCTGCTCCAGCCGGCGGACATCTTCGTCGAGCAGGCGGATCTGTTCCTCTGTCGCGAGCACAGCGTAGAACGATTTGCCGACATTCACCACCACATCGATCTTGTTTTCCGCCGTCTGCTGCCGGGCATTCGTGCGCACAACATCCGCCGTATGCGCCGCGAAAAGGACATCCTTGTTGAAGAGTGTCTGCGTCAACAAAAATTGTCCAGAGGACGTATTCTGCAGCGTTGTTCTCACCGGGGACCCCTGCACCAGAGAGACGGGCGCATCGGGGTAATGCTGGATGGTGTAATTAAAATTCAACTGCGGATACCAGTCTGCAAGCTTGCTCTGTATGGTCGATTCCGTGATATCCTCGTCGAGCAAAGAGCGCTGCACCAAGGGCTGATGCGCGAGCGCATATCGCACACAATTTTCGAGTGTCCCGTGCAGCAGCAGCGTATCTGGTGTCGATTGCGAATGGGCGGAAACAGCGGCAAAGATAATCATTACGAGCAGGTGCGTCTGTCTTTTCATAAGGCGATCACAATTCTTTTTTCGGGTGTAAATTATTTCGTCCACTTCGGAAACCGGGGTACAGTATCCCCGTGCTTTTTTGAACACGTCCGACATCACATAAGTTTCACATTGTTGTAGTGTGGGGCAACGATGGAATGGTGCGGGGACCGGCTGAAGATGTTTTTAAAATCATTATCGTGTATATTGGTTCCTGAAAATCATTGTTAGGTCTATTTATCACTGCCGACACATTTTGGATCCGAGATCTCATGAAACACATTGTCTTCCTCTTTTTCCTGGCGTCGTGCGTCGCTCGCGCACAACACACATCACCAGACAGTGACCTGGCGAGTTGGGCACGCCCTCTTGTCGGCACGGATTCGGAGTATAAATTGTCGACGGGGAACACGTATCCCGCGATCGCGCTTCCGTGGGGGATGAATTTTTGGACGCCATACACGGGTAAGATGGGAGACGGCTGGCAATACTCTTTTGACACGCATAAGATCCGCGGGTTTAAACAGACACACCAACCCTCTCCGTGGATCAACGATTACGGTGCGTTTGCGCTCATGCCCGAAACCGGAGCATTAACGATCGATCAGGACGAAAGAGCCTCGTGGTTCAGCCACAAGCGGGAGATCTCGAAGCCGTATTACTATCAGGTGTATCTGGGCGATTATGATACGTGGGTCGAAGTCGCCCCGACGGAGCGATCCGCGTCGTTTCGCATCACATACCCTGCGGGACGGGAAGCCTATCTTGTGCTCGACGCCTTCTTCAAAGGCTCCGCCGTAAAGATCATACCCGAAGAACGGAAGATCATAGGATACTGCAGAAACAACCGGGGCGGGGTGCCGGAAAATTTTCACAACTACTTCGTCCTTACATTCGATACGGGATTTGAAGAGGCGTCGACGTGGGATAGTTCCGGGGTCCATAGCAATTCACTCGAACGGGAAGGCGTGCACGTCGGTGCCGCAGTGAAATTCCATAACCTGGAGAAAAAAGTTGTCACGATCAGCGTCGCATCGTCGTTCATCAGTCCGGAACAGGCGCAATTGAACCTGACGAGGGAAATCGGGTCCGCCACATTTGACGATGTGAAGGCACAGGCGCAGCGCGTATGGAACAAGGAATTCAGCCGTACGCGGGTGGAAGGGGGCACGGAGGCGCAATTGACAAATTTCTACACGGCATTGTACAGACTGCTGCTGTTCCCGAGGAGATTTTTCGAATACAACGAAAAAAACGAGGCGGTCCATTACAGTCCCTACAACGGAAAGGTGCTGCCCGGATACATGTTCACCGACAACGGCTTCTGGGACACGTTCCGCGCCGTGTACCCGTTTTTCACGCTGATGTATCCGGACATGAGCAGCCGGATGATGGAAGGGCTTGCCAACGCGTATAAAGAAAGCGGATGGCTGCCCGAGTGGGCGAGTCCGGGGCACCGCGACTGCATGATCGGTTCCAACTCCGCTTCGATCATCGCCGACTCGTATCTGAAGGGGATCAGAGGATACGACATTGCATCGTTATATGAGGCGATCGTGAAGAATTCGAAGAACGAGGGTCCGATGAGTTCGGTGGGGCGCTTGGGCGTGAAGTATTACAACACGCTGGGATATATCCCGTATGACGTCGGGATCAATGAAAATGCCGCCCGGACTCTGGAGTACAGCTACGACGACTTTACGGCGATGAAACTGGCCGTTGCGCTGAAGAGGCCCCGGGAAGAGGTAGACACGTTTGCGAAGCGGGCGTACAATTATAAAAATGTGTTTGATACGTCGATCAATTTCATGCGGGGGAAAAATCGCGACGGCAGTTTTCAGTCGCCCTTCCGCCCGGACAAGTGGGGGGACGCGTTCACCGAAGGCTGTTCATGGCATTGGACGTGGTGCGTGTTCCACGATCCGCAGGGACTCATCACGTTGATGGGGGGCAGGGAGCGCTTCACGGCAAAATTGGATTCTGTGTTCACCGCATCGCCGACATTCGACTATTCGTACTACGGAGTGCAGATACATGAGATCACCGAAATGGTCATCGCCGGCATGGGCCAGTATGCGCACGGGAACCAGCCGATACAGCATGCGATCTATTTGTACAATTATTCCGGAGCCCCGTGGAAGGCGCAGCGGCACGTCAGAGAAACGATGGACCTCATGTATACACCGACTCCGGACGGACTCTGCGGCGACGAGGATAATGGTCAGACCTCTGCGTGGTATGTGTTTTCGGCGATGGGGTTTTATCCGGTCTGTCCCGGATCGAATCAGTATGTGATCGGTTCGCCGCTCTTCAGCAAGGTGGTGCTGACGCTCGAGAATGGGAAACACTTTACGATCGAAGCGAAAAATAATGCGAAGGACCATGTCTACATACGCACGGCGGAACTGAACCGCAAAACTTACACGCGGAACTACGTCGCACATGAGGACATCATGAAGGGCGGCGTGCTCCGTTTTGAGATGAGCGGCACACCGAACATGACAAGGGGCACACAGAAGGACGATGCGCCATACTCCTATTCGAACGAACTGAAATAGCGCGGCGTGTCTGTTGGGCGATCTGTACTGCGACTGTCTCTGCAATAAAGTGCCGTCTGGCA
Source organism: uncultured Ignavibacteriota bacterium (assembly GCA_903884005.1). Taxonomy (GTDB): domain Bacteria; phylum Bacteroidota; class Ignavibacteria; order UBA10030; family UBA8401; genus CAISDA01. The sequence continues at coordinate 80,227 of CAISDA010000033.1, read as the reverse complement.
TTGAAAACACTGCTTGACAGTGAGATATTAAAATGATATCATTATAATATCAAACAATCCGAAGGAGAAGAGCGATGAAAACAGTGACAGAATTTCAAGCAAAGCGAATGAGCGGATTCCTTGCGCTCAGTGCATTCATTCTCATGATTGTTCTCGAGATCTACACACTCTCCACAGGGATCAGGACGGAAAACACAGACCTGCTGTTCATCATCATACCATTGTTCTTTGGAATCATACTCTACGGCGCGGGTATGTTCATTGTTCATCCGAACGAGGCGCGTGTGCTTGTCCTGTTCGGAAAATACATCGGCACCGTGCGCGATGCCGGATTCTGGTGGGCGAATCCGTTCACGGTGAAACAGCATGTATCGCTGCGCATCCGGAACTTCAACAGCGAAAAGATCAAGGTGAACGATCTTCATGGCAATCCGATCGAGATCGCTGCCGTCGTAGTATGGCACGTGATCGATTCGTCGCGCGCGCTGTTCGATGTAGACAACTACGAACAGTTCGTCGCCATACAGGCCGAGACGGCGATACGGACGCTTGCGACCGAATATCCGTACGACGCGCAGGATGGAGAGCGGTCGTCTCTCAGGGGCAATCAACAGGAGATAGCCGATGCGTTGAAAGTGCAGCTGCAGACCAGGCTCGAGGTCGCCGGAGTCGAAGTCATAGAGTCACGACTGAGCCATCTCGCATACTCGCCCGAAATAGCGCAGGCAATGCTGCGGCGTCAGCAGGCGCAGGCGATCATCGCCGCCCGCAAACTGATCGTTGAGGGAGCCGTCGGCATGGTCGATCAGGCGCTGAAGTCACTGGCAGAGCAGCACATCGTGACGCTGGATGAAGAAAAAAAAGCAACAATGGTGAACAATCTTCTGGTCGCGCTCGTGTCCGAGAGCCAGGCGCAGCCGGTCATCAATACAGGGTCATTATATTAATGAGCGAGAAAAAAAAATTCCTTCTGCGCATTGATGCGGGCGTGTATAACGCACTCGAGAAGTGGGCGGCGGACGATCTGCGGAGCATCAATGCTCAGATGGAATTTCTCCTGAACCAGGCGGTGAAACGGGCGGGGAGGCCGGTGCGTCCGTCCGTCCGGGATGACGATGATACGCCGCACACAGCGGACGAAAATTTTTTGGATTGATCGCGGGCATACCGAACATATTAATGCAGGAAGATGCATGGCCACTAATTTTTTTTTCCCCCTCCTTATTCTCCTTGCCGCACTCTCGGGCTGCGCGAAAGACACTGCAACAGAGGCCGATATGCAGGCACCCGTCGTGTCGATATCCTTTCCCGCTACCGGGGCCGAACTCAGGTCCGACACAACCTACACGATCACCGCAATCGCCAGTGACGATAAAAGTGTGTCATTCGTCGAGTTCTATATTAACGGCGCGAAAGCGGGGACGGATAATTCGGCTCCCTATCAGTATGCGTGGAGCACGATCGGCATCACGGGCGGGTATTCCATTATGGCAAAGGCAACGGATGCGGCAGGGAATGTGGGAGCATCCGCCGTCAGCGACATCTACGTGTATTCATCGCTGATCACACGGAGTCCGAAGCGGGGAATTGCATTCGACCTTGCATCGTCGGCAGACATTGCGGCGTTATCGAAGGGAGTCAGCTGGTGGTATAATTGGGGAAAGACCCCGAATAGCGGCGTGCTGCCGGGCTACTATCAGACATTCGGCATGGATTACATTCCCATGTTGTGGGGAGGCGCGACGAGCGCTTCGGACATGGCCGCCGTGAAAACATTCATTCTTGCTCATTCCGAAATTAAGTATCTGCTGGTGATGAACGAACCGAATTTAACCGACCAGGCCAACCGCACGCCCGTGCAGGCGGCCGCAGACTGGCTGAAGTATGAGCAGGTCGTTGCTGACCTCGCATCACAGGGGCGAACCGTGTACATTGTCGGTCCGGCAATGAACTGGGGAACAATGCCCGGTTTTTCGGATCCCGTTGTCTGGCTCGATGCATTTTACGCGGCATATCAGGCCGCGAATGGGAAATTACCGCATATCGATTATCTTGCATTCCATTGGTACGATTACGGACTGGCGAGTCAGCTCTACAGGCTGACAAAATACGGAAAGAAGGTCTGGGTGACAGAAATGGCGAATTGGAATGTTCAGATCAACTCGTATGCGAAACAGGAAGCGCAGATGCAGGACATGGTAAACATATGCGAAACGAGAACGGATGTCTTTCGGTATGCCTGGTTCTACGGCCGGGGAGGATTGCCCGACACAAAATTCACCTATCTATTGTCGCCCGCCGACGGCCAGCTTTCGGAACTGGGCCAGGTCTATGTGAATTTGCCATTCAGCAGGTAGAGACAGGGGATGAGACCCGCACCGGGATGGTGACGGATGGATATTGACAAAATGCATAAATAAGGATATAATAGTACACCATAGCACGCCATCAGCATTGTGTGAAAAAGGCGACAGGATGTCGACGCACAAAAGCGCTGAGGCTTCGGAGATCGGCATTATGGTATTGGTTTTCTTGTTTCTCTATAAAGGAGTACAACAATGAAAACAATTCATAGTTTCGAAGACCTGATCAGTGAACTGCGCAGCAAAGACGGCGCCCGCCGTATGCAGGCGCGGGAGGCACTGGTAACGATCGGAAAACCAGCCGTCCCATTCCTCGTGGAACTTCTCACAGACAAGAGCGAGATCGTGCGCTGGGAAGCGTGCAAGGCACTGAGACGCATCAAGGACGTGTCCACCGCCGAGGCTCTCGTCAATGCGCTCAACGATGAGAGCATGGCTGTGCAATGGCTTGCGGCTGAGGCGCTCATCATGCTGAAGACGGCTGCAGTCCTTCCGCTTCTGGAACTCCTCGAAAAAAAATTCGAATCGCCGTTCGTCAGGCAGGGCGCGCACCATGTGCTTCATGCATTCGAACGGGAGGGGCTCCTGAACGATGAAACGATCGCCGTGGTCGACTCGCTGCGCTCCCTGGGGCCGAACGTCATGGCGGCGCTCGCGGCGCAAAAAGCATTGGCCGCCATGGGGACACTGCTAAAAAATCATTGAGGAGCGATCATTGCACTTAGCGTGAAAAATGATTACATATTTTCTTTCCAACCATTTCAGAGAAAATATGAAGTTCCCCAACATTGTGCTGACGTTGTTGATCGCTCTCGTGTGCGCCATACCGGATGCGCGTGCGTCGGTCATGGTCAATCAGGCCGGGTATCTGCCGGGCTCGCAAAAAATATTCTTCGCAACCACAGCCGCCGATAGTTTTTCAATCACCGACCCGTCCACCGGCATCGTGTATTTTTCGGGGAAGGTGACCGTATCGCGGGCGAATGATCCGGCCACCGGGCTGACCGTCTACAAGGGCGATTTCACTTCATTGAAGCGATCCGGAACGTATCTGGTGTCGCTCTCCGCGTCCGAAAAATCACCGCTCTTCATGATTGCCGACACCGTATTCCGTTCCGTCTATACAAGGTCGCTCCGCGGTTTTTATTATCAGCGCTGCGGGACGGACCTTCTCCCGGCGTATGCGGGGATCTATTCCCGCGCAACGTGTCATTCCATTGACGGCTTCTTCCACGCATCCACGGACACAAGCGGTTTCATGGAGGTGCGCGGGGGATGGCATGATGCGGGCGATTACGGAAAATACGTCGTCAACGCCGGCGTGACGGTCGGCACGCTCCTCATGTCGTACGAATTATTTCCCGCCCGGTTCAACTCCGATGAGGCGGGAATTCCGGAGAGCGGCAACGGAGTGCCGGACCTGCTGGATGAAGTCAGGTACGAATTGACGTGGATGCTCAAGATGCAGCATTGGGGAGGCGGAGTATATTTTAAGGTGACGCACCCGCAATTCGAGGGCTTCGTCATGCCGTCTGCCGATGCCGGGTCGAGAAATATTTATCAGCTCTCAACGACGGCGACGGGAGACTTTGCCGCAGTGATGGCACGAGCGTCGCGCATCTATCGGGGATTCGACAAGCCGTTTTCCGAAACCTGCCTTGCCGCCGCCAGGCTCGCCTGGGGCTACTTGCAGACGCATACCGCGATTGTGCCGACAGGCGGGTTTACAAATCCCGCGGGGACCGCAACAGGCGAATACGGAGACTCTAACGACTCCGATGAGCGATTGTGGGCTGCTGCTGAATTGTTTTCCGCGACCGGCGAAACGCCGTTCAATTCGTACTACACGCTGCAGTACGGAAAGGGCGCCCTTCTCACGCAAACCATGGGATGGCCGAATGTCCGAACGATGGCACATCTCGCATACCTCTATACGCAGCAGTCCTCTGCGAGTTCCCTGATCAAATCGTCGCTGCGTCAATCGCTCACCGATTACGGTCAGTCGCTCGTGACATCGATCGGCACCGAGGGATTTTCGGTCGCGATCAAACCGGGGGAATATAATTGGGGCAGCAATTCGGAAGTATTGAATAGAGCGATCCTCCTGATCCTTGCGTCGCGCGAGGCTGGCAGCAGTGCGATGCTCAATGCGGCGCTGTCGCAGCTCGATTACATTCTCGGAAAGAACGGGAATAATATTTCCTTCGTCACAGGCATCGGCGCGCGCCATATGATGCATCCTCATCACCGGCCGTCGGCCTCCGACGGGATCGATGAACCGGTGCCCGGTCTCATGGCCGGCGGGCCGAATCAAAATCGGGACGATGATGCGCTGAAGGCAAAGTTTACGTCGTCGAGCCCTCCTGCGCTGGTCTATCTCGACGACCAGAGCAGCTATGCATCGAACGAGATCGCGATCAATTGGAACGCTCCGCTCGTGTTCGTTGCCGGATATTTTGCGAGTGAAGGAAACGTCACGGGCGTGGAAGAGCCGGGAAGCATGATCCCCACGGGATGTCGGTTGTTTCAAAATTATCCGAATCCGTTCAACCCTTCCACCACGCTGTCGTTTGCTCTGCCGTCGAGCAACAGGGTCGTGATGGAAGTGTTCGACACGGCGGGCCGGTTGATATCGACGGTCGTCGATCGAGTACTGCCGGCGGGGTATCATACTGCGGTGTTTGATGCGGGCTCACTCTCGAGCGGCGTGTATCTGTACCGCTTGACGGCGCGAAACGGTTCGGCGGCGTTTACCGATACGAAGCGGTTCATCGTGCTTAAATAGCATCACCTGCCGTATCATCGGCAGAAGAACAGTGATTTTTTTTCGCGGCAATCGCACAGACACATGCAGCCGTGTCCACATAGTATCACATCATGCTCACGGAGGCACCATGGCTTCTGAAAACCGGCTTCTTCGACTTCAGGAACTCAAGGAACGCGTACAACTCGCCGGCGGAAAAAAACGGATACAGAGCCAGCACGAACGCGGAAAATTCACCGCGCGCGAGCGTGTGTTAAAACTGTTGGACAAGAACAGCTTTGAAGAGTTCGACGCCTTCGTGACGCATCAATGCACCGACTTTGATATGGACAAGAATCGGCCGCTTACAGACGGCGTGATCACCGGGTATGGCACCATACACGGGCGGCTGGTGTTCCTCTTCGCACAGGATTTCACGATTTTCGGCGGATCGTTGTCCATGGCGCATGCTGAAAAAATCATCAAGGTCATGGACATGGCCGCGAAGGTGGGGGCTCCGCTGATCGGCATCAACGATTCGGGCGGGGCGCGCATTCAGGAGGGGGTCGTATCGCTCGCCGGGTATGCCGAAATCTTCCTGAGGAACGTACTCTACTCCGGGGTGATACCGCAGATATCGCTGGTGCTCGGACCATGTGCCGGGGGAGCGGTGTACTCGCCGGCGATCATGGATTTTGTCTTCATGACGGAAGATATTTCGTACATGTTCCTGACGGGCCCCAAAGTGTTGAAGCAAGTGACGCAGGAGGAGATCACCGCCGAGCAGCTGGGAGGCGCCGGCGTGCATGCCACGAAGAGCGGTGTGGCGCACGCGGTCTATGCCGATGAAGAGGAGACGTTCAAGGGCGTCCGAAGGCTGTTGTCGTTCCTTCCGCAAAAAAATTATGAGCGTCCTCCGGTGCTTCCGACGACGGATCCCGCCGACCGCAACTGCGAACGATTGAACACGATCGTTCCCGAGAGCGCGAACAGGCCCTACGATATGAAAGAGGTCATCAAAGAGATCGTGGACAATAATGATTTCTTCGAGCTGCAGCCGAAGTTTGCGGCCAATATCGTGATCGGCTTCGCCCGGCTGCACGGGAAGTCCATTGGTGTGATCGCGAACCAGCCGAAGGTACTTGCGGGAGTGCTGGACAACAACGCGTCGATCAAGGCGGCGCGATTCATCAGGTTTTGCGATGCGTTCAGCATTCCGCTGCTCGTCTTCGAAGATGTTCCGGGATTCATGCCGGGAGCGCTCCAGGAATATAACGGCATCATACGCAACGGCGCCAAACTGTTGTTTGCGTTTGCCGAGAGCACCGTGCCGCGCATTACCGTGATCGTGAGAAAAGCGTACGGCGGTGCGTACTGCGTGATGAACTCGAAGCATATTCGGGGCGACATCAGTTATGCATGGCCTACGGCTGAGATCGCGGTGATGGGGCCCGATGGCGCCGTCGAGGTGTTGTACAGCACCGAGATCGCAAAGGCCAGTGATCCGGCAAAACGAAAGCTCGAACTGAAAACGGAGTATTCCGAAAAATTCGCCGGCCCGTATATGGCGGCGCAGCGCGGGTACGTCGACGACGTGATCGTACCGGCGACGACGCGGCTCAAACTCATCAAGGCCTTCGAGATGCTTGAAGGGAAGGAACAGACGCTTCCGAAGAAGAAGCACGGGAACATACCCTTATAACGCGCTCATAGGTAACTTGCACCGCGCACGCGGTGCAACGGCAGCGAGGTACTTCCGAGAAAATAGTTTGCCGTTGGCGAACAGACCGCGCTCTAAAAAAAACCGTAATGTTATTTCAGCATGGGCGCAAGGCGGGTCACGAGCTGGAGCGGTTCACCCCACGGGTCGCGCAGCATGAGCACAAAATCTCCGCCCGGCGTTTTCAGGACATCCTCGACCACCGTCGCGCCCGCGCCGACGCATTGCCGTTTCGCGGCGGCGATGTCCGGCACCGTGAATGCCAGATGTGTCGCATTGTGGCTGACATCAGAAAAATTGATGACAGGGAACTTCGTATTCTGATAAATTTCCATCATCAGATGTTTCCCCGCATCGGCCACCAACATGCCATACGACGGGGCTTTCCCTTCTGTCATGACGACCAGGCCGAGATTGTCGACGAGCCATTGGACCTTGGCCCTCGAATCTTCCACATTCAACGCGTAATGTTCCGCATACAGCCCCTTTGCCTGCAGCAGAGGTTTCACGCGCTGGACAAACTGGATTGAAAATCCCCACGGATCACGGAGTGTGAACACCTGATCGCCCGAAGCGGACGTTTTGATATCCTCCGCAATGGAGGCGCCTGTCTTGAGAAGCCTGTCCTTCACCATGAGAATGCTGTCATCCACAAATGCGAAGTGCATGGACATGTGGTGGATCGTATCGGCTTTGAGCAGAGGTTGGTCCGCTTTGTGATAAATTTCGAACATCATATGTCCGGCAGAATCGGCGATGAATGCCGAATAGGAGGGCGTTGCGCTTTCTCTGACGATCCGGAATCCAAGATTGGCGGCATACCACTGTGCCATCGCTTTGGGTTCGGGAACATTGACGGCGATATGCTCAAAACGGGCAACGATATGAACGGGCATTGCTTTCTCCTGTGGGGATTGAAGGGCATCCTTTGACCGGGCGATTGTGAATGCCGCCACGGCCATGATGAGGAATGCAGCGCTTCGCATGAAAGTTGAACGGGATGGTGATCCGGCCATTGGACAGTTCCTTCGTAAATAAATGAATGCATCGGCGGGGGCGCCTGAGCTCCCGGGTAACTCACAAAAACTTGCACCGCTTCGCTCGAGCGGGCTAGATAACATCTCGCCCTACATGCGCACCAATGCAACGGCCGCGAGGTACGTCGAGAAAATAATTTGCCATTGGCGAACAGCCCGGGCTCTCTTGCATGTTACGGATTATTTCGGCATTTAGAAGCAGTACAATTCATCATGAAGGAACTCCATGAAGCACGTTCTGCACCTGCTGCGCCCCAAGCAATATATAAAAAATTTTCTGGTTTTTAGCGCTATATTTTTTTCTTTCTCGTTTGGGGACATGGAAAAACTTGTCCGTTCAGTGGAAGCGTTTGTCTGTTTCTGCATCGCTGCAAGCGGCATCTATATCATGAACGACATCATCGATGTCGACGAAGACAGGCGGCATCCCGAAAAATGCCACAGGCCCCTGGCAAGCGGTGACGTCAGCATGAGCACGGCCTTTATGCTGGCGCCGGTACTGCTGGTGCTGGCATTGATCATGAGCGGAGCCGCCGGCACCGGCCTTTTTATCACCGTGAGCCTCTATATTGTCATCAATCTGCTCTACACACTCAAACTGAAATACGTGGCGATTCTCGACATTGTCTGCCTCGCGTTCGGTTTCCTCCTTCGGGTCATGGCCGGCGGCATCGTTACACACATTCCGATATCGATGTGGCTGGTGATCATGACGTTCCTGCTCGCCGTTTTTTTGGGGATCGCAAAACGGCGGGAAGACGTCAGGCTCGGCGAGCGGGGCCTCGAGACGCGGAAAAACATCTATCACTACAATCTCGAGTTCATCAATGCGACCATGGTGTTGATGGCGGGAGTGATCATCGTCTCGTATCTTCTCTACACCGTATCGTCGGAGATACAGCAGAAATTTTCGACGAACAAGCTGTACATCTCATCACTGTTTGTCATCGTCGGCATTCTGCGCTATATGCAGATCGTGTTCGTTGAGAACGGCAACACGAATCCGACGGACGTGCTGTACAGGGACCGGTTCCTTCAGATCGTGATCGTTCTGTGGATCGCATGTTTCTACCTGCTGGCTCGCCACAGCGGAGTGTGAGCGGGGCGTCCGGTTCACATTTCACGACCGTATTTTTTCAGGAACAGCGATTCGGACTCGTTGTCTGCGATCAGTATGATCTCCGAATCTTCCGGAAACACGGTGTCCGGTCCCGCAATCAGCTCCGTCTTTTCGCCGCGCACGATCGCCACGACATGGCATCCTATCGATTCACGGAGGCGGATCTCGTCGATCGATTTTCCGACCAGCCGCTGGGGCGTCCGTACCTTGAACACATCCACGCCTTCGGAGAGCATCAGGTAGGTTCCGCGCTTCACATGATTGAGTATGAAATTAGAGCCGAACGACGCGTACGATAACACGATGTCGCATCCCGCCCGATGGAGCAGCGCCACATTGCGGTCGAGCGTGGCACGGCTGACGATCTGTATATCCGCGCGGAGGCTGCGGAAGAGCGTCGCCAGATAGATATTGGTATCGTCCTTGTGTGTGGAGATAACGACTGCGGGCGCGTTGAAAAAACCGGCGGTCCGGAGGTTCTCCACTTTTGCGGCGTCGAGGACGGAGGCATGCGAAGCATCGGCCGTTTTTTCAGCGGCTTTTTCCATGATGCAGTATTCGAGCCCGTGCTCTTCAAACGAGCGGGCCACCCATCGGCCCACATTGCCCGCGCCGATGATGATGACAGGATCGTTCGACGAATTATAGATGCAGAAGAGTTCGTTGTAGCGCATGATCGCTTCCGGCGCGCCGGCCAGAATGAGTATTGAATGTTTCGTGATCACGCGCTCGGCATCGGGCAGATAAAAATCGGGGCCCTCCAGAACACCGATGACAACAACGCCCGTGAGCGAGCGCAGCTGCGTCTCCTTCAGTTTTTTATTCACCAACGGCGTTGCCAGAGCCGCCGCTTCGGCGATGGTGAGAGAGCCGAGCTGCCCGATGATGTGCGCGATGGCATCGCCGGCGATCGTTCTGCGCGCAAGCGACTGGCCCATCATTTCGTCGAGCGAGAGTATTTCATCGGCGCCCGCGGCGCGAAGGATCTCGATGGATTCCTGTTCCGTGGATGTGGAAAGAACATTCACCGTCGGAGAGATCTGGCGGGCCGCATGAATGACCATCGTGTTCGTCACATCATCAGCCGTTGTCACAAGGAGAGCGGCATTCTCGATCGCCATCTGCGCGTATGTCTGGGGATCATCGACCTCGCCGAACACCGCCCGAATGCCGCGATCGCGCAAGTCGGCAGCCTGCTTGAAATCCGATGTGAGCATGATATACGGCGACGTGTAGTACCCGAGTTTGCGTATGAGCACATTCGTCACCGGGCCGTAATGGGTCAGGATGACATGGCCTGTAATTCCCTTCGGCGCTTCGCGGGGAACGCGGGCGGCCGACTGAAACAACTGAATGAGCGTGAACGGTATGATGATGAGTATGAAAAAAATGCCCGAGATGATAACGACGACAGAGAAGAGCATGCCGGAAAATGTCGAAAACACCACATCGCCGAAACCGACGGTCGTCATTGTGGCGACGGTCCAGTAGACGCCGACAAACCAATGCAGATCTTTGCCTTCGCGGAGCATGAGGTAATGAAAGATCGCGGAATAGACGCTGACGACGAGTATGAAAATGGCGATGAGCCGTGTGAGCAAGAGCGCGTTTTTCCGGCTGACGTTCTGCTCGAACATGAGCATGGATCGTCCGGGAAGACGTTTGATGAGCTTAAGCGGCCGTAAGAGGGTCCTGATCATAAGTATGCCGGCTGAGAGATGATTTTCCCTAATATACGCGATGATAAGTTGTCCTCAAAATGCGGGCGAGCGGAAAATACCATGCCTCCATATCCATCGATGCGTGTATCCGTGTGCACACACGATGCGGCCCGTGTCCGATCTCCCGATGACCTTTGATTCATGCCTAAAAATTCCTTATTATTGAGGCACTGTACGCATTCACGCATAACCACTTTGACATGACCATGACCGAGCCTATCAGCGAGAAATCCGATTTTATCCGCGATATCATTAACGAGGATCAACAGGCGGAAAAATTTCAGCAACGAGTACACACGCGCTTTCCTCCCGAACCGAACGGCTACCTCCATATCGGCCACGCAAAATCGATCTGCCTGAACTACGGCATTGCCCGGGAGTACAACGGCAAATTCAATCTCCGGTTCGACGACACCAATCCGACCAAAGAGGATCAGGAATACGTCGATTCGATCATCGACGATGTGAAATGGCTTGGCGGCGATTTTGAAGACAGGCTGTTCTATGCGTCCGATTATTTTGACCGGATGTACGAATGGGCGGAGAAGCTCATTGCGCACGGAAAGGCCTACGTCTGCGATCTGACTGGAGACGAGATACGCGCCATGCGCGGTACGCTCACGGAGCCGGGAAGCGAAAGTCCGTATCGCACCAGAAGCGCCGAAGAAAATCTGGCGCTGTTCGCCCGCATGAAGTCGGGGGAATTTCCAGACGGTACAAAAACGCTGCGCGCCAAGATCGACATGGCCTCGCCCAACATCAACATGCGGGATCCGATCATGTACCGCATCGTGCATGAGGAGCATCACCGCCAGGGAAGCACATGGTGCATTTATCCGACCTACGACTGGGCGCATGGCCTTGAAGATTCGATCGAGGGTGTGACGCATTCGATCTGCACGCTCGAATTCGAAAACCACCGGCCCTTATACGACTGGTACATCGAACAATTGGGCATCTTTCATCCCCGGCAGATCGAATTCGCCAGATTGAATCTTACGTACACCATCCTCAGCAAGCGAAAACTGCTGCGGCTGGTGCAGGAGCACCATGTCTCCGGATGGGACGATCCGCGCATGCCGACGATCGTCGGATACCGGCGGCGAGGGTACACCGCGGATGCGATCAAGAATTTCTGTGACATTATCGGCGTCGCCAAGCGGGACAGCACGATCGATGTTGCACTGCTCGAGCACGGCATACGCGAAGACCTGAACACAAAGGCGGCGCGCGTGATGGCTGTGCTGCATCCGGTGAAGGTTATCATCACGAATTATCCCGAAGGTTCCGTCGAATCGCTGGAGGCCGTCAATAATCCCGAGGACGAAACGGCCGGCACACGGCAGCTGCCGTTCGGCCGGGAGATCTATATTGAGCAGGACGATTTCCGCGAAGTGCCGCCGCCCAAATATTACCGGCTCTCTCCGGGAACGGAAGTGCGTCTGCGCTATGCCTACATCATCAAGTGCGAGACGATCGTGAAGGACGACAACGGAACGATCACGGAGATCCATTGCACGTACGATGCGGACACGCGCAGCGGCATGCCGGGGGCAAGCCGAAAAGTGAAGGCAACCATACACTGGGTGTCTGCGAACGACGCCGTGGATGCCGAGGTGCGCCTGTACGACAGGCTGTTCGTGAAAGAAAATCCGGACGATGCGGAAGAGGGGAACGATTTTCTCTCGAACCTCAATCCCCATTCTCTCCAGGTGCTGCAGCAGTGCAAGGTTGAACGGATGCTCGGCGCCGCGGCGCCGGGAGATCGTTTTCAATTCGAACGCCTCGGCTATTTCTGCGCAGATGCCCGGGACACGAAGCCGGGTGCTCCGGTATTCAACCGGATCGTATCGCTGAGAGATGCTTGGGCAAAGATCGAACAAAAAGGACAACAGAAAAAATAACACAGTCCGCGTTGTCTCATCCTCAGCATACGATGAAACACTGCAGGCACTCACATGAATGCTGTAGAACGAGAAGGATCACAGACACATGAGCCAGACGAAACAGCCAACGAATACCGGAGCGTTGGCGACATTGGTGACGGTATTTTTCTTTTGGGGATTCATTGCCGCATCAAACGGCATCTTCATTCCTTTCTGTAAAAAATTCTTCAGCCTCACCCAGTTTCAATCGCAGCTGATCGATACCGCATTTTACGGCGCGTATTACATCGGTTCGTATCTGTTGTTTTTAAGCGCCGCACTCACAAAGATCGACATCCTGAACAAGATCGGATACCGCAAAGGCATTATCGCGGGGTTGTTCATCTCCATCCTGGGTGCCGTGTTGATGATCCCTGCGGTCGGATCGGGTTCGTTCTATTTTATCCTCGGCGCGCTCTTCGTGATCGCACTGGGCTTCTCTCTTCAACAGACGGCGGCGCAGCCTTTCGCCGTTTCGCTCGGCGATCCGTCTACCGGCTCGCATCGGTTGAATATGGGAGGAAGCGTCAATTCATTCGGCACGACGGTGGGTCCGTTGATCGTCAGCGTTGCGCTGTTCGGTTCGATCAGCGAAGGCGCGGCGGGCAATGCGGATATCGGCCAGGTCAAGGTCCTCTACATGATCGTTGCAGCCGTATTCTTTTTAGCCGCGTTGATTTTCATCTTTTCCCGGAAGCTGCCCGATAACAGCTTTGAAGAACACGTCGAGGCCAGCAACAAGGCGCTGATGAGTTTAACGGGGTTGACGCTGGCACTGGGCGCTGTGGTCGTGTTGGGGCAGGTCGTGCCTGAGCTGAGCAAGTTGAACCTTTCGACGCTTGCGCTGATCGTCGTGTTTCTCGTGCTCTTCGCATCCTATCATTTTGCCGGAAAACAGGGCGACGGATGGGGAGCAATGAAATATCCGCAGTTGATCCTCGGCATGGTCGGCATTTTTATCTACGTCGGCGTTGAGGTGACGATACAAAGCAATTTTGGAGCGCTGTTGAAGACGTCGGCATTCGGCGCATTCGACGAATCGCACAACTCTCATTTTATTTCGCTCTACTGGGGAAGCCTGATGATCGGGCGATGGACGGCCGCTCTGTCGGTCTTCAACCTGAAAAAAACAACGAAACAAATATTGACCGTGCTCGTTCCTCTCGGAGCATTCGCGATCATTTTGCTGGTCAATGCGGGAAGGGGTAATGACGTGAAGGATCTGTATCTCTACGTCGTGTGCATCGCGATCCTCATCGCCGGGATATTCTTCGGGCAGGACAAGCCGATCAAGACGCTCATGACATTAGCCCTTCTTGCCTCTGTCTCGATGGTCATCGGCATGATGACGACGGGCATGGTGGCCATTTATGCCTTTGTGGCCGGCGGGCTCTTCTGCTCCGTGATGTGGCCGTGCATCTTCTCGCTCGGCATCGCGGGGCTGGGAAAATACACGTCCGAAGGTTCAGCGTTTCTCATTATGATGATCCTTGGAGGCGCGATCATTCCTCCGTTTCAGGGCGCGCTTGCGGATTCGGTCGGCATACATATGTCGTACATCGTGGCCGTCGTCTGCTTCCTTGCTCTTGCGGGGTTAGCGTATCAGATGAAAAGAGTGCTCAGTAAGCAGGGATTGGATTTCGATACGCAGATCGCCGGCGGCCATTGATCGCCATAGTCCGGCAATGTGCTATGCCCAGTATCTGCTCATCGTCGTGAACCGACAACGCCCGCAGAGCGAAGAGCCCTGCGGGCGTTACGGTGTTCGCGACGCCTCTCGTTTTGCTCCGCGGCGAACGAATCCCGTACGGATCGATCGGAAGCAGGTACTATCACCAAGTTATTTCCATGAATGCGGAAGGACAGTGCAGTGAAAAAGAATACAGTATCGGGATGCGGAGCTTTCCGGCGGATCTTCGTGGCGTGCGTGTGTGCCTGCTTCGTGCTGGGAGCATTCACGAGTGCGGCGCAATCGAAGGTGAAGAATATTCTGATCCTCGTGGAGGGGGATTCGGATATCAAACACGTTCCCATGGCGACCGGCAGACAATTGGCAACGCTGCTCGGGCATTTCGACACAAAATCCACGATCAAAGGTGTCAGCCAATACACCGCTGGCGAGGTGAACAATTATGATTTTGCCTTTTACTATGGCGACTCATTTAAGAACATCGTTCCCGAAAAATTTCTCTCGGATATTCTGACGACCAAAACAACAATCGTGTGGATGGGGACAGGGTTCATCGATTTTTCCCGCGCACACGATTGCAAAAAAAAATTCGGGTATTCCGTCGCAAGCATCGATTCGATCATCGGCTACGACATCGTGAAAAGCGGAAATTCAATTTTTACAAGAATAGACCGATCCCTTGGCGTCATACAAATTGCCGATAAAAATAACGTCCAGGTATTGGCGACTGCGTATTCCTCGCTCAGGAAAAAAGAGACCCCCTACATCGTACGGTCGAAGAATCTCTATTACATCGCCGACTCGCCCTTCGCGTACGCCACTGAAACAGACCGCTATCTTCTCTTTGCCGATATGCTCCATGATATCCTGGGAGAGCAGCACGACGAAGTGCACTCCGCATTGATTCGGATTGAAGATATCAGTCCCGTCGACAATCCCGACAAGATCCGGGAGATCGCCGACCTCCTTTCCAAACGCGGGATTCCATTTTTAATCGGTGTGATCCCATACTATGTCAATCCCGGCACCGGTCTGAGAGTGAGCCTCTCGGAAAAACCCGATATGGTGGATGCATTGAAGTATGCCGCGCGGAACGGCGGCTCATTGATCATGCACGGGAGCACGCATCAATACAAGGGGGTAACAGCGTCCGATTTTGAATTCTGGGATCAGAACACCAATCGGCCCATCAAAGATGAAAATGAAGCGGAGTTCTCCAGGAAAATCGAGGATGGGATTCAGCAATTTTTAAAGAACGGTTTGTTTCCCATCGTGTGGGAAACTCCCCACTACACTGCGTCATTCTTGTTCTACAGAACGGTCGCAAAGTATTTCAGTTCCGCGATGGAGCCTCGATTGGCGATTGAAGATTTTGATCAAAGCCAATACTTCCCCTATATCATCAAGAAGGATCTGTTCGGCCAGAAAATTTATCCGGAAAATTTAGGGTATGTACCCTACGACACGGATGTCACTGTCGGCGAAGAAGCGGTTAAAAATATTCTTAAGGGGGCGAAAGCGAGCTTTCAAGTCCGTGATGGATTCGCCGCATGTTTTTTCCATTCCTTTAACGACCTGAAGCTGCTTGAACAAATTGTGGACGGCATTACGGCAATGGGCTATACCTATGTGGATCTACGGGAACAACCGAATTGGGTCAAAACAAAAGACCGGGTCATTCTGACGGGAACGCAGTCGTATTCCATCAGATTGGCCGACCAATACCTGGTTGAATCATATTACAGCAAGGATGGGGAGATAAAGCAGAAGGTCTTTTCCGATAATCGGATCACGGGATCAGTTTCAAAATCCATCGTGCTGGAGCCGGGTGAAGTGTATTATGCCGAGCCCAGCGAATACAAAGAGAAGAAACGCTCGCTGTATGAGAAGGTGAAAAATCAGATGGGGACGTATTATCACAACCTGGCTCCATCGAATGAAAATTGGAAGGAAGCTCGAGTTGTGATACTGTGGAATCATTTTGCGAAAGGGGGGGCGTTTAACGATGAAGCGTCGCTGGGTTCCATTTTCAAAAGCGTGAATATCAATGTGGACACGCTTTTCCTCGGCCAGGAGATCGATCTGAGCAACTACAATCTTGTTGTCGTTCCGCATACGGTGACCGATTCACTGTCGGAACACGATCAGAGCCAGATAGCGGAATTTGTTCAACAAGGGGGAAACCTTGTTCTGGATGGCAAGAGCCAGTTGGCGGAAAAATTCAATATTCGGTTCACGAAGAACGATTTGAAGGTGAGCAGAATTCGGGATAAATCGTATCCGGAAGAATCGATCGTCTGGCGGTATAGTGAATTGGTCAATAAAATCGATCTGGATGATAACGATGAAATTCTCTGCGAAGATGAAATAACGCGGATGCCCATGATGATCGGGAAGGAAGTCGGGAGCGGTAAATTGATTTATATTAATTCCCGTTTCGATCCGTACACTCAAAACGGATACAGTTTATATCCTTATCTGGTGGACCATGTTGCGAAGTATCTCGCCCTCAGGCCGATCGTACGAAGAGACAATCTGGAAATGTTTTTTGACCCGGGATTTCGGAAAAATTTCAGCGTGGAAAATCTTGTCAAGCAATGGGTGGCGCAGGGGATACGGATCATCCATGTGGCGGGCTGGCATCAATACCCTAAATATAATTACGATTATGAACGGTTGATCACGCTCGCGCATGCGAATGGAATCCTGGTCTATGCATGGCTTGAGCCGCCCCAGGTGAGCCAAAAATTTTGGAACGAGCATCCCGCCTGGCGCGAAAAAAATTATTTAAACGAGGATGTCCAGCCATCGTTTCGATTTCCGATCGCGCTCACCAGTCCGGCATGTGTGGATGCCGTGACCAAAGAATTCGAGACGCTCTTGACGCAGTTCGATTGGGACGGAGTCGATCTTGCCGAACTGTATTTTGACGCGGGCAAAGGGCTCGAAGAGCCGAATCTCTTCACGCCCATGCATCCTTCGGCGCGGGCCGAGGTATTGAAAAAATACGGAATTGTATTGAATGATATTTTCACTCCGTCGTCACCGTTTTATTGGCGCAGCAATCCTTTTGTCAAGAAGAGCATTGTCGACTACCGGGTTGAAAAATTGAGTGAAGTGTACGACGCGTTGTTGTCCGCTATTTCCCGCATCGCGAGTAAAAAACCCGGATTCGAAATCATCGTCACGGCGATGGACGAGCTCGAATCGCCGGAGCTGCGCGACTATTTGGGCGTCGATATGAACAGCATCTTATCGCTTCAAAAGAAATATGATTTTACGCTGCAGATCGAAGATCCGGAGCATCTCTGGTCCACAAACCCGCTGCGGTATGCGGCCATGGGCAATCGGTATTCCGCGCTGATGGGAGGGGATTCGCGGTTGATGTTGGATCTGAACATACTCAGTTTCCGGAAGGAAAATGCGATCACTCCTTTCCCAACGCTGATACAAACGGGAACGGAAAGTTATCATCTCGTCCAGGCGGCATCGGCCGGTGTTCCCCGGTTCACAATTTATGCCGAGTCGAGTGTGAATGCGCAGGATCTGGCGTATTTCCCCTATGCGTCGTCGTCGGGTGTGAAATATTCGTATGTGGCCAATGGATACGAGTTCGATTCCCCGTATTCATTTTCCATTAAATTGCCGAAGTCGGTCAAGGCGATCAGCGTCGATGGAATCCTTGTCGCTCCGTTCCGGCAAAATATGTTTACCATTCCCGCAGGCGTACACGAGGCATTGATTTCAGATAATTCGGTGGCCTCGTTTTCAACGTATAAGCTGCAGGCGCGAATACTGTCGTTTACCGGCAACGTGCGATCGGTTGCCTATGAAATGAAATCGATAACGATAGCGTATGAAGCCGGCATCAGGGCGCTCATATCGATGGATCGGGAGCCCACCTCTGTGACCGTAGACGGCAGCGCCTACGCGTTCACCGTTATGAAAGGCAACGACTGTTACTCCGTGTTCCTGCCTTCCGGGAGCCATACCGTGGTCATCATGACGGGCGATGCATTTGTCTACGGGATGAATATCACGGCGCTGTGGTCGTCGACGGGTATTGCAATATTTGGAAGTGTGGCGGTAGGAATGCTGGTGATCATGTTTATCGTTCTCAAAATAGTCAAACGAAAATATTCCGTCTAAAAGAATTAGAGCATCCATTATGCCATTATTAGAAACCGTTTCCAGCGTCATCTTCGTTCTAGCCGTCATACTGATATGGTTCATGATCGCGTATCAGTTCATACTCACAGTGTACGGGTATGTTAATTTTATTCAGTCGATGAAGGAAAAGCAGCTGGTCGATGAGAGGACGTACGAGTACCCGACGTGCTCAATATTGATTCCGGCTCACAACGAGGCGAAGGTGATCGGGGCGACGATCGAATCGATGCTGGAGCTGGAGTATCCGAAGGACAAGCTTCAGATCCTCGTTATCAACGATGGTTCTTCAGACGCAACCAGACAGATCATTCTCGATTACGCAGTGGTTCATCCGCGCGTGCAACTGTACGACATTCCGGAAGGCGAAGGGGGGAAAGGGAAATCCCGGACGTTGAACCTCGGAGTGAAGGCCGCCACCGGAGAGATCATCGCCATCTATGATGCGGACAATACGCCGGACAAAAGTTCATTGCGGTATTTGGTGGCTCAGCTGCTCGACCATAAGGAACTTGGCGCCGTGCTTGGCAAATTCAGGACCGTCAATAAAAACACCAACTGGCTTACGCGATTCATCAATATCGAGACGCTCAGCTTTCAATCGATGCTCCAGGCGGGACGATGGCAGATGCACAATGTCGCCACGCTGCCAGGCACCAACTTTGTCATGTGGGCTTCGCTCATCAACGCGCTTCATGGCTGGGATGAAGAGGCGCTGACCGAAGATTCTGAATTGAGCATACGGATCTATCAGGAAGGGTATAAGATCAAATTTATTCCCTACGCCATCACATACGAGCAGGAGCCGGAGGAATGGAACGTATGGATCAAGCAGCGGATGCGCTGGGTGAGAGGCAACAACTACGTTATCGGCAAATATTTTAAGGCGCTGCCGAAATTTAAAAACCGCCGGCTTGCATTGGACATCCTCTACACGCTTGCTCTGTATTATGTGTTTTTTGCCGCGATCATCATCTCGGACCTGCTCTTCTTTGTCAGCGCCGCCGGCCTCGTCAGCATTTCGCTTCCCGGCCCGTATACGTTCGTGTGGGGCATGGCGTTTGTGCTGTTCATCGCCGAGATCCTGCTCGCCATTTCCTTCGATGAAGAAGACAGTCTCGGCAAAATCGGCCTTATCATTATGATGTATTTTTCGTACTGCCAATTGTGGATCTATATTGTGCTGAAAGCCGCATATTCGGAGTATGTCAAGAAAGAGAAGCGAGTCTGGGCAAAAACCATACGGTTCGATACGCATACGAAAACCGGCGGCAAAAAAGTCTGAATGCTCCCATGAAAAGTCATCCAGGACCGAACAATATACTGCCGGTGCTCGTGCTCGTCCTCTTGACCGCGGTGCATTCCCATGCGCACGCCCAGGGAATGAAAGAGCGCGGCAAGACAATCACGCATGCCGCGGCCTCGAGTGCCGGCGAGCGCGACCGCGGGCTTCGCGGTATTATTGTCTCGACAACCGTGGCCCTTGGCACGTTTGCAGATTCACTCTCTTCTCAGCTCATAGCGAACCACGACCGTCTTTGCCGCGGCGTTGGAACGTATGCGGATTCCCTATGCGCACACCAACCCGATTCGCTCGATCTGGCCAGGCGTAACACGCTGCGGGAATCGTGCGCACGCCTGCTGGGACTGATACGAGCGGATGACCACATGCTGAAACGTACGTCTTCGGCATTGATACGCGTGCACCTCGGACGGCTGGAAAAAAAAAGAGCCGCGTTGGCTGGCAGCAGAAAGGGGGAGCTGCACGAGTATGAAGACATGGAGGAATCGCTGAGAGAAACGGCAGACAGTGTATGCTGGGTCGTGAAAGACTCGTGCTCTGCCGCATATCACGCGCTACTGGACAACATGAATGATACCTACTACATCGTGCGGGACTCTCTTGAGTCGGTGTACTCACTGTTGATGGAGAATCAATCTGCGGACAATGACCGATTGGCCGACTTGCGGTCGGAGCTGGCCGATAGTCTTTCGGAACGACGCGCTGATTCGCTGAGATATTTTTCTTCCCAGTATTCATTCTACAATGCGATCTCGCATGGATTCGACAGGAATCCGCTATGCTATTATGCACGGCCCGCGGACCAGGTGAAGCAATTGTTCACACAGGCGAAGTTCGAGCGGAATTATGCGAGCTCTTCGCTGGACGTGCTGTATATGGGGACATTGACGGTCTTCAACGCATTGCAGCAAAGAAATTATTACGAACACACTCTGTCCACTCAATACAGAATAGCGTATCACAATGCCAACGACGCATCGCCGGAACAATGGAGTGAATCGGAAGAGCTTCGACGGGAGACCAGCACCGATCTGACGTTTGCCTTGAACCTCTCTGCGCGGTGGGACAAGGATTATTATAGCGATTACAACAACACCGGGGCGGACCTCATCACAGCGTATCGGCATCATTCCGGCGCATCATTCCTCATGTATGATCTTCAGAATACGCTGGGGTATCGCAGTTATACGTTGATCAACGAACTGTCGAATGCGACCGATGTGTTTCAGTTCTCAGCGGCGCATGCGACCGAGAATGGATTTCATAACGGGATCAGCGTCTCCGCAGGCATGAAATATTATACTGTCACCGTCTACGACACGGCCATCTTCGCCGTTACTCCGGGTGGAACCGTGACCGGGAACGGCAAAGCGGGCGGTACTCAGCACACGCAGATATCCCTGACGCCGCAGTCACCGGGATCATATCAGCTCACAGTGGCATTATTCAATTCGAAAAGAACTGCATCGTTTTTTTATGAAGGCAGAATCCAATATCGCTATGACGTCCATTCCGAGCCCCGATTTCTCGGCAAGTATCTCAACACAACATTTCTTTCGGAAGATATCTACAATGAGTCGTTTGCTTATCATGGACCCGAAGGCAGGATCACCGTTGCGTACGACATGCCCGCAGGCTTTTCGCTGAGCGGAACAGCGGAAATAAAAAATAAACTAATGAAGCTCCCTGCCTTCAACCTTCGGGACGAAGAAACGGCGCCGAGCAGAAAAGATCTGGCGTCTGCTGCGGAGTGCTGCATCTCAAAATATTTTGAGATGGGAAAAGGGGTAACGATGGATATTTCAGCGATGGTTTCAGTGCTGCGCAATCAATCGAACGATGAGTACAATGACTATTCATCGTACACCGCTGGAATGAGCATTGGAATCGGATTTTAGGGTGTCGTGCAGATGGCATACCCGATGTGCGCCAGTGTGCCTGTGCGTCGGGCGTCCGGTGCTGCGGCTCCGAGTACCGCTGCCGGTTTCGAGCGGGCCCGCGTGTTGAGGCGAAGAAAATGATGGTTATCACATAACGACAAGAGCCCTCGTAAGAGGGCTCTTGTCGTTTACACTCGTGTGACCGATCACAGCGGTCATTGATAACTGAAGAGCATCGCGAAGACGATCCAGATAACGATCGAGAACCCGATGCCGACCGCGATGAATCCGAACACTTTGATGACGCGGATGACGATCGGCTGATAGGGCTCGACGAGATTTTTTTCGAGTTCTCCGCTTGCGGCCATCGCCGCATATTCCGCGGGTTTATCGCGCTTCAATTCTTCGACGGACATGCGGCCGGTGAAGACCACGGTATCCATCGGGAATTTTTCAGGCCGCAGATGCGTGTTGAAAAAGTGGATCGTAAAGATGAATCCTGCGGCAAGGAGCGCTTCGTCGCTGTGAATGATCGTTGCAACGTTGATGACCCAGCCCGGGAACAGGAGCGTTGCGAATTCCGGGAACCAGAGCATCATGCCTGTGGAACCGATAACGAAGATGCCCCAGAACACGGCGAAGTAATCGAATTTTTCCCAATACGTCCAGCGCCCGTATTGCGGCCGCGGGCCCTTGCCAATGAACCATTTAATGGAGCCGATGGCATCGTCAAGGTCCTTTTTCGTCGGCAGCAGCGTGTTCGCTCCGAAGAGCATGTTTTTCCACGAGCCGAATTCCGATTTCTTGCGGCGGAAGAGATCCACGACATGCGTGATGAAAATCATGATCAGGATCGATGCGGCGATGCGGTGGACATATCCGGCGACGACAAACCCGCCGAAGACCCGCGACACGATCGCCGCCCAGCCGGTGTATGAAAATTTCAGCGTCATGCCCGTGAGCGCCAGGGATAGGAAGCTCACGATCATGGCAACATGCAACGTGCGGTTGAGCCGGGAGAACCGCTGATACTGCCGTTCGTTTGCGTGTTCCTTTTCCATTGTCTGGTGGATCTTTCGCATCTGCCAGGCGCGCGGCAGCCACAGCAACGTGTGGAGCCCGCTGAAGAAAAATGTCACGATCACCAATCCGGTCATTCCCCAGAAGACCCAGAAGAGGATCGGATATTTGTTCGGATCATGATGAGTCGCATGCGTGAGGTATCCCGCAAAGCGCCGATTGGCGTCGGGGTGACATTTCTGGCACGTCTGTACGACATTGGCGCGGCTCAGATGCGATTTCGGATCGGCGATCGGCAGGATGTCGTGCGAGCCGTGGCAATCGTAGCACTTCGCCGTTTTGGTGTATCCCAGCTGGTACACCTTGCCGTGATACGTGTCGAAATAACTCTTCGTGACTTCGGCGTGACATTTTCCGCACGTGATGGAGATGCCGAGCTTGAAGCCTTCGGCATCCGTACGGTTGATCGTGTGAGCCGTATGACAGTCGCTGCACACGGGCAGGGGTTTATCTGATTTCGAAACCAGCCTCGAGTGGATGCTCTTTTCAAACTGTTCCTGCATGCCGTGATGGCAGGCGCCGCAGGTCGCGGGGAGATTTTTCGGATTCACTGTCGAGAGCGAATCCGATTTGGGAAGTTCGCGATGCGCCGAATGGCACGAGGTGCATGTTGCGGTCACAGTCAATCCGCTTTTGGCGAGTCCCTTGCCGTGAATGCTTTCGGTGTAATGCGTGACGATATCATGCTGCTCGCCCTGGTAGCGCACGGCGGCCTTTTGGTTCTCGGCGTGACAGCGGGCGCAGAGCTTCGGTATGTTTGTTGGGAACGACGGCGACGCTGGATCCAGTTTTCCCTTGACGCCATGCGTGCCGTGGCATTCCTTGCACGTCGGCGCGTTCAGGTCGTTCTTTGCGAAGAGCTTGCCGTGCGTGCTCATCGCATACTGGTCTCCGACTTCCTTGTGGCATTGCGCGCAGTCGACTTTTTTCGTGATGGCTGAACACGGCCGGGTGAGATTCGATTTGACCTCGCTGTGGCACTGGCTGCATGCGACCTTTGGACCGTGTTTCGATCCCGCATAGACAGCGACATCGACAAATAATGAACGGCCGCCGACCGACGCTTTGATGTCCTTCCGTTGATGGCAATTCAGGCAATCCTGATTCGCCATGCCCTGGTCATAGAACACACGGCGCGCCTTGTGCGGCTGATGGCAGTCGACGCATGCGGGAAGTACGTGCGCCTGTTTTTCCCAGAGTTCGCCTTTGATGATCTTCCGGTGCACCGTCTCGATCGATGAGTGGCACTGGGAGCAGGTCTTGGCGACATTGTTTTTATTGATCGACGATTGGGGATCGGTGTGCGGAAGAATGAGATGCGCCCCGTGGCATGAAGCGCACGTCGCCGCCACGGAGAGACCTTTCTTCAATAAGCCGTCGCCATGGATGCTCTCGGTATAGTTCTCGAGAATGTGGTCCTGCGGAATATTTCTCTGGCGCATCACGGCAGTTCCCTCCTGGTGGCACTTGCCGCAGAGGTAGGGAATCCGTATCGGGATCACCGGAGAGTTGGGATCTTTCACCGCGAGAATGTCGTGCTTGCCGTGACAATCGTAACAGCGGGGAGCCAGCGGGTCGCCTTTGGCCGCCTTCCGGCCGTGAAGTCCCTTGGCGTATAAATCAGCCGGCTTCTCATGGCAGGTTCCGCATTTGACCGGAGCTACCGGAACGGCATGCGGAAATTCTTTTCCTTCCAGGTCTGTGTGGCAGAGAATGCAACTGAGGTCCTTGTGAATTGATTTGGAAAACTTTTTTTCATCCACAAAGAGAGACCCTTTCTCTTTGTGCCGTTCGCCGGTGAGCGATTTATCGCTGTGGCATGCAAGACATTCCTCTTTTTCCTGTGCGATCATCTTCGCAGATGAACAGACCAGAAGAAGGCCAAAGGCCAACGATGCAAACCGATTCAATTGTTTTTTCATAGAAGGGAAGATTTTTATCAGGAACATCCTGCGAATGTGTTCAATGGTAGATAAATACATATGCAAAGTCAATGACGACATCTCCGAAACTGACCGTCGCTGCGGCGGTGGAAGAGTGTGAGTGCCGGTTGTGTAACAATGATACTGTTTTGTCCGTGATAATTAATGCAAATAATGTACCATAATTGAAACGAGTGCATTTCACAGAGGGCGGCGGCGGATCCCCTTCAAAACGGACGAATACGGTGGTCTGTCAATGCCTGGTACATGATTCCCGGACATTCTTTTTCGCGGACTTGAATATGATTCTTAAAATTAGGAATTACAGTCTCACAATCCCGGAAATTTTTCGCCATCATGCCGTGAGGTATGTACTCTATTGGTGTTGCATTATAACACTATTATTAATATTATGAGCAGATACAGAGGATTGATCCATGAAGCATTTACAAATACTGCCTCCTTCGACCGTGATAGATCCATTGAATTGGTGCTTGCGGGGAAGCGATATCGCTGAAAGCGAGAAGAGGATGAAACACCTCACCGGTGTTTTTAAGGACATCGGGGCGTTCGAACAGATGGATCCCGAGCAGCTCGTCTATAATGTACAGGCGCATCTTCCTGTACCGGAAGGAACGTCCGGAGGTTTGTATTTCGGTACGACGATCGTACAGCCGGGGAAAGTCGGCGGAGAATACTTTATGACTCGCGGACATTTTCATGCACTCGAAGACCGTGCGGAATATTATTGGGGAGTGCAAGGCGAGGGGATGCTCATACTGATGAACAGGGAGCGGGAGTCGTGGGCCGAGCGGATGTTTCCCGGGAGCCTGCATTATATACGCGGAGGGGTCGCGCATCGCATCGCCAACACAGGCGCGGCGGCGCTGATCATCGGCGCCAGCTGGCCGTCGGACGCCGGCCACAACTACGACGAAATTTCACAGCACGGATTCTCTGCACGATTACTGGATGTTGCGGATTCTCCCACACTCATTCCGGAGTGACATGAAGACCATCGCACTGGATCTCGGCGGTACGCGCATTAAAATCGGAGTCATCGAAGGAAGTGCGATCGTGGCGAGTTCCATGATCGACGCATTTTCAAGCAATGGATTGCGGGCGCGGCTGCCGTCGATCCAGGATGCCATCTACGAGCTTCTTCGGTCGTATCGTATTCCGCTTAACGATATTGTCGGTATTGGAATTTCGGTCCCGGGCATCGTCGATCCGCGGCAAAAGACGGTCCTCTCCGTGAATCAAAAATATTTCGATTCGATCGGATTCGATTTCACGGCATGGGCGCGTGAAAAATTCGACCTGCCCATCTACCTTGAAAACGATGCGCGCTCGGCGCTCGTGGGAGAATGGCGCTTCGGAGCTGGCATCGGCTGCGACAATATTGTGATGGTGACATTAGGGACGGGGGTCGGCGGCGCGGCGATCATCGAGGGAAAATTGCTGCACGGCAAGCATTACCAGGCAGGATGTCTGGGCGGGCATTTCACCATCAACTTCGTCGGCCAGCTCTGCAATTGCGGCAACATCGGCTGTGTTGAAACTGAAGCGTCGTCGTGGAGCCTGCCGCAGAAGGCGATGAACGATTCCGAGTTTCAAATGAGCATGCTCTCGAAAACGGGATCCATCGATTATGAAAAACTCTTTGCCGCTGCGAAAAAAAATGACGTGCTGTCGGGAAAATTAGTCCATAACAGTCTGCTTGCATGGGGGAGCTGCGTTGTGAATCTGATCCATGCGTACGATCCGGAACTGGTGATCGTCGGCGGAGGCATCATGAGAAGCGCCGATGTCATCCTTCCGTTTTTGCGCAAATACGTCGACAGTCTCGCATGGACGCCATGGGGGAAAGTCAAAATCGCCGTGGCTCGCGATACCGACAACGCGGCGCTGCTTGGGATAGCCGATCTGCTCCGTGAGAATCTGAATTTATAACGAACACAACGTTCTCTGCTTTGCTGAATGCACCGCGAATGACAGGGGGCCGGGCGCAAGTACACTACACATCTGTGATGGTCTATGGCCGCATTTCAAAAAAATCCCTGCATTACCGTAGAGACAAGCGCGACGGTGTCGGTCGGCTGGGACCGAATTATTCTGCGGCTCGATGAAGCGCTGCAGACGATCCCGGCGCGGAAAAAAATAATCGTCGTCGAATACTATCAGGGCATCGACGAAGACGACGTCACCGAACGTCTCGCTGCCGGTCTGCATCCGGATCTCCTGATCACTGCCGGAAGTCTGTATAAGGATCCCGCTGCGATCCGCGAGATGGTGCATGCGGATGTGACGGACGACCGTCTCTTCGGATATCTGACACGTCTGGAGATCGATGCATACTTCGACCCGAAGAAGCTCGCGGCAGCGCGGCAGGCAATAGAGGCTGCCGGCCGGGGAACCGTCCTCATCACAGGCACCGGTGCCGCACGGATCTCTTCCGGATTCGATCTGCTCGTCTACGCCGATATGGCGCGATGGGAAATACAGCAGCGCATGCGCCGCCGCGAAGTCTCGAATATAGGATGTGAAAATAAGGATGTTCAGGATTGGATGCTGCTCGTGAAGCAGGGCTACTTCGTCGATTGGCGGGTGTGCGACAGAAATAAAAAGTCCCTCATGCATCGATGGGATTTCGTGCTGGACACGAACGACTCGCGTGTGCCCAAACTTGTCGACGGCGCGGCGGTGCGCGAGGGATTGCACCAGGCGCTGACGCAGCCGTTTTCCGTTGTGCCATTTTTCGATCCGGGGCCGTGGGGCGGACAATGGATGAAGGAGGTGTGCGGGCTCGATCCGTCGGTTTCCAATTACGCATGGTGCTTCAATTGTGTTCCCGAGGAAAACAGCCTGTGCCTGAACATCGGCGGGACAGTGGTGGAACTGCCCGCGATCGACCTTGTCTTTTTCTCGCCTCAGCAGTTGCTGGGCGATGAGGTCCATGCGCGCTTCGGCGATGAATTTCCGATCCGATTCGATTTTCTGGACACGATGGGCGGCGGAAACCTGAGCCTGCAAGTGCATCCCATCACGGAATACATTCGTGAAAAATTCGGCATACCGTACACACAGGACGAAAGCTATTACATCATGGATGCGAAGGAGGGGGCCGTTGTCTATCTCGGGCTGAGGGACGGCATACAACCCGGCGCGATGATGCGCGAGCTGGAATCGGCGCAATCGGGCGGCCAAGAATTTGATGCGCAAAAATTTGTGCAGACCTGGCCCGCCAAAAAACACGATCATTTTCTCATTCCCGGCGGAACGGTCCATTGTTCGGGCAAAGACAGCATGGTGCTCGAGATCAGCGCCACGCCGTATATTTTCACATTCAAACTGTGGGATTGGGGGCGCCTGGGACTCGACGGCAGGCCGCGCCCGATCAATATTGAGCACGGCAGGAATGTGATACAATGGGAGCGGACGGCGGCGTGGACGGCGAAGAATCTCATCGGCCGCGTTGAAACAATCGGCCAGGGAGACGGATGGGTGGAAGAACGGACCGGTCTGCATGAGCGCGAGTTCATTGAAACGCGTCGGCACCGGTTTACGAAAAAGGTGCACCACGCGACCAACGGTGGAGTGAATGTGCTCTGCCTTGTCGACGGGAAGGAAGCAGTCGTTGAAAGTCCCGCGCACGCGTTCAAGCCGTTCGTTGTGCACTATGCCGAGACCTTCATTGTGCCGGCGTGCATCGGGGAGTATTCGATCGCGCCTGTACGCGAATTCGAAGAGTGCGTCACAATAAAAGCCTATGTGCGAACGAGAGCGTAACGCTCCCGAGTAACGCACGCGCCTCCGGCGCGGGGCGAGATAACATCTCGCCCTACATAACAACACATCCTCTAAGTGGGGTGTCCATTTTTTTACACGAGACCCAACGATGGAAAAACAAGACTCGAATTTTCTCATGCTCGTAACGGCGGTGGCGGCGCTCGGCGGCCTGCTCTTCGGATTTGATACCGCTGTGATCTCCGGAACGGTCCCGTTCATCCGCTCGTATTTTCAGCTGGACGACATCGCGCTGGGATGGGCGGTGAGCAGTCTGCTCATCGGGTGTATCGGGGGCGTGCTCGCCTCGGGCAAACCGGCAGACCTGCTCGGAAGAAGGAACACCCTTCTTGCTGCAGCCGCGTTGTTTTTTGTGTCGTCAGTTGGTTCGGCGCTCTCCGAACATCTCGCAGGCTTCATTGCCTTCAGGTTTATCGGCGGATTGGCGGTCGGCACGGCCAGCATGCTGTCGCCCATGTACATTGCGGAGATCTCTCCTGCGGCGAAGCGGGGAAGCCTCGTCTCGCTCAACCAACTGGCGATCGTCATCGGCATCCTCGCCGCATTCTTTTCAAATTATTTGCTCGTCTCGACCGGACCAAACAACTGGCGATGGATGCTGTCTGTAATGGGCGCGCCCGCCCTGCTCTTTTTCGCGGCGTTGCTGTTCGTGCCTGAAAGCCCGCGATGGCTCATTCAGAAACGGCGGAAGGCTGAAGCGTTCGCCATTTTGCAGCGAATTAATGGAACGGTGATTGCAACTGCAGAGATGAGAACGATTGAAGAGTCGCTGGCCAATGAAAAGAAGGGATCATACAAAGATGTCTTCTCGGCCAACGTCGCTCCCATCCTGTGGATCGGGATCGGCGTCGCGGTCTTTCAGCAGATCACGGGTATCAATGCGATCATGTATTATACGCCGATGATCTTTGCGAAGACGGGCATCGGCATGGACTCGGCCCTCATGCAGACCGTTGCGGTGGGAGGCATCAATTTTTTATTTACCGTGGTCGCGATCCGGTGGATAGACAGGATCGGACGAAAGCCGCTGCTCATCGCCGGCACGATCGGAATGGCGTTATCGTTATTCGTGCTTGCAGCCGCTTTTCATTTTGAAAAATTCGAGGGCTCCCTCGTTCTTGGCTGCATCCTCCTCTATATCGCGTCGTTCGCAGCGTCGTTGGGGCCGGTGACGTGGGTATTCATTTCCGAGATTTTTCCCAACAGACTGCGCAGCGAGGCAATGAGCGTTGCGATCATGATACTGTGGGGCGTGTGTTTCCTCGTGTCTCTGGTGTTTCCGTATCTGTTGAATGTGCTGGGTGGAGGAGCGGCATTTCTCTTCTTCGGCGTCATGTGCGTGGTGTATCTGGTATTCATCCTCATAAAGGTGCCTGAAACAAAAGGGCGAAGCCTGGAAGAGCTGGAAAAAATATTAATAAAGAAGAACTGATGACGGCGCGCACACCACTGCACGCCGGGGCGGAAAAACGTTTCGCCCCGCAATGCTGCTTTCTCTCAATCGTATGACATTCGATCCGGGTTTTCCAATCATCCCCATGACGCATCCGATGGGCTTCGTGTACGGTCGAGGAGCCTTCGGTCCCGAGGCAGAGTATCGCACGCTCGATGCGATCAGGAAGAGCCTGCGGGATCCGCTGTGCACAGGCCCAGATCCCGTGTATGCGATCGTCATGGATATAGGCAAGGTCGAACACAGGGCGCTGCTGGTGGAACGAAACCTGCTCTATGGCGCGGTGACGTATGCCGCAGGCAGGCTTGGAGACGAACCGGTCCGCAGTCAGGGGCATTGCCACACAAAGGTGCGCGGAAACACGATGTCGCCTCCGGAGATCTACGAGATCTGGAGCGGTAAGGCGGTCATTCTGATGCAGGAGCGTGCGGAACCGGATCCGGGCCGATGCTTCGCCGTCGAAGCCGCTCCGGGAGATGTGGTGGTCGTGCCGCCCGATTGGGCGCACGCGACGATCAGCGCCGATGTGAACGAACCGCTCACATTCGGGGCGTGGTGCGATCGGCAGTATGGATTCGAGTATGAGCATGTCCGGGCACGAAAGGGATTGGCATGGTTCCCCCTCGTTAATGACACCGGGAATATCACATGGGCGCCAAATCCGATGTATCATCGTTCCGAACTGACGATAAAAAAACCTGAAGAGTACGATGCGCTTGGAATACGCAAGGGGCATGCGATCTATACGATCTTCGAACAGGACCCGGACGCATTGTCGTATGTGCCCAATCCTCAGCTCAAGGCGGATGTGTGGAAAAAATTCATACCATGATGCTTGAAAACACAAAGACGCATGAAGCGCGCACATGCTTCACGCCGCCATTCATTTCCACTCACTAAAGGATGAACAATGCCCGGTCTCATTACTCCCATTATAGCTCTGCTGTTTGACGGATCGAAAATTATTTCGTTGGGCTGGGTCGACAGCGCGATCGTCGTGCTCTATTTTATTTTTGTGCTGGGGATCGGATTTTATCTGATGAAGTTCACCAAGACCGGTGAAGATTTTTTCATGGCAGGCCGCTCGATGACCATGTGGATCGCCGGACTCTCGTTCGTCGCCGCGAATCTGGGTTCCCTGGAGCTCATGGGCTGGGCGGCCGCGTCGTATCAGTACGGCATACTCGCGACGCATTGGTATTGGATCGGCGCAATACCGGCAATGCTGTTCCTCGGGCTGATCATGATGCCGTTCTATTATATCAGCAAGACGCATTCCGTGCCGGGGTATTTGAAATTGCGTTTCGGCGATGGAGCCAGCTTTGTGTCCGCCGTGTCGTTCGGTTTCATGACCGTGCTCATGAGCGGCATCAACATGTACTCAATGGCGATTGTGATGAAGGTCGTGCTCGGGTGGGACATTCATTTCAGCATCTGGGTCTCGTCCATCACCGTCATGCTCTATGTGGTGCTCGGCGGACTGCTTTCGGCGATCCTGAATGAAGTGCTGCAGTTCATGCTCATCTGGCTGGGCGCCCTGCTCATACCGATCCTCGGCATCATCGAAGCCGGCGGCTGGACGAACATGGTCGACCGCATTCACCAGAATTTTCCGAAGGGCGACTATACGCACCTCTGGAGCACGCTCGGTTCATTCCAGGATAATCCGATGGGCATTCACTGGACCGGCATTGTTTTCGGACTCGGGTTCTGCATCTCGTTCGCGTACTGGACCACGGACTTCCTTGTGGTGCAGCGTGTGCTCACGGCGAAAGATCTTCGGGCCGCGAAAATGGCGCCGATCATCGGAGCGAGCTTTAAGATGTTCGTGCCCATCATTGTCATTTTACCGGGACTGCTCGGACTCGCGGTTATACCGGGACTTGTGGGCGAGACGCAGGCCATCGCCACCGGCGGACACAGCTACAACGAGGTGCTCCCGCTGATGATGGCGCGGTATTTGGGTCCCGGTCTGCTGGGACTCGGCATCACGGCATTGATCGCCGGATTCATGTCCGGCATGGCCGGCAACGTCAGCGCGTTCGCCACCGTGTGGACATACGATATTTATCGGCCGCTGCACAAAAAATTAGCAAGCACAGACGGCACCGACGCGCATTTCGTGAAGATCGGCCGCTGGACGACGATCATCGGAGTGTTCGTTTCGATCGGCACTGCGTATCTCGTGCAGCAGTTCGCAAGCATCATGGATTACGTGCAGGCGCTCTTCAGCTTCTTTGTGGCGCCCCTCTTCGGCACGGTCATCCTTGGCATGTTGTGGAAACGGGCGACGAAAGCGGGCGGCTTCTACGGACTGCTTGCCGGAACGGTGTCGTCGATCGGCATGTGGGCATGGGTGAAGATGGACCCGAGCGCGCTGAAAATCATTGCGTTGTCCCCGTATGCAAAAGACATGGCCGAGAATATGTACAGAGCCTTGTGGTCGTGGATGATCTGCGTCGGCGTCACGGTCATCGTCAGCCTGATGACGAAGGCGCGGCCCGAAAACGAATTGAACGGGCTTGTGCGCAGTTGCACCGTACTGCCGTCCGAGGGTCACTTAAAATTCTATCAGCGTCCGGTGTTCTTCGCATCGATCGTGTTCGCTGTCTTCATAGCACTCAATATTATATTCTGGTAGGAGCTCATCATGGACGAATCAAAAATCATTTCGATCTGGTTTATCATCGGCTGTCTGTTGTCGTTGTTCGGCATCATTATTTTCGCCGCGAATGTCGTCGATTATATCGCGCCGTGGTCCGGCACCGTGACGGTGCTTCATGAATTGCGCGCGGGAATCTGGTGGGGCGCATTCCTCATCGTGATCGGTGCTGTGTATACGATCGCATTCAATCCATGGAAGAAAAAAACAGAAGCTGCGTAATATGAGCACCTATGCCATTGGACTTGATTTCGGGACAAATTCCTGCCGGTCATTGATCGTTGATCTCGCCGACGGCAGAGAAATTGCGAGCCATGTCTTTGTGTACCCTTCGGGAAACAGCGGTGTCATTACCGATGCGGCGGATCCGATGCTCGCCCGACAGAACCCGGCAGACTACGTGACCGGGATCGAGGTCACCATCACTGAAGCGCTGAAGAAAGCCGAAGCCGCCGATGCGCAGTTCGATCGCGCACAGGTGATCGGCATCGGCGTGGATACCACCGGCAGCAGTCCGATGCCGGTGGATGCCCGCGGCACGCCGCTCTGTTTTGACCCTGCGTTTGCTGACAATCCCGCGGCGATGGTATGGCTCTGGAAGGACCATACATCGCACGCCGAAGCAGCTCGCATCACGGAACTCGGCATGCAGCATCGTCCGCAGTTTATGTCGAAGATCGGCGGCACGTATTCATCCGAATGGTTCTGGAGCAAGATCCTTCACTGTAAAAAAACCGCTCCCGTGGTATATGCCGCTGCGGCAAGTTTTGTCGAGATCTGCGACTGGATCCCGGCGGTCCTGACGGGACAGACGCAGCCGGAAGCGATGAAGCGCAGCGTCTGCGCCGCGGGTCACAAGGCGATGTACAGTGCCGCCTGGGGCGGACTTCCGGACACGGAATTTCTCGAGATGGTGTCGCCCGGCCTGGGTGAGCTGCGCAGTCGTCTCTATGACGCGGCATATCCTGCGGACACACGGGCGGGATTTCTTTCTGCCGAATGGGCGCGCAGGCTCGGTCTGCGTGACACGGTTGCGGTCGCAGTCGGCGCATTCGACGCTCACCTCGGCGCAGTCGGCGCGGGGATCAAACCCGGCGTACTCGTGAAGATCATGGGCACGAGCACATGCGATATTATGATCGCTCCCGACACCGAACCGCTGGCGGACATCACGGGAGTCTGCGGGATCGTCGACAATTCGGTCATGAACGGATATTACGGGATCGAGGCGGGGCAGAGCGCTGTGGGCGACATCTTTCTCTGGTTCGTGAATCAGTATGTGCCCGAGTCGTATGGCGCGACGCAGGACGAAAAATTTAAAAATCTCGGGATCGCCGCAGGCCGCGTGCTGCCTGGAGAAAGCGGATTACTGTCCCTCGATTGGAACAACGGGAACCGGACCATTCTTGTCGATGCGCGTCTGACCGGAGTGCTTGTGGGCCAGACATTATCCACGACGCCTCACGAGGTCTATCGCGCGCTCATTGAAGCGACCGCATTCGGGGCGCTGGCGATCATCGACCGGATCGAAGAGTACGGAGTGAAGATCCACGAGGTTGTCGCATGCGGAGGGCTTGCTTCCCGGAATCCGCTCCTGATGCAAATCTATGCGGACATCACCGGCCGTCCGATGAAGCTCTCGCGCAGCGAACAGACACCGGCGCTTGGCGCGGCGATCGCGGCGGCTGCCGCAGCCGGGGCCGATGCGGGCGGGTTCGCGACGGTGAGCGAGGCGCTTGAGTTCATGACCGGAACCGCTGCAGTGTTTGAACCGAGAGAGGAACATCGCCGGACCTACGAACATCTCTACCGCCTGTACATGCAGCTGCACGACGGGTTCGGCATACGGTCGTGGTCCGGTTCGATGCAGAACATCATGAAAGAGCTGTTGGCGATACGGGATGATGTGCGCAGCGGCATTCACACGTAAGCGTCATCATACACACAGCGCAGTGTGCGATGCCGCACATCGCGCGAAACGGCGAACTTAGGAGCGGTGAGCAATGCTGGAAGATTTAAAAAACGAAGTGCTCCATGCCAACATGGATATTGTGAAATACGGACTCGTCACGCTCACATGGGGCAATGTGAGCGGGATCAGCCGATCGGAAGGCATTGTAGCGATAAAACCGAGCGGCGTCGAGTACGGCTCGCTGACAGTGAACGACATTGTTCTTGTGGACATGGACGGGCGCGTCGTCGAAGGCACACTGCGGCCTTCTTCAGACACTCCGACGCATTGTGCGCTGTATGCGGCATTTCCCGGGATCGGGGGCATCACGCACACGCATAGTTTGTACTCGACAGTGTTCGCGCAAGCCTGCTGCGAGATCCCGTGCTATGGAACGACGCACGCTGACGGTTTCCACGGCGCAATACCGGTCACGCGATTCCTGACGGAAGAAGAGGTCGCGGGCGAGTACGAAAAGAACACGGGAAAAATAATCGCCGAGCGGTTCACGGGGGTCGATCCGATGTCGATACCCGGAGTGCTTGTTGCAGGGCATGCGCCATTTTGCTGGGGGAAGGATGCACGCGATTCCGTAAGAACAGGCATGATCATGGAGCGTGTTGCGCAGATGGCATACTTGACGTTGCAGCTGCGACCTGAGGCGAAGGAACTGCCCGACTATTTTATTCAAAAACATTATTTCCGGAAGCACGGGCCTGAAGCATATTACGGCCAGAAATAAATTAATTCACAACGCACTCCCTGTGCGCATCACGACAGAGGCAGACTGTGATGACCATTGCGGCGCTGTTGCGATCATGCATGCTGCAGACACACGCACTCACGGGCGGCGACGGCGCGATACATTCACACACACTCACGGGCGGCTGAAATGAAACGCACATTGTCTTTGTCAACAGCGATGGTCTCACTGATCATCGGATTATTGTTCCTTCTTCACGAAACCGCGTTTTCCACCAATACCACACATGCCATGAAAAAAACCGAAATTACAAAAGAAGCCTTCGGCAAAGCCGGCGGCGCGGACATATTGTTATTCACGCTCTCCAACGGCAGCGGCATGACCGCGACGATCACGAACTATGGCGGCATTCTCACGTCGCTGCGAGTTCCTGATAAGAACGGAGCCGTTGACAATGTCGTGCTCGGGTTCCGCAGCCTGGAAGGCTACACCAATCCAGCCTATATGCAGGGGTGTCCGTATTTTGGCGCGCTCATCGGCCGATACGGCAACAGGATCGCCAACGGGGAATTTTCACTCGACGGCAAAAAATTCACGCTGGCGAAAAACAACGGAAAGAATCATCTTCACGGCGGCATTGTCGGATTTGACAAGGTCGTGTGGACGCCCGCGATCATCGCAACCAAACACGGCGCGGCTCTCCAATTGCAGTATCTGAGCAAAGACGGTGAAGAAGGGTATCCTGGAAATCTGCATGTCACCGTCGTCTACGCGCTCACGGCCGCCAATGAGTTGACAATCAGTTACGAAGCAACGACCGATACCAAAACGGTTATCAATCTGACGCATCACAGTTATTTCAATCTGGCCGGCGAAGGCACAGGCGACGTGCTCGGTCATCTGCTCACGATCAAGGCAGACAACTATACACCCGTCACGGACGATCTGATGCCGACAGGCGAAATACACGATGTGACGGGAACAGCGTTCGATTTTCGCACACCCACGGCGATCGGCGCGCGCATCGACGCTGTCCAGGGCGGATACGATCATAATTTTGTGCTGAAGGTGAAAAAAGGCACAGTAGCGAAAGTGGCAAAAGTAGTGGAGCCCGCAACCGGCCGCGTCATGGAAGTCTCAACGACGGAACCGGGCCTGCAGTTCTATTCAGGGAATTTTTTGGACGGGGCCTTGCTCGGGTATTCCGGCAGGCCCTATAAGCAGCACTATGGATTCTGTTTGGAGACGCAGCATTTTCCCGATTCGCCGAACCAGGAAAAATTCCCGGCGACAGTGCTGCTGCCGAATCACACCTATGCGACGACAACGGTGTATGCATTTTCGACTGAAAAATAATTCAATGCGAGTCGCTCCCTTGTCACACGCACCGCTTCGCGGTGCGTGTGAGATAACATCCCGCCCTACAGTGCCTCAATGATGTTTCAGCTGAGTTGCCATTGTTGATTAGATCCCTTGCGTCGATCGCGCCGCTGCGCGGAATGGTTCTTTAAAACTTGTGTTTATACGTCCTATTTTCTATCTTTTCAGTATAGGCACGACCAATATTCCATCACAATTTGAATGAATACTATGACTTCGTACAAAGAATTAGGATTGGTGAATTCGAAGGAGCTTTTCCAGAAGGCTGTGAAAGGCGGTTATGCGATCCCTGCGTTTAACTTCAACAACCTGGAACAATTGCAGGCGATCATCGGCGCGTGCGTCGAGACAAAATCGCCGGTGATCCTTCAGGTTTCGAGCGGTGCGCGCAAGTATGCGAACCAGACGCTCTTGAAACATTTGGCGAAGGGCGCGGTTGAGTATGCGAAAGACCTTGGATTCGAAGTACCCATTGTGCTCCATCTCGATCACGGCGATACGTTGGAACTCTGCACATCGTGCGTCGAGAGCGGATTCTCGTCCGTCATGATCGACGGTTCGCATCATCCGTACGACAAGAACGTCGAGCTCACCAAGCAGGTCGTCGAGTACGCGCATGCGCATGGCGTGACGGTGGAAGGCGAGCTCGGAGTGCTGGCCGGCATCGAAGATGATGTATCGAGTGCGGTGAGTCATTACACGAAACCGGAAGAAGTCGAAGATTTTGTGAAAAAAACCGGAGTGGATTCGCTGGCCATCTCTATCGGCACGTCGCATGGCGCGAACAAGTTCACACCGGACCAGTGCACGCGCAATGCTGACGGCGTGCTCATTCCGCCTCCGCTGCGGTTCGATATACTCGAAGAATGCGAACGCAGGATTCCCGGGTTCCCGATCGTGCTCCACGGCGCGTCGAGCGTGCCGCCGGAACTCGTGAAGCTCATCAATAGCAACGGCGGCAAATTGAACGACGCCGTGGGCATTCCCGAAGAACAACTCAGGCGGGCTGCGGCATCGGCCGTGTGCAAGATCAACATCGATTCGGACGGACGCCTTGCGATGACCGCGGCGATCCGCAAAGTGCTCATGGACAGTCCGGCGGAATTCGATCCGCGCAAGTACCTCGGCCCGGCGCGCGATCAGTTGAAGGAATTGTACAAGTACAAGATCGTGAACGTGCTTGGCAGCGCCGGCAAGGCGTAAGCACGAAGCGAACAGCTCTAAGCGGCCGGATGCATGAATGTTTGTGCATCCGGCTTTTTTAAATTTTGTTGTGAAGAGAAAAGAGAAGCATATGAAGTTATCCACGATCGCGGTCCACACCGGTGTCAACAAGGATTCGGCATACAACAGCGTCATCACGCCCATTTATCAGACGTCCACATTCCGCTTCGAAGATATCGGCACGACGAAGGGGTACGATTATACGCGCTCGGGCAATCCGACGCGCCGCGCGCTCGAAGAAAGCATCGCCGCGCTCGAGGGAGGCGCCGATGCATCGGTTGTTGCGACGGGGATGGGCGCCGTGACGACGACGCTGACGCTGTTCAAAACGGGGGACCATATCGTCTGCACGGACGACTGCTACGGCGGAACCGAGCGGCTGCTTCGCACGTATGCGGAGCATTTCGGGCTCCGCGTGTCGCATGTAAATATGCGCGACCTTGCCGCCGTGCGCGCGTGTGTGACGCCTGCGACCCGGGCATTATGGATCGAGACGCCGAGCAATCCGCTTCTGAACGTGGTGGACATACAGGCGCTTTCGGATATTGCCCATGAACACGGGGCGCTGTCCATTGTCGACAATACATTTCTCTCGCCGGTGAACCAGCGGCCGTTCGATTTCGGCGCGGACCTGATCGTGCATTCGACGACAAAATACCTCAACGGGCACAGCGATGTGGTCGGGGGGGCGGTCGTGTCGCGGACGCCGGAGCTTGCGGAAAAGGTCAAATATTTGTCGAACGCGCTGGGAATCACGGCGGCGCCGTTCGATTGCTGGCTCACGCTGCGCGGCATTAAAACGCTCATTCCCCGCATGAAAGAGCATGAGCACAACGCACGAAAGGTCGCCGAGTATCTCGCGGTGCATCCGCTCGTTGCGCGGGTGTTTTATCCCGGACTCGCGGCGCATCCCGACCATGCGCTGGCGCTGAAGCAGCAGAAGGGATTCGGCGGCATGGTCTCGTTCGAACTCAAGGGCGGGCGCGAGGCGGTCAATACCGTGCTCCGGTCCACGACGCTCTTCGCGCTGGCTGAATCGCTCGGCGGCATCGAATCGCTCATCGAACATCCCGCATCCATGAGCCATGCCTCGATGGATCCGGCGCTGCGCGAGAAGGTGGGACTGAACGACCGTGTCATACGTCTGTCGGTCGGCATTGAAGACGCCGACGATCTCATCGCCGATCTTGATGCGGCGCTACGCAGCGCGGCGACACAATAACGGATATAGGCTTTTTGAGCGCTCGCTGTTGTTGGTTCGCTGGGCGAGCTGTCAGCTCGCCCAGTTATGAAAATAGAATTACACGTGCCCAAATTAGCGTAAAATCGCAATTTTCATCCGGCGTGGTGAACGCCGGTTCATGCACGCTACAAGTATCCACGAGTTACAGGGGCGTTACCTGTGTACTTCGCGTAATGCCCGCCGATCGCGGAAGTCATTGCAGCGCGCCGGGGACTGTTTGTGCCGGCGCGCTTTCATTTCCCATCCGGTCCACTGCCGTGACCGCGGCGCGCGTGAGGCGCTCGATCGTTTCCTTTGCTTTCTGTGCGCCCCGTCCCCGCTGCGGTTCCTTCACCGTGTGCGAGAGGGGAATGGCAAGCGAGCTGTCATTCCTGTTCAGGATCGAATACGACCACGAATCCTTGTATTGGTAATACACGACCCAGCGGAACACATCGGGCGCATTCGGGTGCGACCATGAGATGCGCAGGGCGTCGTCGGCGATGTGTGTGCGGATCACCGGCGGCTGGGGAGGTTCATGATCGAGCCACGGGAAGGGCGGCACGATCGCCTGACGTTTATACGGACCGTTAATGAGTGCCGCGTTGAGCGCGCTGCTGTCCTTCAGGAATGTTTTCATGCTGAAGTGGATGTGGCCGGGTGCATCGGGAACAAATCCCCGCTCGATCATGATTTGATTGACGATCTCATCCGCTCCCTTTTCGTTCGCCGCTTTTGCGATGATCATACCCGGCCATAAATTCCGCCCCTGCGTGTTCTCGCGCGACCACCAGCCCAGAAGCACGGGAAAACTTTGCGGTATCTGGTTGACGGGCCAATATAATTGAGGGGACCAATAATCGATCCAGCCCTTGTTCAACCAGAGCCGGGCATCGGCAAAGAGGCCGTTGTATTGATCGAACCCTGCGATCGACGCCGGGTAGGACGGCCGCCAGATGCCGAACGGACTGATGCCGAATGCTACACACGGTTTTCTCGCCTTGATCCCTTTGTAGATGCGCTCCACAAACGTGTTCACATTAGCCCGCCGCCAATCGTTCCGCTCGAGCGTGCCGCCTTGGCGCGTGTATGCACCCCAGCTGTCGTCGTCGGGGAAGCTGCCGTCGCCGTACGGATAAAAATAATCGTCGAAGTGCACGCCGTCCACATCGTAGCGGTTGACAACATCCATCACGACATTGAATGAGTGATCCTGCGTCTCCTGCAAGCCGGGATCGAGCCAGTACATGCCGTCCGGCAGCTTCTTTACCAGAGAGGGACGTGTGCGGACGATGGATGTTGCGGTGATCTCTCCTCCTTTCGGCATATGGGCGCGGTACGGATTGAACCAGACATGCAGTTCAAGTCCGCGGTTGTGCGCCTCTTCGATCCAGAACGCG
Organism: uncultured Ignavibacteriota bacterium; assembly: GCA_903884005.1. GTDB lineage: Bacteria > Bacteroidota > Ignavibacteria > UBA10030 > UBA8401 > CAISDA01. The sequence continues at coordinate 39,754 of CAISDA010000033.1, read as the reverse complement.
AGCGGATCGTAGTATGGGGCGGGCGCCTTTCCCTGCGTGCCGGTCAGGTAGTATGACCAGGGTTCAAGCGTACTGGGATACAACGCGTCGCAATGTGGACGAACCTGCAGGATGATGGCATTCAAATGAAGCCGGGCAGCCGTGTCGAGAATGGCGAGGACTTCCGTTTGCTGGTTTTTCGTCGAAAGGCCGGGCTTACTGGGCCAATCGATATTGTCGACTGTGGCAACCCAGGCTGCGCGGAATTCGCGATCCGCCCGGGGCGCTACGGTATCCGTGGCACTCGCGGCACGAGCAGCAGTTGCGGCGCTCGCAGCAGTCTGGGCACTCGCCGTCTTCACAGCCTTTATCGCATTCACAGTATCTGCAGCCGTCACAGCCTTCACCGCAGTTACAGTTTTCGCAGTATCCGCAGCATTCACGGCAGCGGGCTTCGAACCGGCGCAGCCGGAGGTAAAGATAATGAAGGAAACACCGATGATGTAGAGGTGTAAAAATATTTTCATGGCCGCTCCGGTATGGTTGTGGGGAAATTGCCCTTCAAAGTGCGAAAGTATGCCGGTATTGTCAAGGAGCGATGCGCACACTTTTTTTACAGGCGCTTTTTTTTACAGGCGCGCCCTTGACATTGAGCGGCAGGAATGGTATTCTTATCGTCGATAATTGTCAGTCATCGATCCATCACCCTGTTCGCAAGCAGGTTCTCCTTTTTTTCGCATCCCAGCCTAAAACGGGAATTCACAAAAATATAGAACACCTATTCATTCGAGGTTGAAGCATGAAACGTAAACTACCGATTTCGGTATATAACTGGACGACCGTTGTTGGCGCAACGCTGGCGGTGATCACGCTCTTTATGATCATCTTTTTGTTCGTCGCGTCGGTCTTCATTCATCAGGGCAGTTCCTATCTCGGGTTGATCATCTATATTGTACTTCCCGCCTTTCTCGTTGCCGGATTGGTGCTCATCCCGATCGGCATGTTTCTCAAGACGCGGCGCGACAGGAAGACCCCGCACGATGAACTCGATTGGCCGGTGGTCGATTTGAACAAAGAGACGCACAGAAACGCGTTCATTATTTTCTCCACCGGCACAACGATCTTTCTGCTTCTTTCGGCGATCGGCAGTTACGAAGCGTTCAACTTCACGGAGTCCGTGGAATTTTGCGGAACGATCTGCCATTCGGTGATGCGGCCCGAATATACCGCCTACCAGCACTCGTCGCATGCGAAGGTTCGCTGCGTTGAATGCCATGTGGGCGAGGGAGCCGATTGGTACATGCGCTCGAAATTGTCAGGCCTCTACCAGGTGTATTCTGTCACGTTCCATAAGTTTCCGACCCCGATCCCGACTCCCGTTCAAAACCTGCGTCCCGCGCGCGAAACATGCGAGCGCTGCCATTGGCCGACCAAGTTCTACGGGCAAAAACTGGTCGTGAAAAAATATTTCCTGGCGGACGAACAGAATACGCCGTGGCAGGTGAACATGGCTGTGAAGATCGGACCGTCGCACAGCGCGTCCGGACTGAAGGAAGGCATCCATTGGCACATCAATCCGGATGTCGCGATCGAATACAAGGCGACCGACGTGCAGCGTCAAACGATCGGGTGGGTCAGGCACATCAACCGGACCACGGGCGCGGTCACGGTGTTCGAGGACGTACAGAATCCCATTGAGAAGAAACAGTTCGATTCGATCGCAACGCGGACGATGGACTGTATGGATTGCCACAACCGTCCGTCGCACAATTATATGCCTCCGCAATTTTTTCTTGATCAGGCCATGGCAGCCGGACAGATCCCGAGCGGCCTTCCGTTCATAAAAAAACTGGCGACGGATATGGTTGCCAAAGAGTACGGCACAACGGACAGCGCGCTGGCGGGGATACGCAACGGCGTCGACGAGTTTTACCGTACCACGTACCCTCAGGTGTATGAAAAAAATCGTTCCCTCATTTCGACCGCCGGCGTCCAGATCGGGGAAGCGTACGGGAAAAATATTTTCCCCGAGATGAAGGTGAAGTGGAGCGCGTATCCGAGCAATTTGGGACACATGGAATTTAACGGATGCTTCCGGTGCCACGACGGCAATCACAAATCGAGTGACGGGAAGGTGATCTCGAAGGACTGCAATTTATGCCACACCATCTATGCGCAAGGCACGCCGGCGTCGATGGCGATGAATCCGCTTGATAAGCCGATGGAGTTTCAGCACCCGGTGGATATAGGGGATGCGTGGAAGGAATCTGTCTGCACGACATGCCATACCGGATTGAATCCGTGACGGCATCCGGCTGAGGAGCGGGAAGAAGGATGATGAGAACTGTCTTACATGGCGATTCATGTAAGACAGTTCGTGTTTTAAATGCGTCAGGGCGTGCCCGGCCCCCCATTTCACCGTGTAAAATAGCCCTTGACATATTCGTTTGTTTTATATATCTTTATCGTTAAAGTTATCGGTAAAGGAACGATCCATGCTGAATTGCGCACGTATGACCGAGGCGGCCGGGCAGGCTTGAACGAATGCTTGAACGAATGCATGAACAGATGCATGAACAGATGCATGAACAGATGCATGAACAGATGCATGAACAGACGCATGAACAGACGCATGAACGGATGCATGAGTGGATGCATGAGCGCATTGTGAGCTCCGCTCACACAGGGGATTGTACACTACTTTATTTTTTCACTATATTGACGCGACGAACCAATCAGTCACACCATTCACGGAGTTTCAGTATGAAAATTTCTACCATCGCTCCAAGGCTCGTGCTTTCCTTCCTTCTCATCTCATCCGCACTGCACGCGCAGGGATCGCTTCAAGGGTCTGTCAGCGACTCGCTGCAGCACGACCCGCTCATCGGTGTGAACGTCTTCCTCAAGGGAACCTCTCTGGGAGGCATCACGGACATCGAAGGAAAATTTAAAATTGTCAGGATCCCCCAGGGCACCTACACGGTGCGAATCTCGTACCTGGGATATGTGACGAAGGAAAAAACAGTGTCGATCGTGAACGACAAGACGACGAAACTGGACGCCGAGCTTATGGGAGATGTGCTGCAGGGTGAGGTGGTGATCATTACCGCCCAGGCACGCGGCCAGATGGCGGCGATCAATCAGCAGTTGACGGCGAAGACGATCGTCAATGTCGTGTCCGAAGAAAAGATCAAAGAACTGTCCGATGCGAATGCGGCTGAAGCCATCGGCCGTCTTCCCGGCGTGTCGTTGATCCGATCTGGCGGCGAGGCGACCAAAATAGTGCTGCGCGGCTTGAGCTCGAAATTCGCCAACATCACCGTCGATGGCGTTAAGATCCCGGCGACCGATCCGAACACGCGCGACGTTGATTTAAGCGCGATTTCCCAGGGATCACTCGCAGGCATTGAACTCTATAAGTCGCTCACATCCGACCAGGATGCGGACGCGATCGCCGGCACGGTGAATCTCGTCACGCGCAACGCGCCGCCGGAGCGGACGCTGACCCTCGACCTCAAAGGCGATTATAATAAATTGATGGCGTCGGCGAAACAATATGATCTGTCCGCGCGGTATACGGAACGGTTCTTTAACGACATCGTCGGAGTGCAGCTTCAGGGAAATCTCGAACGAAAGATACGCAGCAAAGAGGATATCACCTACGCCTACCAATATTACAAAGACAGCCAAAACTCCAACTCGCCGACCAATATCGATTACAGGATGGGGCCCTTCACCGTCGACTTCACGGATGAAGTGCGCACGCGGCAAGGGGGACAGGCCATTGTTGACATTAAAACGCCGGACAGCGGCTCGGTAAAGGTATCCGGACTCTACAGCAGCACGGGAAGAGATTACACGCTGTTTAACCGGTCCTATGTCGGCATCTCCGGCAGCAACGGATCGATGGATTATAATTACCGCACCACGCAAACGGATATCAGCACGGTCAATACCTCGGTGCAGGGACACAATTTTTTCGCCGGGTTTGACATCGATTGGACCGCCTCCTTTGCACAATCAAGGACGGACAATCCCTACGACTTTGCCATGAAGTTTACGGAGAGCCCGGGTGTTGTCATCGGCGGCGTGCCGTCCGGCCGCGACCATCCGGAAACAAATATTATTCCCTTTGCATTGAACGACTTTTCCGCCGCAGCATGCTCCACGTCCGTTTTCTATTCGCAGACGAACTACGACAGGGACAGGACGGCCGTTGCCAACATAGCGCGGACCTATACTCTCTCGGACCTCTTCTCCGGCACGGTGAAGATGGGCGGAAAGTACAGGGAAAAGACACGCTATATGAACCAGCAGGAATTGGATGACAACAACATTCTTCACGGATTCTCGGATGTCGGTGTGGATGTTGCGCGCCTGAAGACGACCCGCTTCCTGGATTATTATCTCCACCGCAAGTCGTCGGGTCCCGCACTCTCCGATTTTATCGACTATCCGGCGGCGTCACGCGACCTGCTGGGCATCTACAAGATGACACCGCTGATCAATGTTGACGCAATGAAGCTTTGGTATGACCTGACCAAAAATTCGATTACAAACGGCGAGATCGAGTACGGACCGAGCGCTCAAGCTGCCCTCAACGAATACGCGGTGGCTGAGCATGTGGGCGCGGGTTATCTGATGAATACGCTCAACATAGGCCAGGCAGCGACGCTCATTACCGGGCTTCGTGTTGAGAGCGAATCGAACGACTACACATCGCACTATACAAACGGCGGGGTCTCGACCATCGTGATCCGACAGATCGCGGACACCATCAAAACAGCCAACACGACGTACTCGGAAACAATCTGGCTTCCCAATCTGCAGTTGACGCTGCGGCCAACAGACTATTTGACGGTGCGTGCTGCAGCGTACAAAGCCCTGGCCAGGCCGGATTATAATATGCGTCTGGCAAATTTTTATATCTCCGGAAACGGCGGCACAACGTTCACGCTCGGCAACCCGTACATCAAGGATACGCGCGCCTGGAACTACGAACTCAACACGCTCATCCATGATAACACGATCGGGTTGATTTCGATATCCGGTTTTTATAAAGTCATCGACAACCTCTATCACCAGATGAGCGGCGTGAGCGTCGACCAGGTGGATTCACTGTTCGCGACGCAGGGCATGACGTGGCAGACCACGGCGCCGTTCGCATCGATCATTCACCAGCGCTCGCTTCACAACCTGACGATGCCCTACAATTCACTCCGCACATCGTACGCGTGGGGCTTTGAATTCGAACATCAGTTGAACTTCGGCTTCCTGCCCGGCTACCTGAGCAATTTCACGCTGTCATACAACGTGTCGTTGACGCGCTCTGAAACATACATCATCGGAAGCCAGACCGTGTCGCATTCGGATACCACGTACGATCTTCGCGGCAATCCGCATCTCACGGTGACAAATTTTCATGTTCCCGTGGAATATAAAAGAGAGTCCGAAGGCCAGCCCAAGCTGTACGGCAATGCGGCGCTCGGCTATGATATCGGAGGCTTCTCCGTGCGTTTATCCGTGTTCTACCAGGATGAATACGTGCAGCAGTATTCGCAGGATGGACAGGCCGATATCGTCGTCAACACGTTCTCAAAATGGGATCTTGCGTTAAAACAGAAACTCAGCGATGAAATAGCGGTAATGCTCAATATTAATAATCTCACGAATAGGGAGGAAACCACCTCATTGAAAAACAACAGTTCCACCTGGGTGATCCCGCGAACGGCGGAGTTATACGGGTTGACTGCGGATGTTGGCGTGCGCATTTCGTTGTAAGTGATACCGTCACAGTTTACTAATTCATATCCACAGTTCACAAAACTCATCGGAGTATTGTATGAAACAAAAATACTACAGATTGTTGCTCGTGCTCGTGTTTGCTGTTCCGCTCCTGTCGTTCGGGCAAGATCTCGTGCTCCCCGATTATTCTGCATCGGGAAACCAGTATCTCAATGCACAGGTCTTTGCCGATACTGCGAGCGTTGAATTTAAAAATGGTACACGCGTGTACGTGCTCAAACGCAATGGCATTTACCTGCTCAATACGACACTCGCACTGACGAACAAAGTGTTGAAATTCCGCGCGGAGTACGGTGCAGGGAAATGGGATCCCACAGTGTATCTGTATCCCGGAACGACAGGCAATCCCGCCGGCAACTTTGCCAGCCTCGCAGGCGGATCCATCAGCCTGAAGCATATTATCATCTCCGGATACTATGAACCGCTCGATTCATGCCTCGATCGGTTGCAGGGGGCGATCATTACGCTGAACTCCTCAGGCAACGGCGGCAGCATCTTCATCGACAGCTGTATCCTGAAGTCGGTCAACGGCCAGGCCGTGCGAACAGACGGAAAGCCTGTGACAGTGCGCATCACGAACACGATCATTGCCGATATGGGCTTTGAAGGAACATCGAATTTCGGCGCAGGCAAGGGCATCGATTTGCGCGACCAGGATGTGGACACATGTGATATTCAAAATTGCACGTTCGTGAATCTCCAGGATCGTGTGATCCGTCACTATCAGGCGACCAAAGGCCCGATCCGCAATTTTATTTTCAATCATAACACGATCGTCAATTCACTATCCTACCACGGATTCTTATCCCTTGGCCGGGTCGATTCGACAGGCACGGGCATTCTTCAGATCAAGAACAACGTGCTTGTGGACCATTTCGCGCTTGGAGCCGATACGGCAATGATCCGTCAGGTTGAGTTCGGCGATCCGGGCGAAATGGATCCGGTGAACGGCAGGCCGAGAATGGCATGGGTGTTGACGAATCCGAACCTGACCGCAAAGTGGGACATCTCGAACAATTATTATGCCGTGTCCGATTCAGGACAAGTGATGCTGTCGATGGCGGCTCCGAAGGGGCCGTATTACCAAAATGCAGGCCCGGCATTGACGTGGGGAATGAACACGCGGCTGGGCGTATTGGGAAAAGATACTGTCAATGAGTTCAAGAAGGTCAGCATCAAATTGGCCAAAACTCCTGCACTCATGACGCAATTGATCCGGTGGATCTACAGGCCGAGAGTCGATGGCGGAGACGGGAAAGAAAAGAACGCGAACGACCCGAATTTCACCAAAGCATCGCCCGGACACTGGACGTACGATTACAACCGCAAGTCGGCAGAGTTCTATTTTGATACACTGAGCTGCAAGATCTCGGGATCCGCAGCCACGATCGCTTCGTTGGTCACGACGGATGGAAAAGTAGCGGGAGATCCGCGCTGGGGTGCGGCCGTGACGAGTGTTGCATCGGCCGTTACGGCGCCCGAAGCATATTCGCTTGAGCAGAATTATCCCAATCCGTTCAACCCTGCGACGATCATTGCCTATGATCTTCCGAAGGCGTCTGTTGTGACGCTCACGGTGTACAACGTGCTGGGACAGGCCGTCGCAACGCTTGTCAATGAACAGAAGAATGCGGGACATTATACAGCCACATTCGATGCATCGCGGTTTGCATCGGGCATGTATGTCTACCGTCTGAGAGCGGGCGAGTACAGCAACGTGAAAAAAATGATGCTGTCTAAATAAGTTCTCCTCGGCAACAATGGTGCGTGTCAGGCGGGGTGGGGGAGTGAATCCCCCATCCCGCCATTTTTTTTGTGTCTACCGATTTTGATATAAGAGAAAAAAATGCGAAATTATAATAATACTACACTTCCTATTTTGATGAGGACATTGCGGAGCAGGGAGTGGCAAAGGAACTGAAAGAAGGATTTATATGCAAGATTCACCTGTTCATTCGTTTCACATCCCTGTGCTGGGATTGGCGTTTTCGATCGATACACCGCTTCGCGTCGGCCGCTTCGGCATCTCTTCCGTTATTTCCATTGTTGACGACATTCTCATCGAGCATATGCGCAAGCATTATGCCTCGGTTTATGGCGAGGAATATACGCCCATCTCTCCGAAAGAAGAGGATTACAGGGCCCGCAGGATCACGGAGTATCTGAACCTGGTGCACCGTGCCGTGCACAAGCAGCTCGAAGAATTGCGTGCATCGGCATTTGAAAGCCGCGGAGAGATCGTTAAATACTTCGAAATGCTAGCCGACCGCTCTCCGTTGAAGGCTCTCTATCAGCGAATGACGAATACGACCGATGCGGAAGCGCAGGCTGCGATGCAGGAAGAATTGCGCGCCGGGATCGTCGCCGGGTCGATCGACGTCAATATTATGACGAAGCTGGATAAGGTCAATGTGGGTGTGGGAGGCGTGGCGCTCTCAGCCGACTTTACCGATGCGGTGGCCGCGCTGCGCGGGTTTGTCAAGAGCGAACTGCAGTCGTCGGTCGTGCTCTCAGCCGGACTGAATTCCCGGTTGTTCACGTACATGGGGCAGTGTCCGGAATTTCTTCCCGATGCAAACGGCACACTGAAAAAACAGGTGATCCTGAAGGTGAGTGATTTCCGTTCCGCGTTCATACAGGGAAAGATCCTTGCGAAAAAGGGCATCTGGATCTCCGAATACCGGATCGAATCGGGCTTGAATTGCGGCGGCCATGCCTTTGCCACAGACGGCATGCTGTTGGGGCCGATCCTCGAGGAATTTAAAAATAAGCGCGATGAATTGACGGTGGAATTGTTCGACCTCTATACGGCGGCGCTTCGCGCCAAAGGAGTTGCCGTGCCTGCGCAGGCGCTTCCGGTATGGGTCACGGTACAGGGGGGCATTGGAACCGCGGCAGAGGACGAGTTTCTCCGCGAGTATCACGGCGTCGACGGCACTGGATGGGGCTCGCCCTTCCTGCTGGTGCCCGAAGCGACGAACGTTGAGGAAGCCACACGCCGGATGCTTGCCGACGCGCAGAAAGAAGATTATTATTTAAGCGATGCATCGCCGCTCGGAATTCCGTTCAACAACGTGAGAGGCAGTTCGAGCGAATTGCTCATCACGAAACGGATCGAGAACGATCGTCCGGGCAGTCCGTGCACCAAAAAATTTCTGGTGTCGAATACGGAGTTTACCGAGGCGCCGATCTGCACCGCGTCGCGAAAGTATCAGGCGCTGAAGATCAAACAATTGGAAAGCCAGGATTTTTCCCCGGAGGTCATCCGGAAAAAAATATCGAAGGTCTACGAAAAAGCCTGCCTCTGCGAGGATCTTGCGGCATCGGGATTGATCAACAGCGACATGGACGAGGAAGAAAAGCCGATCGCCGTTGCCGTATGTCCCGGACCGAATCTTGCGTACTTCTCAAAAATCGCATCATTGGAAGAGATGGTCGGACACATTTACGGCAGGATCAACTTGATCGCGTATCCGAACCGTCCGAACATGTTCATCAATGAACTGCAGCTGTATGTCGATTATCTCAGGAATGAGATCGCGAAGCAGATCGAAGCATTCACCGTGAAGGAACAGAAGTACTTCACTCTCTTTAGAGCGAACATGCTGGAAGGGATCGCGTACTACAAGGCGCTCATTCCCAAACTCGTTCAGGAGACCGAGGCCTATCGGGAAACGATGCGGCGCGAATTGCTCGCATTGGAAGAGGAACTGATGAACATCATCACGCCGACCCCTGTGTAACAGGAGCCTGCGTATGTGTTGGCCATGCGCCCCGATACCTGACGGTACCGGGGCGTTGTTTTTTAAATTGCCCGAGGTGTGGGCTCCCGTTCCGGTACATCGTCCGCTCCCGGTATCACGGACGTCTGTTTCCCCATAAAGACCAATTCGATTCCCGATTCCCGAGCGTACTGGCTGATGCGTTCATCCCTGTAAAATTCTTTATAATAGACCACGCGGACGCCGCTGTTGGCAAGCAGTTTAAAGCACGTGAGGCACGGCGACGCCGTCACATAAATTTCCGACACGTCGATGCGTACGCCATTCTTCGCCGCCTGAGCCACGGCGTTGGCTTCGGCATGGACCGTGCGCACACAGTGTCCGTTCTCCATGTCGTGTCCCGCGTCATCGCAGTGCACACCGCCCCTGACGCTGCCGTTGTAACCGGTGGAAAGGATCGTCCTGTCGCGGACAATGACCGCTCCCACATGCTTCCTGTCGCACGTGCTTCGCGTTGCCACCTGATCCGCAATGTTCATGAAATACTCGTGCCAATCGATCCGTGTCGATACCATGGGCGCTGCATTCCTTTCTGTCGATAATCGATCCCTGCTGGATGGAAGTGTCGTGTCTGTGTTCCCTCGGAACACACCGATCGGGAATATTTTTTTTCCTGAACACACGGGATACTAAATGTAAGAAAGCCTCGCAAGAATTCCAACAACGTTAGAATGCTGAAACGGAACATTGATCACTCGAACACGAAGTGTACTCGGCGCTTGCCGGAGGAGCACTGGCCGGCCGCCGTGCGCACTACCGAAGCACTGCAAAAGCATTCGGCCTGACTGGGTAAAACGTGAAAAATCACTTGACATTATTTGGTATTGTTGATACATTAAGTTATCGGTAAAGGAACCGATAAAGTAACACATTCGGGAATCACTATGAACTATCTTCTCAAGGCCGCAATTGTTTTTTTCTCAACGATCGTTGCAGTGTATGCACAATCCGGTGCGGATTCTGGTGTTGACGGATGGAAACAGCGTCCCATTATAATGAAGCGGATCATTCCTCCCGTTTTTCCCGCACAAGATTTCCCGGTGCTCCGGTATGGGGCAAAAAACGATGGCGTCTCTGACTGCACCGAGGCGTTCGCCCGCGCGATCAGTGCGTGTTCGGATGCTGGCGGGGGACGAGTCACCGTGACCGATGGTATCTATCTTACGGGCGCGATCCATTTGCGGTCGAATGTGAATCTGCACGTTGCCAAAGGAGCGACGATCCGATTTTCCACCGATCCGCAGCGTTATCTTCCCGTCGTGTCGACACGGTGGGAAGGCGTCGAGTGCATGAACTATTCCGCGCTCATCTATGCCTACGGCCAAACGAACATCGCCGTTACGGGCGAGGGTGTGTTGGACGGGCAGGGAGCGAATGAGCATTGGTGGAACTGGTGCGGAAAAAAAGAATACGGATGGAAAAAAGGCGACGTCTCGCAAAAAGACGATAAGAATGCGCTCAATGAGTTTAGCGCCAATGGCACGCCCGTGCAGGACCGCGTCTTCGGAACGGGCCATTACCTCAGGCCGAATTTTATCCAGCCGTATAAATGCACGAATGTGCTCATCGACGGCGTTACGCTGAAAAATTCTCCCATGTGGTTCATTCATCCCGTGCTGTCGAAAAACGTGACGGTGAGCAATGTGACGGTGTCCGGGCTCGGCCCGAACAACGACGGATGCGATCCGGAATCGTGCGAAGACGTGCTCATTGCATCGACATCGTTCAACACCGGCGACGACTGCATCGCGATCAAATCCGGACGCAACAACGACGGACGGCGCGTGAATGTGCCGACGAAGAATGTGGTCATCACCAAGTGCAGGATGCTCGACGGCCACGGCGGCGTGGTGATCGGCAGCGAAGTCTCCGGCGGCGTGAACACTGTGTTCGTCGATCATTGCGAGATGGACAGTCCGAGGCTGGACCGTGCGCTCCGGTTCAAAACGAATTCAGTCCGCGGAGGTCTGCTTGAGAATTTTTACGCGCGCGCCATACGCATCGGACAGGTTGCCGAGGCGGCCATCATCGTGGATTTCCAGTATGATGAAGGAGATGCCGGCGCGTTCACGCCGATGCTCCGCAACATCTTCATCGACAGTGTAACGTGCGCCAAGGGAGAGTACGCGATACTCATTCATGCGTACGAGCGGGCGCCCGTTACCAATCTAAACCTGACGAACTGCACGTTCACCAACATCGAGAAGCCGAACGTGATGGACCACGTGTCCGGCGTTCACATGACAAACGTGCTCATCAACGGAAAAGAAATTTCGCAATAGCACTTCCCCCGGTCAGGCGACGGGGGATCACACGCTCGCGGTACTGCAAGCAGGCCGATGGACACTTTGGAGCGCAGTCTGTTTGCCCACGATGAAATTTTTTCTCGAAGGAACTCGCTGCCGTTCCATTGACGCAGTGTAGGGCGAGATGGTATCTCGCCTGCACCGCGAAGCGGTGCGAGTTTCTGTGAGTTACATATGAGCAATTGATCCGAACGGGAACGCCACATGCAGTCATCTCTACACCATAAGGACCCGGCTATACAAATGCACCACGCACACCGCACCGGTACCGTTGCGCTGTTGGTGATGACGCTGCTTGTCTTCGGCGCCGGCGTGTTCGCAGCAGTGAAGCCGTCGAAGCCCGCCGCCGCAGGATGGGCCGTGCGCATTGCCGATAATTTTCTTCGGCTCCATCCCGACTCTGTGACGTATTCAGCCGAGGGCAAGCCCGGGAAATGGAATTACGAACAGGGGCTCATGCTCGAGGCGTTCCATCGCATGTGGCGTGCGACGCACGATAAAAAATATTTCGCCTACGTGAAGAACTGTTCGGATCAGTATGTGCGGGAGAACGGATCCATCGCGACCTATAAAATGAGCGAACACCAGCTAGACCATATCGCTCCCGGACGGCCGCTCTTCTATCTGCTCGAGGCGACGAAGGACCGGAGATACCGCATCGCCATCGACACGCTCTTTCAACAGCTTGCCGGGCAGCCGCGCACGAGCGACGGCGGTTTCTGGCATAAGAGCATCTATCCGCATCAAATGTGGCTCGACGGCCTCTATATGGCCGAACCGTTCTATGCGCAGTACGCGTCGGCGTTCAACCAACCGAAGGCCTACGACGACATTGCCCGTCAGTTTCTGCTGGCCGCACAGCACATGAGGGATTCCGCAACGGGGTTGTTCTACCATGGGTGGGATGAACGCAGGCAGCAGAAATGGGCGAACCCCGAGACCGGCTGCTCGCCGAATTTTTGGGGCCGTGCGATGGGATGGTACATGATGGGGCTTGCCGACGTGCTGGAATATTTCCCTGTGTCGCATCCTCAGCACAAACAGCTCGTGTCTGCCTTTGTTCACCTTGCATCTGCTCTGGAGAAGTATCGCGACGCGGACACCGGACTGTGGTGCCAGGTAGTCGACCAGCCGCGGCGTCGGGGCAATTATCTCGAGGCATCCGTTTCGGCCATGGTCACCTACGCGTATGCCAGGGGAGCACACCGGGGATGGCTCGACGCGCGGTATAAAACTCTTGCACGGCAGTCGTTCGACGGAATGCTCAAAACGTTTGTCACCACCGATGCCGACGGCACGATCAATCTGCATCATGTCTGCAGCGTAGCAGGCCTCGGCGGGACGCCGTACAGAGACGGCAGCTACGAATACTACGTCGGCGAACCGCAGCGGACGAACGATTTTAAAGGATACGGTCCGTTTCTTCTTGCGGCAATTGAACTCGAATACACCTCACACAACTAATATCATGCGAACACACACACTGCTCGGCCGTTTACTCATCTTGTGCTGCGCCGCACTCGTCATGCTCGGCGCCGTGTCCCGGAACGAGACGCGAATTTTCCTCATCGGCGATTCCACCATGGCCGATAAACCGATCATCAGCAATCCCGAGGTCGGCTGGGGACAAATGTTTCCGATCTTTTTCAAACCCGGCGTTGTGATAGAGAACGAGGCAATGAACGGACGAAGCACAAAGAGTTTCATCGACCAGGGATTGTGGCAGGCGGTCGTCGGGAAGCTGCAGCCGGGCGATTATGTCTTCATCCAGTTCGGGCACAACGATGCGAAAGAGAGCGACTCGCTCCGGTTCGCCGCGCCGCATACGACGTATAAGCAGAATCTGATCCGCTTCGTGCGCGAGGCGAAAGCCAAAGGGGCGATCCCCGTGCTGCTGACACCGGTGAATCGCCGCAAGTACGATGCGAAGGGCGCATTCGTCGACCAGCACGGAGACTATCCGGCAGTCGTGCGCGAAGTGGCGCGCGAAGAGAAAACGGCCCTCATTGACCTGCACGCGAAAAGCCTGAAGGTCTTCACGCAGGCCGGAGAAGAAGGATCCAAACGCTATTTTCTCGCCGGTGTGCCAAAGGGCGTCTATAAGGCGCTTCCCGACGGCAACGGCGACAACACGCACTTCACAAAATTCGGCGCCATCGAAATGGCGAAACTGGTCGTGGAGGGAGTGAAGGAAACGTCGCTCCCGCTGTCTGCGCTCTTAAAGGATCCCGCCGATGTGCACGTGAACGGCCTGCATAAGGTTGTCGGGCTGGACAATTATTTTAATGCGGAAACGAAGACCGTCGGCGCGAAGACGTTTGGGTTTCATTATGTGTGGCAGGATACCGCAAATTCCGGATTTTCAGTGCTTGGCACGTTGATCGACCGCATGGGCGCGGACTGCGATACGTTATGCAAGGCTCCGACACGGGAGGACCTGCAGCCGTTCGGCGTCTACGTCATTGTCGATCCCGATACGCCGGCTGAATCTCCGACGCCGCATTACATGGATGCCGCGTCGGCAGAAGCGATCGCCTCGTGGGTGAACGCCGGCGGCGTGCTGGCAATCTTCGAAAACGATAAAGGGAACGCGGAGATCGAGCATTTCAATCTGCTCGCCGAAAAATTCGGCATGCACTTCAACGAGGACAGTTACCACAAGGTTGAGGGCACAAAATTTGACATGGGCAAGAGCGACGTGTTTCCGGCGCATCCCATCTTCGACGGCGTGAAGAAAATTTACACGAAGGAAGTCTCATCCATCACTGTCACGCAGCCTGCCGAAGCGCTGCTCACAGAAAACGGCGTCGTGCTGATGGCCATTGCCAAGGTTGGCAAGGGGACAGTGTTCGCAGTAGGAGATCCCTGGCTCTATAATGAATATATCGACAATCGACGATTGCCGGTGGACTTTGAAAATATTAAAGCCGCTCGCAATTTGTTTTCATGGCTGCTCGACCATGCTCGCGAAACGCGGCGATGACTGCCGGCGTAATCGATTGCATCAAAGGACATAGAGTATGAAGAAGACCCAACAAGTAACGCTCTCCGATATTGCGGGCAAACTCGGTGTCTCCAAAGTGACGGTGTCGAAAGCGTTGCGCGGCCATCCGGACATCTCGCGCGAAACCGCGAAGAAGGTGAAAAAGATCGCGAAAGACCTGGGGTATTTCCCCAATTACATGGCCCGCAATTTATCGTCGAAGCATTCGAATACGATCGGCGTCGTTGTGCCGAAGATCGCGCACTATTTCTTCTCGACAATGATCGAGACGATCTATGATGTTGCATTCGAGAACAACTACGAGATCATCCTCACCGTTTCACAGGAGGACGCGAAGCGGGAACTCTACCACATCAAGTCGCTCCTCTCGATGCGTGTCGATGCGCTCATCATGTCCATCACGCAGCAGACGACCGACCTCGCGATCTTCCACAAGGTGCAGGAGATGGGAGTGCCGCTGACGTTCGTCGACCGCATCGTCGACGAACCGGGTTTCAACACGGTGTCCAACGACGACCGGGGCGGTACATTCAAGGCGGTAGAGCACGCCATCAATGTGGGGTACACCACGCTCGCGCTGCTTGGAGGATACGAGCATGTGAACATCGGCCGCCAGCGCACGCTGGGATTCACCGACGCGCTTGCAAAGCATGGCATCCCGATACGTCCCGAATGGATGATCTACAGCGGATTCGGCGAAGAAGACGGCTACCGCGATTTTCTGAAACTCTGCGAATCGGACGAAATGCCTGAATTCGTTTTCTGCGCCACATTCCCGATGGCGCTCGGAGTCTATCGCGCCGCCGAAGAACTCGGCATACGGATCCCCGATGACATCGACATCATGTGTTTTGGCAGCGGGATTGCGAACCGCTTCCTGTCCACGCGTATCAGTTGCGTCGAACAGCCGGTGTCCGAATTAGGCAAGGTGGCAATGGAAGTAACGCTTGCGAGCTTGCAGTCGGCTGAAGAATATACGCCGCGGCACGTCGTGCTGGGCACGACACTGAAACTTGCCGACACATGCATTCGGAAAGTGGCGGTGCCGAAAAAAATCTACTATCAGCCGGCCGCGAGTCTCGAAGCGGCGAGTACGGGCATTGACTCTCTGGATTGATGAGAACACACAATAGAATTGCAGCACTGCTTTTCCTGTACGCCTCGGGCACAGCGGTGATCGCGCTGGGGGCCATGGCCGCGTGTCTGCAGCCGGCGGCCGCCTCGGAATATACGAAGATCGTCGTAGCACAGGACGGAAGCGGCGATTTCACGACCATCCAGGAGGCGATCAATTCCGTGCCGCATCACAATGCACACACGGTGACGATCATCATTAAAAAAGGCGTCTACCACGAAAAGCTCTACATCACGACGAGCTTCATCACGCTGGCCGGCGAGGACAGGGACAGTACGAGGATCGTCTATGCCGAGTTGAGAAAGAATTGGAACGAGCGCCGGTTCGGAAACGACTGGGGGGCCGGAGTCGTCAATATCGATTCCGCCGTGACGGATCTCACCATTGTGAACATGACGATACACAATAATTACGGTTCGCTGCACCAGACCGAAGAGCATCAATTCGCCATACGCGGCGGCGGAACACGCGTGATGATCCTCGGCTGCAACGTGATCGCCGACGGAGGCGACACCGTCAGTCTGTGGAATCGCCAAAACGGCATGTATTACCATGCGGATTGTTGCTTTGAGGGCGGAGTCGATTTTGTCTGTCCGCGCGGATGGTGCTACATTACGGACAGCCGGTTTTACGGGCACAATCGTTCTGCGAGCATCTGGCACGACGGCAGCACGAACAAGGATCAAAAATTTGTGATACGCAATTCCCGCTTCGACGGCGTTCCCGGATTCCCGCTTGGCCGGAACCACCGTGACGGGCAATTCTATCTGCTCGATTGTACGTTTTCCGCGAACATGGCAGACAAGCCAATCTACCGGCCCGCGAGTTCGCCCTCTCCCTACTTGTGGGGGCCGCGGTATTATTATTTCGACTGCCATCGCGACAGCGCAGATTTCGCGTGGTTCAGAGATAACCTGACCGAGGCGGAAGGTTCCCCGAGCGAATCGATGATCGATGCCAAATGGACATTCGCCGGTGCGTGGGATCCCGAAGCGGCAATTCCGCTGGTTGTGCCGTCGGGAATTTGGCAGGTGAAGAAACATAGAATGCCGTTTCCGTTAGGCCCGAAATGAAACACGTCATAGCTCGAGCAGTTCACATTGTATCAGTTACACCACACCAACTCATCCATTGACATAAAGGAACGCGCCAATGCCGCAAGCAGCACCACTACAAAAACCTGCCGGGGGGTATCGATGGATCATCCTGTCGCTTGTCTTCTTTGCGACGACGATCAATTATTTGGATCGCCAGGTCATCAGTTTACTGAAGGATGATTATCTCGAACCGCTCTTCAAGTGGACGGAAACAGATTATTCGAACATCGTTATTGTCTTTCAGCTTTCCTATGCGCTTGGCATGCTCGGCGTGGGCTGGTTCATCGACAAGATCGGTACGAAGATCGGCTATGCCGTGTCGCTGACGGTGTGGAGTTTTGCGGCGATCGGCCACGCCCTGGCGGGAAGCACGTTCGGGTTCATGGTCGCCCGCAGCGTATTGGGCATCAGCGAGTCGGGCAATTTTCCCGCGGCGATCAAAACCGTGGCGGAATGGTTTCCCAAAAAAGAACGCGCACTGGCGGCCGGGCTTTTCAATTCGGGCTCTAACGTCGGCGCGATCATTGCGCCGTTGACCGTGCCGCTCATTGCGCTGACCATGGGATGGCAATGGGCGTTCATCATCACCGGCATCATTGGTTTATTGTGGCTTGCGTTCTGGTTCATATTCTATGAATCGCCGTCCAGGCATAAGAAATTATCGAAAGAGGAATACGATTACATACACAGCGATGCCGACGAGATGGCGGCCGCAGAATTGACAAAGGAAGACAAGGTCAGCTGGTTCAAACTGTTGACATTCCGACAGACATGGGCATTCGTCCTCGGCAAGTTCATGACCGATCCGATATGGTGGTTCTATCTCTTCTGGCTGCCGTCGTTCCTGAACAAGGAGTATCATATGACCAAGACGGATGTTGCCGTGCCGATCGCCGTGGTGTACACCATGACGACATTCGGAAGCATCGGCGGCGGCTGGCTGTCCGGGTATTTCATGAAATTGGGATGGCCCGTGTATAAGGCGCGGCGAACGGCGATGCTGATCTTTGCCTTGTTCGTGCTGCCTGTGGTCTTTGCCACGACGCTCGGCAAGATCAGTCCCTGGTATGCGGTGTTGATCATCGGCATTGCCGCTTCGGCTCATCAGGCATGGTCGGCGAATATCTTCACGACCGCATCGGACATGTTCCCCAAAAAGGCCGTGGCATCGATCATCGGCATTGGCGGCATGGCCGGCGCCGTGGGCGGTATTCTCATCGCGCGACTGGCCGGAGTGCTGCTGGATCATTATAAGGCGCTCGGCGACATCTATACCGGCTATTATATCATGTTCATGATCTGCGGTCTGGCGTACATCACCGCCTGGGCGATCTTCAATCTGCTCGCGCCGCAAATGAAAAAGGTCGTGTTATAAACCACGCTCGTCACACATTACTCCTCGTGTGTGGCATCGGGTACGCACTGTCAATGATACGGCGGCGGACCGGATGCCGCACACGGAAATAACGAACATTCATTTACAAAGAGAACACATCATGGACGTACGATTTTCAACAGACCCCCAGTCGCTCAAAACAAAAACGACGCAGGAACTGCGCTCGCTGTTTTTAATGACAACGCTGTTTGAACCCGACGCGGTTCCGATGGTCTATTCGGACATCGACCGGTCCATTACCGGATCCGCGGTGCCGGTGAAGGGGCCGCTCACGCTCTTGAGCAGCAAGAAAGAAATGGCCGCCGAGTATTTCACCGAACGCCGCGAGGTGGGTGTGATCAATATCGGCGGGGCGGGAACGATCGTCGTGGACGGAGTCTCCTTCGCGCTCGGAAAAAACGATGCGCTGTATATCGGCAGGGAATCGAAGCTCGTTGTCTTCCACAGTGCTGCAGCGGATGAACCGGCTGCGTTTTATTTTGTCAGTTATCCGGCGCACACAGTGTATCCGACGACGCTCATCAAAGAAGCGGATGCGCAGCATGTGGCGCTCGGCAGCACGAACGACGCCAACAAGCGCACCATCAACAAATACATCCTGCCCGGCGGCGTGAAGAGCTGCCAGCTGGTGATGGGCCTGACGACGCTCGAGGCCGGCAGCGTGTGGAACACGATGCCCGTCCATACGCACCAGCGCAGAAGCGAAGTGTACATGTATTTCAACCTGCCAGACAATGCGGTGGTCTTTCATTTGATGGGTGAACCGTCGGAGACGCGGCACATCGTGCTGCGCAATCGCCAGGCGGTGCTGTCGCCGAGCTGGTCCATACACTCGGGCGTCGCCACGCAGAATTATTCGTTCATCTGGGCGATGGGCGGCGAGAACCAGGTGTTCGACGATATGGACGGCGTGCACATGACGGGATTGGCGTAGTCATGGCACTCGAATCGATACGGATCCATCCTGCCGACACGGTCGTCGTCGCGTTGGAGGCGCTGGCAAAGCATGCATGCATTACCGTGGACGGAGCTTCGGTGACCCTGCAAGACGGTGTGCCGAAGGGGCATAAGATCGCCGTGCGCTCGATTCAGCGCGGCGAGAACATCGTGAAGTACGGGCATGTCATCGGACATGCCTGTGAAGCGATCGGCCAGGGTGCCTGGGTGCATTCGCACAACATGAAGACCAATCTCAGCGACGTCATCGAGTACAGCTACGCGCCCGTTGCGGCACACGAAGCGGAGCCGCCGGTGAACATTCCTGCATTCGCAGGATACAGACGCAGCGACGGCCGTGTCGGGACGCGCAATGAGATATGGATCATCAACACGGTGGGCTGTGTCAATACATCTGCGGAGCGCATTGCGAAGCGGGCGAACGAACTCTATCGCCGGGATAATTTCGACGGCGTCTTCGCGTTCTCCCATCCGTTCGGATGCAGCCAGTTGGGCGACGATCTTGAAATGACGCAGAAGGCATTGGCGGGACTCATGCGCAATCCGAACGCGGGAGGAGTGCTGGTGCTCGGCCTCGGATGCGAAAACAATCAGATGGCACAGATGCTCGCGCTCTCCGGCATGGGCGGCAGCATGCGTATCCGTTCGTTCAATGCGCAGGACGTGGCCGACGAGATCGAAGAAGGCGTCGCGCGGATCGGCGAGCTCTTCGAGCTGATGAAGGACGACACACGCACGGAAGTGGCGATCGCCGAACTCACACTAGGGATGAAGTGCGGAGGATCGGACGGATTCTCCGGCATCACCGCCAACCCGCTGGTGGGAAGGATCACGGACATCCTCACCCGCACCGGCGGCCGCGTGATGTTGACGGAAGTTCCCGAGATGTTCGGCGCCGAGCAGCAGCTCATGAACCGCGCCGTCAGCGAACAGGTGTATCACGAGATCATCCTTCTCATCAACCGGTTCAAGGGGTATTTCACCGCGCACAACCAGCCGGTCTACGAAAATCCATCGCCCGGCAACAAAGCAGGCGGCATCACAACGCTGGAAGAAAAATCCCTCGGCGCGATACAAAAAGGCGGCGGCGCGCCTGTTCATCAGGTGCTGTCATACGGCGAGCCCATACACGAGCGCGGCATGGCGCTATTGAATGCTCCCGGCAACGACGGAGTCTCGGCTACCGCAATGACAGCCAGCGGCGCAACCATGATCCTCTTCACCACCGGGCGCGGCACGCCGCTCGGCTTCCCGGTGCCCACGCTGAAAATTTCGACGAACTCGGCGCTGATGTCAAACAAACGGAACTGGATCGATTTTGATGCAGGCGTGCTCGTCGACGGCAGCGTTACGATGGACATGCTGAGCGGCGAGCTGCTCACGCTCATCATCGAGATCGCCTCGGGCCGCGTGAAAACAAAGAACGAGATCAACGGCTACAAAGAAATTGCACTATGGAAAGAAGGCGTGACCCTTTGACCGGGACACGACCTTGACTTACTCATAAACATGGAAAACTGACATCAATGCTCCTGAATAAAAAATATTTGCATGCTGAAAGTCCCTCGCTTGAAGGCATCACCGTCGGGGCGTTGGAGGATGCGCCCGAACGGGTTATACAATTCGGCGAAGGAAATTTTTTGCGCGCCTTCGTGGACTGGCAATTCAATGAGATCTCACGGCTCGGATTGTTCAAAGGCAAGATCGTGCTGGTGCAGCCGTTGCGCGACGGCATGGTGAACGAGATCAACGAGCAGGACGGTCTCTATACGCTTCTGCAGCGCGGCATCTCGAACGACAAAAAAATCGAACGCACGGACATCATCACCAGCGTCAGCAGAGGGATCAATCCCTACACAGATTGGCAGGCGTACCTCGAATGCGCGCACAATCCCGACATGCGGTTCATGATCTCGAACACGACCGAATCGGGCATTTCCTATGTGCCCTCGCCAAAGCCGGAAGGCGAATGTCCCGCGTCCTTCCCCGCGAAGGTCGCCGCGTTTCTCTACGAGCGGTTCACCGTATTCCAGGGCGCGGACGAGAAGGGGATGATCATCATTCCCTGCGAATTGATCACGAAGAACGGGGACCAACTGAAGTCGGCCGTGCTGAAGCACGCAGCGGACTGGCTATGCGAACCGGCGTTCGCCGCGTGGATCAACCTGAGCAATCATTTTTGCAATACGCTGGTGGACCGGATCGTGCCGGGGTATCCGAAAGATGAGATCGGCGCAGTACTCGCCCGGCTCGGCTACGAGGACAAGATCGTAGTGGCCACCGAACCGTTCGCTCTCTGGGTCATCCAGGGCGATTCGACCGTGAGGAAGGAACTTCCGTTCACGGAGGCCGGGCTCAATGTGATTTGGACGAACGACCTCAAGCCCTACCGATTGCTGAAGGTGCGGATACTCAACGGCTCCCATACGCTCTTCACCATTCCGGCATTCCTTGCAGGCAAGCAAACGGTCAGAGAGACCGTGGATGACCCGCTGATCGGGAGGTTCTTCAAGAAGGGACTGTTCGATGAAATTCTTCCCGCGCTCGATTTCCCCCTGCAGCAGAAACGCGAATTCGCCGAGGCGATCATCGAGCGGTTCAAGAATCCGTTCATCAAACATTATCTCTCGAGCATCACGCTGAACTCGGTATCGAAATTCAAAGTACGCGTGCTGCCGTCTCTGCTCGAATCGTTCCGCCGGACAGGCACGCTGCCGGTCGCGATGACATTCTCCCTGGCCGCACTCATCAAATATTACGACGGCGCGCGCGATTCGCACGGCGCATTCATCGGCGTGCGCAACCGCGCAGTCTACACGATCAAGGACGACGACGAGGTCATCGAATTTTTTGCATCGCAGGATGTCTTGTATGCCTCGAACGCGGGAGCACTCGCCGGAAAGGTTCTGGGCAACACGGCATTCTGGGACCGGGACCTGAACGACGTGCCGGGCTTGACGGACGCTATCACTGGACATCTCATAACCATTCTCGAACACGGCATGGTCGCCGCCATACAGGCAGTGACCGCGTAAGCCGTGACGGCACGCATAGAAAGCACATGAAATGAAAACCACATTCATCACCGAAGATTTTTTGCTCGATTCGAAAACAGCATCGACCCTGTACCATACGTACGCGGAGCCGCTGCCCATCATCGATTATCACTGCCATCTTTCGCCGAAAGAGGTAGCGGAGAACAAGCAGTTCGAAAACATCACCCAGGCATGGCTCTACGGCGACCATTACAAATGGCGCGCGATGAGGGCGTGCGGCGTGCACGAACGCCTCATCACCGGTGATTCGACCGACTGGGAAAAATTTGAAGCATGGGCGGGCACGGTCCCCAAAACGCTTCGCAATCCGCTCTATCATTGGACGCATCTGGAATTGAAACGTCCGTTCGGCATTGCGGATCGTCTTCTGAGTCCGGCGACCGCGAAAGGCATTTGGGAAGAGACGTCCGAACAATTTTCCCGTCCCGAGTTCACCACGCAGGGACTGATGAAACAAATGCACGTCGAAGCTGTCTGTACGACCGACGACCCGATCGATTCGCTGGAATATCACGAACAATACGCCCATGCGACGAACGGTGCGACGACAATGAAACCGGCGTTCCGTCCCGACAAGTCTATGGCTGTCGAAAACGGCCCGGTATTTCTTGCATGGATGAAACAGCTTGCCGCGGCTGCGGATGTCGACATCACACATTACGCGTCGTTTATGGATGCGCTGCGTCGGCGCCATCAGTATTTTCACGATCACGGATGCCGGCTGTCCGATCACGGGCTGGAAACGGCCTACGCCGAAGACTACACGGCAGCAGAGATAGCAGGCATTTTCGAGAAGGTGCTCGCCGGCGGAGCGCTCGCTCCGCTCGACATCCTGAAATTTAAATCGGCGGTGCTCTATGAACTCGGAGTGATGGACCACGAAAAAGGGTGGGTGTTCCAGCTGCACCTTGGCGCGCAGCGCAACAATAATTCGCGCATGCTGCGCGTGCTCGGGCCCGACACCGGATTCGACACGATCGGCGACTTTGAGGTCGCTCGTCCTCTTGCAAAATTCCTGGACCGTCTCGATACAGACGACAGGCTGCCGAAGACGATCCTCTATAATCTCAATCCGCGCGACAACGAATTGATGGCGACCATGATCGGCAGCTTCCAGGACGGCAGCGTTGCGGGCAAGATCCAATACGGCGCGGCGTGGTGGTTTCTCGATCAGAAGGACGGCATAACGAAGCAGATCGAAGCGTTGTCGAACAATGGAGTGCTGAGCCAGTTTGTGGGCATGCTCACAGATTCGCGGAGCTTCCTGTCGTATCCCCGCCACGAATATTTCAGGCGGCTTCTCTGCAACATACTCGGCGGAGAGATGGAAAAAGGCTTGATCCCGAACGACATGGACCTCGTCGGCGGCATGGTGCAGGATATTTGCTACAACAATGCTAAACGGTATTTTTCATTATAATAACGCGGAACTTCCAGGAGCAGCCCTTGAGATAATTCGAGGGTTGCTTTTTTTTTACGGATCGCTCAGTCAATCGGTCCGGAATGATGTACCCTGCACCATTTTTCGCACATTCGTCAATATGCGACCGCGCTCACTCCATTGCTATTCCCGCTCTGCAAATTTCCATTTCTATTTACCGTTCGATCATTATCACAATTTCGGTATTTAACGCCTGTATTGTTGGCCAAATTTAGCATGTTAAACTTATATTTTATTGCTGCTTTAACCCATATTATTTTAAAAATACGGAAAATCGGGGAACTATTTATTTAAATTATTTGTCAATATAGAATCGAAATTGTCATAAAATACGGTAATTCAATTATAGATGAGGTTCGGCTCCCCAATACGAGCACACTAATTTTCTGCAGGAAAGGCAGAAAGAGAGAGCCGCTACTTAGTAACAATGGAAATATCGTTGTTTTGGTACTATCGATATACCCATAGTTTGTTTTCCAGGACACTCCTATTGGTAGTACGGACGGTTATGTACATGGAATTGGATGTTGCACCGAGAGCATCTATTTTACCTTATACGATTATTCCCCCCTCCGTGTGTTTCTGCTATTGCCTCACTCATCTTTATGTGCAATCCTATGCCCTACGTTGAAATCATACAAAATTATCTTATATAGAGAAATAAATGAAAGCAGCTCATGTATCCTGATCATCAACGCGTTCAAAAATACGTATGATAAATTTTTAAAATAAATTCCCGATATAATAATTAAAAGAGAGCGGTTATGAAAAGAACATGGGTTCTTTTGACCATTTTGTTTTGTGCGAATGTTTTTGCGCAGACCTCACCATGGAATGTTCAGCTTGTGGTAGAACCCTACCCGACGTCTTTCTACTCGGTCTGGCAGAATAATTCGTCCTCTTTGTATCTAACGGTGAATTATACAGGCACACCCCGCACCAACTATAAAGCAAGAGTTATTCTAAAAAACAGCGGTAACAAGCAGCTGGCGAAGTTGACCAGTCCTCTGCAGACTTTTGAAGCCGGACCGGGCAGCAAGACCTTTTTTGCCAGCGACTTTCTTTCGTGGGGCGATGCGTTATACGATAACACGACGCTTCAGCAGATACTCAGAACAAACCGCTTCCCTGAAGGACAGTATGAAGAAAGTGTCTTTATTCTATCCGATGATGGAACCGTACTCGCACAAGCAAACGGAAATTTTGATATCGTCTATCCGGATGTCGCCTCGCTCATCGATCCGCAGAACAGCATCACCGAAGAACGGTTAAGCCCCATTTTTAGCTGGACTCCCGTCACCCTTCCGCCGACTATATCCGCGAAATACAATTTACGCATCGTGAAACGGTTCCAGGGACAGAGCATTACTCAGGCAATGAGTGTGAACCCTGTCTTTCATGAGGCTGATATCACGACGGGCAATTCCTATGTGTATCCGTTAAGCGCCCTGCCGCTGGAAAACGGCGTGGAGTATGTCTGGCGGATACGGGTCGTGGGCGACGACGGAAATCCCTTAACCTCCAATGACGGCAACAGCGAGTTCTGGACGTTCACCTATAATAGTCCCGGATCGCCCGGCTTTCACATGCCGTTCACCTCGGTTGATCTTGAACGCAATGCAGGGTGGTTCACCGATTTTTCCTCGCTCACTTTAACGAGCAGCGACAATAATTATGTCCTGAACGGAACGACCACGCTCAAGCTTAAATTATCGGACGGACAAACACAGGAAATACCGGCAAATGTTGAAAACCTTACCTTCCAGAAAAACAAGTATAACCCGTTCCGCTTTGTGTCGGGTCGTGTTGTCGCGACCCTGGCCGCGGGCGCGATTTCGCAGACGCTGACCGGCAAATATTTTTCTGCATCGGCCGTTGAATTTACTCCCGATCAAAATTTATTCCTGCGCGGCACCATGACTTTCCCCAACAGAGCAACGCAGCTTTCACAGCAGGACATTATCCCCATTAAATCGGGCGGCGTGCTGACCGCAAATCTGCAGTACAATGCCTCATCATCCGATCCTCTATACAGTTTTGGCAGCACCGCGATCAAAGTTGACGTTAAGTCGCTGAAGCTGACGTACCCCGGAGCGGTTGTGAAAATGACCGCGGATGTCACCGCGTTTAAAAACAATATTCTGAATTCCCTCGATAATCTCACGTTTAATGAAGCAGGAATTATTTCGGGAAACATACAATCAACATCCGCAATCGACGTTGATGCGCTGCCGGCGGAAAAAGGAAAATACACGTTGAAGGTGTCCGGCGCTGACGGTTCTTTCACCTATAACCCTTCCACCGGTGAAGCATCGATACGTGCGGCGCTCTCGAATACAAAATTTGCTCTGCGAGTGTCCGGGATCTTTAGCGAACAGTTCGCAGGGTCCGCCGGTTTGACGGCATCTCTTCAGTATTCATCGGCAAACCAGGCCGCCAGCGGATTGCTCGTGACAGGAATAGCGCCGTTTGTTACAGAGGGAACCGCAATAGCCGGCAATCCCATCAAATTCGGCAGTTCGCTCACCGTTTCCGTCAATTCATTTTCACTCGATTCTGTTCTCTATACGGAAGAAGGGCTGGATTTTAAATCGGTTCTTGGGATCACATACAAATTTCCTGGGTTAGGATTATACACCGGCAATTTCGACGGAATCGCATATACGAAAAAAGGCGTTGCCTTTCCGGCAGTGACGGCCCAGCCGCTGCTGACCGAAACAGCGGGGGGCAATAGTATTTTGGCAAGCGGCGTACAGCTGTTATTCAACAGCTGTACATGCAGTTCGTACGTGTGGAACGGAGGCACGCCGGCTCAGACAATGAAGCTGGATGTCAACCTGCGGCTTCCGCAGCTGCCCGTTGGTTCGAGTCAGTCGCTGTTCGATATGAATCTGCCGCTGTCGGCGGTCTTGAATGCGACCGGATTGACGGTCGATGTGCCGGTCCGCACCTCTGAGGCGGAATATATTGCCCTGCCTTCGGACTGCAGATTCACCCTTTCAGAATTGCGGGGAGGTATCACAGGTGTGCTGCAAAACGGTGTGTATCAATTCACACCCAGCCTGCGTGTGAAAGGCAATCTTATACTGAGCGCGGGAACGTTGGGAGGAACAAAAGAACTGCTGCTGAATGCATCGGGAATCGAATTTTCGATGAGCGGCACAGGCAAAATAACGGGAACAGTGCCGGATATCGTTCCCGCCAATAGTCTTAAAAACGGAATCTTCACTGTCACGGTTTCGAAATATACGGTGAACCTATCGCAGGATAATACCGGTCAAGTAATAAAATTGACCGGCGGCGGAAAAATTAATCTTTCGGAACTGACCGGTTCGCAGCAAAACGCCGATATCACGTTTGCCTATAATGCCGTCACCAGAACCTGGGATGAATTCAGCGGAGTGCTGAACGAAAAAGTATCGATAAATATTCCCGCGCAAAATCAGATCTTTCAGCTCACGGCAAACGCTCTGACTGTCGCTAAAGAAGGTATCACAATCAACGGCAGGCACAACGCGCAGATCGGAGCCGACGGCACCACTGCGGTAACTGCCGATCAGGCGGTATTCGGCTATGCAAACGCAAAGCTGAGTTCGGGGAAAATAATTTTTGATAAGGGCTTTGCCGTCAAAGTCAGTCTCGCCTCCGGCAACACTGCCCCTTCCTATACATTCGGGGGAAGGTCCTCGGTGTTCCCCAGTGGAAACGGCATTACCGTTAATGTGCCGGGCAATGCCGAGTATTCAGCCGCAGGGCTGGGAGTCGCAAGCGGAGCGGATACGGCATACCTTACATACAAGGGAATTACATATCGCCTGGATGCCGCGTTCAATCAATTTAAAGGCGGGGGTACTCCGTTTGCCATGCTCTCGGGAAGAGATGATTTCCTCATCAACAATATTATTACGGCAAGCCTGACACCACAGGGCTTCACGGTGACCGAGTCGGCGCTTCCGGCGCTGCCTGAAAAAATCGGCATGCCCAATACCGCAGTCGCATACATCAAAGTAAAAGACCAGACCGGGTATCTGGTCGACTATGCTTCGGAAGGAAACAATATCCGGATAACGTCTAAATTCGGGCAGAAGGTGGATGTGCTTTTCCCGGCTCTCGGTGTCGGCACAGGTCAGGAGCCCAAAATACCGGTAATGCTGAATGTGCTGGTCGATAAAAATAATTATTC
Source organism: uncultured Ignavibacteriota bacterium (assembly GCA_903884005.1). Lineage (GTDB taxonomy): Bacteria > Bacteroidota > Ignavibacteria > UBA10030 > UBA8401 > CAISDA01. Next base: position 11,613 of record CAISDA010000033.1, on the reverse strand, counting down.
AGTTGTCGATGGAACCATAACAGGCACTGTCGATGCAAATGCAGCTTCCTTCGATGTAAGCGCTAAGGGCATCCCGGTACAGTTTTCGTCGTTTTCATACGCGAAGAGTCCGTCGAACCTGTATGAACTGTTGTTGAACGGTCCGGTAAAATTATTCGGGCAGAGCCTTACGAGCGCCGCATATAAAATTGACGGAAGCGGAACGCTGAGCGGCGACATCAATATCACTCCGCGTACATCGATCAGCCTGAAAGGCGGGGATGATGCCGGTAAGATCATGCTGGGAATCGACACCGTCAAGGGCACGTTGAACATTCCGCTCCTGAACGCATCGATACCGCAGTACGAGCTTTCTCTTGCCGGCTCCGTTCGGTTAAAGATGACGGATAATGCATTCAAGGGAGCGCGAACAGTGCTGCGTGCGACCGGGTCTTCGCTTGAAGTGTCGGAATTCGGGGCGGACAATTTTAGTGCCGCGTCAAAACTGGACTTGGGCAAAGCGAAACTTGAACTGAATGCGTTCCGTCTCCGCACGATCAATTATACGGCTGCGGGGGGCTGGACGTTCGAAATACAACTCGATGCAAAACCGTTGTTCGATCTTCAGGGATTCTCTTTCGGCGTACCGCAGCCGTTGACCAATATTATTTTGAACAAACAGGGAATTGCGTTCCCGGCGCAGCAGCTCAATAATCTTGAAAACACATCGCAGCAGTATGTCTTAAACGGATTCGGTGTTAAAGTCCGTACGCTCCGGTCTGCCGGTAAAACACTGAGCACGATGCTTTCGGCCGCAACTAATTTATCGTCGCTCGGCTTTTCATTTGACCTGACCGTTTCGTTTCCTGATTTTCCTGCCGGACTGCATAATGACCTGCGCACTGCGAAGTTATACATGCAGAATGCAGGATTCAGCGGTACAACGCTGAGCGGAAAATCAGACAGCCTTGAATTTGTCAACGGACGAAAAATTCCATTCGGAGCAAATAACGGCGGATTCATTGTTGACGAGCTCAGCGCCTTGCTGGGCACTTCCAATAACACACAGACGATGTCTGTGCGTGTTGAAGGCCGGGTGCAGCTGCCCGATAGTTTGAAAACATCGCAGGGCAGCGGCAGGATCGCTTTAACGCCCACGAATAATGTCACGATCGGCTCCACCGGATTGATCACCGGTATCGCAGACGGCGCGTCAGCGTCAGCGGACACGCTGCGCTATGGCGTTGCCGAACTGCGCACAAAGCCAGGGAAGCGTGTGCAGTTCGACGCAGGCACTGGTGTGCAGTCGGTGTATCTGCTTTCTGATATGGCGGCCACATTGACACGCGGTGTGATAAAGGGCAATGCGGCAGGATCTGGTTCCGCAGTGAAAATTGACGTCGTCGCTCAGACGATTGCAGACGGAGCCATCAGGTTTGAATCGTCCCCGACGATCGGGCTGCCGGTACAGGCTCCGGTGCTGAAGTTCACCGCCCCCGCTATTACATTGAATAAATCGGGATTGGGCTTTACGGCAAACGGCACCGTTGAGATCGGTTCCACGACGAGCGCGGTGACGTACAGTACGTATCTGTTAAGCAAATCCGATCTGTCGTATCTCAGCGGTTCCTTCACGATACAAAAAGAGTTCTCATTTCATGTCTATACGCAGAGCGGCGGTTTAACGTGGGCGATGGTGGACACCGGGTTCACGCTGAGCCAATCACCGTCGGTTCTCATGAAGATGCCGGCAAATCTGACTGTGACCGATAAAATTTTGCTGACCGGCGAAAAAACCGTGTCGCTCAGGTACAACGACGAATCATACCCGTACTTCAGGCTCGCCTTCGAAGAGAATCCCGAAATTCAGGCTGCAACGTTTGCCGTCACACGCGGCAGTCTTTCGTTTTACAAGGGAGCAATAAAGGCGGGATTCATCAACAACAGCGGACTGAATCTGACCAACATGACGCAGTTCAGCCTGCCCGAGAATTTGAATCTTGGACCGGCAACGACAGCATACCTGAAGTTGCGGACCGGCGATACCAAATATGTCAGGACCGATCAGGTGTCGAACGGATTGCGGATCAGAAATATTGACGGACAAACGGTGAAGCTCGTGGTACCGGGATTGAAGTATACCAAAGCAGCCGCGCCCGAGTTCGCACTCTCGGCACTGGATATTGTCGTCAACACTGCAACGTGGGCCGTGGTATCGGGAACCGTGAGCATGCAGTCGGCCGCCAATCTGGCGCCCTTGCTCGATCTGAGCACAAGCGGCATACCTCTGAAAATAACGAAACTGCAATATGCATCCGGCCAAACGGGATACGCTTTTTCGGCGGACGGTCTCACTGCCTTGCCGCAGGTGCTTTCCGGACTTCAGGTCGAGCTGAAAAACATGACATTCAGCAACGGTAAGTTAAGCGGATTTGTGAACAACGGCAGTTATTCAGAAACATTTTCCCCATCGGCAGGCTACAAAAAAATAGCAACTGTCGGCACGATGGCGACATTCAAATTGCAGGCAGCCGAATATACATTGGGCGATAATCCCTCGTACAAACTCAGCGGCGACATCAATTCAAAATTTTTCAAGTCAGGAACAAGCGATACCTCGTCGGTGCACTTTACCGCCAATTACTCAAACAATCAATTTGTGTTCAACTGTATTTCCGGCACGACCGATGGATTGAAGATTGGAAAATTCACGCTTGCCCCATTGTCCATACAAAACATGGCGGCAACGAGTTTGACGTTTACAGACAATGATTTCGCGCTGGTGTTGAACGGGAGACTGACGGCGCCGGATATCGCGTCGGGCTTTTCGGCGACAGTGAAAAATCTTCGCATGAACAAATCGGGAGTCACCGTCGATCCGCTGAACATCACAGCACCGGCGGACGAGCAAACCTTCACCATGTTCGCCGCGGAATTTAGATTAAAAAACAGCGGATCAACCTCGGCGGCACTCTTTACATACGCCAATGATGTGTTTACCGCCGCGCTTTCGGGGACGATCTCGTTTCTCGGAAAGACCATGGCGATGAACGGGTTTACTCTTTCTTCCACCGGTGCAATGACAATTGGAGGCACGGGCAACCTGATACCGGCAACAGCTCCGGTGACGTTACTCGATAACAGGATGTGGCTTTCCGGCCTCTCGCTTGTTTCGGCGACAAACGTGTATTCATTACGCGCTTCAGGGCAAATACTTCTGCCGGCCCCCGCTGACCAAAATAAAGTGAACTATACCTTCGATACACGATCTAACCGCACGAATACCGGCACTGCCCGTTTTACCGTGTTGGACGTGGCGCCGGGCTTGGGCGGCACTGGTGCGAAGGAAGCTCCGTTCTGGGCCGGCAAGTACGCTGTGCAAAACGTCAGCCTGAACGTCGATTATTCGGACTTCAGCAGTTCTGAGATTCAGGTAGTGTCAGTGTTTTATGTTGACGGAGTGTTGACACAGAAAAACATCCGCTTTGGCACCAAGTCCGGCGGGACCATAGAGCCGGGACTTTCAATTGCACTCAATAACAGCAACTCCTGGGTGGAAGAACTGAAAGTATCGACCCCGTGCGATTTTGAATATAAAAATCTGAAGTATGATCTTGACGGCGAGAATATTTCTTTTGACTCCCTGGCAAACGGTGGCTTTAAACTGAATCTGGGCGGTTCGGTAAAAATTTCCATGGGCAATGTCTTCACCGGTTCACTCACATTCAGCGGCCTCGAAGTCACCTCCGCAAATCAGGTGAATAAATTCTCGACAAGCATCACCGGCGGCTCGGTGATGATTGCACCGCTGCTGACGGTTGAGATCACGAGCTTTGGTGCGAGCACGTCGCCTTCGACGGTGTATGTGCCGGATCCGAACGGCACAAAAATCACTACGGGACCCGATAAAGGTAAAGTAGTCACTCTTGCCGTGCCGGTGAATTTCTTCCTGAAATTCGGAGGGACTGTGCAACTGGGGCAATTTGCCGACGGCGGTGTCGATTCATTCCTTGTGTACAGGAAAAGGAATCTGAACGGCTCGGATGGTGATGTAAACTTCATCGTGCAGAACCTTAATTTTAAGAAAAAAGACAAGTTTGAATTCAAACTTAATATTGCAATGCTTACCGGTACCGGTTCAGACTACATGCTTCTTCTTTCCGGACTCTGTAATGTCGGACCCAATACTTTTGTTGCATCAGGAAAACTTGCCAAGTGGAATGGAAAGTTTTCGGCGGGGATATTCCTTGCGGCGGCAGAGGGTTTGAATCTGCAGATCGGGCCTGTTGAAATCTCTGGAATTGGAGGCGGCTTTTTCTGGAATCCGACCGATGGAGATATTAATACTATACGCGATCTGTGCGGCTTTTCCGATCAGTACACGGCAGCGATCAGGGCCAAAATCACCGGCGCGCCTATCACGGCAAATCCGATGTTTTCTATTTTCATTTACGGCAGGGCGGCAATTGGCAAATCAGGCATCATCGACGGTTCGGTGCTGATAACAGCAGCAAACAACAAGCTTATTCTGGACGGAAAAGTCGAACTGCTTGACCGGCCCGAAGAAATGTATGGACTCCTGAGTGTCGAAGTTGGATTTATGCAGACATATGTTGAGGGCACGCTGAATGCGACACTCAACCTCAGATATGTGATTCAGGCAAATTCAACGATGCAATTCTTTTTTTACGGTGTAAAAAACTGGGGAGTTGTCGGAACTGCAAACTTTACCGTTATGTCGGGAATCCTTAAGGGGGACGGAGATTTTTATGCAGGAAGCAAAGGCTTTTACTGTTCAGTCAATTATAACAACGGGTTCGATGTCTGGATCATCAGTGTCAATAGCGGTGTAAACCTGAAGGCATGGTATAAACCCGATGTATCGTGGGGCGCGTATTTCAGACTAACGCTTGATGCCTCGGTGTTGGGCGGAGTCGCAAGCGCGCGGGGTGAAATAAAAGGCGTGCTCATCGGAGCTCCGGAATTCGCACTGGCGGGCGGGGCATCGCTTCGCGTGTCGCTCTTGTTTATCAGTTGGGATGGCGATGTCTGGATGCGGATAAAAAGCGACGGCATACGCGCGGGGTTTGGCAAAGACAACGCGGTGCAGTCGCTCATCGCGCAGGCCGAAAATATCAGCAATGATATGTTGAAAGCCGTTGCTGACGCAAAAAGTGACATGGTGAACAATAAACCGATCCCCACTCTCGGCATCACTCCCGAGGTCATTAATGCCGCAAGCAAAGAGCTCGTGAAAAAAATGCTGAGGGCGAGAAGTTTAACTGCCGACAACAAAATTACCCAGGCCGAAAAAGACAGTATCGGCAAATATACTTCTTCTGAAGCCGGCGGCACGTCGGGACCGATTTACGATTACCTGAATAAGCTGCAGAAAACCATTCTCGATTCAGATCGTGAAACCAATCGCACCGAGATTCCCACTCTGTTGAATGAACTGAATACAGCCATAGCCGATTATAAATCGTCGGTATCGAATATTTCAAATTCACTTGGAGACTATACTCTGAGTGTCGAGGTCCCCGCTGCTGTTCGGCCCGGCGGTGTTGTCGACCCGGTAGAGAGTGCATCGTTCACCTATCCGACAGCGCGGAATGTTGAGCCGCAGGCCGGCGATCCGACGTTCAATCTCACTACTGCCACGGTGATCAGTAATACTGTTGCAGTGAGCAGTTTTATGAGCAATGCCGAAGGCTTTCATGACATGCTCAAGCGAAATATCGAGAAGATTGAAACGTCGATTGCGAAGTTTGACGAGGTGTTTAAACCTGCCAACAGTGTGTACTTGCAGGTGCCTGCCAAGTACGTCGGACTCGAGGCAAAGGTTAATAACTATTGCAAAAAACTGGCTTTGTACAATTTTAACGATTTTGTGACGATCAAGGGTTTCCAGAACGACTATCTTGCAGATGGAGCAAATAACTGGATCCAGTTTAAGGCTACTATCGCCAGCCAATATCAGAATGACGGAATAACCAAAGACCGTTTGTATAAACGATGGTCCCGCATCCGAACGCTCAGCGGCGGTTTTGACCAGCCCTGGGACTACGCACAGTTCGAGGGCATTTGGGGGGCATGGCAGGATTCAACAAAGCGCCGGGAAAATACCGATCAGGCGGTGAACTTATATAAAACTATTCCAAGCAAAGCGTTTACTGATCTGGTTGCAAACAGAATAGCAATGCTCTCCGGCCTTGGAGCTGAATACGAAAATAAAATGGGAAAAATCAATGAAATGGAAATTGCCTATACGAAGATGATCGATGCTGTCTATGCAAAACGAAGAAAAATGTCTGAAAACCTGTTTGAGGTAACGGAGCGGTTTATTTATTGGAAAGATAAGCCTGCCGCCGCAGCAACAGACAAGACCGTTGACTTTAAGACCATTGCTCCAACGCTTGCCGTATTAAAGACAAAACGGGATAATCTGATTGCAAGCAACACGGCGCCGCAATTTACAACCGCTGCCTCGAGTTATACGAATAACAAGTCGTATACTGAAGTCAGTGTGAACTGGGCGGCAACTCATCCCGACGGAATCGCTGAATACTCGGTTCAGCAAGTCGTCAATAATATGCCGGGCGAATTCAAATCACTCGGAAAAACAACGTCATGGACTCCGGATTATTTTATGGCTCGCGGAGGCGAAGATGCCAGCTACATTACATATAACATCAGGGCCCGGTCGGGATCGGGATACACGATCAGTAAAAAAATCGGTCCCTTTCTTGCGCGGATCGGATTTACGGATCAAAACTATGCTGCAGTTCCGCAGCCAGTGACTACCTCGGTTCCTCCTGACGATTCAAAACCGTATATGTCAGAGGCAACGTGTCCTGACCTCGTACCGATAAAAACAGTTTCAATTTATACGGATGAATTCAAATCGAGTGGTAATCCAAATGGATTTACGGATGTATCATATATACAATCGTATACCACGCCAATAACTGAACAGATTAAGGTTAAAATTAACGGTTTTGACACCGAATCGGGGATCAATTCCTATGAGTATCAAATTCTTTTACGAAGACTTCAGGATACCATCGCAGTCGTCAGGGACTGGACCAATGTCGGCGCAGTGCAGGAATTTGTGATTCAGGGCCTTAAACTTCACCATAATTCTTCATATATACGTTATACATCCTGGGATTTGCCGTATTATGCAAATTATGAGCGCTATATCATTGCATTCCGGTGCATCAATGGTGCCGGGCTAACGTCTTATAAAAATAGATATATTGAAGTCGTCGTCGACACAACAACACCGGCACCGATCGTTTTTAAGAAATACACTTCACCTACATCAATATCCTGGATAGGAACGTCACGGTTGGACATTGGTGCCGACACTATTGGTCTTCCTTTACCGGTGCCGGAAGCTGACTATAGTGCACGAAAGATCTACTTTGGATTTAAGTCCGAAATCAATCGTTTGAGCGAATACTATTATAAAATTTACCGTATGCCCGAAGATGTTCCGATCTCTACTGGTTGGATAAAAGATAATTTAGATTATTCACCCGGCACGTACACGAAATTGGGAAAGATTGCTATCATACCGCCAGAATATGCTGCTGTCGACAGTTTCAAACTTGAAATTGGATATAAAAACACGGGCGGACAGATTTCGCCGATTGCAACCTCGCGTGACTATTTTGTTTTCGGCAGAGATGAGTTAGATCGTAACAGCCCTGAAGCGTGGCAACCGAATAATCCGGATGTCTACTGGTTTAAAGGTGTTCCCCCGGGGTATCAGGGATCGTTCCCCAATGGAAACATCAATCTGTTTTTTAATAGGATGGGAAACCATTCTGCCGGAATTCAAAAATACCAGTATTGTATTATGACTGAAGCGTTGTATTTAGCGCAAATGAAGGAGTTGCCTAAAATTCCTGCAGACAGAATTCTGAGGCTTGGACCGGATTTCTTTACCGGCACGGAAAGTTGGCTGACACCCGGGACTAAATTTTATATTGGAATCCAGACTGTATCAAGCAATTTTATCGGAAACAATTTAGTCAAGGTCGTCGGTCCATTAACGATGCCGGCAAAACCGCCGGTCATGGAGAACGTGAGTGTCGATTTTATCAAGCAGACGATTGGCGGAATTCAAAAATTTACGCCGAGTGTTTCATTTGCGCCGCAGAGGGTCGTATCGGGACAACGATTGTATTATGTCCGAACGGAAGTGTTTAAAAATGGAAACTGGGTAAGTCCTGAAGCGCCCCTGAGCGGCGCATCCAAAAATTTCATGACGCTTGCATCCGGGCAAGGCGGAAATAATTCCACGACATCGGTCAATGTAATAACCGGCGCCCTGACTGCGAATATGATGCCTGCGAGAGCGGTAACGGCATCAGGTTCAACATATCAGAGCCAGAATGAAATATGGCGGATCTATGTTAAAGTCAAAGACAATAACGGCAATGAAAGCCCTGAAGCAATGAAGGAGTTCATATGGTAAAAAAATTGATAATACTGTTTTTTATTGTTGCTCCCGCTCTTGCTTTCGGACAGCAGTATGACGTATTGCATTCGTTCGACGGCCGCAGGAGCGCGCTCTATCTGACCGTCGCTCCGGACTTTGACCAGTACGTCTTCGTCTACCGGCGGCCCGCGGGTTCCCAGGAGGAGTATGCGTTGTTGAACAAAAACAATCCTCTGAAGCAAATCGACGATGTTGATGCGCTGATCGCCATACTGGGCGGGGAACGCGAAGCGCTGATGAAATACCTCGACTCGGAGGATGATAACATGCTGATGAGGAAGATCAACGGTAATTCGTTGAATGCGTCGCTGACCACGCTGATGTTCCCGCGCGCGGCCGTGGCCGCCGGGCGCATGTTCATAGACAGCACCGTGAAGGCGGGAGCGGAATACCAGTACAAATTTGTGTATTACGACAATCAGGATAAGCCGGCAGGAGAGTTCCTGAAAACAGTGAAGATCGTTACGGTTCTGCCTGCGCCGCCCATGAACCTGAAATCGAAAGTGTCCGGTTCATTGCTCACGTTGGAATGGGAGTATCCGAAATGGGATGACGACCGGAACAATATTGCCATTAAATATTATGTGTACAAAAAAAATGAGAAGGGTGTGTTCGTAAAAATAAATGCGAACATACTTCTCCGCAACGACGCTTCGCCGGGAATGTTCACCGAATTAGTGAAGGGGGAGAAGAAGGAAGCAGCATATTACATCACCGCGGCAGATCCGCTTGGTGTTGAAAGCAAGCCCTCGAAAACGGTGACAGTAAAACTGATCTCAGAAGACATTCCACAGGCTCCCGGCGGATTGAAGGCAACGGCATTTGAACGCAAGATAGTACTGGTCTGGGACAGAGCCACGGAACCGTCGGTCGTTGGATATCATGTGTTCCGGAAAGAAACTGCCAAAGCCGATTCGATTAAATTAAACAAGACACTGCTGAAAACAGAGCGGCCGTATTATTCCGACTCGCTGATAAAGAGCGGCGTGCGGTACATCTATTTTGTCGCTGCGGTCGGTGAAAACGGTAAATTGAGCAAAAACAGCAGTCTGGCAGCGGCAGAATTGATCGACACGGTTCCGCCTGCGCCGCCTGCCGGTCTCAAGCATTCCTTCGTGAACGATCTCGTGAAACTGGAATGGAAAGCGTCGCGCTCTACGGATGTGCACCATTATAATGTCTACCGCGGTGAAAGCAGGGAGGTTCTGGCGCGGATTGGAAAAACCACGGCCGTCTCATTTGTCGACAGCGGTTATGCCGGAAAAGCACTGGCGCCCGGAAAGCGGTACTATTATGCGGTGAGCGCTACCGATCTTGTTGAAATAGAAGGGGCGCAAAGTGATACGATGCAGATAAAAAATATCGATCATGAACCGCCGTCTGCGCCAACCCCGGTCTCGGCAAAACTGCAGCCGAACAAAACCGTTGCCATCAGAGTGGGCATGACCATGGTCTCTGATCTTGCAAAGCTGAATGTATACCGGAGAAATCTATCCGGCGGCAAGGAAGAACTTATTGCAGCCGCCCGCACGCTCCCGTATACATTCACAGACAGCACTGCAAAAATGCTTCAGTCCTATGAATATAGCGCAGAGGCAATTGACAGTTCAGGGAACAAAAGCGCGAAGGCTGTGAGTAATACGGTTATGGTGAAAAGCATGTTTGTGCCGGCAGCGGTTCCGCGTGTTACAGCAGTGCTGCAAAAGATGAACGGCGTGAAGCTGACATGGGTGGCTGTTCAGGAACCTGATATTGCCGGATACAATGTATACCGATCGACACTGCCGAACGGAAATTTTACACGGTTGAACAAGGATATCCTGAAAACAACTTCGTATACCGATGCAGGCGGAGAAACTCAGTATTTTTATAAAGTACGTCCCGTTAACAACTCCGGCACAGAAGGAGACTGGAGTGAATATACTGAAGTTATCGTTAAGGAGGAATAACACATGAAAAGGATCTTCTTAACGATAGTATTCCTGTCCGTTGTAATGTGCGGTTCCGGTGTTGCGCAGGTTCCCGGCGGAGCCGGCGCTGATGCTCAGCCGGATACGTCTACGGGCTTTTCTCTGAAAAAATCACTCACGGAAAATGTTAAAGTGACCGGCGAGTTCGGTTCTTCACTCGAGTATTATACCGTATCGGGACGGCCAAGCCAGCGTCCCGAAAAATCTGGCAGATTGTATTTCCGACCGACACTCAGTCTCTACGATAAAGTGACATTTAACCTGGATCTGCTGCTGTCGACCGAAGGCAATAGTGCCCGGCAAAGCATGAACACGGTCGGATTCTCTCCGGAATGGAGCTGGGGCAAGTTATACTATGGTGATTTCTCGCTGCAGTTATCGAAGTTTACCCTGACGGATGTCAATATAAAAGGGTACGGCGTCGAATTGTATCCCGGTATTTTACGGCTCACAACATTTTCGGGTAAAACGCAGGAAGCAGTTGGTGCAGAGGCAAGCACCTCGATGTATGAGCGGACGATCTACGGCGGTAAGCTCGGTATCGGCGATGAGAGCGCTTCGCATCTTCACTTGAATTTTCTGCGTGTGTACGACGATAAAAACTCACTGTCTCGCGGTATTTTTATGAACATAGGAACCGTCTCTACAGCAGCCGGTGCAAGGGTGGATACCAACTATTCAGGAGTAACGCCGCAGGAAAACATGATCGGAAGCATTGACTGGGGGCTTCATCTTTTTAACCATGCATTGAAGATAAAGAATGAACTGGCAATAAGCGTGTTCACGAAAGATCTCTACAGCAAAGCGCTTGAGAACAGTGATATCCCAAAGGAGCTGGGACAATATTACCTGCTTCGTTCGACGTCAAGCGGTGATTTTGCGGTGTCGAGTGAGATGGCATATTCGGCCAGCACGTTCAATGTAAAAGGCGGGTATACATTGGTCGGTCCGGGCTATACATCGCTGGGTATGGGGTCGATGATCAATGACCGGCAGGTCATCATCGGTGCGGTCGGACTGAACCTGTTCGCGGGCAATTTTGCGGTACAAACCAATTTCCAGAAACAGAACGATAACGTCGCGAACCAGAAGCTGTATACTACCGACAGAAATACGATGTCGTTCATGGCATCGGTGCGGCCTCTGCCGACACTT
>CAISDA010000032.1 GCA_903884005.1 uncultured Ignavibacteriota bacterium | reverse complement strand
GATGCCATTAAGTTGCTGAATCGCTTTTTCCTGCCTTGCTTTGACTGGCAAACTACAGGTCGCACAAAGTCGCTGTCCTACAGCCACATAGAGCGAACGGCCACATTTGCGGTCTTCGTGACCACGACAAGGGATAAATGTGTTATCCCATTTTTCGGCTCTGCGTTCCTTTGCCTTGGGCGATCGTGCGTATTCGCGCTGGCATTGGCTGCATCCCGTTGGGTAGCCTCTCTTCCAATTAGAAGGGCAAATAGGCTTATCGGGATGAATCTCACATAGCCGTTCGTGCGGTTTTGGCACATCGCTATCTGAATATTTGTAGTAGACTTTAGACATAGCCGCCCATCCCTTCCACTTCACCAATCATCAGCTTCACGACTTCAGTCTGCAACTTCGCGTCTTTATAACGCCCTATCTTTTCCAGGTCCTCAACATGATGTTGAAGATTGATGATATCCCTTAACTTCCAAATCCGCTTCCACTGCAATTTCTTCGCTTCCTCTGACCTGACCATACCCTTTTACGACCCTTCGGTTTTACCGTTTTAATTCGTGTATAGACCATTCGGCGACTGAGGCACGTCCTCTCGAGGCCCCTTCAATAAAATATTGTTATTTCAAAATCTGTTGTGCGTGATGCCGCTTCATGATTGCTTCTACGTGTCGTTCAGCATTGCGAATGTCCCCAAATTCGCAAAGGTCCGCGAACGCCATTCGTGCCGCGAATTGCTCCGCTGACATCCCCTCGGGCAAAACGGTGGGATTGTTCCGAGCGAAACTCAAATGGTATTCATACTGCTCTTTTTCGTTTTTTGTATCCATTAGTGAAATCCCCGCCCGAAAGCGGGGATTCTCCTTTTGATTTGTTAGGCGTAGACCGCTTCCGATGAATTGAGATTCATAAGACGTTCCAATCCCCGTTTGTATTTTAGAACCCGATCGTAAAAGGCCCCGAACACCTCTCTAAACGCTTCGTAGCGTTCGCGAGTCGGATTATCTAGCAGGTCTCTTTGGTCTAGATAGAAAGCCCGTCCGTTTAGCTCCTCAAAGACACTGACCAATTGCTGCTCAATCGTTTTCATATTCTCCAAAACTTGGGGTTCACTATCGCCCGCCAAGATATTCGCCTGTCCGTCAAATGCGCTATCTTCTCGTTGGGCGCGAATCAAAATTTCCTTTGCCCAATCCAGAACGGCTCCGAAATTTTCAACCGTTCCAACCGCGGGAAGATAAATCGTACTTGGCTCAACTGTTACCATCCGTATTGCTGTGTTCATGTTACGTCCTCCGGGTCTTTCCCCGGCGTCTTAATTTACTGTTGCCCCGCCAAAGTGTGACTCAGGGGGGCAACAATCTCTTCAATCTTTTTGGGTTCGCCTGCCAATGCTCCCAGGTCGATTTCTTGGTGGGGCGCCCTGTCCACAATTTTAATTTCCAGATACCCCATTCGGATGCTTGTAAATATGTCGCGAATCGTTTCTACCCGATTCCAATCGATGGGAATAGGATGAACCTTTTGGGCCAGTTCTTCACATTTAGCGAGAAAGCGGTCCACAATCTCAATATTGTTGGCGTGAGGCGTCCTATTACCGTTAGCCACCTCAAAACTTTGGGTTCGGCTCAGTCCTGTTAATTTACCCAGCGCAATCGCAGATATTCCCAATGCTCGCATTCGGGCCGGCAAATCGTGCCGAAACTGTTCGGGTGTCATATCTGTTCATCTCTTACTCTTGAATTTTTAGTCCCAAAACTGCCTAATTCGTAAAAAAAGGGGGTGCTTCTAGTCCGGTTAAGAACTAGAAGCACCTTATGGTCAATTGTTCACGAGGAGTGAACGGCTGCCAGATTAGGTCTGCCCGACTTAATCGGCGCATTATGGGGTGAAGTCGGCCCCACAATCTTTGGAAGGGAATGTCTCCCTTCTCAATACTGTGACGACTCAAACTGAACTTTTACTTGATTTATTTTTCTTCTTCGCGGATAAAGGCGGTTCTACCACCCCCATAATGGTGAGCAAATCCATCATAGCGCGGGGTTTACGCCTTTTTCGCGGATAGCCTGCCGCGGCCATAGCTAACTCTTTTTCTTTTTTGGTCACTTAATTTAGTCCCTCTCACAATAACTGAGGATTTTGCCCTTAAATAACCATGAAAACCACAGAAGAGTAATGATAGCTATGATTTAGCATAAAAAAAAAGATACCACTTAAAAGTGTTCAAAAAAGAGCACTATTTTTGAGCCATCTTTCGGAGCTCTTTAATTAATCGGGCCACCTTGTTATTGACCCGGCGGACATCTGGCGCCCCGTCCTTTTTGAGCCAGCCCATCTCCACGGCTATTTCTGCGGCCGAGCACTTATCTTTCAAATGCAGAGCGAGTAGATATTTTTCGGACGGTTTAAACCGCTCCAACAAGTTTTCAAAGTCTATTTCGCCCACAATGAACTTTTCTTCACGTTCGCGGAAGGCTTGACTCATAACCGGATAGTGGCCGGCAGAGGTTGCGTCATCTGCTTCCGCATCGCTCCGAGCCAGCGACGCTGTTTTGGCGGGACTCTCATCCAAAGTCGTATAGGTCTTCCATTCCAACATCGGGATTTCACGACTCCGTTTTATGTGCTTCATTGCGTCGGCGGTGACAGAGTGGGCTATATCGTGAATCCAAGTGCTGAACTTACATTCGCCTCGAAAGTTGGGCATCTGCTCAAAAGCCTTGATGCACGCGTTCTGCATAAGATCTCGTATCGCGACCCCGCGGATGTGGT
>CAISDA010000031.1 GCA_903884005.1 uncultured Ignavibacteriota bacterium | reverse complement strand
CCGCCTATGGTCCGTATGCCAACATCCGTCCGGAAGAACTTGAACAAGTGCTGGTGCCGGTAGATTCACTGCCTGATTGGGCTATTCTCGGTATCCATATCGAACCCGATTACACCATCAATATCGGTGCAGTGGATCGCTCCAACAGCATGACACAATATTATCGGGTGAAAGGTTCAATCATCGAAGTGGGGTTTGCACTCGCCGTCCCCAAGGTGTTGTTCGATACGCGAGCCCAAGACTCGGTTGAATACGGCAACTCCAGCGCGATGGTACGGTTCTATTATGTTGATCCGGGATCAGGAAATCGATTCCCTGTCAGCGGGGGGATAGGAATGTTCGGCGTGAATTCACCGGTGGATGTTGGAACCGGTCGGGGCGGATTTGCCCTGTCGATGTTTCTGGATATGGCGGAGATGATACGAATAGTTAATATCGGTTTCACCAAAAAAATAAACTTTGGTCTGGAAATAGACCCGTTTTTGCCGATTGGAAGAAAAGGGCGCCTCCTCTTTGTTGCACAGGCGGGCTTTACGTTTTGACAGACAGCTGCAATTTGTGAGATAGAGGGAATGAGTTCGTTATGCTTTTGTCAGGAAAACAATTGCGGTGATCACTTTCACTACACCGGGACGGACATTCGAAATGAAAAAATCAAAAAACAAAAGCACCGTTTGCCTCTCCATTGTCGCGCTCCTTTTCGTGTGTGCGTTGAACCTGCATGCGCAACAGGTTGAGATCGGCTTGCGGTACAATCCTGAATTCACGGGTTTGATAAACAGGAACGACAATGCTGCGGGCGATGAACTCAAATTGGCGAGTCATTTCGGATATCTCTCTTTTGGCGCAGGAGTTGTCTACAATATCAGTCATCATTTCGGTCTGGCGGCAGATCTCCTGTTCTCAAGGGAAGGACAGGCATTCAATGGGTATTTCACCGGCCGCCCTTCCGATGCAGCGACGTATAGCTCGGTCGTTAGCACCCAGATATCCCTCAACAATACTCTGATCGTGAGAGATTATGTGGCTCTGGCTGAATTGAACTATATCAAACTGCCGGTTATGGTGTCAATCACTTCTGATAACACCAAGCCGCTCTTTTTTACGCTGTTGGCGGGACCACAGTTCAACGTTCTCGAGGGTGTTGCTCAGGAAGTGAATCATGAGGATCTCGATTATCCGAACAGTACGGTTAATCCGAAAGATCTGTACAAGACCGTCACGATCAACGGAGTCCTGGCAATCGGTGCAGCGTACAACATTTCGTCTCAATTGGTCCTTTCCGCTCGCTTTCGATTCGATTACGGTTTTGATGATGTTGAGAATAAGGACGTGATGGTCAGTTACTACCATGCTGCCCCTATTCATTTCTATTCTACCGAGCGTCAAGCCACGCACAGCGTGACCGGAGCTCTGATGCTCGGGCTGGATCTCAAATTGTGAGGCCTGCTTCAGAGGATCTCAAAATCCTGATGTTCGTGGAGATTTTCAAGTTTCGGGTGAAAGATCCAACTGTTGAGCCGGGTTTCTCGCATTAACAAGCACCATCCGTTGCATCGCTAACCTGGGCCTAGCATCCTATTACCCTTCACCCAAAAGAACGATTCGAGCTCTTGATCCTCGATGATTGCTCACGACCCGCCTCGCTGCAAGCCATTCTACACTTTGTCCAATCCTCAATTGACAAACTGAGATTAAATTTTTAAATTAGGGTCAGTATTGGAAATATGTGACCTAAGAGCTCCGAGAATGAAAAAGATCCGAGTACTTATCATTGAAGATAATCGCGTTTT
>CAISDA010000030.1 GCA_903884005.1 uncultured Ignavibacteriota bacterium | reverse complement strand
TCATATTTTATGCTCCAAACGTATGATATTCGGTGGCTAAATAATTATTATGTTGATTTTCGAGTCGGTTTATGCTAAGTTTTTGTGTCAGAACTCATAGAATCAGGGGTGCGATGGATGGTATTGGGGTGAGGAAGCCTAATTCAAGGGTAATCACGTGTAAAAAAATGTGTGTCTCACTCACCGGGCCCCTGTTATGTTTATCCGATCGATGTGTTGCATTGTTTTCTTCTTGTCCTCTACTGTAGCCCAGCCCCATCAAGATGTTACCAACAAATATTATGTCGGCAGAGGCGAGGATGCATCGCTGGATGTAGCCCGCGAACGTGCACGCACAAATCTCATCGAACAAATTCAGGTGCTTGTCACTTCATCGCTGCATACGATCAAATCTGAAAATGGATCAACTCTTCAAAATTCTGCCGTTCAATCAACGTATTCCTATTCTTCAATCATGTTACGCGATGTGCAGGAAAAGGTCGAGCACGAGCAGGGAGTATATCGTGTTACAAAATTAGTCACGCGTTCCGTTGTGCAATCCATCTTTGACCAGCGTAGACGCCAGACCATTGATTATCTCACCGCTGCTGAAGCCGAAGGAGATGGCACTACTGCTGTCGATCTTCAGCGCATGCTAAACAATTACTACAAGGCATGGCTGATGGCCGGATTGTATCCCGATACGATATCATATTCATTCAGATTCGGCGGAGTGAGCGGAGTAACGGCTGGAATTCCGAGGGCGATGCAACTCGTGTGTGACAATATTGTGTTCTCGCCTTCACGTAAGGTTGACGACGAGTATACGACGTGGAAATATTCGGTCATGTGGTCTGGCCGACCATTGAAAAACCTCCGATACACATTCTATGATGGCAGAGGTGACAA
Organism: uncultured Ignavibacteriota bacterium; assembly: GCA_903884005.1. GTDB lineage: Bacteria > Bacteroidota > Ignavibacteria > UBA10030 > UBA8401 > CAISDA01. The sequence goes on along the minus strand of CAISDA010000030.1, from coordinate 1,144 downwards.
CGAAGAGACAGTCAAAAATGGGTCAGCACAAGCAACATTTTTTTTTACGGACAAACGGGAACGACTGTTTCCTGTTGCCATTCAATACCGCGAAACAGATCTGCAGGACGCACTCCTTGCAATAGCCGATTCCATGCGCGCACCCTTTGCGCCGAAGATGACAATTCAAGTCCTACTGCCGGGTGAAAAAATAAAAGTTATAGATACTGTAAGAGCTATACCACTACCCAAAACACTTCAGCCCCTCATGGAGAGACACACGGATCTTGCATTCTTTAAGAGCGAGATCGACCGCCTTAGCAAATACGGAGACATTGTGGCAGGGAACAAAAATAAGTTTGATAAGCTTGACGGACTTTATGTGATCGTACTGGATGCAGAAGGCATTAAATCAATTCTGCTTTATGACAAGGGGAATTACACCAACACGGCAACAGGTAGCATGATTCATCTTCCCGATTATGCAGGGAAGAAGATTTTGTGGGTTAAGGTTCAGTGAAGTTCTGCCGCTCAACTAATATCGAACAATACGTATGAAAAATACTATACTATGTCTTTCGCTGATGCTCATTATGATCACCGCAATCACTTGCAAGAATCGTGATTACAGTAATCCGGTCGATCCGTCGGTTACGATAGCGGCTCCGACTTCGTTGACGGTAACGACTACCACAGAGAGCAATGTCACTCTGAATTGGACAACGCTATCATCAAATCCGGATTATCCAAATGCACCAATAATAATTTTGATTGACCGGAGTACGGACGGTGGTGCCACGTGGTTGCTGGGTGTGGATAGTGTCGGTGCCAACATCACGACGAAAGCCGTTGTGGGCGTATATCAAGTAGGCGTCACATATTCGTTCAGGGTGCGGGCTAAATCCGTGAACAATATTTCGGCACCATCGAATATTGTGCCTGCAAGTTTTGTATTCAATGCACCATCCGGTCTTACGGTATCAATTACGGAAACTTCCGCAACATTGGTATGGGTGAATAATAGCCCATTCGCGACAGGTTTTCTTATTGACCGGAGTACGGACGGTGGTGCCACGTGGTTGCTGGGTGTGGATAGTGTCGGTGCCAACATCACGACGAAAGCCGTTGTGGGCGTATATCAAGTAGGCGTCACATATTCGTTCAG
>CAISDA010000029.1 GCA_903884005.1 uncultured Ignavibacteriota bacterium | reverse complement strand
TGAAGCACTGTAGGGCGAGATGGTATCTCACCCGCTCGAGCGAAGCGGTGCCAGTTGCTGAAGTGGGAGTGAAGCACTGCGTGGTTCTGTGGAGTTCGGCCTATTTCCGTTTCGCGATCTTCGTCAATAATTGCCGGGCCTTTGCGTTATCCGGATCGTTCTCAAGCAGCATGGACAATGTCTGTCGTGCTTCCTCCGTCTGTCCCGTCTTGAAGAGGGCAAGCGAATAATAGTATGTTCCCTCTTCGAATTGCGCGGGTGAAAAATGTGCCGCCGATTGCGCGTCGAGCTCGAATGCGCGCGACAGATGCCCGAGCGCACGCTCCGGCAGATCTGCTTGCGCATAGAGCACGCCTAATTTCAGATGGATGAACGGTGTTTCGGCACCTTCGAGCACCTGAAGCAGCGCATCGGCCGCCAGATCATTCTTCCCGAGCAGCGCATACATGTCCCCCATTCGCGTGAGCGGGAATGGATCATCCGGATAGTATGCATGGACCGCTTCATATTCTTTCACTGCATCGGAATATTTTTTTTCCTTCAGATACGCATCCGCCATTTCATAATGCGCCTCGTTCCATCGCAGCGTTGCGTGTACGAACAACGATGCCGTGCGCTGCACATCGGTGACTGTTGACGCCGGCGCCTGCTGCACGACGGACTCGAACGGCCACCGGTGCAGAAGGTTTTCCATTATTTGCGCCGCGAACTCGGCATCCAATGGGGTGCTGCGGACTGCGGCGCGCAGCACGCTGTCCGAAGTCGGCACCCTGATCTGCTCCCGCACCGTTGCCGATGCAAAAGGAATCGACGCCATCGCCGTGAACCATGTTTCGGATAACAAAAAATATCCGTCCGCAGTCGGATGCACGTGTTCCCAGAGCAGACCCTTCCCGGGAATTCCATTCGGAGAATGCGCGCGAAACGCCGAGTCGATATCCGCAATCACCGCAGTTTCCGAGCGCGCTATGCTCCGCACGATCCGGTTCTCCTCGGCGCTGGCCCTGAACCGCAGTCCGTCCAGATCGCGGGCCGCCGCATATGCCGTCCGCGCCGAATCGACCGCGCCCATCTGTTCGTAGCACTGGCCCATGCGGTACTGCGTCAGCGCATATTCGGGATCGATTGAGGCGGCCTTTCGGTACTCCCGCAATGCACTGCCATAGTCCGACCGGGATCGCTCCCGGTCTCCGAGCCCGAGCAGCGATTCCGTTTCGCGTTCTCCGCTCTCGCCGACACGCTCGCCGTGAATGGACACAAAGGGCTGAAGGCTTCGCTCGTTGGTAACGAGCGTCGACAGCACGACCGGTACGCCATGATCCTTCGCAATATCGAGGACGTCTTCCAAATTTTTTCTGTACGAATCGACGGTCCTCCGGTACATCGCACTCTTGAAGGGTATCGCCTTTTCTTTCGCCATCTGCTGCATGAGTGTGCCGGACGGCAGCACTGCGTCCTTGCCGAACACGAGGTGCGACAGCGCCGTCACCGATTCTTCGAAGAGCACAAACGTTTTCATGCGGCGCAGTAACAGATATGTCCTGACCACCCAACGATACTGTCCGATCGAAACGGATGAGCCGGTCCCGAGTGCCCCATAAAATTCATTCTGGCCCGTGTAGATGACGAAAAGATCGGGTTTGTAGCCTGCAAGCTCGCGCGCGAATTCGACCACGGTGTAGCTGTTGGTGGCTGTGAGGCCGGCATTGATGACCTCGATCCGCCTGCCGGGCAGCGCGATCTCGAGCTGCTTTTTGAGTATGAAGGACGGGGTCAGATTGTACGAATACGGAAACCCTGCGGCGGTGGAAGCGCCGAGACAGAACACGCGGAATGTTTCAGGCGATTTGTCCGCCTCGAACAATGTGTTTTCGATTTTCGGCAGCGAATACCGGTCCGGGTCGAAGTATCGCTTGCCGACCGAAGGATTCAGAAAATAATAGTGCTTCCCTTTTTCCACAGCCGATGCAACCAGATCGTAGTCGCTGCCGAAGCGGGCCAGGCGAAGCGCGCCTTCAAGCAAGAGGAGCAGCGCGCACACCCCCGCAATCGTCACAATGACGAACAATCGCTTCCTGTGCGGAGCAACCGGCGGATTATGTTCGGTAGCACTCTTGCCTGTCCTGCGTCGACTCACCCTGCCTCCAATGGTTGCTTATTTTTTCAGACCGAGTTCTTTGCACATCCTGTGATAATTGGGGGGCGCAAGCCCTAATTTTTTTGCGGCATCCGAATCGGAGACGGAACGGTTGCGCACCCAGAGAAAATATTTTCCCCTCATCGCGTGCTCCATGTCCTTCCAGGGCGTGATGTCTTCGCTGAACTCGATCATGTTATCGCGCAGGAGCGGAATGCCCTGCTCCACGAATCCGATCGCGGCCCGCGCCCCCTCGGCGTTCACATTCCGCTCGCCGCTGAATAAGATTCGCTGTACGACATTCTTCAATTCCCGCACGTTGCCCGGCCACGAATAATGCCGCAGCACCGTCAGCGCGTCTTCGGCAACAATGGGTTTGAGCTTCCCCATGTCGGCGCTGATGTCGCGCACATAATAGTCGATGAGCGCGGCGATATCCTCCTGACGGTCGCACAACGGCGGTACATAGATCGGCACCACATTCAGCCTGTAATAGAGGTCCTCGCGGAATCGCCTCGCCTTGACTTCTTCCTGCAGATTCTTGTTCGTTGCCGCGATGATGCGCACGTCCACCTTGATCTTTTCGACACGCCCGATTTTTTCGATTTCCCCGTCCTGCAGCACGCGCAGCAGTTTGACCTGCGCCGTGAGCGGCAATTCGCCGACTTCATCAAGAAAGAGCGTGCCCCGGTTGGCGGTTTCGAACAGTCCCAACTTCTTCGCGTGCGCTCCGGTGAACGCGCCCTTTTCATACCCGAACAGTTCGCTTTCGATCAATTCGTTCGGGATGCTGCCGCAGTTGATCGGCACAAAATTCTCCAGTTTTCGCGGGCCGGCATAGTGGATGTTGCATGCGACCAGTTCCTTCCCCGTGCCCGACGCCCCGCTGATGAGCACGCTGCTCTGCGAATCGGCGCACTTGGCGATCGTTGTGCGCAGCTGCGCGATCGTCTCCGATTCGCCGATGATCTCTTTATGCCGCAGCACGTCTTCGATATTCCTCATCAGTTTCCGGCGCGAGCGCTTTCCTTCTTTTTCAAGTTGGCGCTTCTGATACGCGTTCACGATGGACAAGATAAAGTCGGTCGGCTGATAAATGTATTCGTCGATGTCGTTCGGATATTTCGTGCAGTACCAGTACGCACCCGCCGTGATCAGCTTGTTCGCAAATTCGAAGTCGGTGATGTTCACGGTCATCTTCGTGACAACGATGATCTGCAGCGACGAATCGATGTTCTTGATCTCGCGGATGAGCTGCTCGCCCATGATGCCGCCCGCGATCTGAAAGTCCATGATGATCACATCGAAGCGCGCATGTTCGGCCTTCAACAGCTCGATCGCCGAACTCCCGTTCGAGACCGCGGCGCTGATGCGGATCGATTCCTTTACCGGCTCGAGCGTGTTGCGGATGCGGCGTGCATCGTATTCTTCATCCTCGATGAGGAGAATTTCGATCGTAGTTTCTGCAAACATGATGTTATATATTTTTGATGGTGATGGTGAATTGGCATCCGCCTTCGGGGCGGTTCTCGACATCCAGCAGCCAGCCCAGGCGCTCGGTGGCTATTTCATACGCGATGTAGCACCCATACCCCGCGTGATCGCTTTCCGGCGACACTTTTTCAGAGACATGTTCAAGAAAGATCCGCTTCATGCCGTGCTCATTGCGCACAAGGAAATCCTCTCTGATCCCCTTGCCGTTGTCGCGAATGATCACGGTTCCCTCCCGCCGCGCCGCATCATAGTGCGTGTGCAACTGCACATGAAGCGGACTCACGCCTGCGTGGTCGAGCGAATTCTGAATGAGGGGTTCGATCACCTCCCAGATCACATACTCGTTGGACGACAGCGTCGGCAGGCGCGGATCCAAATCGCACGAAAAATTAAACATCGTCGAGGCGACCGAGACCCGTTCAAAAACATTGTCCACCAGGAACTTCAACACCTCGTTGATGTCCGTCCGGAATATCGGGCTCCGTATCGTGTGCACCGGCGGATCGTACCATTTCATGTCATAGATGACGCGCGCTATAAAGTTCGCGTATTTCGTGATGCGATATTTGACACGCTCGATATTGTCAGCAGACAGGCTCCGCACGTCGTCCTTGATGAACCCCATCACCTTCTCCGCCTTGTGATGCGTATGATAGATGCGCTTGGTAAACATGAGCTCTTTCTGAGCGGTGATCTCCTTTGCGAGAAATTTTTTCTGCTCATCGAACAACAGCTGCTTCGCCTCGTCCCGCTCCTTGATCGTATACGATGAGGCGAAGAACATCACGAGCAGCCCCCCGAGGATCAATCCGGAGTACGTGAGCGCGGTCTCGTCGAAGCTGGTGATGACCTCCTTCGTGATGAGCGAAAAATCGGGCGTATTCTTCATGTACCCCGCTCCCAAAAATTCGCCCCGCGGCACGAACGGCACGAAATTGTGAAAGGTCTGCCTGTCCGAAATCGTGGTGTAGATCTGCTCGTTCGCCCGTATCTTGTCCTTGATCTCCCGGTAGATGCGCACGGCATCGGTGTGCGGCTGCGTCGGCGGCGGCAGCTCGCGCAGATTTTCAAAAATGTACGCGTAGAGCACCGCGCCGTCATCGATCGCGTAGACCGAATCCCTCATCGTCACAAGTATGGCGACTTCCTCCACATTCTTATGAAGCACCTGCTGGCTGAAGATGATATTCAGGTCCTGTATGATCTTCGTCCTTTCTGTTCCGGCATTGCGCTCGGGCCGTGTACGCGTTTCAAGGAGGAGTTCGAGCGACGTCGTGGTCAGATTGGCGAGACGCTCGGCCGAATCCTTCTGATACCATTCCTGCGTCTTCACCACAAAATTCTGGAGAGAGATCTTATGGAGTGCAGCGATGATGAGCTGGAAGATAATCAGTACGATGAACAGGATCGTCAGGTGCCGCAGTTCGAAGCGGTACTTGTTGACCTGGTCGATGATCCTGAAATCGCGTTTTTTCATGCAGCACCTATTTGATCAGCACTTTGTTTGAGGAGATCATCGCCTGCGCCTGCGTGAGCGCCAGCTCGGCAGTTAGTTCACCGGAAATCGCACGGTGCAGAAAATGCGCGATGATGTCCGATACTTTCGTATATTCCACGATGGCGGGACGCTCCACGCCGTGTTCCAAAAACTTCCGATAACGCGGCAGCTGCGGGTTCATCCGCACGAATGCCGTGTCGTCGTAGACCTTGCCGATCACGGGAAGATAGCCGCCCCGGCCATACATGAGTTTCTGCGATTCCTCGGTCAAGAGAAATCTCAGGAATGTCCGCGCCGCTTCTTTTTCCGTGCACGACTTGGCGATCATCAGGTTCCATCCGCCGAAAATTCCGGCTTCCTCTTTGTTCGCGAAGTGCGGCAGCGGCGCTATGTCCAGACGTTTCACAATCGGATGATCCGGTATGTCGCGAAAGACGCCCGGCCAGTTTCGCATGAAGACCGCATCGTTCTCCAGCATCGCGGCCATGCAGTCGTTCTCCCTGAAATCTACTACTTCGGGAGGCGAGATCTTCGCGACCCGCACAAAATCGACGAGCATTCGCGCCGCCCTGATCGATTCGGGAGAGGTGAGATGGAGCGCATTTTTTTTGAAGTTTCGCTTGTCGAGCGCCGCCACAAGTTCGAAATACATGCACACCAGCCCTTCGAAATCATCCGCCTGAAATAAAAAGAGCGGCTGATGGGAGAAATATTTTTTAAGCCCGATCAGTTCGTCCCAGGTGATCGATTCCCGAATCCGCCGATCGAGCGCCTCGCCGTTCGGCAGTGCGCGGATGAGGTCCCTCCGGTAATACAATATGCCGAGGTCGATATACATCGGCAGCGCAACAAGATGTGAATCGACCGTGCACGACTCCAAGGCATACGGCAAGATCGTGCTCCGCTCCTGCGCGGACAAACAATCGTCCAGCGGCTCCGCCCACCGGGCAAAGCGGGAGACCCAGATATGGTCTACACAAAAAATGTCGATCCTGTCGCTGCGGCTCCGCAGCGAACGCGCCAGCAGTTCCTTCCGTTCGTTCGTGCTGAACTTCGTGAACGGGAGATCCACCGGCACGACCTCGATCTTTCCGGCGTACCGCCGGTTGAATTCGTCGATCACCCTCCGGTGCGCAATGGAAATGTTGTCGGCAAAATAAATTTTCGCCGGCTTGTCCGCGTGCGACGCCTGATTGCCGAACGGATTGTTGATCATCATCGAAATTCCCAGTGCGAACAATATGATCACACCCAGCGCGATGAGGAGTTGTCGCAGTCCCTGTTTGGTCATTATGGTTGTTTCACGGTAATATGTTCCCCCCGTCGCGATACTCCTTCACCCATTCCCAGTTCGGATACAGTATCGGGGTCGCCGTGACTACGCCGCCGAAGCCGATGTTGCGGCGCGTGAACATGTTGGCGGGCTGGATTTTGATCGCCGAGAGTTTGTCGTAGTTGATGTCAATCGTATAGTGTTTTGCCAGGCCGGCAACATAGCCGTTCATCGCCCGGCGACGCTTCAATGCGGTAAGATTGCTTTTGATCGCAGCAATCACCGAATCGACCGCGGGATACTCCTTCACGTTTGTTGTTCGTTTCTCCAGCACCTTAAAGAGCGAATACCCGTTCGCGACCTGCACGGGACCAACGATCGCTCCGGTATCGGCTAGAAATGTGCGGTGCGTCAATTCAGGATGAACTCTCAACGTCATATACTCCGAGACACCGCCGCGCCCCTTCCATTCGGAACGCTGCGAATAGGTTCTGGCGAGCTGCCCGAGCGGAGTCCCATGGGAATATTCTGTCAGTACGCGCGAGGCCGTCGCCAAATTGTCGCAGAGCACTTCCTGTATGTTCACTTCATACCCGCGGCCCATCTCTACGGCTGCGCCGTCGAGCGCCGATAACATTTCGGCGTCGGAGACGTTCACCGTGTCGTCCACGTCCCACATCAGATAGCGCGCCGCCCAGTAATTCGCCCATGTATCCACATCATGCTTCACCGATTCGGAATACTGGAGATTCTGCCTGTACCCTTCGCGCGCCAGCAATTCGGTCTCGACTAAAAAGCGCACGTGGCCGTTGAATGTGCCCTTGAATTTTTGCACGGCCAGCGACAGAAATCCGAGACGGAGATTCCGGAGTCCTTCAATGCCCTCGCCGAGCGCAAGAGGCTTGTCCTTCATCGCAACGAACGGCTTGTGAAGGTCATCCTTCAGAACGGTCAGAAGTTCATCGATGTCTGCCATCGAGGTCACATACACGCCGTTCTTTTTATGCTGAATGGAATCCCGCGCGATGATCGCATGCAATGCGCCGGCGACCGATTCAAACAGGACAGAATCGACGGTCGCTTTCTGCGATACCAGCACCGAGGCAATATAACGGCGCCCGATGGGGGCCTCTTTTTTATGCCTGATCATTTCCTCCACCCGATACCGGCGGTCGCCGGCGCTCATCTGCTCGGCGACAGGGTTGGTGCCCTTGTCTATGAGAATGGCGACCGTCCACCCATAGGTCGGGCATTGAAACGGCTGCGTAAATTTCTTTTTCCCGATGGCATACGCCGTGTTTTCGAAAATGGTGTCGAGTCCGCCGAAATTGACCTGCACCGTTTCAACCGCGGTCACAAAATTCGAAGGAAAGTTCTTCAGTACACTCGCGGGATCGAATTTCCGCTGCAGCATTCGGCACAATGAATCCGCCGCCGACCTGTCTTTCACAGCCACCGCCGCCACATGGAGCTGCCATGCAAATTTTGCGAGTCCGTTCCAAATTTCGGGTTCCGATACCGTTATTTTCTGCTTCACCTCGCGTTTGTATAATTCGTCCCTCACGAACAATTTTTCGAGCGTCTGCAGCTTTCCCCGGGATATCTCGTCGCCGCCAACGTTCTTGAGCCTGCCTTCCAATGAGAGCAGGCGCTCGGCGACGAGCGAATTGAGCGCCTTCACTTTCGAAGAATCGTGGTGCTTTGGCTTTTCTTTTTCAGGCCATGGCATGAGCTCGATGCGCTCGATCAGGTCACGTCCGGTAATGACGGTGCTCCCGACGCGTGCAAGCACGTCTGTCGGCAGCGGCGGCACAATTTTCTGCCCGTGCATCGATGTCCACATTCCCAACAGCACGATGAGCGCGACTATTCTTTTCATTCTTGTGATACCTTAACTGAAGTGGCAGTAAATATTTATTTGACGAGCTGCATGGTCCGCGTCTGTGTATGCCCGCCGGTTGTGAGCGTATAGAAATACACGCCGCTCACCATGTTCGGTCCGGCCGAAAATGTTCGTTCATACGTGCCCGCCTCAAGCCGCTCGTTCACAAGCACGGCTGCCTCGCGCCCGAGCACATCGCTCACGCTCAGGACCACACGCCCCACCTCGTGTACCGAGAACCGTATGAGCGACGAGGGATTGAACGGGTTCGGATAATTCTGCGACAGCGTAAATTCATACGGCGCCGCCGCCGGCTTCTCTACCGACGTCGGGCCTGCATCTGCAATATCGATAAAATTCACATTGAAACCGCCTGTGTAGAAATACAATTTGAGCGTATGCGTTCCCGCCGTGAGATCGACCGTGCCGAGATTCTGCGTTGTCCACGCCGTCCATCCTCCGGTCTGCGCAAGGATCTTTTGCGACGCCGGTGCGTTGTCCCAGATCATCCCGACCATGCTGTTCGCGTCGTTCACTGCCGCGCGCAGCGTGACCGTGTATTTGCGCGTCTGCGCGGCGTTCACCGTGAAATTCAAGAACTCGTTCGCGGCCGTCCAGCCGACATCGTATCCGTTGGTGGGCAGGTCCGAACACTTTTCAATATCCACACCGTCATTGCGGTACTGATATCCGGTGTTGTATGTCGTTCCCTGGCTGGTTGCCTGATACACCTCGTCCTTGTACGCGAAATTATTATTGCCCATGTCGTAGTTCACGGCATATAATCGGCCGGGAATGAGATTCGATGAAAATGCTTTCGGCGTGTTGTCGAACGGTGTGCGCATCATCGCATCGACCACATCCGGATGATACGTGCAGTTGTCGAGCTTCAATTTATCGGCCATGCCCAAGAGCGCAGTCGTCCCCGCGGCCGCACTCGGCTTCGCGCCCGATCCGTTCCAATAACTCACGAGCGACGCATACCCCGTTGTGCTCGCGACCGAAAACGGACCGACGACGGTGTCGAATTTTTTCAGCGTCCACCACGACCAGCCGATCTTGAAATTTTCGAGCAGCCTGATCGCGTCGGTGAACCAGGCATTTGAATTCTCACCCGATTCTCCCATCCACAAGGGCACATTATACGTACTGCGCATGGTCATATACGAATTGATCGATGCGATGTCGTTCACATTCCAATATTTATGGAAGCTGTACGCCATGTTCGCATCCCACGGCGGCGTCAATCCGGTAAAATTATTCGCATAATCGTTGCCTTCAATGAAAATGATGTGTTTCGTATCAACGGTGCGAATGGCTGTCGTGATCCTGACGAACAGATCGCGCAGCGGCGTGCCGGAGGTGAACGTCCAATGCGTCTCGTTCAACAGATCGTAGCCGCCGATCCACGGTTCATTCGCATAACGCTGAGCAAGCTTCTTCCACAGGTCCACCGTCAGCTGCTTATTCGCTTCGCTTTCCCACAGCGACAGATACGCCGGATTGTAATCGCTGATATTGTCGTGGCTCTGTCCGCCGGGCGCGGCATGGAGATCGAGGATGAGATAGATTTTATTGTCGCCGCACCATCGCAGCAAACTGTCCATCGCGACAAACCCCTTTTCGTTCCATCCATCAGCAGTCGAGGTGGACATGAAGGTCAGATAATGCATCGGCATGCGCACCGAATTGAACCCCAATTGTGACAGCCGTTCGATATCCCTGCGCGTCACAAAGTTCGCGGTGAACGCGGCATAGAACGAGTCGGCATTCGCCGCTCCAACCACTTCCACGATCCTCGTACGTATCTGCCATGCTGCGTTCATGGTGCCGCTGGGCATGCCAAACATATATCCTTCCTGCACATGCCAGCCGCCGAGCCCCATGCCGCGCAGCAGCACTTCCTGCCCCTTATCGTTGATGATCGCCGTGCCCGATGCTTTTAAGAATCCGTCCGAGTATGCAGACGAGGACAGTACCGCGCTGAGCAGACAGAGTGCTGCCAGTATATTTTTCACGTAACTCATTCTTTTCTGTTCTTTCGTGGTTGTTATTTTAGTATGACCATTGAACGCTGCGCGCGATATGCTCCCGCACGCAATTGATAAAAGTACACTCCGCTGGAGATACCCCGGCCGTCGTGAGAGAATGTGACGGAATAGTTCCCCGCATGCTGTTCCTCATTGACGAGCGTAGCAACGTTCCTGCCGAGCATATCGTACACCGCCAGCGTCACCCCCGCTTGCTTCGGCAGAGCATACGTGATCACCGTCGAGGGATTGAAGGGGTTCGGATAATTTTGCATGAGCGCAAACTTCCCCGGCACGATCTCTTCCTTTGACGCAGCGGTCAACACACCCGTGCCGAATGCCTCCATGCCGTACCACACGCTGCGGCTCTCGTTCTGATCCAGGATCACATCAAACATCCTCCGGTCCGATGGTAAGGGAAGGAACGTCGCAGCATTTCCCTGCATATCCCCTTTCACACCCAGCGGTATAATATGGATCGAGTCGGCTGCAATGCGCAGGCGGAGTTCAGCCCGTATCGGCTGCATCTGTACCGGACCGGTTCCCCAATTATTATGGATCGTATGAGTGCCGTCCCATACCTGGTTCGTGTTCTGGGCGCGCGCAGACAGCGTGATGAGCGAACGCCGCGCTGCCGCGAGCGAATCGGCGGTAAGGCTCAGCCACGTGATCGCCGCAAAATCCGTCGCCGTTCGGATCGTCATCGCTCCCGCAGACTGGTTGGGCATTGCGGCAAAAAATCCGGTGGCGGCGGCAAAACGAGCGGTTCCTGCCGTCAGCATGCCCTGTGTGTCCCACACGATCTCATGCGTATCGGTTATCGACGGACTGCTCACCACTGCCGAAAAGGAGGATGCTGTCGTGGCCGCCGCCGCATAGCCCGATGCCCTGAGGCCGTGCTCGAGTGCGATCTTCTTATTAAAAAGCACTGGAGTGTTATCTTTGGGCATTCGCAGTATATCCTGCGCCGAAAAATCCATGAGCAGCGTTTGTTTCGCCGGCGCGATCAGTCCCTTCCGGTATGCATAGGCGCACGAAGGCATCAGCGACATGAGCGCCGTGTTCCGGTGTATATCGAAATAACTCGCGATGTAATCGAGCGTGTAATCGGTTCCGCCGTTATAATCGTAGTACATGATGCCGTCAACTCCATGAAACGCGGAGTATGCAGCGAGGAAGATCGGCCCCTCCGTCTGATACCGGTTCGGATACGGATGATTGTACTCGCTGATGGTGAACGGTTTTCCCTTCATGCCCACCCCGGCCGTGAGCACGGGGAATGTGCTCCAATCCGACCCGTTCACCATGGCGGTGTTGCTGATGAGCCAATCTGTGGACGACCACGGAATTGTCGGGAATGACGGATGGTCCCAGTAGGCGTGATTGTCGATATAGTCCATCTCCGACTGCGTTGCGATCTCTGCCTGATCCTTGTACCAATTTGTGCCGGTCACCGGCACTCTTGCTCCGAGCGTATCGCGAACGAACGATCGCATGTCCCGAAGGCAGTCCCTCGACAACCCGATATAAAATTCCGAAATGTCGCGGACACGCTGATCCGTCGACCCGGCGCAGTCGGTATAGTCAACACGGTGCACTGTACCAAGATCGAAATCCTCGCCCGCCGGCTCGCCCTTCACCCCCGCATGCGCCAGCACGATGTCATCGAACCAGTATGTGCCCTTTTGTGCGGCAACCTCAAACGAGAGGCGCACGTCCCCCGTGTTTGTCTCGGGCGCCTTGAACGTATAAGAATAAGATTTCCATGCCGGTCCGACGGCCACCGGAGACATCCACCCGTATCCGGTATATGGAGCTCCGTTCTTCATCACGGTAAGGTCGATCGACCGGGCGGCATCGGATCGAGCCAAAAACTTCACGACGTATGTCGAGTCCTTCACGATCGAGAGGGCCGTCTGCTTGAATTGGAGATGCCAATTCACGCCGTCTGTCATCGTCACCACCACCTTCGCGCAGAAAACGCCTGAACCCGGCAGGACCGGATCGAGTGTCATCGCGCCTGCAGCGAGAGTGGGAGTGTTTTGTTCAAGCTGCCAGTCGTTCGTGATCGGCGGAGTTTCGAAGCCGCCGTTACGCACACGATTGTCCGTTCCTTCGACCACAGACCCCGCATTCCATGCATTGGCAAAAGCCGCCGCTGTGAGATATTTTTTCTTCAGAAAGGCAGTCCACATGCTGTCCAGCATCTTGGTATGACGGATGGTGAGCCTGCCTCCCATCGCATACGGTTTGAGCACTCCGTCGTGCCACATGCGCACGAGCGCATCTTCGTTCGTCAGTTCAACCATTGCCATCACGGGATCGGCGACAAGCGCCAGGCCCGTATAGGGATTCACATGCGTCAGCAATTGTCGGGCATATTCCTTGTTCAGCGCGCGCAACTGCGGATCGAAATAATAGATCCCCTTACTCATCTCGGGACCGAAATTCGTGTTCGCCAGCGAATCGGCATCGGGCACACCGTCCTTCGCGCTGAAGGTCCGCGCGACATGAAGGTTGATGTTCGCATAGATGCCGTTTTTCTTTAATTCGCCGATGAGATATTCGAGCTTATCCAGACGGTCCGAATTCAAGTGACGTGTGTCGCTCTGCCAATCGAACAAGCTTGTCCCATTTGCCCACGCATTGTCCAGGTGATGGACCCGGATGAGGTTGAAGCCCATCTTTCGAAGGTGCCCTGCAATAACGGCATCATACTTCTTCTCCGGAAATGCCCCATTCGCAACGATGTTGGCTCCCCAAAAGCGGATCGGGACGCCGTTCACGCTGAAATGCCCGTCGGCGCCGATGCCGACGAACGACGATGCATCGAGAGGAACGGCCGGAAACGATGGGAGATATTGTTGTGCAGTGGTATCGAAATACGGCAGCGTAAAAATGAAGCCTCCTGAAAAGCTTTGCGCGAGGAGCAATGATGGCGCGCAAAGCAGAGCCAGCAATATATTTTTCATTTTTGAAGGAACGGTTATTGATAGCAAATATCATTAAATGTAAATTGTTTGCGATTGACAATCAATATCCTTTCCCGATATAATTCGTTCTTCCGAGGCTCCCGGATTGAACACGGACCCGCAGCGGCATCCTGCTGCACCGTCCATGGCACCGTCCATGGCGCTTGATTTTAAAGAAAATTGTTGGCATTTTATTTCCATGGACACCGGAGGTGTGCTATGAAACAGCTACTCTTGTTGTTGGGACTGGCCTTATCCGGATGTATCGCTTCACAGCCGACCGAATCGTACATCGCGCCTAAGCTGATCGACCAGGAACCGTTTCCCGCTCTGCCGCCAAATCTTGTCATATACCGTCAAGATTTTCATATGAAGCTGCAGGTCGGGGCGGATGGAACAGTACTCCATGTTTTTTTCGATCACTGGAGCGGGGACCCCGAGTGGGACTCGATCGCAGTGCAAAGGATCCGGCACTGGAGATTTTCACCGGGCATGTATAACGGAACACCGGTGAAACTATGGGTCGATCTGCATGCCTGCGTGAGATGTGAAGAACCTGTCATGATGACCGTCGAAGAGATCATGTGTCCGACACGACAGATCGCCGATTCCGTATACACGCTGCTCCGCTCAGGCAGCGATTTCGAAACACTCGCATCAGCATGTTCAATTGCCCCCTCCCGACCGCATGGCGGACGTCTCGGGGAAGTCGACATCCACCGGTTCCCGGATGTCGTTCATAATGCGCTCATGAACATAAAATCAAATGAGTTTACAGCCCCGTTAGCTGTCGGTAATTACTATTGCATCTACAAGCGTGTTCCGTGGGACATGAAAGTGCCGTGAGGATGGAACGAATTACCCGACGCAACGGTTTGTGAATAGAGAGTCTATTTCCCACCAAACCATTGTGCAATGAAAAAAGACGGTGATGAAGAGCAAAAAGTAGTGTTCTGTACCGAGTGCGGCGACAAATTGGATGATTTTTGCTTCAATGAAAGCGCATCGGATGTTGAATCGGTGAAGAAACACATGGAAGGTTGTAAGCGTGAAGGGCGCTATAAGGGGGATATGTGTGCGAGGATGTTTATCGCCGACGATTCCAATTCCGAGCGTCTGCCGTCTGTGTCGCCGGATGACGAGGAAGAGGTGTAAAATGAAAACGTCCCGAGTGTTGGTCGGGACGTTGTATTTATTACGCACTCACCTTTGAAACGTTCGCTGCCTGCAAACCCTTCGGTCCTTTTTCCACTTCGAATTGAACCGATTCACCTTCAGCTAAATTCTTGAACCCATCCCCCGCGATGGATTTATAGTGCACGAACACATCTTCTCCTGTTTCGCGAGAGATGAAACCAAAACCTTTTGCCGTGTTGAACCACTTAACTTTTCCGGTTTCCATGGAAAAGATCCTTTCTGAAGAGATTTTTCAAAACTCCGCCCCTTCCAAGGACGGATGTACAACGTATTGTATCTCACTTCTGATTTTTCTAACGCAGGAAGGTACCCCTTACAGCAGTTTTTGAAAAATCCTCGGAGTGACAACTCCAACAACATTGTACCTGTTAATTACGGTTTTAATATACGACTCTTTTTAATATTCCACAACAATTTTTTCGTCGCCCCTCGGGAGCGTTGTGTCCCACTGCGTGTCCTGTTTTTTCTTTCGGAACTTTCTCGTATCTTCATTCGTGACCGATCCTTTGTACAGAGAATGACGATTTCCCTTGCCTATGCAGCGTTCGCGCCGCCATTGATACTATGAATCTCAGACACAGACCACGTACAATTTTCATCACTGCCCTTTTCACGCGCCGATGCCTGGCGCTGCTGACGCTCGTACTGCTGTTGTGCCTAGTGTCCCATCGGTCATCGGCCGATACGGGCCTGCGCCCGGCAAAGCGCGCGCTGGCGCGCCCCACCATCGCGCTTGTCTTAAGCGGCGGCGGATCACGCGGCCTGGCGCATGTGGGAGTGCTGAAGGCACTCGAGCGCTCCCATATTCCCATCGACTATATTGTCGGCTCCAGCATGGGCGCCATCATCGGCGGTCTCTACGCATCGGGTTATAGCGCGCAGCAACTGACCGAATTGATCGATACAACGGACTGGAAATCCATCCTTTCCTTGTCCGATGAGTTCGATCGCCGCAGTTTGTTCCTCGAACAAAAACAGACCGCCGACCGCAACCAGCTCGTTATCCGCTTCAACGGACTCTCGCCGGTGATCCCGTCGTCGATTTCGACCGGACAAAACCTGTCGCGTTTTCTCAACCAGTTGATGCTGCAAAGCCTCTACCATCCGCGCAGCACGTTCGATGATTTTAAGGTGCCCTTCCGCGCAGTGGCCACGGACATGATCTCAGGCAAACGCGTCGTCATCAGCTCAGGCAATCTCTCTGAGGCCATGCGGGCAAGCGTCGGCGTCCCCCTGCTCTACAGTGCAGTGAAAAAAGATTCCATGCAGCTCGTCGACGGAGGATTGACATCCAACATCCCGGTCGATGTGGCCTGTTCACTCGGCGCCGATATCATCATTGCCGTGGATGTGACCAGTCTTCTGCGCACCGCCGGACAATTGAATATGCCGTGGGAAGTCGCCGACCAGATCATCGGCATCATGGCGCAATCGGCCAATAAGAAGGCGCTCGACGATGCTACCATCGTCATCAATCCGGCCCTCGGCACCCGTCTTCCAAGCGACTTCTCGCACTTCGACTCGCTCCTTGCACAAGGCGAGGCGGGCGTGGCAGCCATACTCCCCCAATTGCGCGACAGCATTGCCGCCGCCACACAACGCCTTGGATTCATCGACACCGATCCGACCGCCTCCTCATTGCTCCTGAGATCAGTCACTATCACCGGAGTGACGATGTTCGATCCGGCCGAAGTGACAAAAGCGGTAGGGCTGCTTCTGCCCGCCCCTATTTCCGGTCAGCTTCTCCACTCAGCCTCGGACTCCATACTCACGCGCTACCGCGCCGCCGGCTATTCGCTGGCTCGCGTGCGTTCTGCGCATATTGACGATACCTCGGGAACGGCCTTCTTCGATATCGACGAAGGCATCATCAGCCGCATCGATATCGAAGGGAACGAACGCTCGCGCGATTGGGTGATCTGGCGCGAACTGCCGTTCACCGAAGGCGATATCTTCACATACGCCGGCGCACAGCGTGCCATTGCGAATCTGCTTGCAACCAATCTCTTCGAACAGGCATTCATCGATTTCCGGTACGACAATAACCGGACTGTCGTCGTTGTGCAGGTCACCGAACGGCACGCCGAACTCTTGCGACTCGGCATCAGGGTGGATAATGAGAGAAATGGACAGCCGATTATCAGCGTGAGGGATGAGAACGTCTACGGCACCGCAACAGAAGCCGGCATTTCGTTCGCCGGCGGTCTGCGCAACCGGACGTACGACGCCGAAGTAAAGACCACCCGCATCTTTAACTCATATTTTAATTTTAAACTTTCCGGCGGCCATTCACTGAAGGATACATATTTTTTTGGGGACGATTCGACGATCTCATCGCCGCACCAATTCAGACGTCTCCAGATCGGAGAGTACCGGACGCTGACGTACGGCGGTGCCGTCTCCATCGGCCGGCAAGTGGAGCGGCTCGGCGTCGTTTCGCTCGAGTATAAACTCGAGGAGATCGAACTGCACGGCCTCACCGGCGTGACGCCCCAGGTTGAAGACTATGGACTGCAAACTATCAAGCTCAGTTCCACGATCGATGCCCTGGACCAGTCTCCGTTCCCCCGGTCGGGTTCGCTCACCGATATTTCGTGGGAAACCGCGACGACGCTCGAATCGGGCACTCCCGGCTACTCGAAGATGTATTTCTCCTACGAATGGTACAGCACGTACTATTCCCGTCATACATTTCACCCGCACATCGTCTTCGGCTATGCGGACAAGACCATGCCGCTGTCGAAACAATTTTCTCTCGGAGGCGAATCGATGCTCTACGGCGCCCGTGAAGATGACCGTTTTGGCCGCCAGATCTTCCTTGCCAATCTGGAATACCGGCTGGCCCTGCCGTTTAAAATTATTTGGGACACCTATGCCTCCATCCGGTACGACATCGGTGCGGCATGGCCCGAACCTCAAAATATACGGATCGTGGACATGCAGCACGGCATCGGGGGCAGCCTCTCGATCGATTCTCCCCTGGGCCCGGTGACGCTCGCCATCGGCCGTTCCTTCATCATTCAACAGGATGTTCCGAAAACACCTTTCGCGTGGGGACCGGTACTGATGTATTTTTCCCTCGGCTATCCGCTTTAAAATACAACCGCCGTGCGCAGTTTGACTGCACACGGCGATCTCTTAAGCGACTCGTCCTATTTTGTATGTTCTCATCTTGACAAAGTCAGGAATCTTCCTCCCTATGAAATACGTACTCTGTCATTCTGAGCGCACGCGAAGAATCTTGCATCATGTTAGCAGCCGTCGATATTCTTCAGCCGCTCAGGCTCCTTCAGAATGACAGGTTTTGCAGAGTCTACCAATGATGTCATTAAGCGGGCGAGATGTTATCTCGCCCGCACCGCGAAACGGTGCTCCGTGGTTAACTCATTTCTGGAGTATGAACCGCTTCGTCTGTATAAAATTTCCCGCCTGCATCCTGTAAAAATACACTCCGCTCGTCAACGACGACGCATTGAAGGCAAACGTGTACACGCCCGGCGCAAGCCGCTCGTTCACCAGCACCGCCGTTTTTTTCCCAGCACATCGTACACTGTTACCGCGACATGCTGCGTCTCCGGCACGCGTACTTCGATCGTCGTCGACGGGTTGAACGGGTTCGGATAGTTCTGCGCCAATGCGAATTCCTTCGGCAGGAGATCGGTAATGGCTTCCGCGCCTGTCACATTGTCTTGTGTCCGAAATGACAATGTATACGTGTCGTTCGAGATGGTGTCTTGATTCTGGTCGAGCCTCCCGCCATACATCGATTTTGCGGTGCTGTCTATCGTCACACGAAAGGTTGTCGAATACGGCAGCGGCTTCGACGGCGTGAAGAATATATTTTGTCCGCTGTTCGTCCACGAGAACACGCCATCGACCGCCGGCGTGATCGAAAACGCCTTCCGTGTTATCGCCGTGTCCATGAGGTCGGAGAATCTCAAGGCGATCTGTTTGGTGACGACGAACGCGGTATCATTCGCCTTGGGCTGTGTGAGCGTGATATTCGGCGGAAGATTTTCCGTCGTGAACGAAAACGTGTATCCCGAGCTGAGCGCCGAGGTCGAAACGATTCCATTGTCCACGAAGACAAGCGCGGGCGGCGTCTTGGCTGCAAGGCTCAACCCGATCGTGAACTGCGTCTTGAACGGCATCGGCACCCTTGGTGTATACGTGAGCACGGTGTTGTTCGCCGACCACGAGATCGTCCCGGCGATCGCGGGTGTGATCGTAAGTGTGGAACGCACATATGCCGTGTCCATCGATCGCAGGAACGAAATGGTAAACGGCGACAGCCGTTGCACTCCCTGTGCATCGGCCGCCGGTGTCGCACCGCCAACCACCGGCGTGTTGCTCATGACCGTCACCGCCGCCTCGGTTGTCGCATATCCCGGCGTTTCATAGCGTATCGTGTACTTTCCCGCAGGCACATTGTCGAAAAAGAAATAGCCGTTGGCGTATGCATCTCCGTTATACACTTTGTTGAGCGGCATCAAACGAACCACGGCATTGTTCACGCCCTTTCCCGTTGCGGGATCGGTCTGCGTTCCGCAGATGACGCCGAGAGTGTCGTACGCAACGCCAAAATATTCCTGGAACGCCGTATAGATCGCGTACGCTTCGTTTTTCCGGTAATCATTATTCATGAGGCGGCGAGCCTCCGACTCATAATCATGAAAGGATCCCTCGGAAAGCTCCGCGGGCATATTCGACCCGTTTAGCACACCAAGGTTAAATCCGCCGTTCGTGCCGCCGTAAAAGGTATAATCCAAACTAACATTGTACGATGACGATGTTCTGTTGTGCGCCTGTATCTGCTTCCATAAACGGTCAGACATCACGAGCGCTTCGGGAAACTGGGGCTTTCGCGTCGATGTGTTTTCTTTGAGAAGAATGAGCGTATAATTCGACGCTTTGTTGTAGGCATTACTGTGTATGGAGTGAAACCAATTCACATTGTTCTGGTTTGCGACCGTCGAGCGCGCACTGAGACTCGGCTCGTTATCTCCACCGCTGCCATCATTGATATAGTCATTCGTATACCGGGTGAGAATGACATTCGCCCCGCGCGCTTTCAGCAGCGATTCAAGCAGCAGCGCCTTGGCATAGTTGCCGTCCGATTCCCAAAAGGGAATATCGGAATACACGGGAGGCCGGTCGTTCGAACTGTGCCCGCCATGCCCAGGGTCGATGCAAAATGATAATCCGGTCAGGTCTTTCCTCTGCCCCTGCATCGGCAGCGCCAAGAATGCCATCACCACAAGAAGTCCCAGTGCTCGTTTCATTATTTTGTCTCCTCGAAGCTGATCACATAGAGAGCACCGTTGCCGCTGCACGCGATTTTATTGTCCGTCGGCGAACAGGACGGAAACATTTCAAGCACGTCGGGGGTAGATGTCAGCTGGATTTTGGTGAGTCCGTCCGCCGAGATCATCCAGATGTCCGATGAAAGTGTCTGCCTGCCGTTGTCACTGCCGTTCATATATACGAGCCATTTGCCATCCCGTGTCCATACGGCGGCGTCGCACCGGCCGAGGTTCGCCAGAACGTTCCCGCTCATGTCGCAGATGAACGTGCCGCGGCGAGTATCGTATGCGGCTAGTTTCTGTTTATCGGGAGAGAGCGCGGGCCAGATATAACTGCCGTCGCCGAACGGATCGAGCACCACCGTGCTTCCATTCTTCATAACGGCAATCTTGGTATTTTCGATGCCGAGCAGCTGCACGGACGCCGCCGCTGTTTTTGCCAGTGCCGGCACGTGCACAACGCCTCCCGCGGAATACATCGGTTCGTTGCCCGCAAAAACGGGCACCGATAGATCGCTGCCGCTGGCGACAATACGCTTCGATAGCGCCGCCGTGGACACGATGACAGCATCCTGCGTCCGTTCATGCGTCCGCGCATCATACGTGGTCCGCCGGTACCCGATCTGAGATCCATCGGACGAGACTGTAAACCCGTATCCGGACGACGGATCCATCGCAATTTCAGTCACCGCATTTTCAGCGCGTGAATATTTCCAGATCCCGTCGTATGAGGCGTTTGTAAAATAGATAGCACCGCCGTCGGGTGAGAAAACAGGATTGCTCCACTCCTGCCCTGCCGGCAACGCAAGCTTTTCAATCGATGTGACTCTCACCTGGGCGATCGCCATTGATGCGGCAAAGAGCACGGCTAACACAATCTGTTTCATGATATTCCGATTTTTATTGTTGAAAAAAAATTTACCTCAGCCGGCATCCAGATCATTGAGTGCTGTTGACTGCGCCTTATTTATTAAAAAACATTTTTTTCGTCTGGCTGAAATTTCCCGCCGTGAGTGTGTAGAAATACACACCGCTTGTCATGCCTTTCGCATTCCATTCGATCGTATAGGTGCCTGCCTCGAGTGTTTCGTCGGCTAGCCTCGCCGCCTCGCGTCCCAGCACATCATACACAGTGAGCCGTGTGCGCTGCGCAGAGGGCAAAGAGAACTGGAAATGCGTCGACGGATTGAATGGGTTCGGATAATTCTGCGCCAATGCGAATTCCTTCGGAAGCGCGTCGGCCACGGCAACAATACCTGTCGGCGCATCGACGGTGCGGAAGACATTCACATACGGATCGCCGCTCACCGAGTCCTGATTTGCATCGAGCCCGGCCCCGTAGACCGATTTCGCCGAGGCCTCTTCCCTCACCGTATACTGAGTGGAGTATTGCAGCGGGGCGTACGGAGTCAGATACACCGTTTTGTTGTCGGTCGTCCATGTGATCTTGCCGGGGGCATCCGGCCTCACGCTGAAAGCGGTCCTGACAGACGCGGTGTCCATGGAATCGGAAAACCGCAGTATGATCTGCTTCGCCACTGAGAATACCGTATCGTTCATCTTCGGCTGCGTCAGCGTGACCGTCGGAGGAACAAGGATCCCGGTGGTGACCATTGTAGTGTATCGATCGGTCACCCCGTCACCGTTCGCATCAAGCGAAATGCCGACATCATTATGTGCACCCGTATCGATCGCGATTGTGTACGACGTTTGAAATGCCAAGAACGGCGCCGGAAGAAATGTCATCGCGCGATTGTCCGTGTCCCACTTGAACGTTCCCGGAATTTTCGGAGAGATCGAAAAATTTTTCATGGTCAATGCGGTGTCCATGATCTGGCTGAAGGTGATGGTAACCTTGTCGTAGACCTGACCTGTTTTATTCAGCACAACAGACGACACGACCGGCGGAAAATTGTCCTGCTTCACCAGCGACATGTAATACGACCAATTCCAGTACTGACCCGGATCGGTGTGATTGTTGCAGGTCGGCGTGATCGCGGGATAATTGGCGGCGATCCAGTTGTCCCAGTTCTTACTCTGCCATTCGTTGTGTCCGACGATATGATTGCGATTCTTGGGAATATTATATTTGTCGCACATGTATTTCACCAGTTTTGCCGAAGACTGGTACATCGCCTCGGTGTACCATGCCGGATTGGCCACGAATCCTTCGTGCTCGATACCGAGCGAATACGTGTTCAAACAGACTGCATGCCACGCATAATATTGTTCTTCGACCATCTGCGTGATCTCCCCGGCGGGACTGTCACCCGCATTGTCCTGCGCGCTGTTCAGGCAGTAATGCACGCTCGCATCGGTCCTGACCCTAAAATACGAGACGACGGAGGCGTAATATCCCTCCATGTCATGAATGACGACGAAGATTTTTCCGTTCCCGGTCGTGTAATAGCACCCCGGTGTTCCTGCCACCCATTTCGCCAGCGGATAGTCCGGAGTGCTTGTTGTCTTATGGAGGCTGTTCGTTGCAGCCCGAGCCGCCTCGGCGGAAGCCTGCAACGCCGCAACAGATTTTCTGATCGGTGCAAGATCCATTGGACGAGCGTCGATGTCGATGCCGTAGTTGTGGTACCCCGCCTTCAGGTTGGTAAAGAGATCGAGCACATGCTTATGCGAGAGCTCGGGCTGCGGAATGCCCGTATACCTGGCGATGGCATTCTCCCAACTTTCAACCGAACCCTGAGCGGCATAGTCGGGTGCGGGCGTTTCATCATACAGTTTCTTGAGCAGGGCCGCTCCGCCGCGTATGTTCTGCAGCGGATTCGTCTTTAATTCGCTCACATCTCTTCCGATCAAGGCGGCTGCTTCGCGCAGCGTGCGGCCGAAGTACTCATTATCCCACAATCCCATGATGCCGTACACTCTCGGCATCTTCGAACAGGCGGACGCGATGTCTCCGTCGGCCCACTGCATCTGCGACCAGCGTGTCGTGCTGAATGCAACGCCGCGCAGCACATCGGAAGGCACATTGAACTCCGCTGCCGCCGTGTCAAAATACTTGTTATACCGTGAACGGTCTTCAGTCTGCGCCTCAAGTATTCCGGCGCATACTGCAAATCCCCACAGCAAAATAAAAGTGCGGCGTAATGAAATCATAGTTGTTGTCGATAAAGATGGTGTGATGTGATGTACTGCTCGACGCCTTGCGGCACAAGGTACGTGATGCTCTTGCCTTCGCCGATGCGCCGCCGGATTGCGGATGATGATAATTCGAGATTTGGTACGGTGACAAAGTGAATGCGTTCTTTCGGAATACCGGCGGGCCAGCCCGTTCCCGTATCGGGACGGTTCATCACGATGACATCAGCGAGCGCAAGGATCCGTTCCGAGTGTTTCCATGTCGGCAGGTCGAGAAAATTATCCATTCCGATGAGCAGAAACAATTGCGCGTCCGTGTATAGCGTTTTCAAATATTCGAGTGTCTCGTATGTATAAGAAACCGATCGCTTCAGTACTTCAAACTCGCAGCATTCAAACGCGGGATTTCCACGTATCGCTTTGCGCGTCATGGCCAATCGGTCCGCGGCGTTCGTTTCTTCGCCTTGCTGTTTATGCGGAGAGATGTACGACGGCACAAAGAGGACCCTGTCGAGCCCCGCTTCGAGGCGGACATGTTCGGCAATGATGAGGTGAGCACAATGCGGCGGATTGAACGTGCCGCCGAGTATTCCAATGTTCATAGTATCACTGTTCCGTTCATCGTCCCATGATAGTGCGAGTTTCAGTCACGTGCGATCAGTCGTCAATATTTTCTGAATCGCAGCATTGTTGGGCGAGCTGTTAGCTCGCCCCGCGCCAGCGGCGCGTGAGTTGCTTAAGAGCACGCCTTGTCGTATGCGGCAAGCGTCTGCCGCGCGCAGCGTTCCCACGTAAATTGCTTCACATGCTCATGCCCGCGTGCAATGAGCGAACGTCGCAGTATGTCGTCCCCCGCCACACGCGCAAATAGCCCTGCGAGTTCATCCGAGGAATGCGGATCGAACAAGAGTCCGGCTTCCCCTATCACTTCAGGGATGGATGCGGAGCGGGCGCCTATTGCCGGCACCCCGGCCTTCATCGCTTCAACGACCGAGAATCCGAATCCTTCATAGAGCGAAGGCAGCACGACCATTGCCGCGCACTGGTAGGCGGTGACAAGTGTAGTATCGTCGATTTTCCCCAGCTCATGAATCTTCCCCCGCAACGTTTGGTCGGCAAAATATTCGCCGCTCTCGGCGTTCATCGACAATAGTTCACCCGCACTGACAAGATCCATGTCCGCGGAGGAACTGAATTTTTTATACGCTCGGAGCAGCACGCCGATGTTCTTGTGCTGTTTGGAACTGCCGACGTAGAGTATATACGGCTTCGTCAGACCATGCCGCTTCCGGAACGCTTCCTTTTCTTCGGGTACACACGGCACGCTGAACCGCTCCGACACTCCGAGGTGGATCGTTTCTATCTTTCCAACAGACGTGGGAAATTCGCGTTCAACGTCGGTTTGCGTGAAGCGTGAATCGACAATGATCCGATCGGCCGACGAACAGGCATGGGAAATCATCATCTTCGCATAGAGATGTTGAGGCGCCGAAAAATATTCTGGGAATCGTATGTGTATCAGGTCGTGTATAGTCACCACGGATTTGCAGTGCAGCAGTAGGGGCAGCGTATAATGCGGACTATGAAGCACGTCAAGCCCATGCCGCCGCGCCTGACGTGAAAGCGTGAAGAGCTCGCCGAGAGAATATTTCGGCGAGCGATTGGTCTCTGTTGTCATCCCATACCGCGCTGAGATCTCTGCAGCATCCGTCGGGGCTGCAAACAGCGTGATTCCCTGCTTGTTGGAGTCACGGTACTGATCCAGCAAATTTTGTATATACGTCCCGATGCCAAAATCGCGGTATTTCCGTACGTCGATGCCGATGTGGTTCGCGCTCAAAACTCTTCCCGTAGAAAATTGTATACAATAATGTAGCGAAACATTTACTCAATCCCAAAATGAATTAAATCAATACCAAAGAATAAATCCTGTATCACTCGGAAGACTGGTGAGGCTGTTTCAGAAGGGTGTTCGGCGGGAGTATCACAGATTTCAGCAACAGCAGGGCATGCGCATCCCTCCTGAAAAATGCTCGGGCGGTGAATGTTGCGGCAAGGAAGCACCGTAATAAGACGTTCTGACAGAATCCATGATGCTTCGCATAGAACAGCAACTGCGAATTCCTGTATGCGCTCCTGATGCGGAGGGTCTGCTCCTGCTCGTTTTTCCAGCTCCCCCCGCCAAGATGAATGAGCACTATGGACGGTTCGTACAGAATGGGTCCGGCCTCGGCGCGCAATCGGACGCAGAGATCCACGTCTTCAAAATACATGAAAAACCGTTCGTCGAATCCGCCCAGCTGCCTATAGGCATCCGTTCTGATCATCAGCGCCGCCGCCGACACCCACACGGGGTCGCGCTGCTGTGCGACGTTCAGTGCATCGGGCCGTGCTTTCGCGACAGCGCGCTGCAGACGCTTCGTCCGCCATTCGCCCGTTATCGACGGCATATGACCCGCCGAGAGTTGGAATGAGCCGTCCGTATTCACCAGGCGGGGCGCCGCTGCCGACGCACTGCCGTTCGCCTTCAGTATATCGGCGAGCTGCTGCAGCATAGGCGACGAACACACGGTGTCGTTGTTCAACAGGAAGAGGAATTCGCCCCGGGCAGCCCTGGCGCCGATATTGTTCGCTGCGCCGAACCCTGCATTCGTGCTTTGCGCCAGCACATGCACCGCGGGATACGAGTGTCGCACGGCGCTCAGCGTCGCATCGGTCGATGCATTATCCACGAGGATAATCTCGAACTCGAGCCCAGCATGGTGCGCATAGAGCGACTCAAGACACGCAAGCGTCGCCGAACAGTTGTTGTATGTGACAATGATGACCGAGATCATGATGTGAAGAGCTTCGATGTATGCCGGTCCGTACCGGCGTTACCCTGACAGTAATTGTATGTGTCGGTGATGACCGAGATCATGATGTGAAGAGCCTCGATGTATGCCGCGGCCTCCGCCAGAACGCGGCGCCGATGGCACATTGGATGTACGACCGCCGCATCATGACGATCGCAGCCTCGTTCCGCTTCGCAAGGGCCTGAACGCCGTACCCGAGTGTCCGCATGAAAAATCCGATGAACAGCATGATGCGGTACACCGCCACGCCGCACCGGCCGAAATGTTTTTCGTAGTAGAGCATCGTGTTGTTGATCATCTCGTCGAGGAAATCGAGGTTCTTATTCAGCACCTTCGTCGCCTGTCCGCCGATGTGCACGATCGCCGCTTCGGCGATGTACATCAGTGTCCATTCCGAATTGTGGATCCGACGGCACCAGTCGTGATCGTTGTAATAGATGACCAGCTCCTCGTCCAGCATGCCGAGTTCGTCGATCACCGCACGCCGCACGCACATTGCCGCTCCCATGATATTTTCGGCTTCCTGAGTGCGCGAATAATCGAACGACCGCATATCGTGCGCGCCGAACAGGCGCGTGTTCGGAAAAATTTTGTCCACGAGCAGCATGTCGCACGTATGCGTCCACGGTGTGTGCAGCCCGCTCACGGAGCGCTGCAGAGACATATCCGGATTCAGCAGCATGGGGCCGCACGCGCCCCAGCGCGGATGCTCGTCCATCATGCGGACAATCGTCTGCAGCGCATTCGGCTGCACAATCGTGTCGTTGTTCAGAAGCAGCACATATCGGCCGCTGGAGAGCAGGATGCCGTCATTGTTCGGCTTGGCAAATCCTTCGTTCCGCGCATTGCAGTGAATGCGCACTTTCGGATGCTCTGCGCGGACCATGCCGGCGCTGCCATCCTCCGACCCGTTGTCTACAACTATGATCTCAACGCTGATGCCTTCCGCTTCGCGTTCGATGGAATTCAGACAATCACGCAGCAGCCCGCATGAATTCCAATTGACGATGATGACGGAAAGATCGATCGGACCTGTCATACGCTCCGGCCTCTCCTTCCGATTTTTTTTCTCAGTGAGGATGTGATGATCGCAAATTTATCCCTGTCATACTGGTCGAACGCGCGGCCGATCACCAGCAGCCAGATGTACGCGCCCCCGGCGACACTCGCACCGAGGAGGATCACAAGCACTGCAGGCCCGTGATAGAACGACTGCAGCGCCCAGCGCATCGCGCCTATGCTGAGCGCGCCGAAAAGCAGCGGCTTGATATAAATGCGGACGATGGTCCAATGCCGCAATCCGAAGGAGCGGTGGAATGCCCCTAAAAAATACAGCGAGCCGATCGTGAGAGACATCGACGTCGCGATCGCTATGCCGTACGCGCCTACTGTGAGCGCCAGCACGACCACCAGCACGATATTGACGATGCCCATCAGTATGCCGTAGTTCCGATCGATGTTCGTGCGCCCGAGCCCCGCGGTCATTGCGCTTGAGACAGCCGTGACGATATTCGCAAAATATCCGAGCGTGAGTATCCGCACGAACACAACTGTTTGCCCGTACCCCTCCCCCAGCCATGCGGCGATGAGCGGATCGGCAAAAATGAATATGAAGAGGAACAGAAACGCCGCCAGTGTCACGACGTACTTGGTGCCGCGTTCGTAGAGCGCCGCAAGCTGTTCCCGCTGGTCGAGTGTCTCCATTTCCGATACGGCGGGAATGAGCGCGGTGACGAGCGAAGCGGTCACTGTGCGCGCCGCGCTGTTCACGCGCACACCCAGATCGTAATGCGTGGCGTTCGATGTTCCGAAGAAACGCAGACTGAATATCCTGTCCGTTTGGAACGTGACGATCTGGGCGATTTTGCTGACCTGCAGATTCGTCCCGTAGACGAGCATCGTTTTCGCTTTTGCACGCGAGCAATACTTCGACGACAAGCGCAGCTCGGGATACAGCGTCCATGCATACCGGCTCATGATCGCGGCATTGACGACGGCGACGCCGAGATTGTTCAGTATCAATCCGCGAACTCCATACCCGCTTTCAAGCACGAAGACCGTACCGGCTGCCATCAGCGTCTGCGTCAGCACCGATGCCCGCAGCTGCATGTCCATCCGTTGGAATCCCGGAACGATAGCGGCGATGGGCGCGGCTGCATTGGAGAGACAGAACACTCCCACGCCGACTTGGAGCGTGAAGTATGCATCGGCCATCAATGCGGGCGGCACGCCGACAAGGCCGAGCAAGGCATAGCCGCCATACGATGCGGCAAGCAGCAGCACGACGCTGACGGCGAGATAAAATGCAATGCCGGTATTGACAACTTCCAGCAGGTCGCGCTTGCTGTTTGCTGCGCTGTATTGAGCGATGTATTTTACGAATGCCGTGCTCGTGCCGAGGTCCATCAGGCCGATGTACGCGGTGAGCGTGCCGATGATCACCCATATGCCGCCGAAGACGTCGTCGCCCAGACGCCGCACGATGAGTGGAACAAGGAAAAAATTAGTGAGAAAAATGTAGAGAAATCCAGCCGAGCTGCGGAATGTATTACGGAGTATTTTTTCGGAAGCTGTGGCCATACCTTACGCGATCGAGACGACGGCATACAGCCTGTTATAGAAATACGGCGGCAGCAAATGAGCCTTGCCTATCGCCTGAACGATGCGGCGGCGGATCGAAGGGGCCATCAGCACGTGGGGCAGGAACGGATCTCCTTTCACGATGGTGCACGTCCGGCCGTACGGCTTCAACACAGCGGCCAGCGTATCGGCCGTAAAAAAATTCCGGTGATCTTCGTCGTTGAAATGCTCGTACATCAATCCGCACGCCTTCAGTGCAGCGGTATCGCCGCAATGCGGTACGCTCACAAGCACATTCTTTCGCGCCAGCCTCGCGGCAGACCGTATGATCGCTGCCGGATCTTCCACATGCTCGAGCACTTCAAAGAGCAACACCGTATCGAACGACCCGTCCGGCATCCCGGCAGCTTCGGCCGCTCCGACCGTCGTCACGCCGGTTCGTCCGGCTTCGGCAAGATAGGCATCGTTGATGTCCGTTCCCGTTACATCGAATCCCCGTTCCGTCAGCGCACGGCAGTACACGCCTGTGGCGCACCCGAAGTCAAGAATCCTCGCCCCGGCATTGCGGACCGCAAAGCGGACCAGATGCTTATTGGCCTGCACGTGTGCGCCCTGAAGATAGTACTGGTTGGTGTTGCGAAAGACCTGCTGGTGTATCTCGCTGCCGATCATGGGAGTATCGGGGATAGTAAAAAATAGTAACTACTTAGTGTGCACCAAAATCATCGTCATCCTGAGCGAAGCGAAGGATCTAAAACAGTGGTCGATACATGAGACATTAAATTCATGTTCCCCGTTGCTGATGTTTTTTAGATTCTTCGGTCGCTACGCTCCCTCAGCATGACATGGGCCAGAGAGTGCGGTGAGTAGTTACAAAAAATCATGGTACACAGTATCCCAATATACCCAATTTACCCCAAGACACCAAATGCAATTGGGAGTCCACAAAATTGCGGAGTCGTTGCTCGAATTGTAGGTTCTCATCTTGACAAAGTCAAAAATCTTCATGCGTATGATATACGCACTCTGTCATTCTGAGCGCAAGCGGTGAATCTCGCATCGTGTGAGCAGCCGGCGAGATGATATTTCGCCCGCACCGCGAATCGGTGCAATTTTTTCGGCATCGATACTTCAGAGGAACCAACTGTCGCCGTGCAGTGACCATAACTTTTCCCGATCCCGCGCTTTTCAGCGCGGGATCGGGAACAAACCGAATTACGCCACGGCAAGTAATGCCGCTTCGAAATCGGCGATGATGTCGTCGATGTGCTCTATTCCGACGGAGACGCGAATCAGATCCGGAGTGACGCCCGATTGCGCCTGCGCTTCCGCGCTGAGCTGCTGATGCGTGGTCGACGCCGGATGGATCACCAGCGTTTTTGCATCGCCCACGTTTGCCAGCAGGCTCGCCAGTTTCACGTTGTTGACGAACGCCTTCCCCGCATCAACGCCTCCCTTGATGCCGAAGACGAGCACCGACCCGAACATTCCTTTGCGCAAATATTTTTTCGCGCTCTCGTGATACGGATGGTTCGGCAATCCGGGGAACGAGACCCACTCGACTTTCGGGTGCTTCTCGAGCCAATGCGCGAGCTTCAGCGCATTTTCATTGTGGCGGTCGACGCGCAGCGATAACGTTTCGAGGCCCTGCAGCAGCAGGAATGAATTGAAAGGGCTGATGCACGGCCCAAGGTCGCGCAATCCTTCAACGCGCGCGCGAATGATGAACGCGATGTTGCCAAAGGGACCGCCCGATCCGAATACTTCCCAGAATTTCAGCCCGTGATATCCCGGACTCGGCTCGGTGAATATGGGAAACTTGCCGTTGCCCCAGTTGAATTTGCCCGAGTCCACAATGACGCCGCCGATGGACGTGCCGTGGCCGCCGATCCACTTCGTCGCCGATTGAACAACAATGTCCGCGCCGAAATCGATGGGCCTGCACAGATATCCGCCCGTGCCGAACGTGTTATCGACAACCAATGGAATTCCGTGATCGTGCGCCACTTTCGCGATTCCTTCGAAATTCGGAATATTCAAACGCGGATTGCCGATGGTCTCCACATAGATCGCCTTCGTCTTGTCATCAATCAATTTCGCAAAACTTTCCGGATCGTCGTTCTCGACGAATTTCACATTGATCCCGAGGCGCGGGAACGTGACCTTGAATTGATTGTACGTGCCGCCGTAGAGATTGCTCGTCGAAATGATATTTTCGCCCGCCGTCACAAAAGTCGTGATCGCCAGCATCTGGGCAGCCTGGCCCGATGCGGTGGCGAGGCCGGCAACGCCGCCTTCAAGCGCGGCGACCCGGTCTTCGAACACTGCCGTGGTCGGATTCATGATGCGCGTATAGATGTTGCCGAATTGCTGCAGGCCGAACAGAGCAGCGGCGTGTGTGGCATCGTCAAAATTATACGACGTTGTCTGGTAAATGGGCACCGCGCGCGATTTCGTCGTGGGATCCACGGTCTGTCCGGCATGCAGCTGCAATGTTTCAAAGCGATACTTGTTTTTGTTCGTCGACATGGTGATGATCCTCTGTTGGTAGGTGAATGGAGTTATTCAATTGAACACACAAACGTCGTGAATAAATCCACAACAGAGAAAATTACCATAATAATACGCCGACAAGTGTCCGAGTACGGGCCGGCAAGCATAAAATAGATGGAGATTGAACATGGCCATGGGATAGTAAATAAAAAAACCTCTTGCGATAGACAACCACAAGAGGTTTAGAAAAATAATTTCGTAAACGTCGATGGTTCATCTTCTTCCCGTTCGTGAAGCAGCGGAAACAGAATGTA
Source organism: uncultured Ignavibacteriota bacterium (assembly GCA_903884005.1). Classification (GTDB taxonomy): domain Bacteria; phylum Bacteroidota; class Ignavibacteria; order UBA10030; family UBA8401; genus CAISDA01. The sequence continues at coordinate 16,925 of CAISDA010000029.1, read as the reverse complement.
GCACCAAGCGAGCCTTACGGCTTCCGGTTGCTGTGGCTTCGTCGGGTCTGTCCCTCCGCCACTCGTGATGAATCGAATACAGCTATGTCAAAGAGAGTATGTAGTAAATATAAAACTATTCGGGCGCTTGTCAAGCGCGCATCCAATAAAAAAACCCGATACGCCTTGTGGACGTATCGGGTTTGGAAATATCTTCCGTGATGATTCTTACTTCACGAGCAGCATCTTCTTCGTGGTGACAAAAGTGCTCGCGCCATTGGACGACGCTTCCAGGCGATAGAGATAAATACCGCTGGAGAAATTGCTGCCGTTCAGTTTTACAGTATAGTTGCCTGCAGACATCGTGCTGCCGTCAATCAATGTTGCGACGACCTGACCGATGCTGTTGTAGACCTGCAAACGCACGGACGATGTGTTCGGAACGGAGAAGCGTATTTCCGTCGAGGGATTGAACGGGTTCGGATAGTTCTGAGCCAATTCAAACGACTTCGGAATGTTCTGATCCGCTGTTTCCACGCCCGTGCCGGTCAACGCATCGATCGTCGCCTTGAGCAGCTTCACAACGTACTGCGGATTGTGCACACCGTGGCTATTGTCGTTCTTGATCAGCCAATAATTCCAGATGCTCTGAATCACCGTCGGCTTGTTCTTCACGAGCAGCGAATCCTTCATTGCGATCGTCGGTTCGCCGGTTAAGACGTCGAGCGGAAGTTTTGCCTTCACTCTGGCCATCAAGCCGTCGACCTCTGTCTGGAACCCTTCAACTTTGCCGTTGCCGTCATAGTCAGAGTTGCGCATAAGCATTTTGACATCATTGAAATCCGTCGCAGTAGGGTTATGGCATGTGCAGCCGCGAACGCCTGCAGTATCCATGGTCATCGCATGGCTTGAATGAACGCTCGAGCCAAGTGTAACGGTAGGCATATGGCACGTCACGCATGCGTTCTGAACCAGCGTCGCATGCGACTGCACGAACAGGGTCTTGCCAAATTCATATCCGTCCTGGCCAAGATACACATCGGCCTGCGGCGAATGATGCGCGCCAAAACGATCGCTGAATCCGTAATACGGTGCAACGGCCGTGATTTTTGTCTTGACGTTCGTGCGTTCCTGATGGCAGTTCATGCACAACTGGCCTTTGCCGCCGACCGTCGGCTTGTACCCATTCACCAGCGAATCGATCTTCACCACACGCAGTTGGTTCTCATTGGCAACGCTATGTGCGTCGTGACACACGGGGCACGTCACCGCATTCACACCGTTCGAGAAATCGTCTGTGGGCCATTTCGCAGCATCTGCCGCGGCAAGCTTCGATTTCACAAAACCCTGACCGCTATGGCATTTCGCGCAGCTCGCGCTCGTTGCATGACCGGTGGGCAACAGTGAATTCGGCATTGTTGCATGCTTCGATGCCATCCAATATGCACCGAGATTGTGCTTGCCTGACGTCGTTCCATCAATGATGGCGTTATGGCACTGGTTACATGTTCCCGCATCGAGTGACTTGTTGGGATTTTTCATTTTGTCCGACCCGCCGGTAAGACGATCGGTCTTATGGTCTGCGGACGGTCCATGGCACGATTCGCAGCCGATCGACGAAACTTGCTTCATCGTCGTGGTCAACGTCACGTTGTTCCAGATGGACATATCGTTCGGTTTAATATAGAAGGCTCCACTGAGCACAGTGATCGCGGGAAGTTTCCACCACGTTGAATCGAATGATGTTTTGGTCGCCGCACCGACGTTGGCAAGAAAACCGAAATTGCCGTTATCCGTTTTCGATTCCCAACCGGTCGTATGGCATTTGATGCAGGATGTACCATACGTTCCCTGGCCGACGACGCCGGCGGGAGAAAGGGAATTTTCAAGATTGCCGGTAATACCGTCTTTGAAAATTTTTGCATGACGGGTATTCGCCCAGTCAGTTTGATTCTGGAAATGGCAGAAGCAGCCCGGTGTTTCAACCGAGTGGCCGGCATAGGTGCTGCAATAAATCGTATCTGCTGTAGTGGCAGTTCCATTGACGGTCAACCCGACAATGTACTGACCGACGACAAGAGGATTGAAATACATGTTCGCCGTGGTGGCGCCTGTCATGGCCGCAGTGGAACCGGTCGGCTGCGTTTTGATCGTCCATGCATAGGTCGACATCTGCGTGGATGTCGTGTCTACCTTCACCGCCGAATAGTATACTCTCATGCCTTTGGCGATCACACGTCCGCCGCTGGCGACATAGTTTTCTCCGGTCGCGTTAAAATACTTCGGATTGGTCACCGCGGTGCCGCCTACGTTGCCGACAACGGCGCGCTTTGCTTTTACTGAAAATGTGCTAAATTGTGCCTGCGATGTCGAAAGACATGCCAGCAAGAGGAAACTCAGCATCGAAAAAGTAACAAACCTTTTCATATTACTCCCTATGTGATAATTTTATTTTACAACCCGGCCTGTTGTGTGTATACCGGTTGCCGTCGTCGTTACATGCATAAATTATGCCATAAAAAAAAAGATTGGGAACCGTATAATCTAAGCGATTTTCAACGCTTTTTCACATACTTTTATATCTGATGATCTCTTACCCGCACATTTTTTCTTATATTTAGTAATTTCCATTCCCAATTTTGAAACAGCACGTCCCCTGAGATGAAAATCCATTCCAGGGGACGAGTATTTTTTTCCCATCATTGCAATCGCAATGCAATTCAGGACCGGATCTCACACATTCCGGCCAGCACACATTCATCGCATGATGTTCAGCAAGAGTGACTCAAGCGCAATTTCATTGGTGCATTGTAGCGTGCATGAATGTGGGGTTCACCACCCCGCATGAAAATACCCATTTCGAAAACGCAGCATTGTAGGGCGAGATGGTATCTCGCCCGCTCGAGCGAAGCGGTGCTTGTTACTGATGACATACAAATTATTTCAGCATTCTCTTTGCGCGGATAAATGATTTCACATGATAGTCGTCGAACAGCAGCGAGGACGGATCGAGACTGCTGATGTGGATTCGTCCGGATGAATGAATGAATGAGAGGTTCTGGAGATACATTGCCACATGCGAAATTCTTTCCGGGCGCTCGCCGTTCGCTCTGTGTCCGAAAAACAGCAGGTCGCCCTTGCGCAGGTTCTCCCAGTTCTTCCCCGGGTCGACGTCCATGCCGTCTTCAGCCTGTTGGTTCGCATCGCGCTTCAGCATGACGCCGTTGAGCAGATACACGGTCTTCGTGAATCCGGAACAGTCCATTGCTTTCACCGATGTGCCGCCCCACAGATAGGGAATTCCGATAAACTGTTTCGCGGTTTTTTCAAGCTTGTCGGCGTTCGGCACGATCTTCGTTCCCCAATCGGCGTAGCCGGTCACCGAGAACTTCGGTATATACCCCATGCGGCCATCCGCGAGCGACACATGCATCCACTCTTTCTCTTCGCCGACCTTCTTCAATATCGATCCGCCCACGACATCGCACACGCCAGCTGAGTTCTGCGAAGGCGACTCCTTCACAAAATCGAACGGTGCGATCACAAACACCTTCTCCGCCTTCACCCATGCCTCCGCTTCTTCTTTCGTGCAGCGGAAGAACTGTTCGCCGTCGACCCAGCCCAGATAGTTGTCCGGCGCCTGAATGTAATACCACATCGATTTTTTCTTGAACACGCGTATGACCCCGCCCATGAGCGTCTGGGATCCAAGTTCGGCCGCTTCCTTCGGCTCGTTCCGCATATTGGCAACGCTGACGACAATGACACCCCATGTCTTTAGTCCCATGTCTTTCGACGGGAGCACTGCGATGCTGTCGATAACGGGAATGGCGCGCGATGCGAACGCCGCCAGCACTTTCTTCCGCACCTCGTCCGACGCAACATCGCCGATGAGAACGCATGTGTCTCCCAGCATACGCGCGCCGACAGTGAAGACCGTGACCCTCGTATCGGGGGCAACTTGCTGCCGCACTTGCTTTATCAGTTCGGCATGCGGTTGTGCCTCTTTCATCTTTTCCTGCGCGCCCGCCGACAGTGCACAGAGTACCACATACATCACCAGTACCAGCTTCTTCATGCATGACCTTTCATTGCGAATGTTTTTTTTGTGAAAGATACGATTTCCGCCTCTGCGAAACCATTTTTATTTTTGCCGCGTTTGTATATATTTCGGCGTTGTGAATTTTCATCGCACAAAATTAACATCGGCCCTGAATTCGAGCGTCTCTCCCTGCGCCCAGATGGACGTATGACTCAGTTGCACTCTGCGCTGAACGAAATCCAGCCGGCGGCTTGCATCCCGCGCCCATGGTGCAGGGAACATGACCGTTGAACTCACGGACAACGGCAGTATAATGGCCCCCACGACACCCTCCGCCTCGATCGTCACTTCCTTGTAATACGGAATCGTCCATTGTAAAAACTGTATCGACATTTTGGTCTTCAGCAAAAACGTGTGAGAATCGGGCTTGAGCAGAATATTATCCGCTCCCGCGGATGAGATGCCGAATGTGAGACCGTCCTGCAGATACAGCTCGAGCAGCGGCGATGCGTGCAGAGGAATACCCGCATATCGGCCCGAAACGCCGATCAATCCCCCGCCTTCGATCTCCAGGCCGACACGTACCGTGTTCCGGTTGAATGCCGAGAACTCGAATTTTTTAATGTTCACAAGGAAGGTCCCCGTATCGACATCCACGGTGTTCATCATCGACATTCCCAACAGCGATTTGCTCTCGGTCCACACTGGACGCGTCGGCAGGAGCGTCAGATGAATGTCGTCGGTCCGATGCGATGCAAAAACGGCAAATAGCGAATTCAATGCAGATCGTCGGAACCGGAGCGTGATATCGCTGGCCGTTTCATGCGGCTTCGGCATCGCGTTGATCAACGCGTCGATGCTGTCGATGCGCTGTTTCAGCAGCGTGATCTCGGCCTGTGATTCTTCCTTGGCCGGAATTCCCTGGGCCGCACTCAGTATGCACACATACACAGTCAGCAGTAGTACAATGATGGCTTTCATTTCACGTCACTCCGAGATTCGACAATACTAATGGATGGAATTCGCTATCTGAGACCAGGAATGCACACACACGATGTCGGCAACAGAACACTTGTTTTCGTTTCACTTCACTCCAATCTTCGACAATGCGAATGAGATGAAAATATTTTTCTCTAGGAATCGAACATCTTTTATTGTCATATCGTAGGAAAGCGTCCGTTCCGGGATGTGTATGCTCATGTTCAATCCGTGATGCACATGCATATCGTTTCCCGGAATCGTGAGATGATTCCGCAGTTCTATCGGGAACTCGATGGCGGGCAAGGCAGCGGCGATCGAAGAAAGGCGAATGCTGATGACATCGCGTATAATGCCGGACACGATTTTTTTTAATCCGTGTGCGGTGACCTCCGGCGCAATGTTGAACGGTTCGAGACGCGCCTTCAACACCGCCTTTTCAATGCGCAGTGTGACGAGACAATCCAGGAGCATGTCCACATCCACATTATGCTCGCTGCTATGCGCCGACAGCGCGATGGTGGCGATGGCTGAGCCGTTATAAACGGCGATGGATGTGTGATGAATGCTGTAGGTCGTCACCGAATCCAGCCACCCGGACGCCGAATCTAGCTGCACGGCAGCTTTGTTGAGCGCGGCTTCGGTCAGTGATAACGACATGTCACCCGAATCAACATTGTGTTGGTCGCCGAGTTTCAGCAAGAGATCCTGCGCAGCGTCATAACGGACCTTCATGACGGCGGCTTCGCGCGCCTTGGAAAGCTGCTCCAGGTCCACATCGGCTCCCGCCATCGGCCGTATAGCAAAGCAGCCTGCGAAAAGAAGAGCGATCGGAACAATGAGCCCTGTTGTATATTTCACAGTTGATGTATTGGTGGTTGGAACTTTAGACGTTTATAAAAAGCAGATAATTGTGCAGGTTAATCTCTTCATTTCAAATGATCCGGATCACTACCGTCAGACAAGTTCAACTTTGAGCTTTTTGCCCAGTGCCGCGGCGGCTTTGTTCAGTGTTAACAGTGTTGCAGAATTATTTGCTGGGTCAAACAGCCGCTCTATCGCCGACCGACTAGTGTGCATTTTTTTTGCCAACAATGTCTTAGTCAATTTTTTTGAAAGCATTGCTTCTTCAATCTGGTGAGCGATAACCCGCTTGATGGCGACAGCTTCGGCTTGTTCAAGAATTCCTTCTTCTTTAAGGTAATCATCAAACGAAGATCCGATGTACACGCTTTTTGTTTTTCTCGTATTCATAGTGGCCCCTATTATAAATTCACTTTCCTCTTTCGCGCTGTATCAAGATCATCCGTCGGTATCGCTTGCGATTTTTTAATGAAACCATGCAACAGCACCATTGTTTTGTCACAGACTGTAAACAACACCCTTGCAATACCGTCCTTGATATGAGATCGGACTTCCCAAAGCCCAGGCTCAAGTTTTTTGACAATTGGCATGCCGAGCGGCCATCCGAACTGAACGGTTTTAATATCTGCGCCGATGGCTTTTTTATCATCCATAGACAATGACTTGAGCCAATCTCTGACCGGCTCTGTTCCTCCCTCGGTTTTATAAAACCGAACTGCCAGAATAAAATCCTGAGTTTCAAATGGCTTCATGATGTACAATGTACCTAATTTGGTACGTCTAGTCAATAGAAACTATGTTGGAAGATTCCTGAAATCTATAATCGCAGTTTTCCCGAATATCGTACAATGGGGTACATGCCGATGGACCTGTCTGCGTATGGCGTTCGTATATAGAAGAAGTTCAAACGCTCGTGGGCATTTTTCGCAAACGAGGAATCGGTTTTAATTTTGGTCTCGAATTCATACTGAAGCGACGGGTCCTTTTCCATCATGTGTTTCGCCATCGCTTCCATCACCCCGTCCTCAAAATACTCCTTGTGCTCGAATATCGCGTCGAAACATCCCCACGACACAAATGAGTCCGGACCTTTCGGCTCCAGCAGGTAGGCGATGATTTTTGCAGTCCGCTGCCCGGTGGGAACGATGTATGTTCCGGTCTCGAACGTCCGGTCTTGCCTGACCGGCGTTGTTTTGAAATTCACCGTGTGGCGCCCTTCATACGGCTTATTGCTCCAAGCCGGCTCGGATAATTGGTAGGTTTCTATCGGCAGAGTGACGGCCGCTTTCAATCGACGCATGGCAATATGATGATACCGCAGCACGTCGATAACGTGCGACCACTCCTGCGGGATGAGATAATACGCCGGCAATCGCACCGAATCCGTAACGATGGGGTGATCAAAATACGGCACGGTCACATTCGCCGTATCGTGCGAATAGTACGTCATCATCTCGCCTGTCACCGGGCTCACGGCACGCGTTGTTTTCCATCCTCGAAAAATGATCGGCTCCGATTGATCGGACATCGAAAATTGCAGGGGTATGTATGTACCGGCACTTGCGGCTGCTGTTGTCCGTTCATCCGCCCGGCGCACTAGCGCTCGAAGCGCGTCGGCATTTGTATTAACGATGCCGATCGTCGCATTCAACACGTCGTATGTCGCTGTCACACGGGTCTTATACGATTTATAGACGTGTGTTTCGATAAGCAGCGACGGTCTGTTCTGAGCCGCGCCATAGCCGGTTGAGAACCTGGGAGTTGCAGCCCCGAAATTAAAACCTTTTGAGAGATCATTGTCCTCCCTCATCCCCATATATGGAGCAATTAAATTCCCCGACTGCTCGACCTGTGACGTCATTTCCGGAACATACGTTCCGGCGATCCATTTCGCGACATCCGGATCGATGTTCTGAAAGACTTCCGTAGCGAACGTCACATTGTATTGAAAATCGATGCCGTCGGTCACGTGGCAATCCACATAAAAATCCGGAAGCCAAGCAGCGAAGAGCTCGAGCATCGCGCGCATCTCCGGCGCGTCGGCCTTCATATAATCCCTGTTAAGATTCAAATTGTTCGCCGTCACTCGCCAGCCCATTTCCTCCGGTCCGTCCTGGTTGATGCGGTTGTATTTTGACCAGCGTTCATGCCCGTCCACACTGAAGATGGGAACGAACAAAATGATCGCATGATCGAGGAGCCTCGCTTTCGTTTTCGTGATCGCGATGTCGCGCATGAGCATCAGAGACGCGTCCTTGCCGTCGATTTCGCCCGCGTGTATGCCGCTCTGGATGAGGATGACCGCTTTCTTCGTCTTCGCCGCCCCAGCGGGAGTGAACGCCCGGTCGTTGGATATGATCACCAGCGGCAGGTCGCGCCCCTGGGGGCTCTTCCCGAACGACGCATAATGCACCCACGGCGATGCCGCCGCAAGCCGCTTGCAGTACTCGATCGTTTCCGCATACCGCGGAGTCCTGAGGTAGTTGCTCTTTTCGTAGTAGGTCTGCCAATCGTTTGTATTCTGCGCTAAAAATAGTGATGGAGTGATGAACAACGAGAATACGAAGAGTACATATTTTTTCATGTGCATAGTATATGTATAGAGGTTGATAAACGGGCGCTTGTCCTATTCCACTTCACAATTACTCTGAATAACAATTTTTACAATAGTCTCTTAAATTATGAGTCTTTATATCTTCTCGAAATTGAATGTATTTTTCAGAGTTCCATATTTCCTGCAAGGGTTGTTCAAAAACGTTCCCCATTGTAATTACAGCTGCATCAGATATTATACAGCAAGGGACAACATTTCCATCCACATCTATGAATATTCTCGTGTACGGCCAAATGCACTTGTTATTTCGGGTATAGTAATTCTGTGTCACAACATTAAGTTGAACTTTATTTTCATTTGCCATTATCTTCGCTTCTTCAATTTCCGATTGATAATCGTATATATCTTCAATCTTTTGGTCGACAATGATATTCTTAATTTGTTCACTGGACCAATCATTTAAAAACATCTGGAAAGAAATAGAATTGACATCGACACTTTTCCCAAACATAATGATCGATAGAAGTCCATGAATATTGTCTTTTGTAATTACCGACCAAAAAGAAAAATCGTTGCATGTAAATTTACTGTCCTCTCTAAGCGAAGCAATATTTTTTTTTAACGTATCGATGTGGCTTCCACGTCTCAATATTTGCACCACGTCATTCGACAACGCATCAACGCTAACAGTGATTTTCATTTTTTTGATTTTCTGCATTCCATCTCGGATTTTATCGTTATATACCATTCCATTCGTTGTCAACCCCACATCTATACCGAAATCTTCAGCTTTTCTTATCATCTCAAATAATTCTGGATTTAAAAAAGGTTCACCAATACCCTGTAATTTGATATACATGAGATTTGGCAATTGTCGAACGATATATTCAAATTGATCCAAACGTAAATTCTTCTTTTTCCTCACCCAATACGGATTCGGACAATGTGAACATTTCAAGTTGCATAAATTTGTCGGCTCAAGATCGATGACGTTGGGTAATACGGGGATCCTCTTTAATTTTAGCATAAAAGAAAATTTCAAAACACCTGTAATGATATAATTCCTAATCTTCCTCGAGAACTTCGTCATAACACTCACGCTCCATCGGCCAAAAAGCCGGCATTTGAATTATTCACAACATGCTATTTCATTTTAACAAGCTTCCCAATCGCGCTCGTCTGCTTATCACCCTGCTTCACTATGATCTTGTAAAAATACACGCCGTTCGCTATTTCATCTCCGTCCCTGTCGCGGCCATCCCAGTATATTTTGTTGAAGCCAATTTTGCACACAATGGGAATGTCATGGATCAGCCGTCCTGCGACGGTAAATATTTTGATCGACACTTCATCTGGAACCACAGGACTGAGCATGTTGAACGTAAAATGTGTCGATCCTGCAAATGGGTTCGGAATATTGTAAATATCCTGCAACATGAATTCGGTTGATACATTCACATACAGTGTCGTGGTATCCGAAGAATTTCCGGTGACGTCATTCGCATAGACCTGAATGAAGTTTTCGCCTTTCGGCAGCGTGGGAGTCCACTTCAGTTGTGCTTGTCCAGGTGACATCGAAGTGATCAATTCGGCCACTCCCGAAAGAAAATAGACCGGATAATTGTTGAGCCGTATTTTAAAATTGGCTGTGTCGGCTGAAGTGATCACCGTCGGATTATTGTCGGAATATCGGATGGTGATATCCGGCTGCTGCCTAACGTAGTCGCCGTCCAGCACCTGATCCCCATCAACGGCAAGCTGAATTTGAGGATGGACGGTATCTGATTGAACTGTATATGGAACGGATACGATGTTATTGTCCTTTGATAATTCTAACAGACTGTCGGCTGGATCGACCTTCAGAGTGAAAGCGAAATTCCCCGTTTTACCTTTACTTGAGTATGTATAAGTAAAGGCGACAGAATCAAATCCAGGAATGACCGCATATTTTTGCTTTTTCAGAATTTTTTCGAAGCCACCCTCGTTCGCGGATAACTGCACTGTCACGCTGTCAGCAGGCGCCGCGCTGACATTAAATATTTTTCCTATAAAGTAGATCGGTTCTCCTTCCATTACTTGCGAACGGTTGATAGATGTTGTCTGTTCAGATACGGCGAGTTCATTGGGTGGCAGCACCGTAAGCTTCCAACCGGATATAACGGGACTTACCGGCCCGGACGTCTGGAGTGAAAAAATAATTTTCGCTCCGGTGTAGATCGCAGAATTATGTATACCTGCATTCGAAAGGGTTTTCCCGCTTGTTAAGACCATAGTGTCAACTACATTATTCAATCGTGTGCCGATGAACGTCGTCTGAACGCTCGTCCCGACGGGGATGTTACCGGTCATCGAAAATGCTGACACATTCGCGAGCGGTCCGAATACCTGTGTCACTGTCGTTCCGTTAAATTCTTTTTTAACTAACGTCGTTTCGGCAACAGCAGTTCCTCCGAACTGCGGGACATAAGTTTCGGATACGCTTCCGATTGCAGCTCCCTTCCGCCCAATGATCGCCCATGAATCGCGCCACGTCAGTTTATCAATATACATGCTGCCGATTGTTTTCAGTGCATTGCGGGCCGACGCTGTCAGGTTATTCGATCCCTCATCTACCACAACATCGCCCACGATAAACCCGGAAGAGACCGATCCAATAAATTGTGTCAGTGAATCGGAATCACCGGCGCTATTCGAAATGTCAAACCTCTTCCGTGCTACAACAGCGTTTGTGCTCGTATCAACAACAATAAGATTATGCCCGGTTCCGAAAATGGGGGCAAGAACATTAATCCCATTGACTACAATGCTTCCCGTGCGTCCGTCACTGAATCCAGCAGAAACAGCTTTAATTGTTGTCCGCGTATCGGCAATCTGAACGCCGGAAGTGCTGGCGGCTGTGTGCACATACACATTACTATTCCAGGCCGTTGAATCGTTCTGGCCAATACTATATGTTGCCAATTCGCCCAGATAGAACGATCCCGTCGACCAGTCTTTTCCGCTCTGTTCCTGTTTAATGCGCCAGTAATAACGATTTGAATTTTTAAGCGAGCTGATATCAAAAGAAGTTGTAAACTCCTGCATCGGCAATTGGGCCTTCCTGGCCGTTGAAAAATTTACAAGCGTGTCAAGCTCAAGGTCGGCTACCTTTGAGGTGATGCTCACAGCACTCGTCGGATTCAGAAAAACCAACTTTGAAAAATTACTTGTACTCAACGATGTCGGCTGGAGTATTTTGAAATCTGTTGTGACAACTGTGAAATATGCGCTGGCGATATTATCTGCTTTTGTCGATTCGACAATGAGCCCGACCGGATCTATCTCGACCTGTAGCTGGTGTTCTCCCGCTCTCTTCAATATCGGCACGCTTAAAATAATTGTATCCATTTCCGGCGGATATTTCCGTCTGGTAGTCCATGATGCAATATTCACATCCTTATAAAATTGTCTGATTGAGATCGTAATACTGTCGCTGATGAACGCTCCAGTATTGCCATAGACAATGGCAAACAGTGTGGTGTCCTTTTCATCCGTGACAGGCGACATCAATGGGTAAATATTTTTCGGAGTGATCGTCAGATTCGGGAGCAGCGGCTTCAAGCTGTCTTTTTTCACATAAATCGGGAACGCATAAATATTATTGTCCTTGAATAATTCCCGAATAAGTGTATCAGGATCGATCGTTATTCGCAGAGATCTGCGCCCCGAGCCGAGCGATGTGTTGTAGACGGCGGAGAGCTGTTTATAAGACAGGGGCGGGAGGGAATCGATGACTGTGCTGGCAATTGATTCGGTATTATTGTTGTCCCACACGGCACCGGCCTGAATACCGATTTTTTTTGCAACCACTCCCCCGGCATTATAGACGCGGTACGTAAGCAATACTTTTTCGCCCTGCAGCACCGAATCCCCTGCCGAGAGTTCTTTCCCTTGCCCTGCATTGTCGTAGAGATGCGCATGCACAACTTGATAATTCGTTCCAAGCTCGGCAAGTTGGTCGTAATTTACGGCAATCGAATTGATCGAAGGAGCAACCTGCCCCGATGCACGGCCAAGTGCACCGACTATTTTTATCGTCGGATATATCTGCGCATTGACCGCGGAAATATCGATCGAAGTATCGATGAGTGCAGCGCTCTTCAGCGTATCGGCGAAATTATTCGCTTTGATGCCGAGGATCGAAATATTAATCGTACCGCCCGGCGGCTTTGCATAGCGAATTTCAGCATTCCTCCATGCGGAGACGGGGCCGATCTGTTCTGTTTCAAATGTGCCGTTTGAATATGGGATTTGAACGGTACTGTCCACTTGGATACGACCCGCAAATGGCTCACTGTATCTTTCGGACACGGACCCTGTGGCTGCCCCCTTCCGGCCGATGATGGCCCACGACCCTCTGAATACGACGCTGTCGATGAATTTGCTGCCCAGCCCTTTGATATCATTTTTTAATTGCCCATCGAGATTGCTGGCTCCTTCATCGCATATGGCGATGATAACAATGTATTTTGATGTCAGCGTATCAAAGAATGCTTTATATCGTGCAATTTCATTACCTCCGGACAATACATCGAATTTGAAATAACCGGCATACTCATATGTTGCGGCATCGAAAAGCACAACATGATGTCCTCTGAGCGTGTTTGTCGGAATAAAATTTTCCCCATTTTTCGTTATTAGAACAGTGCGTCCGTCGCTGAAGCCAGCCGATATCGCAGAAAAAATAATATTTGTGGTATCTAAAATAATTGTACTCACAAACGGTTTCATGTTAACCGATGCGACCCTCGAGAATGAAATACTGTCGTTGATCAAGTAATTTGTTTTTGCACCGTAAAAATATGAATATGTCAGCCCTTCAATATTTTGAGCCTCATTTTTTGTCCTCATCCAGAATCTTTTGCCAAACAAGGATGCATCGAACTTAAATTTTGTAGAGAACGTATCAAACGGGACTTGGTATACCTGGCTGGGAGAATATGAACTATTTGAACTCGTTTCAATAATGAACTTAGAATCCGAAGTTTTTGCGGAGGGATTAAGGAAGGTTAGTTCTCCCGAAGTCTGGTTTGATATCTGCGAGAGAGTCAGGTTTCGCGTGTTGCTGCTGGCAACCACAATCGTCGATGTGAATATGTTGTCGCTTTTCGTAATTTCATCGATGCTGTTGAATGGATCGATCTTTACTGTCAGTGTATGCTTCCCCGGCATCATATGTATCGGAATGCCGACAGTTATGGAATCTGTAAACAGGGGAATTTTTCGCCTGACGATATGCGAGTAGATAATCTTCGACAGATATTCATCATTGATCTGTATATCCACTGAATCTCTTGTGACCTTCCCATAATTATTATACTCCATTTCAATGCTTACTGTGTCAGTCTGTTCGGTGGGATGAGACGGCGTGGTTACAAGTGTGGTGTTCAACACCGAAAAATTTGGTTTTGATGGGATTGGCAGTTTAACGATCGGATCACCAATCAATGTGTTAGTCAAAGTGAATAATCCAAAGACACTCGATACACCGTATTGAGTCAAATAGTCAACTTTTGCAAGTCGATGCGTTTCACCAATGGAGACTGACGTATCCAGAAGCAGTTTTTTATAGAATACCTGAGGAAACGAATATGCCGTCGTTGTAAAACCGAGAGACGAGTTTCCAATATATGCTATTGCCTGTCCTTTAAAATCATTTGTCGCCAATTCGGAGAAAGACAAAACATCCGGTTCGGCGAATTTCCCCGTCGAACATCCAAAGTCTGTGATTAACGGATTCCTGTCGCGTATATTTGCCAGCTGACCAACTTCAGTAATACTGTTATCCCAGGTTTGCGTGCCGCTATGCCCTATGTATGAGATGAAGACACCTCCCTCATCGATGGCAGCTTTAATATACGCTGCGGAATATGGACCAAAATTTGTGACAGGATTCGCAGTCTTATAAAAGTTCGTAATGATACCTCCAACTGGAGGAACGGCAACAAAATTATTGATGACAGCATCATTAACGGACTTCGATTGAGCAAGCTGAACCGTATCGGTGAAATCGCCTCCCGAAAAGAATATATAATGCTTATTCCAATCGTCGAATCCTTTGGCGACATATTTTTGATGCTTCGAAAAATATGATTGGAACTCATCAATATTTTTGGCAGGAATTCGGCCAATGTCCATTTGCGGTATCATTGCGCCTGTACTATCCCAAATCGTGTACCATACGTCGCTGACCGGATTTCCATAGGAGGGGACAAAATCAGTTATTGCCGGTGCACCAAAATACCGTGTTTTGTTGGAATAAAAATCATAAGAAGCTTTCCCAATAAGAAACACATATTTTGGTTTCGGCGTTTGCCAGTTCTGGTTGGCCGCTCGTAAAAATTCACGGATCGGTTCAGCCGCTAAAAATCCATAATTAAACTCATCATATATGTCATAAACATCGATTAATTTCGTCGATATATTGTATGCCGACGAAATGAAGGATATATAATTTGTTGCACTTGTTTTAAAATATGGATGAGTGATGGCAATATACTCTGCTTGCGTAGATGAGTTGCGGAGATTGACAAACTTTTTTTTATAATAAATTATGGGAGTCGATATTTTATATTCACCCATAAGAAAATATGTTCGCCCTGCAGCGAGTGTATCGTTAAATTGAATTGTCCCATTGTTCAATACATAATTCGTGATCTTTATTACAGAACTGTCATTCCAAATAAATCTATACAGCGAGTATTGGATATTTTTAACACCTTCTATGCTATACCGAGAAATTGTTGGCATAAGATTACTTCGGTAGGCAAACGTCAATGAATCCGTATCGGTTATAAGAGCACGAGGATATTCCAGTTCCCACCAATCCCGTGTCACGGAATTAATAGTATTCTGAGTTGGATACGAAGTAATATTAATGGTGTTTATGCCATTTGCAAGTAATGCAGAGAGAAATGAGGCAGCAAGTGTCTTAACTTGATATTTATTTGTGAAACCAGAATCATACCGAGTCGCGTTTGAATTGATTGATAACGCCAAATTGTGTGCATTCAGGTCGATATTTGAGGAATAATCTTGTAATTTGGCAAATGCTTTTGCTGGCTTATTGGGATAGAGATTAGTAATGAAAAATTGCTTGGAAGCAGTCCCGAGATCAAAATGGCCCTCATTCCATGTCTTATTTTCTACAATGTCTGGATAATTTTTCCGAACATCTCCGCCGCTTAACGAATAATCCCAATAATAATTTAATTCCTGGTGAACTAGTTCATCATAGTATCGAGTCGTATCATTTGGCGCCGTGGCAACGACAACTGTCGTGTCGACTCTTTTCCCAAATCCGCCACTCCAACTCAACCAATATACTGTAGTATCAGAGTAAGGATTGAGATATTCACGATACGGCGTCCCATACTCCGCCACTTCACGATATTTGGAGTCACCATAATTTCTCCGTCCGAGGAATTCAATGTAATTTCCTGGGCTAAATACATTTCCACTTTCTCCAGAAACAAAAATAGGGATCTCATTCCCCTTCAAAAATAATTTCAACGCTCTTGGATTAATTGTGCCGACAGGAACGCCATAATTTTTTAAATCTGAATATGTAAGCCTATAAATTCCGTCAAGCGCTATCCCTATTTTTAAATACTCTTGCGAATAGTCTATCCATGAATCCGTCTGGGCAATACGAGTACCCGGCTGCGCCGACTTCCAATTTGCCGCATAATCTGAATTAACAATTAAATCGCTCGCAGAGGTTAAAATACGGCGGCTAGAAATATTTACAGGATCCGATACTACGTCCAAATCGATTTGAAATTCTTTCAGTTCATTTATCTGATTCTGCTGTTCATCATAGAGATATGGAAATATTGTTACATGTGCACAATAATTTCCGCCGATCCATAAATATCCATTGAATTTATAATAGCTTGAATTAATCGGCTTGATTGCAGGTTCCCCGAATACTTTTTTATAGGATACCAAGCTATCATACGGATATCGGATAGCGGGAGTCAATTCTGGTATTACATTGGGAATAACATTTTGCGCCAAAATTCCGAATTTTATTGGTGAGCGACTGTTCGGCGGGAGAGCAATAAATAAATCCTTCCGTGGTAAGATTGGTGATGCTTCCCGACCTTCATCGTAAGGGATCAAAAAACGAATGATCCGTTTCCCATTGTTTTGTTGAAAATTATATACATAGCCTAGATTATTAAAATGCAACCGATAGTGACCTGATTGATAATCTTCGTTCACTAGCGCAATCTGCGACATTAATGGCAACGCCATTAATGTTAGCAATACTATTATTTTATGGATTCTATTCAGCATATATCACCTTTTTTTAGAACCGATTCGGAAATTGTCCCAGACTTTGTTGAAACTCGACAGGCGTCGTGCAACTGATCCGACAAGTTACGCTGCGTTAATTTTAGAAACAAGATTTAGTTTCATGACCTCTTGATCCATAGCCGCGATGAGCACACTCATCGACCGATG
>CAISDA010000028.1 GCA_903884005.1 uncultured Ignavibacteriota bacterium | reverse complement strand
GACAAATGGATAGTAGGCGTCGGGATTTTATTTGGAGATTTATATGGAAAATGTTTTCTATGTGTATGAACATTATAAACCGAATTGTAATGAGCCGTTCTATGTTGGAAAGGGACATGATGATCGGGCGTACTGGAAATATAACCGAAATCCGCATTGGCATAATATCGTCAATAAACACGGATTTGAAGTGCGATTTGTGGCCGAAAATCTCTCAGAGCAAGACGCATTCTGGCTTGAAAATGTATGCATTGTTGGATGGGGTCGTAAAGATAAGGACGAAGGTCCTTTGGTCAATATGAGCGATGGTGGAGAAGGATCAAGTGGAGCTATTCGATCTGACGAATGGAAGCAAGCCCATAGCGGAGAAAACGCTTCTGGTTTCGGCAAAACAGGAAATAAAAATCCGATGTTCGGTCTTAAAGGAAAGGATCATCCGGCATATGGAAGATGTAAAGAACAACACCCTATGTATGGTAAATCTAATCCAGCGCAAAGTTTGAGAATGGCTGGAGAAAATAATCCGATGTATGGGAAAAGAGGAAAGAGTGCTCCTATGTACGGAAGAAATGGAAATAAAAATCCGATGTATGGAAAACCTAGTCCTATGAAAGGAAAGAAATTACTGCCCACAAAATGGATTACGAACGGGACAGATGATAAAAAGTTGAAAGTAGGAGAGTCGATAGAATATGGTTGGAGATTTGGAAGGACTGGTGGTAAACGCCCCGCAAACAAACATCAACAGAAGAGGAAGAATGGCGAAGCAAGATAATAGTTCAAACGAAGACGAAACCGAACTTAATAATGGCGGCGTGAGCGCATTCTGTCGCCCGACATCGCATATTCACGAATTCTATCTATCGGGAGTTATTGATTCTCCCGAAAAATATTCGGCAGTTTTTGCAGAGATTCGGCAAGCACCGGAACAAGATACGGTGTATATTCATATTAATTCCCCCGGGGGGAATGCCTTTACCTGTATTCAGTTTCTTCGAGTATTGTTCGAGACCCGAGCTACTACTGTCGCATCAATTGAGGGCATGTGTTCAAGTGCCGCGACGATGATCTTCTTAGCATGTCAGCATCACGAGATCACGAATTTTTCAATTTTTATGATACACAATTTCTCTGCGGTTAGTATGGGAAAGGGGCATGAAATCTATCAAAATGCTGTTCACACAAAGGGATGGAGTGAGGATTTGATGAATAAGATGTATAAGGATTTCCTTACTGAAGATGAAATCAAGGAAGTGTTAGAAGGAAAGGATTTGTACTTGACGGGCGATCAAGTCAATGCTCGCATCAATAAGCGAAATGGAATTTTTGACAAGATGCGAAAGGAGCATCAAAAGGCCGAAAAGGCGAAGATTCCCAAAATTATGAAAAGACAAAAGGCAGTTGACAAACAGGTGTAAATTGAGTACATTTCAGGATACATTATGGGAGAGACCATGAGTAAAAAGTTCAAATTAACATCAAAAATGCTTGATAGACGAAGGAAGTTTTTTGCCGCTATCGAAAAGGAACTAGATCGGGCATATGGAAAACACGGTGCTCCGCAATGGGATCGCCATCAGTTTTATGGCATTATGTTTGAAGAAGTCGATGAAGCGTGGGATGATATTCGTTCGAACGCTCCCCAAGAACAGTTGATGGCCGAAGTCGTTCAGATCGCCGCCATGTGCGTTCGTTATGCCGAAACGTTAGATCGATTTCGGGAGCCTGAAGAATGAGTACGGTGTTCCATGTGGACGAGCCGGGGTTTGATGACCTAGGAGAAATTGTAGACGGGTCTCACGGATCGTTCAACACACATACAGACGGAAAACTCATTCCAAAAAGTATTGATTATAAGTTTGACGAGCCAGCATTACTAAAAGAACTGAGCGAGTATGTGAATTCTACATATGATCAACATTATGGTAAAACAAAGATTCAGACCACAGAATTTATACTTGACCAAGGGTTGGGGATCGGCTTCTGTGTAGGAAATTGCATAAAATATTTGCAACGGTACGGTAAAAAGGACGGATACAACCGAAAGGATATTTTAAAGGCGATTCACTACGCTATCATTTTGCTTCATACTCACGACCTTGAACACGCCGAATGATCATTATTCTGTCGCTCATTGGATTTGTCCTCTGTTTTGGTGCATATTTCATGAATCAAAAGCACAAATGGCATGTCGATTCATGGCAGTTTAACTATGCCACCGTTCTGGGATGTGCCTGTTTGTTAGTGAATTCGCTTATGGTTCGTTCAGTTGGCCTATCGCTGATGCAGATTATGTATGGTGGTATTGCGGCACAGAAAATAGTAGCCTTGCGTTTGTCTCCTTTTCTATGGACTATATGAAGATCAGTAAGAAGACTCTCAACATTCTCAAAAACTTCGCCACGATCAATCAAACCTTTCATATCAAGAAGGGGAGTAAGATTTCGGTGATGTTTGACGATTGCGTGTTTGCTAAGGCCGAAGTCGAAGAAACGTTCCCAAATCCGGTGTTGATCTACGACATGAACAAACTGCTCGGAACCCTGAGTCTTTTCTCATCTCCGAACGTTGAGTTTGAAACTACACAGTTGATCATCACCGAAGGTCCACACACGGTCACTTACCGATATGGCGATCCCTTCATTGTGCGCGAAGTGCCAGAAGTCAAGGCGGTTCCGGACAAGGTATCGTTGGAGTGTGAACTATCGGATCAGGTGTTGGTTATGGCGCAGAAAGCCGCCGCCCTGTTCAGCATCAAGACTTTCTCTATTGTCGGAACAGACGGAACGGCGACGTTGATGCTTGGGGATACAAAAACCGACACCTATCAACATGAACTTGGGGATTGTGCTGACGAGTTCGACTACAAATTTACTCTCGATAATCTGAAGATCATGCCCGAAACCTATACGATGGTGTTGGGGAGCAAGAAAGGATCGGGGATGATGTCGATGAAGGCCAAGAATGTCGAATATGTGTTTGCGGCCAACAAGGATTCCGTGGTATGAACAGCAACGACCGCGAGTTCTTGTTTTCGGAGAAGTATCGTCCGCACACCATAGCCGAGTGTATCCTACCTGAATATTTGGTAAAGGTGTTCAAAGGACAGTTGAAGAAGGGACAACTTCAGAATCTACTACTGTCGGGCGCGTCGGGACTTGGAAAGACTACAGTTGCTCTGGCGCTGTGTGAGGAACTGGGTTGTACCGTGAAGTTTATTCGGGCCAGTGAAGATTCTGGTATTGACGTAATTCGAACAGACGTGCTCAATTTTGCCGCGAACGGGTCTTTTGGGGCCAGTACGAAGGTGGTGATCTTTGACGAAGCCGAACGCCTTTCAGGGGCCACCCAAGAAGCACTGAGGGGCACTATCGAAGCCTTCTCTGCCAACTGTCGTTTCATCTTTACCTGTAATCACAAAAATCGCATCATTCCGGCACTTCGGGCATCGCGTCTCGTTGAAGTAGATTTCGTGATTCCGACCGAAGAAGGTCCGAAGATTGCGTCGAAGTTCAATAAGCGGGTCAAAGAGATTCTGGATGCCGAATCTATTACCTATGACGACAAGGTGTTGGCCCAAGTCATTATGCGGTATTTCCCGGACTTTCGCAAGACGTTGAATGAACTTCAAGCCTATGCGAATATCTCTGATGCGATTGACGAAGGGATTTTGGGGAAGTGGTCGAATATTGATATGGAAGACCTTCTGGAATCACTGAAAAAGAAGAACTTTAAGAGTATGCGAAAGTGGGTTGTGGATAATCTAGACAATGACCCGCTCATCATTATGCGAAAGGTGTATGACGAACTGGTGGATGTGACTGAGCAGGGGCCGGAGTTGGTGGTGATTCTGGCCGACTATATGTACAGGCAAAGTTTTGTGGCGGACGGGGAAATTAATGTGGTGGCCTTGTTTACTGAAATCATGAACCGAATAACCTTCAAGGAGTAATATGCAGAATAGAAAATCATTTATCAAAACTGCCGCAGTAGGAGTCGTCGGAGCGATTGGGTTGACGCCGATGCCGTCGAAGGTATTATCAGAAACTCCGCCACATAATAGTGTAACACCGATACGATATTTGCTTTTGATTGATGAAATTATTCG
>CAISDA010000027.1 GCA_903884005.1 uncultured Ignavibacteriota bacterium | reverse complement strand
GACGTTAATTTTTGTCGTGTGCTTGATGATTCTTGACCTTGGTCAAGATGAAGACCTCAGGATGACATTTAGTTGTTAATGTCGAATGCTTCGCAGGGCGAGATAATATCTCGCCCTACAATAATACTTTGTGTATCGATGTCATTCGGATGACGATTCTTTACTATTTCAAGACGGCAGCATCAGAATAACAAAAATTTTAACATGCGTTTTATAAATTTGAAAATACGAAAATTATCAGCATCCACCACATCTCATTGATTGGAACAATACATGACAACTTTGGTCGAATATCTTTCGCAGGTCAAAAAAATTTACCACGCATCCGCCCATCGGGTGGAGCGGACCGTGGCAGAAGAACTGCAGCAGCGCTGCGCGCCGCGCGCGTCTGTTGGGCGCTTAACGAAGACGGCCGCTGCCGGTGCCGGTGTCCGCATTGCCATTGAAGCGGATATTAAAAAATGGAAGCAGATCCATCCGTCCCTTTCCGAGGAACAAGAGTGGTCAATGCTGCGCATCACCGAGCAGGGCGGAGTGGAAATACTCGCATCGCGTCCCCATTTGCTCTTCCAGCTGTTTTCATTCGCCATCGACGATTGGAAGGACATGCCGGCGGATGATTTCCGCGCGGGCAGGATCCTTCATCCCACATTTTCAAAGCTTCGGCCCACATACGACAGCTTCCTGACAATGCACAATCGCACCGTCGAGAACTTCGACCGCGAGGAATACATACGCACACTCGCGCGCATGGGATGTTCGCATGCCGAGGTCAACGGGCTCGCGTTTGCCGTGCCGATCGAACAGGGGCCCAAAGGCGAGAACCTCCATCGCTTCTACACGTATTGTCCCGCGCTGGACCAGTTCGTCACCAGTTTTCTGAACCGGGGATTTTACGACGAAGATTATCTGCAGGCGAACCTCAATTATCTGAAGACGAACGCCGAGCTCGCCGAAAAATACGGAATGTCGGCAGGCATCACGTGCTTCGAGCCCCGCTCGGTGCCCGATGCGCTGCTCGAACGGTATCCGATGCTCCGCGGGGCGAGGGTCGATCATCCCATACGGAGCCTCAAGCCGCGGTACAATCTCTCCATCGCGCACCCCATCGTGCAGAAACACTATGCCGAACTGATGGAAAATCTACTGCGTGCCGTGCCCCAGATCGATTATATGGCAGTGTGGTCGAACGACAGCGGCGCCGGATTCGAATATACCAGTTCGCTCTACGTCGGCCGCAACGGCGGCGGGTATGTGATACGCGAGTGGAAGGGCGGCACGGAGATTGCAGAGGCTGCGGCGAACAATTTGATCCGCTTCCATCGCCTGCTTCGCGATGCGGGACGGAAGGTGAACCCGAAATTCCGCACGATGCTTCGCCTCGAGGCCTTCGCCGTGGAGCAGAAATACATTTGGGATCAGCTCGAAGACGGCATCGATGTGGAAGCCTCGTCGCTCGTATCGAAGGGCTGGGAAGTAAATTACACGCATCCTCAATACAAGGAACGCCGCTCTGTCGCAGGCACGGCTCTGTTCAATGCCTTCGCGCCGGAGGAAAAAAAGGTCATCGATGAGCTCCGTGCGAAGGGAAGCGAGGCCGACATCTATTTCTGGCCGTCCACCGTGTGGAACCACGAACCGCTCATCGGCATCCCGTTCCCGAAGCTTGTGCACGATAAACTTGCAGCAATGGCGAAACAAGAGATCACCACGGCAGCCTTCAGCGGCGGCGCCACACCGCAGTCGTTCGCACCATACAACATCAACGAAGAGCTCATGCGCGGATTCCAGGCGGACAGTTCGCTCTCCCTCGAAGCGTTCCTGAATGAGAAGGCGCAGACATGGATCGGCCCGGCGCTCGCGGACGATCTGGTGAAAGTCTGGAACCTGTCCGACGAGGCGTATCTCGGATTCCCCGTGCCGGTGCAGATCTATTCCGGCTGGGGCGTGTGGTATCGGGTGCTGTCGCGTCCCATCATTCCCAATATCGAAAAAATTTCGGAAGACGACCGCCGTTACTACGAGCAGTTCATGCTCGCCACCACGCACAACCGGTGCCGCATCGATCTGCGGTATGATGTGGGGTTTGAACTTTCCACTCCCGAAGATGCGAAGCGGTGCCTCGAGCTCATCAATGCAAACGTGCTGCCCCCGATCGAAAAAGCGGTCGCGCTCGCAGCGTCCATGAAAAAACGCGCACTGGCGGACCAGGCACATGCCGCGGCCGCGGTCGCGCGCGCAGGAACCGATGCAGCCCGTGCAGCAGCTGAAAAAGAACTTATCATCGCCGAGAAGGAAGTTGCGGTGTCGGTGGATCTCTACGACAGGTTCTTCGGACTCCTGTGCTGGTACCGGAATCAGCGGAATGTAACCGCCTGGATCGCCGGTGTACACGGGTATCTCGAAACGAAGGATGTGAAAGAGAAGCAATGGTGCCGGAAGGTGCTGCGCGACATGGTGCTCGACGAGATCGACAACACGAAGGCGCTCCTGAAGCATTGGGAGACGGCTAAGACGCACTGGATGATCATGTCCGATGTGGGCGAGACGACGTTCATCTATTATAAGAACTTCGGCGAACATCTGAAATTGAAGCTGCGCCTCATGAAGGGCCGTGAGAACGACACGCCGTACGTCGATCCCGACTTCCAATGGCGCGTGCCCGGGCTCGAAATGCCGAAAAAATGATCGTCTCGTTGAAAATAATTGTATCCATTGTAGCGTTCATGAATGTGGGGTTCACCACCCCGCATGGAAATACCCGTTTCGAAGACGCAGCATTGTAGGGCGAGAGGTTATCTCGCCCTGCATGGTGCGAAAAAAAATAACGACCTCTTAAGTAACTCACAGATCTTCGCACCGCTACGCGGTGCAGGCGAGTTGACAACTCGCCCTACAATGCTTCAATGCAACGACTGCGAGTTACTTCAAGAAAAAAGTGTGCCGCTGGCGAACAGACCGCGCTACTCAGAGTACACCCAAATCACTGT
>CAISDA010000026.1 GCA_903884005.1 uncultured Ignavibacteriota bacterium | reverse complement strand
TTCATGAAGAAAAATCCACATGCGATCGATATACTCATTACCGACCAGACGATGCCGGGAATGACTGGAATTGAACTGGCAAAAGAAGCATTACTATTGCAAAAAAATCTTCTGGTAATTCTTTGCACCGGATTCAGCACTTTGGCAAACCCGGAGATGGCAAAGTCTGCGGGCATTCATGAATTTGTTATGAAGCCGTATGAAATTAACGGCATCAGCCGGTTAATACGTTCTCTGATCGACAATACGAAAGATGTGCGATGAAAAAAATCCTAGTGATTGATGACGATGAACTTGTCAATGATATGCTTAAACAGTTGCTGACGGAAGCCGGTCATGAGGTCGAGTGTGCCCTGGACGGCGTCGTCGGATTAGAGCTGTTTGCAGCACAAGCATTCGACCTGGTCATCACCGACATTGTGATGCCTAATAAAGAAGGACTCGAAACGACGATTGAAATACGGGATAAAAACAAGACCATTCCCATCATAACCATTTCCGGCGGCGGGAAAATCAATGCAGACGAATACCTTGATCTTGCCAAAAGGTTCGGAGCAAATTATGTTTTTAAGAAACCTATAGACATAGCACCATTTTTGGTCGCAGTCGAGCGGTGTCTTTCATGAGTGCTCGATGGCCCGCCGGTGCGGCCCTGCGTATCAAATCACTACGTACGCTTTGAACCTAGCCATAGAAAAATATTGAAAACTATTGTCCATTGTATAATTGCCGCTGTGTGTTTGCTAATCCGTTTCGACACGTTGTATGCGCAATGGGTGCAAACGAACGGCGCCTCAGAATCTGTTGTTACCTGCTTTGCCGTTGCCGGAACGAATCTCTATGCAGGCACGACATCGGGTGTGATTCTCTCGACCAACAATGGAGTCACATGGAGTGCCGTTAACACGGGATTGAAGAATACAGACATTACAGCGCTTGCCGCCTCGGGTACGAGTATCTTTGCCGGCACCTCCGGCGGCGTCTTTCTTTCAATTGACAACGGTTTAAGCTGGAGCGCAGTTGATTCCGGACTGACGAATACGAATATCCGTGCACTCGCTGTTTCCGGTGTGAATCTCTTTGCCGGCACTCCTGGCGGCATCTTCTATTCGACGATCAACGGCTCAAGCTGGAAAGTGACCAATCAAACAAATTCTGTCAATGCTTTCGCCGTCTCAGGCACACAACTAATTGCTGCGCTGAACGGCAGTATTGTCTCTACCTCGGATTATGGTATGACCTGGGGACAAATGGGCAGCGGAATAAATCAAAATGTCGGAATATTTACCGTTTCCGGGAATGAGCTTTTCGCAGGAACACCCACTGGCGTTTATCGCACCAAGATCGATGCGGCCAATTGGACTTCGGTGGGCGTAGGATTGTCGAACACACCTGTTGCCGCTGTTGCTGTCTCCGGCGCAACTCTCTTTGCCGGAACGTACACCGGTATTTATAGCAACACAGGCAACAACACCAGCTGGATTTCTGCCAATACCGCGCTGCCAAAAATCGCTGTTACGTCGTTACTTGTCTCTGGCAAGAATCTTTTTGCAGGAACGAATGGAGGAGGCATATGGAAACGGGCATTGTCTGAGATGGCTACATCAGTAGAAGGGGAGACGGCGGCCAGACCGATGGTGTTCCAACTTCAACAGAATTTCCCGAATCCTTTCAACCCAACGACCACCATCACCTTCAGGCTTATCGCACGGTCGTTCGTTTCGCTGAAAGTGTTCGATGTGATGGGATGTGAAGTGGCAACAGTAGTTGAAGATGAATTGCCGGCGGGCATCCATTCGCGTCTTTGGGAAGCAACCGGATATCCGAGCGGCGTCTATTTCTATCGGCTGCAAGCGGGATCATACACGGAGACGATGCGCCTCGTGATTTTAAAGTAATACACAACCGGTGCCTGCAGAGGAGACCAGATCGCTTTGAGACCATCGGATAATTCCCTCCTCAAAACCCCTCGAAACGCCTCACGGGCTGTAACGTTGTAAAGCAGCTGTGTCAATTAGGCTTGATAAAAAATATTTGAAACCTCAAATTCATCCCAATTGGGCCATTATTTTATGGCTCGATTGTTGCATTATACTTCTTATACTGAAATGCCTCGTCCTATGCTGCTATGCAGAGTGGGGCGAATTACAACCATAAAGAGATCATGAAAAAGACCAACCGCACATCAGACGTTGTTGACCTTCGCCAAAAGGCGGAAACATTGCTGAAAAAAAATCGTCGAAGGCTGCTCCCCTCGTTTCAGAAGCCGACATGTTGAAGCTCATTCACGAACTTGAGGTGCACCAGATCGAACTGGAGATGCAGAACGAAGAACTAATGCCGGTTATAAAATTGAACGTAAAATCGGTATTGGGCAATGGACGGGTCTCGGGTTTGTCGATGGTCATGGCAGCACCAACGCACCGCGGTCATACAGCTATGTAGATCATACAGCAATAGGGAAGGTTGCTTATCGCTAAAAACAAATCGACCGTGACGGTAATTTTGAATACTCAAAAGAAATTGAGGCAACCGTTGTTGTTGCACCAACAGTATTTGCACTGTCGCAAAATTATCCTAATCCGTTTAACCCGAACACTACAATCCAATATCAATTGCCTGTGAACAGCCATGTCATATTAGCAATTTACGACATCCTTGGTAAAGAGGTCTCAATTCTTGTGAATGAAACGAAAGATGCAGGAAACTACACTGCTCAATTCGACGGTGCAGGGCTTTCGAGCGGATTGTATTTTTACTCAATAAAAGCTGGAAACTTCACTGCTACAAAAAAATTATTATTGGCGAAGTAGCCCCCTATTCATTTTCCACTGCGGGATATTTCCCATCGCAAAAAGGCGGAAGTACCGTTGAGGGAAAGCGTAATTCAAACGGCGGGGTGACCGTTTTTATTTCACCAATCCCAATTTCTTTTCCGCCTCCACTCCCGCCTCCTCCACACTGACATGCCTTCTGTCAAGCCGGCCGAATTCCTGGGTTGGCACCATGCCGACGGGATTGTGTTTGTACGTGTCGACACCGCGGCAAAGGTACGTTGTAAAGTACGGGTTCACAGAAAGATCGCATTTTACGATTGTGCTTGAATAGCGGATCGTGAGTCCGGCACGGCGACGGTCGGATGTGTTCGCGGGTGAACCGTGAACAATTTTGTCATCGTGGATTGAAAATGCCCCCGCCTTAACATTCAGAGAAACGGCAAGATCTTCCCGGTATTGCCCCCCTTCACATTCCAGCGTCAGGACGGAATCCGTTTCCGATGAACGCGAGTGCTTGAGAAGTCCAACCTTGTGCGATCCCGGAATCACCTGCATCGCCGCATTCTGTTCGTCGACATCATCGAGCGCCAGCCACACCGTTGCGGAAATTTTCGGCTCGACCGGCCAGTAGTACGT
The DNA here is from genome assembly GCA_903884005.1 of uncultured Ignavibacteriota bacterium. Classification (GTDB taxonomy): domain Bacteria; phylum Bacteroidota; class Ignavibacteria; order UBA10030; family UBA8401; genus CAISDA01. The sequence goes on along the minus strand of CAISDA010000026.1, from coordinate 69,075 downwards.
ATCCTGATGCCATCCCACCGTCGAGCTGCTGCGCGGGGGTTTGATAAAGAAGTTGGAGCCCCAGAGATAAAAATCGGGGCCGAGAATATCTTCGACGTGATCGAGAATCACCGGGTGCGTGCAAATGTCGTAGAGAAACCGGCTGCTCTCGTGCCATTCCCGGATATCCTTCGCATCCTCGTCGGGGCGGAGAAGCTTCATGAGCTCTTCGAGCCCTTCGTTAAGCTCACGCACCTGTTGTGGTGAAAATACCGGCGGCATGCCGATGATGTAGCCGTTGGTTGGGTAGAATTTTTTCTGGTCGTCTGTAAGCCGCTTGTTCATAAGGTTCCTGCTCTTGTTGATTTTCAATAGCCGGTTCAGGATTGCCCGTGGTTCGATGCCGCACGCGTTCTGATAGCTATATGAACAGACCGTCTGCATGAATAGTTCACCCGCACCGCTCCGAAAGCCAGCGACTTGATTATTGAATGTCGTCCCAGCCCCGCCCACAAATATTAGAAAAGCCCTGATTACTCGCGTGAAGGGAAGGGACTTCTACGATTACCAATGGTATCTGTCGAAAGGGATCCGACTGAATCTCGATCATGTAGCGGCGCGAATGAGGCAATCGGGACTTCTTGAGAAGCACGAAACGCTGGATGCCGATGCATTATTGCTGCGGTTACAGGAACGGTTTCGTTCCGTCAATTATGAACAGGCAAAGCGAGACGTGCTGCCGTGTATAAAAAATCCCTCGTCCATCGATTTCTGGTCGGCGGAATATTTTATTGCGATTACACGGGATCGATTGCAGCTTTCTTGAACGATGGTACATCTGCCTTAACCAACTGTAGATCATACAGCAATAGGGAAGGTTGCTTATCGTATAAAACAAATCAACCGTGACGGTAATTTTGAAATTCGGAAGTGCCGAATTTAGCGTTGTTGAGTGGACAGGGCCCGAATCGAACTGGCGATACTCATCCGAATCCTGTTAACCCTGCCACAACGATCGAATACCGTGTTCCAGCATCTATATTCCTACGTTGCGAAGTTCTGAATTTTTTTGACGAGGACCGGAATGCCCGAACGTCCGGCTATCTTTGCTGCGGCGACAATGCCATTCGACTCGATAAATGTGATACGCATGCAAGAATTATTTTTAAAGTAAAACTCAGTGGGTGAAAATGGCACAAGTTCCACGCGTGGATCACGTCCATGCTGCGAAAAGATCCTGTTGTTTTCGCAGGTAATGTGTCCTACTTCAGCGGTATTGATGCGGTAGACTCCTTCAAATTTCTGTACATCCTGAGGCGGCAGACTAAAATACTCCGGCTCTTGGTACGGTCGGCCGACGGTAATTGCGGCGATTTTGAACGCCAGTTGCTCCGGATCTGCAGCTTCATTATTGGAAAGAACAGCCACGAAGATCCCGTCATCAGGCATACGAATCGTATGTGCCATAAAACCGTTAATGTCACCATCGTGTTCAGCCATTCGATGTCCTTCATAGGAGGAAATTCTCCACCCATATCCATAGGCGGCCGAAGACCCATCTGTAAGCTGATAAGGAGTGAAGGCTCGTCGAAGAGATGCTTGACTCAATAAACGTTCAGTGGAAAGCGCCGAGTCCCATATGGATAAATCATTCACCGTCGATGCCAAAGCGCCTGCAGCATACGTTTGTGTCATATTCAGATACTCGGCGTTCGCATAGCCATCCGGAGTTTTACTGTAGCCTGCAACGCGGCCCGGAATTACTTTGCCCGGGCTGTCATAATACGAATGCTTCATCCCCAGGGGAGTGAAAATATTTTGCCCGATAAATTGTTCATATGTCAGGCCGGTGATTTTTTCGATGGTCGCCCCTAAGAGAACGTACCCGGAATTACTGTACGCCCAGCTGGTTCCCGGTGTGAACTGCAGAGGTTGGTCTTTAAAAACGGCAATCAATTCCTTCACCGAAAAAATTTTTCTCCACAATGTCGGCCAATGTGGCAACGTCGTATAGTTTCTGATGCCCGAAGTATGCGTCAGAAGATGCTCGATGGTGATAAGGCGACCATGAGCAGGGTAGTCCGGCAGAAATCTTGTTATTGGATCGTCAATGTGAAGTTTGCCTTGTTCAGCAAGCATGAGGATGGCGGCCGCAGTAAATTGCTTTGTGATTGACCCTATCCGAAACACCATGTCAGGATCGATCGGTACCTTAAGCTCGAGGTTCGCCAAACCATAAGCGCTGCGGAAAATAATTTTTCCTCTATTAACGACAAGTATTGCTGCACCGGGTTCGGTTGGTGTAAAATTGTCCCGGACCAAGGCAGCGATTGTCTGTATCACGTCGTTTTTCTTTCGCATAAATTACTCTGATTGTGACCGCACCAATGTACCCTATGCGAAGCGAAAAACCAAATATTTAGAAGCAATACGTCCGATTTTATTGACTTTAAATTCTTGTTCTTCTATCTTGTATTCGTTTCAAAATACAATTTCAAACAAGGATACACTGCCTTCACACTTGACTCCAGCAAAGAGGATGTTAAATGCGTACCATTCACAGGTTCCATCTGTTCTTGTCCCTCGTCAGCTTTTCATTTGTATTCTCACCCATGCTGGTTGCACAAACCGGCAGTCTGTCCGGAAAAATTGTGAACTCCGATGATCACGCAGCTCTTTCTGGTGTGAGCGTCAGCCTGCTTGAAAAATCGTTCAAGACATCGACAAACACCGAGGGTCAGTACGAACTGGCAAATATTCCTGCCGGAGTCTACACACTTCAAGCGAACTGTATCGGTTTTAAAACATTCCGATATGCCGTGACCATCGGTGAGACAAAGACGAACCTGAATATATCGCTGAAGTTTGAACCCATCGGTATGAGTGAAGTTGTCGTTTCCGGTTACAGGGAAAGCTATACAACGGGTGATAATTATTCGGCCTCCCGCATTAATGCGCCAGTGATGACCTTACCGCTCAACACCGCCCAGGTCACGAACAAACTTCTTACCGACCAGAATATTCTCAAGGTGAATGATGCGTTGAAAAATGTCAGCGGTGTTTCAAGCGAATTCGGCGGTCCGCATCCGCTCATCGTCAACATCAGGGGATTTAACGCCTCCATCTTCAAAGATGGTTTCAGAATCGGCGGCGCCAATAATATGTCGCCGGGAGGGGACGATCTTCCGATCAGCGTGATCGCCGTCGACCGGATTGAAGTTCTTAAAGGTCCGTCGGCGATTTTGTACGGCCGCGGGGAACCTGGCGGAATCATTAATTTTATTTCGAAACAACCTCAAACGACACAGGGGTATACTGTCGAAGCGATGACGGGCAGCAATCAGCAATACCGTGCCGGTGCTTCGGCCACAGGGCCGATCTTTAATCAGGAAGGCATTGCGTATCGGATCGACGGGTCGTATGAAAAAGGCAACAGCTATCGTGATTTTGTGAAAGCGAATTCGTATTTCTTAAAACCGTCGCTATCGCTCAAGCTCTCAGAGAAAACAAAAATGTACGTGACGGGAGAGCTCTCCAATTCAGAATTTACTCCCGATCATGGTGTGCTAATGCTTCCTTCGGTTTCGTCGACCGGGGTGCTGACGGCGGCGCTTGCTCCAATTTCAAGCCGTTCGTACAATTTCGGCGAGAAAAGCGATTTGACGAATCAAAAGCAGCAGCGCGCGGTTGTCGAAGTTGAGCATGCGCTTACACCCGATTGGACCATCCGTGCCGCGGCGAACTATGAACGTGCGAATCAGCAATCGACGTATGTATGGGATTGGTTTTACACGTATGACGGAGCGACTCCTCCGGGATTTCCTCCGGGAGTGTTCCCGCCGAACTGGACAGTTCGTCCGATCAACACGATAGATTCGAAACGAACCGATGTCGGCGCGAGAATCGAAAATGTGTTCCGCGTGCGTCATTCATTATTCGGCGCCGACGTCAATCATGGAATTCTCGTCGTTGCAGATCTGCTTCAAATCGATACGAAATATTTTTTAGACTATAACCCATACGGCATTCTCGACCCTGTTACCGGCGATCGGATCCGCATGGAGATCCCGATTTATCCGCATGAAGAAATGCTTGCGAATGCCAAAGATTACGGTGTTGCCGTTCAGGATTTGATTACGATCGATGACCGTTGGCACATCCTGCTCGGCGGAAGGTTCGAACGGAATACGGTCGATGCCACTCAACTGGCAGCATTCAATGACGTTCCCAATACGACGTTAAACAAATCGTCGGGCTTTGCACCGCGGCTCGGCGTCCTCTACCAGCTGCAGAACGACTTGTCGCTGTTTGCCAGTTATATGGGAAGTTATCAATCGCCGGGAGCGGACTATGGGTTGTGGGACATTCCGGCAGATCTGAAGCCTGAACGGGCATATCAGACGGAGGTGGGAGTGAAATATGAATTGTTCAACAAACGGGCTCTTGTGACAATGTCGGCCTTTATGATCGATAAGTATGATGTTATCTCTTCTGAAAAAAATCCCCTGGGGATCTCCCCGTATCTCCTCTATTTTAATATCGGCAAAGAAGACGCCCAGGGAGTTGATGTTGATATCGTCGGCGAAGTATCGTCGAACCTCCGGATATCGACGGCATTCAACACGCAAACAATGAAATTCACAAATCCCAAAAAGGCGATTGTTGACGGAAAGACCCGCTATGGCACACCGACGTATAGCGGCAATTTTTGGGCGCTGTATGAATTCACTGACGGATTTTTAGACGGCATCGGAGTGGGGGCGGGTGCCACGACAAAAAGTTCGGTATTCGTCAACGACGCCAATGAAGCCAAAGTTCCGGCATACACCACGTTCGACGCCGTCGCGTACTATGAATTTTCGCATATGCGTGTCCAATTGAACATGTACAACATTTCGAATGAACTCGCCTATAATGTTTCGAATGTCGGCGGCTTCGGAGACCCGACGTATCCCTTCCTGGTGATGCCTATCGCGCCTTTCCACACAAATATTACGGTAAGGTATCAATTCTGATGAGTAATATCGCCAGGGCCGAATTCAACGTCGAGGAGATCAATCAAGGCTCACAAGGGCATTATAAATTTTTTATCCTCTTCTTTTTATACGTTGCTTCTTTTGTGCCGACAATGTTTTTTCCGATCGTTTTTCCTGTGATGCTCCGTCAAAGCGGTGCACCGCTGGAGCGTATCGGATTGTTTGGACTCTTCACGATTCCACTGGTATTGAAATTCCTGTGGGCTCCGTATGTGGACAAGTATGGGAACAAAAAATTTGGTCATTACAAAACATGGCTCATTGCCACGCAGCTAGTCTGCACAGCGATTGGGAGCACCATGGCATTCCTCAATTTCACCGATCAATTCTGGTGGATCATGGGACTCGGGTTTGTATTTGTCATTTCGGTTTCCACACAATGGATCGCGGTCAACGGTTTGGCGATACAATGTCTCTCTGAGAAGGAGCGTCCGCGGGGGAATAGCCTTGCTGCGATCGGCATGGCGATTGGAACGATCACCGGTGGCAGCATGCTCATGCTCGTCGGACGCATCGGCTATACCTCGACGATGCTCTTGACGTACGTTCTTCTCATCGTTGCGAGTATCATGCTTCTGTTTTTTAAAGAACCCCATCATGCCGTGGCTGCGGGGAAGGTGGGCATCCTGAGCAGCTTTGCGCCGTTGAAATCCGCTTCGATGCGGCGATGGCTCATCCTCATTAATCTCTGCATCATCGGCGATTCAATGATCATCGCAATGGTCCGCCCGATGCTCGTGGACAAAGGACTTTCCCTCGATACGATCGGGCTGATGCTTGGAACAATTCGCCCGGTCTTTGGGACTATCGGAGCGATCGTCTGCTCATCCATCATTACACTGTTCTCCAGAAAAAAGAGCTTGGTATCGTTCGGCCTCGTGAATGCCTTGATGCTGGGGCTCTTCATTCTTCCAGCCATGAACATTGGGGGCAATAATTTTCTGTATTTGATTTTTGCCTTGGTCGGATTTGTCAACAGTTTTAAATGGACGCTGACATATTCGATTTTCATGGATCATTCGCGGAAGGAATTCGCCGCGACGGATTTTGCCATTCAAGTCTCCGTGCTGTCCATCGGAACGAGTCTGTTCGAAATGGCCAGCGGACTTTTCGCCTCGTGGCTGGGCTATGCTCCGCTCTTTGGTCTGAGCATTGTTCTCGATTTGATAGGAATTCTTCTCATCGGACTCTACTACCAGGACGTTGTGCCGGAGCCGGCCGTTGAGCCATGGAGCAGCGGTGCTGCCATTGAAGCGGAGGCGATGGGATGAACGTCGTTGGTTTCATTAAGAAGGAGTCGACCAAGCCGGTACGGTCTATCCTGGTCATGGCGACGGTCGCCGGGCTTGCGAATGCAATGGTGTTGACCATCATCAATGCCGCATCCAAGAAAATTTCGGCGGACGAAGAGAGCACGCGCCAATTGATCATGTTCATCATCGTGATCGTTCTGTATGTGATCGCGCAAAAGTACAACATGACGAACGGCATGGCGTTCATCGAGGATATCATTCATAATATCCGGACGCGTGTGGCCGATAAGGTGCGCCGCGCGGATCTGTTGAAGCTTGAGCAGATCGGAGAGGCGGAGATCTACAACCGTCTGACGCAGGAAGCGAATGTGATCTCTCAATTTGCCCTGCCGATCGTTACTGCATTGCAATCGTCGGTCATGCTCGTTGTTGTGCTGATCTATATACTCACGCTTTCGGTCGTTGCATTTTTTATTGTTGTGACGATCAACGCTGCCGGAATATTTTATTACTTGCAGAGGACGAAGCGGTTCGTACCGATGCTCGTCGAAATCAACAAGACAGAAATCGGTTTTTTTAAGGCGCTCACCGATATTCTCGAAGGAATAAAAGAAGTAAAACTGCGAAAAAGCAGGAGCTCCGCCCTCGCCGCCTTCATCAAGAAAATTTCCGAAGAACTGAAATCCTTGAAGGGTGTGATCGGAGGCAAGTATGCGGAGGATATTATTATTCCGCAGGCGGCATATATGGTTCTGATGGGAGCCGTCGTGTTCATTCTGCCGCGATTCAGCACAACGTACCGTGATGTCGTGCCGGATGTCACGGTGGCGGTCTTGTTTATGTTCGGTCCGGTCGGCGCCGTTGTGGGCCTGATGCCGTTGCTGGACAAGGTCCGGATGGCCATCGGGTATATTTACGAGCTGGAGGCGGAGCTGGACAAATCGGTGGAATTGCATGAACTGCAGTCCGGCGAGGAGCCGGTCGTGCAAACCGGTTTCAAGAACATCCGGTTCGAAGACGTGGAATTTCACTACCACGACGACGACGGACATGAGGCCTTTTCCCTCGGTCCTCTCAATTTGAATATTCGGTCGGGCGAAACCGTGTTCCTGATTGGCGGCAACGGCTGTGGAAAAACGACGTTATTAAAGTTGCTGACGATGCTCTACTTCCCGAAAAAAGGGAAGGTCTTTATCGACGACAAGCAGGTCGATCAGACGGACATTCTGAGATACCGCGAAATGTTCTCCGCCATTTTCTCCGATTTCCACCTGTTCCACAGATTATACGGGATGGAACATATCGATACAGAGAAAGTCGCCGAATTGCTGCGCTTCATGGAGATCGATAAGAAAACCGAGTATCGGGACGGCTGGTTTACCGAACTGGATCTCTCGACGGGGCAGCGCAAGCGTCTGGCGATGATCGTTGCGCTCCTTGAAAACCGGCAGATCTATGTATTCGACGAATGGGCGGCCGATCAGGATCCGCAATATCGGAAGATTTTCTATGAAGTGATTCTGAAAGACTTAAAGAAGCAAGGAAAGACCGTCATCGCGGTCAGTCACGACGATCGATATTTTAAATATGCCGACCGGGTCATAAAGATGGATTATGGAACCGTGGTGAGCGACGAGAAGAAAAAGAAAAAATAATGATCGTGATCGATATGGTTGTCAAGTTGATCCAAGGGACGCTATGAAAGAAAAATTCGCACACATCTACGCACGAATAAAGAGTGCAATAAAAAGAGTATGGCAGCGTCACTCGTTGAAGATCATCATGGCCACGCTCATCGCCATCCTGCTGTTTGTCTTTTTTTGGAAGGACATGGTCGTATCGATTTATTCGGGACAACAAGGCATACGATGGTCGAGGTTCAACGGTACAGAACTTGGCGAGAAATATGACGAAGGCGTCCATCTCATCTGGCCCTGGGATAAGATGTATATTTATTCAACGCAATTTCAGACCCAAAATGATACGTTGAATATTCTTACGTCTGAAGGTCTGACCGTTCGGGTGGAGTTTTCGTACCGCTTCTCTGCTCTTAAAGATTCGATCCCGACGATTCATCAGAAGCTGGGGGTCGACTATGCGGAGACATTTGTCAAGAATGAAGTCGAAGCGGCGTCGATGGCCATCATCGGCAACTTCACGCCGGAGCAACTCTATAAGATGTCGACGCTGATCATTCAATCGACGATCAAATTTTATCTGGGAAAGCAATTGCTCGAGAAAAACGTTGTCATGGATGATTATCTGATCAGGAAAATATCGCTGCCGGACCTTGTGTCCAATTCAATCGAGCGGAAAATGGTTGCGGAGCAGTTATCGTTCGAGTTCGACTACAAGCTCATCACGGAAGGAAAAGAAAAGCGGCGAAAAATCATCGAGGCCGACGGCATCCGGCAGTTTGAAGAAGTGTCGAAAATCCCCATTCTGAAATGGAAAGGGTTGGAAGTCACTTCCGAATTTGCAAAGTCGAATAACGCCAAGATCATCATCATGGGCAGTGGCAAGAACGATCTGCCATTATTATTAAACGCCGATGAAAAAAAATAATCGGTCATTTACGATGACGACAGCTGGAACTATGAAGAACATCATGTTGATGTTGGGATTTTTTCTTCTCCTGCCCTGTGCTGCAACCCATGCGCAGAAGACAGCAGTGAAAAAGGCGACATTTCTTCCGTTGTGGGTGCCTCAGCCGCAATTCGCCGGGTACTACATGGCGAAGGAGAAGGGCATCTATGAAAAATACGGGCTCGATGTCACCATCATGAACGGCGGCTATGAGCATGACGTGACGGCATCGCTGAAACGCGGAGAAATTGATTTCGGCGTGTTGTTTCTCTACACCGGAGTGATGGAGCGGGCACAAGGGACCAAGCTTGTGAACATCGGGCAGATCTTCCAGCGCAGCGGCATCATGTTCGCTGCGAAAAAAACATCGGGAATACAAACGCTCAAGGATTTCAACGGTAAAAAGATCGGGGTATGGAGATCGGTTGCGAAAGAATTGACAGCAGGTTTTTTAAAGAAGCACGGCATCGAGGCAGAGATCGTGCCATTTAATACCGCAAACAACGTCCTTCTCCAGGATGCCGTCGATATTTCCGTGATGATGCATTATAATGAGTACAAGACTCTGATCAATTCCGGAATCAATCCTGACGAAATTGCGACGTTTTATTTCAATGATTACGGATTGAATTTTCCCGAAGATGGAATTTACTGCATGGAAACCACTCTGAAGGCGGACCCGGAGCGATGCAGGAAATTTGTCGGGGCATCTATTGAAGGATGGACGTATGCTCTGGCACATCCGGAGGAAACGCTGGAGGTAATTCATAAATATCAAATACTCGCGAAGGTCTCTTCGAACAGGTCGCATGCTCGCTGGATGTTAAATGGCATGAAAAATATGATCCAATCGTCCGGCAAAAAAGTCCGGGAAGGGAATCTTTTAAAAACAGATTTTGAGAATCTGACGAATTTTCTCTTTGAGAATAACTTTATCACTAATAAGCCGCAGTACGTTGATTTCTATAAAGATCTCAAGTGATATGTCCAAAATAAATTTTAAAATATCCAGACCGATCCTGTATTCACTCATCCTCCTGGCTGCAGTAGCGGTTGTCGTCGCGGCTATTGAGTTCGGAGGCGTGTACACCGAATACCGGTGGAAGAAGCATATCAGGGATGAGGCGGAAGCCAAACTCGCCGGAGAAGTGAATAAAATACAAAACATCATTCTTTCGATCCAACAAATACCCCAGAATTTAGCGTATGTGCTGGAATTTTCGAGCCCGAAAAAAGATCATTTGCGGTTTCTACTCGATGCGGTCGTCGATAACAACGATGAAGTATTCGGTTCGTGTATCGCCTTTGAACCGTATTCGTTCGAAAAAGATTCCATGTTCTATGCACCGTATTTGTATAAAAAGAACGGAACAACGGTCTATGTTGACCCAACAGATTCTTCGGGGTTCTATTTCAGCAGCGATTGGTATTTGATACCAAAAAAATTGAACAAGCCTGCCTGGATCGAACCATACTATGATGTCGGGTTCAGCGGAGGAAATATTATCATGGCCACGTATGCGGTTCCATTCTATTCGTATGATGGAAAAAAAGAATCGATGCAGGGAATAGTCACCGTCGATATTTCCTTAGACTGGTTGTCGAAATTAGTATCCTCCATTAAGATGTCTGAAACGAGTTACACCGTTTTGCTGTCTGAAGCCGGCACGGTCATAAGTGCTCCAGACCCGCAATGGGCGTATAATGAATCTATCTACACCCTTGCGGAGGAGATGAATCTGCCCGTTTTACGGAAAATCGGGAGAAATTTGCGGCTAGGGAAATCCGGTTTCGTGAACGCCGGCAATTTGGGAGGGAAAAAAGATTGGTGGATTTATTATATGCCCATCCCTGCAAATAAATGGGGTGTTCTGCTTGTTGTACAGGAAGACTAAAAAATAAAATTTACAAACTGTCTTTGTTATCAGAGGAACATTACAATCCGTCGCTATACGATGAGACTTTCACCTATATTACGCTGGAGGTATCTATGAAAGAAATTCCAAAAGTAACAACACCCGTGGTTCCTGAACAGAATAAAGTGGTACAAGCCAATTCTGTTGTGAATACCTATTCCCTGTATTCGATGGGGGCAGGACTGATCCCCGTGCCAATGCTGGACATGGCGGCCGTTTCAGGATTTCAACTGAAGATGTTGAGCGATCTTGCGGACGTTTATCAAATACCGTTTTCAGAAAATGCGGCAAAATCGATTATCGCCGCATTGACCGGCGGTCTTTCTACCGGATATCTGGCGCAGCGCTACGCGGCGAGCTTCATGAAATCGGTTCCCTTTCTCGGCATCCTCGGCAGTGTTTCGATGCCCCTCTACTCGGGAGCGTTTACCTGGGCCATCGGAAAAGTCTTTATCAAACAGTTCGAGTCGGGTGGAAACTTTCTGACCTTCGATGTGAACAATGCGAAAACGTATTTTTCCGATATGTACAAGCAGGGGAAAGCAGCGGTGTCGTCCCTCAAGACAGAACTCGCGAAAGCATAATTATGCCATTCTATTTTTGGATCGGTATGGCCGTTGTGGTCGGGATATTGGGACGGAAAAATTTCTTCGGCTTTTGGGGAAATTTCGTCCTTTCCATGCTGTTCAGCCCATTGGTTCCGGTCGTCATTTTTGCGTTGATTTCGATCGATCGGAAATTTCAGAAGAGCATGAGCAAAGCGGCCTGACAGCGATGCCTGGTTTGATTTTCATAAATATGCATAGCATACCCTGAATGCTGTGGGGGTGTGCTATATTCATTTGCAAAAACCTTTTCTGCTGTTTGTACCGAAAGTAAAATAAATATTTTTTTCGTATACTCTTTAAAGAAAATTTCGATAAATTCCTGATGGACATAAATTCCAATTCATCGTTCTACGTCGATCAATTCACCAATACTACCTCTGGAGGCATGTATGAAAGATATTCCGAACGAACCGCAACCCGCAGTACCAGAAGAGAATAATCTTATACGGGCCAATTCTGTTGTGAATACCTATTCCCTCTATTCGATGGGAGCAGGACTGATCCCCGTGCCAATGCTGGATATGGCCGCCGTTTCAGGATTTCAACTGAAGATGTTGAGCGATCTTGCGGACGTATATCAAATACCGTTCTCGCAAAATGCGGCAAAATCAATTATTGCGGCATTGACCGGCGGTCTTTCTGCCGGGTACCTTGCGCAGCGCTACGCGGCGAGCTTCATGAAATCGGTTCCCTTCATCGGATTCCTCGGCAGTGTTTCGATGCCCCTCTACTCGGGAGCATTTACCTGGGCCATCGGAAAAGTCTTTATCAAACAGTTCGAGTCGGGTGGAAACTTTCTGACCTTCGATGTGAACAATGCGAAAACGTATTTTTCCGATATGTACAAGCAGGGAAAAGCGGCTGTGTCCTCCTTGAAGACTGAACCTGCGAAAGCATAACGATGGTCGCATATATCTGGATCGGTCTGGCCGTGTTGGTTGGACTTAACGACCAGACCGCAATACTTTGTTGGAGTTGCATAATATTCTAATAGCATGCCTCGCGTGTTAATGAGGCATGCTGTTTTTTCCCTCTTGAAAGAATACTCATGAACCGATGCCTGATGTTGGCGGTGCTCATTCCGCTTTTCTCGATTTTTTCTGCCGATCTTCAATCACAAACTCCTGCTTCAGCGCCTGTCCCTGAAAACTGGTGGAGGAACAGCCCCTTTACCAGTCCGGACAGTTTAAACCGGCTCCTGTTTCACGGCGAAGGAACTTTGGCGTACAATAACATGACCGGCAATTTCGAGTCGAATATGATTCAGTGCGGCACGGAGATCGATCTGCGAAAAGATCACGCGACCGGATCCGTTTCCGTCATGTATAATAAGCAGCGCACAAAACAAGGCCCGGTAGAAAATTCCATGTCCTATTTCTTGTTCCAGACAAAGGTTGAGTGGGATTTCCAGTCGTATCTGACGGGTGAGGCCGGAGTGATGTGGGAAAAAAATGAGCTGCATATGCTGGAAAATCAATACCTGCCGTATGTGGGTGTTGGAACGCGCTGGGCCATCACGCCGGCACAGCAATTCAATGTGTTTGTGGCGGGCGGAAGAGTGTTTCCGACGTACACCGTTCCTATATCGTACTTCGGCATGAAAGAAGGAGCATACAATGGTATGCACATTTCACAGTCCTATCATATTGGCATTTCACCGGCGGTCGGCTTCGATGAATCGTTTGTGCATCTCAGAAATTTAGTCGAGACAAAACGTTACTCAACAAATATTACTCTACGGCTTTCCACCGCGATATCTTCGTATCTGAAGATCATGCTTGAATATTCGCATATGCTCTCTACTGAAGCCGGCTTTGTCGGAGCAAGCGAGGTAGACACCGGTCAATCGGTGGGGATCAATTTGGCAATCTAACAGTGATCAAGGTAAAAGGGTTCTATCGAGTCTCATCTGATCTCTCTCCGTAATAACGGCAACCATGATCAAGATCAAAAATGATCGGATTGTGCTTGATTCCGCTGCAGCCATAAGCGATATTGTTAAATTAAAAAGCGTGGTGTATAAGTGTGCTCCCTCTTTCGCTCCCTGCGTTGGTCGCCTTGCAGCAAAACGCAGTTCACAATACCTATCAACTATGAAATCCTTGCTTACTCGCCTCACTCTTCCAATCATCACATGGTATGTGTTCCTATGCTCATCGGTATTCGCGCAAACGGGCAGCATAACAGGCCGGATCGTTGACCGCGATGATCAATCATCTCTCGCCAATGTTAACGTCGTTCTCAACGACAAAGGCATCGGATGTATTACCAAGTCCGACGGAACGTTCTCTCTCACGAATATCGCCGCGGGTACGCACCTTCTCCAGGCCAGTCTCGTGGGTTTCAATACTGCGCGGAAGACCGTTGTCGTCGGTGACGGCAACGCAAACGTCGAGATTAGTCTCCAGCCGACTCCGATCGGAATGGGGGATGTCATCGTAACAGGGTATCGGGAAAGCTATACATCAGGGGACAACTTTTCGGCTACGCGCATCGATGCTCCAATGATGGAGCTTCCGCTTAGCACAGGCCAGATAACGGGCAAGCTGTTGGAAGATCAGAACATCCTGAACGTTACCGATGCATTGAAGAATATCAGCGGAGTGGCCGTGGAATTCGGCGGAGCTAATCAACCGCTCAACGCAAATATCCGGGGGTTCAATGCTTCGATTTTCAAGGATGGATTCAGGATGGGGGGATGCGACATGGTGTCCCCGGGCGGCAGCCTTCCCATAGACATGACCAGCCTTGATCGGATCGAAGTGCTCAAAGGGCCTTCAGCCATTCTATACGGCAGGGGGGAACCGGGAGGGATCATCAATTTCATTTCCAAGAAACCCAGCATGGCGTCGGAGTATTCGCTGGAAGCCATGACCGGAAGTTTTCAACAGTATAAGGTCGGTGTATCTGCAACAGGTGCGTTGATCGATGACGTCCTGGCCTACCGTTTCGATGGCACGTATGACAAGAGCAAGAGCTATCGGGACGTCGTCAAAACGAATACCTTTTTCCTGAAGCCATCGTTCAGTCTCAACGTGTCGGACAATACGCATATCCGGTTGCTTGGAGAATTTTCGAAATCCGAATACACGCCGGATCGCGGAGTGCTCATGCTTCCTTCCATCACATCCTCGGGTGCACTCACCGCGAGCCTGGCCCCTATCTCGAGCCGGAACTATTTCTTTGGCGAAGACGTGGACATTAATTCGCAGAGGCAGGTTCGGACTACGGCTGAAGTGGAACACGTGTTCAGTCCCGCGTGGACCCTGCGCGGCTCCGCTTCATACGAACAGACTCACGAACTGAGCACAGATGTCTTTGACTGGTATTACACATACCAAGGGGCGACACCGCCGGGATTCCCGGAAGGGTTGTTCCCGGCAGATTGGACGGTTCGGCCGATCGACTATCTCGATTTCAAGCGGACCGATTTCTCGACGCGCATCGAAAATGTATTTCATGTGAGTCATCAGCTGTTGGGGATGAACGTTTCCCACCGTATTCTTGCCGTGATGGATCTTCTTCAGATCGACACGCGCTACATCCTCGACTACTCGCCCTGGGGCGTATTGAATCCTGTGACCGGTGAGCGGAGCAGAGTGGAGCTTCCTGTTTCTCCGCATGAGGAAATGCTTGCAAATTCAAAAGACTACGGATTTGCCGTGCAGGATCTCATCACCTTCGAACAACGGTGGCATCTTCTCATAGGAGGGCGCTACGAACGGAATACCATCGATGTCACGCAGTTGGCGTCATTCAATACCGATCCGACTTCGACGTACAACAAATCGAATGGCATCGCACCGCGATTCGGATTACTGTATGAAATGCGCGACAACCTTTCGCTCTATGCCAGTTACATGGGCAGCTATCAGTCGCCGGGCGCAGACTATGGTCTTTGGGATATTCCTGATTCCCTGCGGCCGGAGCGCGCCTACCAGACGGAGGTGGGCGTCAAGTTGGAACTCTTCGGCGGACGCGCGCTGGTCACCACGGCGGTGTACCTCATCAAAAAATACGACGTCATCACCTGGGAGAACAATCCGAATGGGTCGGCTCCATATTTGTTTTACTACAACATCGGAAAGGAAGACGCCCAAGGTTTCGACATCGATGTCGTGGGGGAGGTCGTCTCGAATCTGAAGATTATGGCTGGGTACAACAACCAGACGATGAAATTCACCAATCCCAAGAAGCTGATCGTGGACGGCAAAGAACGATTCGGCACGCCAAAGTACAGCGGCAACCTTTGGATGCTATACGAAGTGGGGGACGGTTTTTTCAGGGGGATGGGAATCGGTGCGGGAGTCACCTTCAAAAGTGCTGTCTGGGTCAACGATGCCAACGAAGCGCAGCTGCCGGGATACACCAGCTATGACGCGACTGCATACTATGAGATTGCCCGAATGCGATTTCAGCTGAATCTGTATAATTTGTCCAACGTGCTGTCGTACACTTCCGGCAATATCGGCGGTGCTGGTGACCCCACCTATCCGATCCCTGTCATGCCGAATGCGCCGTTCAGAACGACATTTACCATTCGTTATACTCTATGATATCGGAAGGGCCCGTTGTCCCGGCATCCGAAATGGACGAGCAGGAGTTTCCGCAACGACGCTACAAGTTCGTCGTCCTGTTTTTTTTGTACGTTTCGTCGGTCCTGCCGACGTCGTTCTTCCCGCTTGTCTTTCCGGTGATGCTGCGCCAGAGCGGGGCTCCGCTGGAGTACGTCGGACTCTTCGGCCTCTTATCGCTGCCGGTAGTGCTGAAATTCCTCTGGGCTCCGTATGTCGATGCGTACGGCAACCGGAGATTCGGACACTACAAGTCCTGGCTCGTGGCTTCGCAGCTTGTGTGCACGGCGACCGGTGCCATCATGGCGTTTCTCGACTTCAAAGATCAGTTTTGGTGGATCATGGGACTGGGGTTCGTCTTTGCGGCTTCGGTTTCTACGCAATGGATCGCTACCAATGGCCTCGCGGTCCGCTGTCTCAAGGAAGCGGAACGGCCGCGTGGCAACAGTTTCGCGACCATAGGCATGACAATCGGCAGCATCTGTGGCGGCAGCATGCTGATCCTTGTCTCCACGATCGGGTACACGGTGACCTTGCTCTTGACGTTTCCTCTGATGATCGCTGCCACGTTCATGCTCCTGTTCTTCAAGGAACCGCCGATGCCGGAAACACGCGCCAGTGTGACGATCCTCAGCAGTTTCGCTCCATTGAAATCCTCCGCGCTGCGCCGCTGGCTTCTGCTCATCAATCTCTATGTGATTGGAGAAATGATGATCAGCGCGATGGTCAGACCAATGCTCGTCGACAAGGGGCTCTCGCTTGACTCAATCGGCCTCATGCTCGGCACCGTGCGTCCCGTATCCGTGGCCATCGGCGCAGCCATCTGTCCGCCCATCTTGAATTTTTTCGGACGGAAGGCGAATCTCATCGTCTTCGGTCTGATAAATACATTTGCTGTCGGGTTGTTCATCCTGCCGGCACTGAACGTGACAGGGAACAGCGCACTCTACGTTATCTGTGTTCTCGTGGGACTTTCCACCAGCTTCAAATGGACCTTGATCTTCTCGATCTTCATGGATTTTACACGCAAATCGAACGCGGCAACGGACTTTGCCATACAGGTATCCGTGCTTGCGGTCGGATCCTCGATCTATGAAATCATGAGCGGTGTCCTCGCGTCATCCATCGGCTACGCTCCACTCTTCGCCCTGAGCGTTGCTCTGGAAGTTGTCGGGATTGTGCTTGTCGGGCTATTCTTTCAACCGAAAATTACTCCCGCACAAACGCCCATTTCTGTGCCGGCGAACGCAGAGGCGTGCTGATGAACGACGATATGACATGCGGCAGGGCATGTATCGAGCACAATATCCACAATCCTGGCATCTTCAGAAGATGTGATGACGGGGATCATTCCCCCATCCACCTTTTGGGCGCAGTTGCTGAATGTCAATGATACAATGGGCAACAACAGCAGATAGCTGAACCCTTTTATGGCTTCCTCCTTATGAAATTTTTTTCTGCAGACGTTAACACGATGCCGCATTGTTTTCCAGGATTGGTGAATATGACGCTGTCTTGTTCCTGAGAGCAGTATTTGGTGCTTTGGTATAAACAGATGCGGCCGCGTGAACGGAGTGTGAGTATGCCCCCTAAAAATTTCTTACGAATGATCCAGCTTGCAGGGGAATTCTTCGATGTGGAAAATGATCCCGAACAAATTCAGGTGAACGAACATGTTCTGGAACGTTTGAGGAATATTCATCCCGCGAGCATGGGCGAAAAATGTACGCGCGATGGCCCGGTAGCATGGACGCTCGTGTTTCCGACCTCCCATCGATTGATGGAACTCTTCATCGCAAATAAAATTACCGAACGCGAATTGCTCAGGCGGACCCGCGCGGGAGGAAAATACGATGCTGTCTATTTATGTTCCGTACTCGTCTTGCCCGAATATCGCCGCAAAGGCATTGCCCGGCGTTTGGCGATTCAATCAATCAAATCCATTCAGCAGCAGCACTCGATACACTATCTGTTCTATTGGCCATTCGGCGGTGCCGGGAAAAAATTGGCGGAAGACATTGCGCACTCACTTCATCTACCGCTTCATTTAAGGCAGAGGTGAAACAGATTGCGTGGAACATCAACGTGGTCACACAGGATTTGCTCTCGTACACAAGCCGTGCGTTCATCCGTTCATGACGCATCGTTCCCGCTCGGAATAATTTTCCATTCAAAATTGATAATCCCTGTGAAGTGAATACATTTTTAGAGGAGAAAATATGCGGGGGTTATATAAAGAGTGTTGCGAAGTCAGAGATTAGGCAAACAATAATACTCCCCTTATATTAATCGAATGTAATTGCGCGCACTCACGTAGTCTCTTTCTCAAGTCTTTCATGACCTGTTCCAAAGGCCGGCCAGTATCCCCGGCAGCTTTTTGCCCTTGTGCTACCGCGAGTTTGCTATAGATCTCCAGTTTTCGCTGCATATCGCTGTACTGAGCTATTGACATAACCACCATATCTCCTTCACCATTCTTCGTGATGAAGATCGGTTCATTGAGCTCGTGCACAAGCTCTGAAATTTTATTGGCTTTGTTGCGCAGGTCGGAAATCGGTTTTATCACAGGCATTTGATGCTCCTAATTCAGTTATATCAAAATTATATCATTTACGTGAGAAAGTCAATGGAGAAACCGCGTGCGCTGTGTGTGTTATTGAACGTCCGTTTACTGGCTTCTGAGTGTCGGTATCTTCTCGATCTCCCGGCGAAGCGATTCCGTCGTGTTGTGTGTATAGATCTGCGTTGTTGCAATCGTGGAACGCCCGAGCATTTCCTTCACCGCTGAGATACTCGCACCAGACTGCATAAGGAGGGAGGCACAGGAGTGCCGCAGGGAATGCACATGGATGGATCCTGGGAGACCGGGAGCTCGTACGGCTTTCTTGAAGAGATGAGCTATCGTTGTAAGCAACTAGTGGTCTGGAAATAAAAAAAGGGACTCATTGCTGAGTCCCTTTTTAATAAATTCGTCTACCGCTTGTTTATTTCTCCTAAAAATTGCCCTTTTTGAGTGGACAGGGCCAGAATCGAACTGGCGACACACGGCTTTTCAGGCCGTTGCTCTACCGACTGAGCTACCTGTCCATTGACGATTGAATCTTAATATACGAGAAAAAGGACGCTTGTGCAAGAATATTTTCGCTGGTTTGCAAATATTTTGCACATGATTTTTTCCCCTCGATTCGTATGCAAAGCCCGCTCAACTTTCAGGACAACCTGCCGATTATGGAAGTATAGGAATGCTTTATACCAAACAGAACCCGCGGGGGCGAGCAATGTTTGCACATCAGCGACGCGTATATATGATGCCTCCTTTGTTCGCATTCGGCGAATGATGGGGGTTTTTTGTTGCCACGACACACATAGCTGTCCGATCATTCATAAACGGGGGGGAACACCGGAATGGAACACTATTACAAGGCAGCAGTTGACGTCGACGACGACGTGACAGCGATCCAGCATCCGAATGCAGTCCATGATGCACGTCGCCCGCATTACGAGACGGATGTTTTCATGCGCCTGATCAGCCATGAATTTAACACGAGGTTGAATGCCATCATCGGATTTAGCGAGATCCTTAAGGGGGCGATCACTGATCCGACATTGAGGCACTATGTTGATGTTATTCGCAGCAGCGGCGACATGCTGCTCTCTCTTGTACATAATAATATTGACGGCTCGACAATTGACAGGGGGGTTCAAGGAAAAACTGCTCTGTGTGTCAGGCAAAAAAACCATAACAATATTTCGGATGCACGCACCGGGCATATCATTGCAGCGGATGATGTGGGAAGGCAAATGCCGCAATGCCTCGGGCTTACGCGTGACGAGAGTGTGATCCAGACTGCATTGATGAATGCCCGGATGCAATGGGATACACTTATTGCTCACGGGACGTTTGAAAGCGTTCACAATGCAGTTTTTGCCGTAGACGATAATGAGGACAATCTCACCATCATCGCCCACTTGTTCGCCGAAAACAATATTACCATGTTCCCGTTCACGAGCGGGCACGATGTGCTCGAAGCAACTCAACTCGTCCGTCCAAGCCTCATATTGCTGGACGTCGTCATGCCGTCGATGGATGGGTATGAAGTGTGTCGCCGGCTTAAGGACAATGGAAATATGGACCATATTCCCATCATCTTTTTAACAAGTCGAACGGAGCCCATCGATATTATCCGCGGCTTTCATTCAGGGGGTGCGGATTATATTGTAAAGCCTTTTAGGAAAGAGGAACTGCTTTCGCGCGTGAAGACACACCTCGCGTTGCATGATTCGGAAGAATCGTTGAAGGATGCGTTGAATGCAAAAGGACAATTGCTCGATGAAACACTCAAGGGGAGCATCAGGATGCTCATCGATATTCTTGCAATGACAAATCCGGAGACGTTCGCCCAAACGATTCGCGCGCGCAATCTCGCGAAAAAAATGGCCGTGAGGCTTGGCCTTGAAAACGCATGGGAAATTGAGATCGGCGTCCTCTTGTCCCAGCTTGGCTGCGCCGTCATCCCGTCCGACATCGTCCAAAAAAAACAAGCCGGCAATAAATTAACGAGTCAGGAAAACTGTATTTTCAATTCCCACCCGAAAGTGGCAGCCCGCTTCATCTCCAGCATCCCGAGGCTTGAACAGGTCGCCGAAAGCATACAAAATCAATTCGGCGATTATCATTCCAAGACCGATCCCGACATCATCAGTGATTTCATACGTATCGTTTTCGATTATGACAATCGCATTCAAGCCGGAAGCACACAACAGCAGGCACTCGAAGAAATGGAAAAGAAAGTCGGGCAATTTAACCCCCTCCTCCTCGGCGCCCTGGAAGCTGAAGTGAGACGGCTTCTGGATGGTTTTGTTATACGGACCGTTGCGTTCGACGAATTGAAATCCGGTATGGTGCTGGCGGACGATCTGCACAATTCGAGCAATGTTATTTTAGTGCGGAGGAATTCCGAACTCTCCGATGTCCTTCTTGAAAAATTGAAGAATCTCCGGTACTGCGGTCGCAATTATGAACCCGTCAAGATATTGGAACATGTCACCTGATCAACAACCATATGCATGCATTGCTGCCGATGCAGTGGATGTGGCAGACGCGAATGGATGGATGTGTGTCCATTGTGGCTGATATTCCCCAATCGGCAGTTATCTGTCGGTAGCGGCTATTCAGCCACCGCCATACGCCGCTTCGTGTTTAAAAAGCGTGAATAGAACGTGATGAACATTGGCACGATTTGTGCAAAACATACTGAAAGGCACTTATTTATGATACAGGCATATGATGGCGAATATAGTTATTTCCGTGTTGTATTTTTGGGCAGCGATACATCTGCATCCCGGCGAACCTCCCACTCCCGCTTCTCTTACCGCCGCTCTCGCTGAAGAACGCAGGCAAGCGCTCATCACTGATCGGTTCGGCGGGCTATTTGCAACGCTCGCAGCCGAAGAGGGATTCAACGGCAATGTGCTCTTATCGCATAACGGAAAAGTATTGTATAAGCATGCGTTCGGCTATGCTGACCTGCGATCGAGGGCTCCGCTGCTCATTGAATCGGCCTTTCAGCTTGCGTCCGTGTCGAAACAATTTACGTCTGTCGCCATTATGATCCTGCATGACCAAGGGAGGCTTGACTTCAACGATCCCATTCGGAAATATTTTCCCGCGCTTCCGTACTCCGACGTCACGATCCGGCATCTGCTTGGGCACCGTTCGGGAATACCGGATTATATGAATTTCGCCGGCCGATATTGGAAGAATAAAAATGAATACCTCACCAATTCGGGCCTCGTGCAAATGCTGATCGCGCGCCATCCGAGACTTGAATTTACACCGGATCGGCGGTACAAATACAGCAATACCGGCTATGCACTCCTGGCTTCCATTGTTGAACACGTATCGGGGCTGTCGTTCGACGATTTTATGCAGCAGCAGGTATTCTCGCCCCTTGGAATGAACAATACGACCGTGTTCAATCCGAACAAGAGGAACCGTCTTCTCTTTCAAACGACCGGATACAATAAGAATACCGCACCCGCCCACGAAGATTATTTAAGCGGCGTTGTCGGGGATAAGGGTGTGTATTCGACGGTGGATGACTTGTTTAAGTGGGATCAGGCATTATACACGGCCCGTCTTGTGAAACAGTCGACACTTGATGAGGCGTTCACACCGCTGCACCGCAAATTTAAAGACGATAACAATTATGGATATGGCTGGCGCATTGCCAGGGACGGAGGCGAAAAAAAAATTGAGTATCACGCCGGATGGTGGAGGGGATACACGTCGTTATGCGTCCGCCGTCCCGAGGACAAAACCTGCATCATTGTCTTGAGCAATACAGTGAATTGGTGCTTCCGCAATATCGATCGACTGCTGGACATCGTTGATTCAAAAGAAATCGACGTCATGGCCATGCAAGGTGATTAAACCTTTCGCGTTCACTGCGGTTCAAATTCGGTACATGAATCGAGGTCATTCTTCGTGCACAGGCGGGCTCGCTGTGCATTCCAGCCGGTCACAGAATGTGAACACCAATGCGCAATGTCATCAGAAAATACGAAGACAGCGATCGTGACAACGTGTTGTCTATCTGGGAAAAAGCGTCGTCGATCGCCCACCCATTTTTAACCGAAGAGTTTCTTCAAACGGAACGGCATGCGATAGTCGCCATTATTTTGCCGAATACGGAAACATGGATCGTTGAAGACGACCATCATTGCGTCGGCTTCATCTCCTTGTTCGGCGTTGAAGTTGGATTGCTCTTTGTTCATCCGGAATTTCAGCACGTGGGAGCCGGCCGGGCATTGCTGGATATGGCCCGGAAAGGACGCGGCGATCTCGAAGTGGAAGTTTTTACGGCGAATTCAGCCGGCTGTACTTTCTATCTGAAGTATGGCTTTGTGGTCGTATGCGAAAAGCTCCATGCCCCGACGGGGAATGCAATGCTGCGGATGAGGTTGCCAAGCGCCCCGCTTGCCGCGATAGTCCGGTGACGGATTGCATCCCGGCTCATTCCTTCGAATCACGCACCTCTGCGAACACGTTCTGCATCCCGGCTCTGTTTCTCGAATCACGCACCTCTGCGAACACGTTCTGCATCTCAGTTCCCCCCTACGATTTTTTCTTGTAATTACCCACATGATGATCTAATTTCATATATTGGAGACGATACCATTACCTGAGGAGTTCATGAGCCGGCCAGCGACATTCAATCAGTATACGCCTGAGATCGAGGCGAAATTTATCGCTCTTACAAAAATATTTTTTGCGAAGCGGAAGGAACAACGGAGACAATCAGCGTCTGCGATCGTCCGGTTCTTCGAATTATTCGCCGCCGCGATTGACCTCTTCATGTTCGAGCTCAGGTTATATCGGGTCATCGCCGCCTACAATGCACTTCTCATCAAATTCCCTCCCTTCGATTCGGCTGAGGCGCAGAAGCGGATGGAAACACTGTCGTTCGTTATTCGGAATGTCCAGGAAATTGTTCATGCGCTCGGCGTCGACGCAGAGATGTCTCTTGAGAGGCTGTACCTGTCCAGGGTCTGCGATGTACGCGATGGCCTGATGAATATCTGGGATGTGTATTCGGATACGACGAACGCCGATCTCATTTCCAGGATCAAAGATGTGGCGGTGCATTATCTGCCGCAGAACGAAACACGCGCGTAACCGGGGGCACGGCCTCTGAGCATTCGCGTGTCATCGTGCATCTGCGGGGACCGGGCGCGGCCGCGCGCACGCCGGCGCGAGCCTGGCACAGGCCCCACGTAATCAATTGATCGGTGTCACTATCGCGGCGTCCCTTCACGGCAATATCGCCGCGGTATCGATGTAGACGCTCAAGAAAAATGTCATGCTCGCCGCGATCCATATGTAGAAGCTCGCCGCGATCCATATTCTGTGCTGTTGATTTCCTCGCCGTAATTACTTACCATTGGTTCAAACACCATTGGGTCTCCAGACAGAAGTGCCGATGCCGCAGCCCGTTTCATGAGACCGCGGTATTCCCCCGCCCCCGGCACACACGCTGATCGCTCCACATCGATGCAGGTGCAGCGCATGCCAGGTACGCAATTCAACGCCGAAAAAGCCATACGAGAATCGGAAGAGCGCTACAGAGTGATCCTTCAAACGATCTCGGACGAAGTCATCATCGTGGACGAGTCAGGCATCATTGAAACCATTAACGATGCCGTTATGTCCCGCCATTATCTTCCGCCTCAGAACGTGGTCGTCGATACTTCGCTCAACGCGTTGTTCCCTGAACACTTTGCGCAGCGCCGCCTTCGCGTGATACAGCAGGTCATTCGTGCCAAAGAGGCGAGGCAGATCGAGGAGCAATTGCTGCTGGATGGCGACGTGATCTGGTTTTCAACGAAGATCAATCCGCTGTTCGACACGGACGGTTCCTGTTCGAAGGTCGTTGTGGTGTCTCGGGATATCACGATCGAGAAGGACAGAGAGTGGTTTCTGCGCAGCTTTTCAAAGAGCATTCTATCCGCCCAGGAAGACGAACGGAAGCGGGTGGCGAGAGAACTGCACGACGGGCTCGCGCAGCGTCTGGCTGTGCTTCGGCTCGACTTGCGGCGCGTTGAAAAGGGAATCGGGGCGGAGCAGGAGGATGTCCGATTGCGCATGCACGGTGCCATCGATTCTGTGAACTCGCTCATCGATGAGACGCGGCGCATCGCTCAGAATTTGACGCCGGCGATCCTTGAAGATATCGGATTGACCTCGGCGATACAGAGGATCCTTCGGGAATTTTCGGGCAGGACGGAGGTGAAGGTCGAATCGGAGTTGATCGACCTCGACGGATTGTTCACCGTAACGGAAGAGATCCATTTCTATCGGATCATTCAGGAAGTCATCAACAACATCGAACGGCATTCGCGCGCAGTGACTGTGCGGCTGGCGATCCATAAGAACGCGCATGCGATAGAATTTGTCATCGCCGACGACGGCATCGGCTTCGACGTGCAGCACGCGATCGCTTCGTCCTCGTTGCAGGGCGATCACCAGGGACTGCGCGGGCTTCAGGAACGCGCCCGGCTCGTCAATGGTGAGTTCGCCATCTCGTCGATCGCGGGGAATGGCACGTCTGTGTCGCTTACCGTGCCGATCACCGATAAAACACTCTGACCGAGTGAACGTGGTCGCCATTCTCGAAAGCGTCCATCGTTCAAGCAGCCAATTTTTTTTTGGGGGTCGGCGTGCCGAGACGGGGCTGGCGTCCGTGCAGCAGTGAGAATTTGGGATGAGTCTCTGAGCCACTACGCTCATGATCGAACTGAAGAAAAATACACGAAGCGCAGCGAGTGCGCGTTTCATCGTCATCATCGACGACCATGCGATCCTCCGCAACGGGCTCCGGCATATTCTTGAAGAGCACGGCTATACCGTGATCGGCGAGGCTGCGAACGCCGCCGAGGCCAAAGCCGTGCTCGCCCGTACGGCCCCCGCAATGATCATACTGGACATCGGCCTGCCCGGCATGCGCGGGATTGAACTTGCCGGCGAGATCCTCGGGCTGTATCCCGACATTAAAATTATTTTCCTCACCGTGCACAAGGATGAAGAATACGTCCATCAGGCACTTGCTGTGGGAGCCTTTGGATATGTCCTGAAAGACTCCGTGGACACCGAGATCATCGATGCACTCGAGTACGCACGGGAAGGGAGGAAATATCTGACGCCGATGATCTCCAACGAGATCGTGGCGAGCCTTGCCTCGAACGCAGCGGCGCCGGGCCGTACTGCGTTCGACACGCTGACGAAGCGCGAACGGGAAGTGCTGACGCTCATGTGCGACGGCAAAGCGAACAAGGAAATTGCGGAGGCGCTGTTTATCAGCGGGCGAACCGTTGAACACCACAGGCAGACCGTTATGAGAAAGACGGGAATGCATTCGATTGCGGATCTCATCAAATGCGCTATCAAGCAAAAATTTGTGGAGTTCTGATCTCAGCGAATGGGAATGTATGCATCTCCGTTCACGCGTATGTCGCCTGCAAAACGGTTTTCAGATGCGCGATCGAGAACGGTTTCGGAATGAATCTCACCGCATCATTTGAAAAAGTCGCACCTTCCTCCATGTCGATCTTTCCCGACATCAGCACGACTGCCGTTGACGGCTGAGATTCAAGGATCCATTTTGCGATCGACACTCCATCCGTATCGGGAAGATACACATCGAGCAGCACGATGCCCGCATTGTAGTTGCACAGCATCTCGAGTCCGGTGCGGCCGTCTGCTGCCGTCATCGTCTGATATCCGAGGTCCGAGAGCGCATCGGACAGAAGCTCGCGGTAGAGATCGTTGTCTTCTATGATAAGGATAGGCCCCGTTGTCTGCGGTGTCGCAGCACACAGGACGGAGACCGACTCCAGGGGATAGTGGAAGACGTTCAATGTGTTGAAACAAAAATGCATGAGCGCGCCGTCAATGTTGAACGCCTTTGTCACTTCGCTTATCGTGATAGACGACCGGTCGCGTGTTCTGAGCCACCGGGCGATCTCCAATACTGTATGATACCGTGGGTCGATCACCCCGCAATAGAGCGCCTGATGCATCATGGCAAGCACAATGTTCATCGAAAAAATGCCGAGATGGATGTCGTCGCACTCTACATACGTTTCAAATTCAACGGCACTCCCTTCATGTTTTACTGTGACCCCGCTGATCTTTGTTTTTATCCCCAGTTGGAATTGGAGGTCGAGCACCATATGCTCCATGTAATGCGCGATATCCACTTTTTCGCTTAGGCTCACGATCGAGTCGGCCGCTTCAAAGGCGTATCCATGCTCGTTGTGGGCGTGATGTTTTCCGCAGCCGCACTGATGAAACGAGAGCGTGGCAAAAAAAGGATTGAAAAGGGAGAGATCCAGCTCCTTCGATTGTCCGAGCAGGGAAGTATCCAGCGATGTATCGATGAGAAACCGCAATTTGTTCGATCCCGCATGGAAATGCATATTGTATTGTTCAATGTCGGGAAATATGCCGTATTCAACCGCTGTTAGTTTCATTTCTTCCGCCTCTGCTGCAGTGTGTGAATGGTTCTACCCAATACTATGGCAAAATCTATGCCAATACATGGGGGGGCTCCTGACACACCCGAACTACGGTCTGGACGCGGAATTCCCGCGTTTCTCATCGGGAAGGAAAAACCCATCTGTGTATATATACCTATGTAAAAGAGGTATTTTTGCGGATTGAATTCGGTTCATGATCGCGTTATATTTATTCCCGCGTCAGGCAGAAATTGTACCTGGGCGTTTAATCCATTTTTTTTATTCAATTATATTTGGGAGGCACTATGTCAAAATTCATGCTTCGCGATATCGAAAATCTGAAAAGGGCTGGCTCTTCGGTTCAGGATATTCATTATAACCTGACGAATACCGTCCTGAATTCAGACAATATTGCGGCGAATGTCCGGACGTTGGATAAAAAAACAGGCCAATTCGAAATTGTGCTCACTGGCACTATTGATAAATCGGTCTTAGATCGTGAGATGGGGATGAAATAGCGCTCTGGCACGCTATGCAACCGGTGAGAGGGGGAAGAGCCGATCATCATTCGGCCCGCAGTAAAGGCACAAAAATTAAAGGCGCTCGTTCATGACCTGACACATTTGCTGATCGGTGTACGATCAACAGAGGTCACCGTAACGGGTGCCTTTTTTTATATTTTCGCGGATAGGAGGGGAAAATATGTCCATTATTCTGCACGTGGTGGCTATTTTCATGGCCTACGTGTTGCAGCATCTCACCATTCATAGTGGCGTTACCCGGTAAATGGAAAGTATTTGCAACAATTTTTTATTGGTACAATTGTTGCAAGTAGTTGCTCGAGGCTATCTATTTATTTTTTTCCTCCTGCATTGGCCAGGTTCTCTGCATTTCAGGCATGGACCGGACGGTTGCATGAGTACGACACATGAATCATTGCTGAAGCCGCTTATGGATCCGCACCATATCACGTACCTGAACACAGGGATCTATGCGAAGACATCCGCCGACCTCAGAACGCTTGTGCTTAAAGAGGAATGGGTTGAATTGGTGCGCGTCTCGAAGGACGTGACGCAGACGATGGATGTAAAGGAAACGGCGCTCCAATATGCCGTTGAATGTCTCAGGAATATCGCAGACAACTGTTATCGCATGGTCGAGAAGAACAGACAGAATTCCACCGAATGCGCCAATCGGATACTGGTGATCATTACCAGCAGAACCTTTCAATCTCTCGGCGGGCGGGATGTGATACTCGAATACCTGGGCACAAAAATGATCGAGATGTGCGTGCTGGATCCCGAGTATCATTATCATTTGGTCAACATTGCCAACAATGCAGCGATCAGATCGAATATTAATTTAAAAGCGTTGACCGCATATTACCGTTTGCTGTTCACCGATGACGGAAAGATCATTGATAAATATAAAACCGAGATCGACTATGCGGTCCGGCGTCTGAATGTGCGATACATCAACATTCTCCTGATGACGTACGACCTTGACAAGGAAGCAACGGAACAGATCTATCTCCTGCTCAATTATATCCAATCGAAAAGAGATTGATGCACCCGAGCATATTATTTTTGCAGCACCAGTCGTTTGACTGCGGTAAAATTCCCCGCGTGAAGTTCATAAAAATACACTCCGCTTGGCGCACCTGTGGCATTCCATTCACATTCGTACCGTCCGGCCTCCCGAACGCCATCGATGAGCATCGCGACAGTCCTGCCCAGCACATCGTACAGTCTCAGCGTTACCCTGTTCGCTGATGCAAGTGAAAACATCAGGCGTGTTGAAGGGTTGAACGGGTTGGGATAATTCTGCCCCAGCTCGTACTCATACGGCATCCCGATCGTGCCGCCAACGCCTGTCGTCGTATGGACAACGACGCGCGCGGAATCTGTGATCGAGTTGTAGCGGACGCGCACCCATCCGGAGTCGATGACATTGTTCGATGTGAATTTTCCGGCTGCGTCAATAGTGCCGATGTTCGCGTCGGCATTCCACGCCACGCCCGAGGGGAGTGCAAGCGGAGAAAAAAATTGGTCCCTGCCTTCGGCATGAAACTGGAATGTGCTGCCTGGATAGACATCAGCCCGGTCTTCGACGATGTTCAACCATGCGAGTGAACCGGTGGCGGCAATGCTGATGACCTGGAGCGAATTGCCGACAGCGCGTTCCCCACCCGGATCGGACGGAGTGTTCACGACCTGCCCACGCACAACCATGGTCGTCGAGCCTCCGCCGTCGAAATTGAAGGCATTGGTGACATTGATAGAGACGAGAAAAGCTCCGATCTCATCAAACGACATCCCGACGCTCGATGCCAGGCGCCCGTCCACGGTGCAGAAATAGAGTTTCGTTGAATCGGCATTCATCCCTACGGCAGTGCGCGGATTCTGTGCGACGGCAAAATCCACTCCCGTTTCAGCGGAGCCCTGAGACAGTCCGACGTTCACTCCGACCCGTACGAGTCGCCCGTTTCCCGCGATGATCTGGGTGAGCTTCGCGGACGATTGCGCATACCCGATGATGATCCTCACCGTGTCGGTCACTGCCACCGAGCTCGTAAGAAATGCGGCCGCAGAGGCGCCCGAGGAGATCACCGCGCCGTTCACCGGAATGGCTGTGCCGCCAGCCGACGATTTTGATGTGACCACAAATTTCATCGTGTCATTGGCCATCCATGCCGGAGAAACGAGTCGGAGGGCGCATTCGATGCCCGTATCGTCTGTACCCGTTGTTGCTCCCTTGAAGGATGTGAAGAGGACGGTATTTGTTGCAGTCCTGGGGTTATTGACATTCTGGATCGTCAACGCCGAGCCGTCCCTGGCAATGATCTTTCCGCTGAATGAAAATTTTTCCATGAGCGGCTTGCCGAGAGACGTGATGGCCAGCGCGGAATGCTGCGACGACACGCAGAGCACAGGCTTTCCATTCATGATGTGATTGCCGACCGGCCAGCCCGGATCGGTATTGAAAAAATCGCCGTTGATGGCGCCAATGACGCGATGATTTTCTCTGTCATTCGCCGCCGCCTGCACTGTCGTTTTTGTCAGGCCGTTCGGCTTGTACGTTTCGATAGCGAGAAACGGATTCTTCAGGTCGATCTCGAGCACATCGAGTGTGTTGGGACCTGGGAGCGTGTACTGCCTGTGGATGACGCCCGGAGCCACGATGGCAGTGGACACCGGTACCGGAGACTGCGCGAGCGCTGAAAGTGACAAACAAACGATGAGTGGAAGGAGGAATCGGTTCATGTTTTTTCCCGATGGTGGTGCGCGGAACATTGAACGACGCGCATCACAAGTCAGAGTTCTTCGCCTGGAACTGGATTTATACGTCCATCTGCCGTTCTTCTCCATAATGCGATATCGTCGGTGATATCGGAATACATGAGTTCAATCGCCGCTAAAAACTCCTCCAATTCATCCGCCGTGCATCGGTGTTCAGCACCGGCTTCCAACTCTGCGGTCAGCTCTTTAAGATTGTCGACCCCGATATACGCGCCTGTCGGTTTCATTTTATGGGCGTTGCTCATGATCGCATCAAAGTCGCGATTGGCGATTGCAGCACGGATATTTTCAATATATATCGGAGTGTTCTGTTCGAAAATCGTCAGCATGTCGTTGATGAACGCCACGTTGCTTTCCGCTATGGATTCTAAAAATGCGATGTTGATGCGTTTGAACGGTGTCGTTTGACCGTCACTGTGAATCAACGGAGCTGTTGCGGTGCCTTTTTGTTTGACGGTCAGATATACCGACAGTTTTTGATGTAAATCCGCAAGTTCAAATGGCTTGGCAATGTATCCGTTCATGCCGCCTGCCAGTGCGCGGCCTTGTGCATCATAGAGAACCGAGGCGGTCATGGCCAATATCGGAATTGAGCGCTGAGGTTCTTCGAATGTTGTGCGAATGCGCGTTGTTGTCTCAAATCCATCGATGCCCGGCATTTGAATATCCATCAGCACTACATCGTACATCGATTCATGCAACAGGCGGATGGCTTCTTCGCCATTACCCGCTATTTCGACTGTGATGCCCCAGAGCTGAAGAGTGTTCCGGACAACGAATTGATTTATTTCATTGTCCTCCACTAACAGAATTTTGGCGCCCTCGAATTTATCGAACTCCACTGCAGTGGAAACAGGGTCCTTGGCCGCGCGGCGGGAACCGATGCCAAACGGCAGCGTGACAACGAAGGTCGAGCCGCCGCCTTCCATACTTTCTACCGATATCGTTCCATGTTGTAGTTCCACGAGCTCCTTCACGATGGTTAATCCCAGTCCGGTTCCACCGTATCGGACTGAAATATCCTTCGATGCCTGGGTGAATCGGTCGAAGATACCGTGTATTTGATCCGCAGAAATTCCTATCCCGGAGTCGCGGATGGAAAATTCAACGATGCAGCGATCCGATGCACTCGTCTTCAGCAGGCATGCGATTAGCACTCCGCCTTCGTGCGTGAATTTTATCGCGTTCGTAACGAGATTGAGGAGTATCTGATTCACCCGGTTGGGGTCCCCGGTCAATACGCTCGGAATATCGGGATCGATCGAACTGACAAAGCCGATGTGCTTTTGGTCTGCGAGGGGTTTCATGGAACGGTCAATTATTCCAATGATTTTGTCGAGCGAAAACGCTTTTTGATCGATATTGATCTTGCCGGCTTCGATTTTCGCTAGATCCAACACGTCGTTGATGATCGCCAGCAGGTTGTTGCCGGATTGTTTTATTCCGTAAAGCAATTCATTTTGTTCATGCGAAAGCTGGGTGAACATGAGCAAATTCGTCAACCCTAGAATGCCGTTCATCGGCGTTCGAAGTTCATGACTCATTTTGGCGAGAAAATCCTGTTTCGCGCGCGCAGATTCTTCGGCCGCGCCTTTTGCCTTGAGCAATTCCTCCTCGGCTTTTTTACGTGCAGTGATATCGAGCGCATAGACATTTATATATCCGCTCTGAATAACCGGGACAAAATGACACGTATAGATCGGATTGCCGGAAACTGCCGGTATTTCGTATTGCAATGTGATGTTTCGTTGCAGGGCCAGGTCAACAATTACACTTAAGCTTTCCGGAGCGGCATCCTGATCGCTCACGCCTAATTCGGTTAAAAAAATCTTTCCCGCACTGTTGAAATATTGTATTGAGTGATCATTGTTGATGCGTAAAATAGGGCTGGGACTTTCTTCGGGAAATTTGGCAAGCTGTGCGATCTTGATCTCGCTGTTTTTTCGTTCTGTGATATCCCGATACAGCCACAAGTGGCCGCGGTACACATCGTCGACAAAAATGGGAATATAATCGCGTTCAAATGTCCGGCCGTCGACGAGGTTCAGTTCCTCATTGCCGCAAAACGAGCGGTGCAGCAACAAATCGTCGATCCGTTGCACAAAAACGTCCGGATCGGAAAAAATGTGCTTGCTTTGCTCTGCCGATTGAGAGCAATCTGCACCCTCGAGGTGTTCAGGAAGCGCGGGAATATTGAACATCGAACAGAACATCGAATTGACGAGGATGATATGTCGGGTCTCGTCTTCAACCAAAATACCCGCACCCATATTTTGAATGAGATTCGATAAGCGCACCGTCGTCGCCTTTATCTCGTCGATCATGAGTATCTTTTCGAGAAATAAGGATGCGAATGACGATAAGTACTGGACAAGTTCAAATTCATCCGGTGTAAAATGCCGGTCGCTCATCCGGTTCACGACAAGCGCCCCCCAGGTTTTTTTCACGGACCCGAGCGGCTGAACGATCAATTGTTCCATCTGTATGGCGGCGCCTTTGGGATACACCGTGCGCGGATCGTTATGGGCATCATTCACCAGCTCGCCTTCGCCCCCCTGCATGATAGCCCCAATGACCCCCGTTCCGGCTGGAATGATCCATTCGTCCAGCACCGGCGAGACCCACCGCGGCCCTTCAATAATGATCGGCTTCAATTGTTTGGCATCGTCATCAAGAAGATAGATCGACAGCGTATCGTACGATATCAATTCTTTCATTCTGGCGGCAATGATGTTGGCCAGATCCTGCTGAGACTGAGCCGGTATAATATTCCTTGCGATCTCCAACAACTGCTTGCGATGCCTGCCGACGTCGTTGTATGCCTCTTCCATTTTTTTGCGGCTTGTAATGTCGCGGCTGATGCCAAGCGTGCCGATAAGTGTGCCGTCCGATCCCCAATAGGGCGTCTTGATCGTGTCAACCAGTATTTTCCGGCCGTCGGGATACGTGATCCATTCCTCGTTGTGTCGCGGCTTCAACTGCTCGAGCATGTGCCGGTCCTGCTCGGTGAACGAGGCCGCGATTGTTTCACCGAATAGGTCGCGGTCGGTCTTGCCGGTGATCTCGTCCTTCGAACGCCCGGCGAACTCGGCGAATGACGGGTTACAGCCCAGATACACGCCATTGAGATCTTTGAAGAAAATGATGTCGGGAATTGAATCGAAAAGTGAATTGATCATACCGGATTGAAACAGGATCTGTGCTTCGCGCTCCCGCACTTTTTCATTCGCTTCGAATAATTCGAACGCCATTTCAATGGATGACTCGAGGATAAAATTGCCCGAGTCTTTGATCACGTAGCCGTACCGCGTGATGCCGCGTACTTTTTCGACTGTTTCCCGTTCGGTATGGGAAGAGAGGAATACAATGGGAACGTTCCGCTTTAAAAGAATCTGTGTGGCTGCTTCGGTCCCTTCAATGCCCTGGCCGAGGAGGATGTCCATGAGAATGAGGTCGATAGGAGTACCGCCGGTCGCGACAGCAACGGCTTTTTCCCCCGTTTTTACGACGATCACGTCGTAGCCGGCCGTTTGTAATTGCTGTGTGATGATCATTGCCGTCGAATTTTGGTCTTCGACGAGGAGGATAGTCTTGTGTTTCTGTGCGTTCATGATGTACCCAAGAGGGGAAAAAACGACGTATGGCAAATTTGTGTGAGGCAATGCTTCTGCCCCAATGTACCCCTATTTGCCACTATTAACAAACCCGTGCGGCATTTTTTGTGCGGGGGGCACTTGCCTAAGACCGCGGACTGAAAGCGTCTCGTTCCTCACTATGCGGCGAAAATGTTCCGCAGATCATCGGAGCATGATGGCCGTTCATTCCCCGTTTTGCACAGCTTCATCGACCGATCGTTCCTGTTCATCGAAAATTTTCAAATCTTCGGATCCTATTGAGTAGTTTGTATCATAAAATTTAAGGATGCACATACACAGATGACCTCAGCCAAAAGAATAGTTGATATCGCCGTATCAGGAACAGCTCTCCTGTGCCTTGCGCCAGTTATGGGACTCATCACCCTCGCGATCAAGATGGAATCGAAGGGCCCGATCTTCTTCGCGGCTCCCCGTGCGGGAATGGGATTTAAACGATTCAAAATGTATAAGTTCCGGACGATGTATTCCGGCGCAGAACTGAAATTGCTCAGCCTGGCGCATTTGAACGTCTATGCTGCACCGCCCTCCGGAGGAACGATATCCGACCACTGTGAAGTATGCACAGAACTCGGACGACCGTGCTCACCGCTTCTCATTCAGCCGGACGGAGCGAGCATTTGCGAACGCCAGTTGAAGGTGCAGAAAGAGTCGAAGGGGGAAGGGCCGTTTTTTAAGATCGCCAATGATCCGCGCATCACGCGAATCGGAAAATTTTTGCGCAATACAAGTCTCGATGAGATACCCCAATTCATCAACGTATTTCTCGGCGATATGTCTTTGGTGGGAAACAGGCCTCTGCCGCTGTACGAGGCCGAAAAGCTCACGGACGATCTGGCGGCATTGCGCTTTGCCGCCCCCGCGGGTATCACCGGTTTATGGCAGGTGACAAAACGGGGCATGAAGGGGGAGATGTCCAACAAAGAGAGGATCGTGCTCGACAATTCGTATGCGCTCCATGGTTCGCTCTGGTTCGATATCAAGCTGATGATGAAGACCCTGCCGGCCCTGTTCCAAAGTGAAAATGTCTGAACGCTTCATTACTCATTGAAAGGAACAAACTATGCACACCATCAGATCGGTAGTTACCGGCGGGGCGGGGTTTCTGGGATCGCATCTGTGTGAACGCCTGCTCGCTGAAGGCCACAATGTTATCTGCATCGATAATCTGCTGACCGGCAGCGTCAGGAATATCGAGAACCTTGCCGGCATTCCAGCGTTTCGTTTCATTAAAAGTGATGTGACGAACTACATTTACGTCAACGAACCGGTCGATTATGTCTTCCACTTTGCCTCGCCGGCGAGCCCGATCGATTATTTGAAATTTCCCATACAAACATTAAAAGTCGGGTCATTGGGCACGCACAAAGCGCTCGGATTTGCAAAAGCAAAGCGGGCCCGCTTTCTGTTGGCGTCGACCTCTGAAGTCTACGGCGACCCTGAAATTCATCCGCAGGTTGAAGAATACTGGGGGCATGTCAATCCGGTCGGTCCGCGCGGCGTGTATGATGAAGCAAAACGGTTTGCAGAAGCGATGACGCTGGCCTATCATCGCTTCCATGGAGTTGAAACGCGTATTGTCCGAATCTTCAATACATACGGAGAGCGAATGCGCATCGAGGATGGCCGCGCCATTCCGGCATTCGTGTCTCAGGCACTTCGCGGCGAAGACATGACGGTGTTTGGTGATGGGAGCCAGACACGCAGTGTCTGTTACGTCACGGATCTTGTTGACGGCATCATCCGCTTGATGATGTCCGGCTACGATATGCCGGTGAACATCGGAAACCCCGACGAGATCTCAATGCTAGATCTTGCAAAAGAAATACGTGATCTCACCGGAAGCCGGAGCAGGATCATTTTCAAAGACCTGCCCCAGGACGACCCCAAAGTCCGCCAGCCTAATATTTCGAAAGCCCGTTCGATTCTTGGATGGGAACCACAGGTTCGCAGAAATGTCGGGCTGGCGAAAACAATACACTATTTTCGCGATGAAATCGATGGACTCGCACAAAGAAAATCAACAATGGAACAGTACGCAACTAACAGCATGAAACTTCCACGAAATGGAGAACACACATGAAACTCGCGTTTATCGGTACCGGGTATGTCGGATTAGTCAGCGCAACATCGTTTGCGGAAATGGGCAACGATGTGATCTGCGTCGATGTAGATGTAGACAAAGTGAACAAGCTCCGCAACGGCAAGATCACCATCTATGAGCCGGGGCTCGAACCGTTATTCCAGCGCAATATTCGCGAACAACGGCTGCATTTCACAACCTCGCTCGAAGCGGCAGTACGGACGAGCGACATTATTTTCCTGACGCTTCCCACTCCTCCGCGCGAGGACGGTTCGGCAGATCTTTCCTATGTCATGAATGTGACACACAAGCTCAGCAGCATTCTCACATCGTACAAAGTGATCGTCACCAAAAGCACTGTTCCAGTCGGCACTGCAGATCGCATCCGGCGCGGAATGGAAGCCCATGGCTTGAAATCCGGCGTCGATTTCGACGTCGTCTCGAATCCTGAATTTTTACGCGAAGGCGCGGCCGTGAATGACTTTATGAAGCCGGACCGCGTTGTCGTGGGAACGTCGAGCGAGCGTGCCGCCAACATGATGAAGGCATTGTACGAGCCATTCGTGCGGAACGGAAATCCCATTTTAATCATGGACGAACGTTCATCCGAATTGGTGAAATATGCCTCGAATGGATTTCTTGCATTGAAGATCAGTTACATCAACGAAATGGCAAATCTCTGCGTGCTCGCGGGCGCGGACATTGATAAGGTCCGGGCCGGCATGGGTAAGGACAGCCGCATCGGCTCTCAATTCTTATACGCCGGTATCGGGTACGGAGGCAGCTGCTTTCCGAAGGACGTGAAAGCCTTATCGTCGACGAGTGCCGAATACGGGTATGATTTTTCGATATTGAACGCGGTGATGAACGTCAATGACAATCAAAAACAACTCATGCTCAATCGCATTCTCGCAAATTTTGACGGCGATGTCGACGGCGTGAAGCTTGCGGCGTGGGGGTTGGCATTCAAGCCCAACACCGATGATGTTCGCGAAGCGCCGGCCCTCTGGGTGATCGCTGAATTGACAAGGCGGGGAGCGGTCGTTTCGGCATTCGATCCGGAGGCGATCGGAACAACCCAAGCGGTGCTGGGCGAATCGATCGTGTATGGCAAAAATCAATACGAGATACTGAAGGATGCCGAAGCGCTTCTCATTTTCACCGAATGGAACGAATTCAGAAACCCCGATGTGACGGAAATGCTACGCCTCATGAAGAATCCGACGATCTTCGACGGACGCAATCTGTATGATCCGAAAAAAATGGCCGAACTCGGCTTCGGGTATTCCAGCATTGGACGGCCGCATTATGCTCCGGAAGCAAGTTACCAGCATACTATTCATTCAATGAAAAGTGTGGCATAGGTGTATGTCTCGCACGGACAGCCGCGCGGCGTCACCGCAGATACAAAGGAACCGGGCATCATGACCTCCGGATTACTCCGGAGGAACCGGATCACAGCATGTTCAATCGTTTCATCAGAACGCTTCGATACGAATCGCCGATGGGGATGAGTTTTTTCCCGATAATGATGATCGTTTCTTCGATCGACTTGATTTTTTCGAGACGAACGATATACGAACGGTGCACGCGCAAGAACTGTGCCTTGGATAGTTTGTTCTCCATTCCCTTCATCGTGGAATGAACGACAAATTTGTTCGTCTCGGTATTGATGTTTGCGTAATCGCCCAAGGCCTCGATCCAGAGGATGTCGCTCGTCTTGACTTTCACGAGCTGCGAATCGATCTTCACAAAAACGGAGTCGTGATCCATGGTCTGTTCGGCATCGGTTGCCAACCGGGTCTTGACCCGGTCATGTGCCTTCAGGAAGCGTTCGTACGACGCAGGTTTAACGATGTAGTCTGCAACATCGTATTCGAACGCTTCAACGGCATAATTATCCTTCGATGTCACGAGCACGATCTCAGGTTTGTGCGTCATAGATTTGATAAGCTCGATGCCCGTCATGTCCGGCATTTCGACATCCAAAAAAACGAGATCGATTTTGTCCGTCCGCAGGACGTTCGAAGCTTCGACCGCATCTTTGCACACTGCGACCAATGAAAGATCATCCACTCGTTTCACAAGCAGTTCGAGGGCTTTGCGGGACATTTCTTCGTCGTCGACTATAGCACAGCGTATCACAGGGTCTCCTTCATGAGGGTATGCGTCGGAGAAGAGCTTCGATTCGGGCTTCAAGTTCTTCTGGATTGAACGGCTTCACAACAAAATCGTCGGCACCGCTGCGCAAACAGGCAATTCGATCGGCACTGCTTTCTTTTGAGGAGAGCACGATGATGGGGGCGTCTTTATACATCACCGATGCACGAACCGCTTTGATCACATCCATTCCGCTCATATCAGGCATATTCAGGTCGAGGATAATGCAGGGAATTTCCGTGTGTGTAAGAAGCCATGTCATTGCCTGCGAACCGCCATCGAGCATGACAACATCGAATTTACCCGCAAAGTATTGTCTCAGGAGAAGCCGTATAGCAGGCTCATCATCCACGATCAATAATATTTTCAGCGACGACATGTATCGTATCCCTTCTGATTATTTCACCATGCAGGAGCGTCTTACTTTCCAGGGCAACGCTCCCCACGAAATATCCCAGTTGAAGACACAATATACAGTGACTATTGATGACAATCAAGCACGCGTCAAGCAACGGCGCCGTCTACACACCGTTCATCGTCGCTTTCGGCCCGTTCATCGAAATATTCAGGATTTGGCCTATTTGGGATGTATTTTTACATCATGATAATTGACACACCCACACAACTACTGCAGAAAGGAATACACTCATGCAACACCCTGTCTCGCTCGTCACCGGATGTTCGGGTTTTATCGGTTCACATGTCGCCCGCGAACTCATCGCAATGGGGCATATCGTTATCGGCCTGGATGATCTTTCGGGAGGATTCGTTGAAAATAATCCGATCGGAATGACATTTATTAAAGGATCGATCACCGATGCGGCTCTGGTCAATACCATGTTCAGTAAATATCAGTTCGATTTTGTCTTTCACCTGGCCGCATACGCCGCAGAGGGGTTGAGCCATTTCATACGGAACTACAATTACAACGACAATCTTATCGGCAGCATCAATCTTATCAACGCGTCGGTCAATGCCGGGACGGTGAAGAATTTTATTTTCACCTCGTCTATCGCCGTCTACGGTTCCAATGAACCACCGCTGTATGAAACGATGACCCCGCACCCTGAAGACCCGTATGGTGTGGCAAAATATGCCGTCGAAATGGATCTGCGCTGCGCCCACAGCATGTTCGGTTTGAATTACACGATCTTCCGGCCGCACAATGTGTATGGCGAGAATCAGAATATCGGAGACCGGTACCGCAACGTGATCGGAATTTTCATGAATCAGATCATGCAGAACAAGCCCATGTCCATTTTCGGCGATGGAATGCAAACGCGGGCATTCAGTTACATTGCCGACGTTGCGCCGATCATTGCGCAGGCGGCGGTCCGCACAGAGGCATACAATAAAGTGTTCAACGTCGGTGCGGATGTTCCGTATACGGTGAATACGCTTGCGTGGGTCACGGCATCAATCATGGGTGTTGAACCGGTCATTCAGTACACGGAGGCCCGTAAAGAGGCCATGCATGCGTTTTCTTCGCATGAGAATGTAAAAGTGGTCTTTGGAGATTTGATCAAGAATGTACCCCTGGCTGAAGGCATAGCCCGAATGGCTGCATGGGCAAAAGAATTTGGCGCGCGGCAGGGACAGGTATTCGAGAATATTGAAGTGTACAAAAACATGCCGCCGTCATGGCTGCGTTTGATCGAATCGCAGCATCGGGCTGCATAAGGAAGAAACCATGATATTTTTGAAAATAATATTTTTTTCAGCGCTGCTGGTGTTGTTCTATACGTACATCGGCTATGGAATCGTGCTCTGGCTTCTCATAAAAATGAAACACTTCCGTCACCAGGCAGCATCGTAAAGGACCCATATGTTTGAACCGCATGTAACACTGCTTATTGCCGCGTATAACGAAGCGGACATCATTCGCGACAAGGCATTGAACAGCCTGTCGTTGAACTATCCGAGCGATAAGATGGATATCCTGTTCGTCACCGACGGATCTTCGGACGGTACTCAAAAAATATTGCGGGAGTTTTCGTACGATGCGCGCATACGCGTGCTTCACAGCGATAAACGCCGGGGCAAGCTGGCCGCTGTCGATCGGGCCATGCAGTACGCCGACTCGCCGATCGTGATACTTTCGGATGCGAACACATTGTTGAATCGGGATGCCGTGAAAAACATCGTGCGGCATTACAGCGATCCGCTAGTCGGTGCAGTGGCGGGTGAAAAGCGCATCCGCAAAGAACTGCAAACCGACACCACCGGGGCCGGTGAAGGTTTATACTGGAAATACGAATCGGCGTTGAAACGGATGGATTCGGAGTTGTATTCCGTCGTCGGCGCGGCGGGAGAACTCTTTTCATTCCGCCGGTCATTGTATCGGGCAGTGCCGGCCGATTCGATCATCGAAGATTTTCATCTTTCATTATGCATTGCGGCCGACGGATATCGCGTGCGATACGAGCCGGGGGCGTATGCGGAAGAAGCGCCGTCCGCATCGCTGCGGGAAGAGATGAAGCGGAAGATCCGAATCTGCGCCGGAGGTTTTCAATCGGTATCACGGCTGACCGCACTGCTCAATATAAAAAAATACGGTGTCCTTTCGTTCCAATATATCTCGCATCGCGTGCTGCGATGGGTGATAGCCCCCCTGTTGCTGCCCGTTATTTTTGCGGCGAATCTGTTCCTGGCAGGGGAACAAAATGTGATGTATCAGTGGCTTCTCATTGCCCAGGCCGGCTTTTATTCGGCGGCACTCATCGGATTGATCATGGATCTGTTAAATAAACGATCGACAGTATTTGTTGCGCCGCTGTATTTTGTGCTGATGAATGCCGCTGCATACGCGGGATTCGCCCGGTTCGTATCGGGGAGCCAATCTGCGGTGTGGGAAAAGGCGCAAAGAAAAAACGAAAGGAAGGCGTCGTGAACACTCCGCCCATGGTCTCTATCATACTGCTCAATTGGAATCAACATGCACTGACTGCGGCGTGCCTGGATTCGCTGCGCAAAACAACATATGCACAAAAAGAAGTAATTATTGTCGATCAGGCGTCGACGGATGGTTCTGTCGAATATTTTGAACGAAATTATCCCGAAGCAATCCTGATCGCCAATAGCGCAAACACGGGATTCACCGGAGGCAATAATCAGGGGATGAAGAGGGCGTCAGGCGACTATTTCCTTGTGCTGAACAACGATACGGAAGTGGAACCCGATTTCCTCGAGCCGTTGATCTTGGCAGCGGACCATGATGAACGTGTCGGCGCCTGCGGCCCGCTCATCCGGTATCATGCTCATCCCGAATACGTACAATACGCGGGCGGGCCGCGATCGATCGATCTGATGCGCGGCAGGAATAAGTGGCGGGGAGAACAGGAACCCATGTCGGCCCGGTATCAGGAAAACAGGAATACCACTGCGGCGCATGGCGCTGCATTTTTTGTCAAACGGTCAGTCGTCGAACAAGTCGGCATGTTGGATGAAGCGTTCTTTATTTATTATGAAGAATATGACTGGAGCATACGAATTCGCAATGCGGGGTATTCGATCGTGTATGTGGCCGGATCGACCGTGTTCCATAAAGAATCGATGACGCTGAAGAAAGACAATCCGTTTCGGATGAAACAAATGTCCCGCAACAGACTGTGGCTCAGCAGAAAATATTTATCGCCCTTCCGATTTCTTCTTGCCGTTCTGTATGTATGGGCGTGTTCGGTCCCGTTGAATGTTCTACGGTTTGCTGCACAGCGGAAATTTGACCTTGCCGCCGCACTCCTTATCGGTTCGTATCACGGGGTATTTTCACCCCTGCACTTTCAAAAATAATTTACCCGGAAGCTGTTTGATGATGCCCTTGAATTCAAGGCCGAGCAGCGTCACCAGCGTATCGGCGGGCGAGAGGGATGTCAGTTCCGAAATCGCATCGATATGCACGGGAGCGCCTTCGAGCGTGTCGTAGATCCGCTGCTCGAACATCGTGAGCTGGGGGTGCTGCTGCCGGGCGTCGCTGTTGCGCACGGGGCCGAGCACGGATTCGAACTCGACAAGGATGTCGTCGACGCACGTGACGAGTTTTGCCTGGCCGTCCCGAATGAGCCTGTTCGGACCGGCGGAAAATTTCTCGTTGATGTTTCCCGGGACGGCGAACAGCTCGCGGTTTTGATCGAGCGCCATCGATGCGGTGATCATTGCGCCGCCGTCCTCGGCCGATTCAACGATGAGCGAACCGAGCGAACATCCGCTGATGATGCGGTTGCGTCTCGGGAAATTTCCGGGATCGGGCTTGGTGCCCATGAAAAATTCGGAGATGACGGCGCCGCTGTCGGCAATGCGCTCGGCGAGGCCCTCATTTTCATGTGGATAGATTTTGTCGAGCGCCGACCCGATGACGGCCCACGTGCGGCCGTTTGCGCGAAGCGTGGCGGTATGGGCGATGGTATCGATGCCCCGTGCCAGTCCGCTCACCACCGTGATCCCGTTCGCGGCGAGATCGGCGGAAAATTTTTCAGCCATCGTTCTGCCGTACAGACTAGGATGCCGCGTGCCCACGACGCCGATCGCATGGCGGTCCCGCGCATCGAGCGTGCCGAGCACGAACAGGA
This sequence comes from uncultured Ignavibacteriota bacterium, assembly GCA_903884005.1. Taxonomy (GTDB): domain Bacteria; phylum Bacteroidota; class Ignavibacteria; order UBA10030; family UBA8401; genus CAISDA01. The sequence continues at coordinate 26,347 of CAISDA010000026.1, read as the reverse complement.
TCGGAGGGGGGTCGTAGATGGCTCCGAGGAGGGCGGGGTAGTTCCCGTTCCACAGTGTGATGATCGATCCGTTGACCTTGTTGAGGCGCGAGAGCTGATCGTCGACGAATGCGCACCCAGCGGTGTTGTGCGCCACTGCTGACGCCAGTTTTTTATCGATGCCTTCGACGCGCGCAAGGTCCATGGGAGAGGCCTTGAGCGCCTCAGAAGGCGAGCCGAAATGGTGTACGAGCTGACGCAGTCTGTTACCTCCGATTCCCGGAACCGACGCCAGCATGAGAAGGTCGTGCACTTCAAATTGTTCCGACATCGGTGCCTCCGTTGAACGGTTGTGGTGTGAGACAGTGCAGGTCAGTGAAACAATTCGTCTACAGCATGAGACGCCGGGCGCTCATTCCTTGCTCTCCGCGATGCCGCGCGCCAGCGCATTCCACCAGTTCATCGTGATGATGTGCATAATGTCGAAGACCATCAGTCCGTCGCTTCGCTGCAAGTTCATCGCCACTGCTTTTGAAAATTGGGCGGGATGGTCGCGGTACTGCTCCACAAAAATGCCTCCGTACACGGGCGTTGCGTTGTTGACAACGTTCTTTGCTATTTCACACGATCCTTCAACCGAATACCAGGGCGCCTTTGCAGGCCCCGTGCCGGTTTGTGCGCCTGCGGTACTCTTTTGTCCCGTCAGTTCCGCCTTTGTGACTTCGAAATAATAATTCCCCGTCGTGAACAGGTCCAGCAGTTCGGCGTATCCCGTCTTCTTATAGGAAGGCGATGCCCAGCGGTATTCTTTCGACGGATCGTATGTGGTGCTCGCCCAGTTTGCGCCGACCTGATAGTAGATCGGATACCAGGCGCCCGCGTAATCGCCGAACGAGGCCGACGGCCGCGCATGTTTCACCACGGCCCGTGCCTGGGCGATGAAATCGTGTATGACCTTCGCACGCCAGTCCAGCCACTGCGTGAAATATTTTCCCGGCTTCATGCGTTTCGAGCCGTTCGACGTCTTCTCCCACAGGAAAATATCGTCCGGGAAATGGCCGATCGCTGTTCCGATGGATCGTTCGAAGAGCGAACGCGAGAGCGGTGAAAAATCCGCATCGAGATCATCATACCGCACACGGTCGAGGATGACCCCGTCCAACGGATAGCGCGAGACAAGCTCGCCCAGCACATTCAACTCGTGATGCTGCACCGCCGTATCGGCGGGATTGAGCATTGCGGCGTCCCTGTGTTTCAATGCGGTGATGGGCACCATGCCGGTGTCCGTGTAGATGACCGACGCCCATTCTGGATGCATGGAGAAGACAATGCCACGCTCCAGTACGTTCAGTCCGCCCGCAAATATATTCACCGCCGCGTGTATGCGCAGCGATCGTTTGTGCGCCTCGGTGATGAACGCTGCGATGTAATCGAATGTGTGTCCGCGCCGGTGCCCGTCCCATTCGCGCATGATGGGGGCATACCGGCTCGTGTAGAGCACTTCACCGGTGATCGGCTTGACATCCACCACCACGTCTGTGAAGCCGAGCGATTTCACCTTATCCAGATAATACGCGATCGAATCCCCATAGCTTAACCGATTGAAATTCGCCGTTGCATCGAACCACATCAGCATGGGTTTGTTTTTTGCGGCTGAGGGCGATATCGTCAACGCGATGACGGCGGCAATGAATATTTTTTTCATAGAGACACTAATCCTGGCATGTGGCAAAGGGAGCATGTTCCTGAGCGACGGTTACTGTTACACGGCGAGGGCTTCCTGTTGAAACCGCTCGACCAGGGCCGCCGCCGCCGCAATTGTCCGTGCTTCGGCAATGATGCGTATGATCGGTTCCGTGTTTGATTTGCGAAGATGCACCCAGGAGTCCGCAAAATCGATCTTGAGCCCGTCCTCGGTCGTAATTTTTTCAGTGCGTTCGTACCGTGCCGTGAGCGAGGCCATGATGGCATCGGGAACCAGAGCGCCGAGTGAGATCTTGTTCTTCACGATGTGATACTGAGGCATGCTCGCCTTGAGGGCCGATGCCGTGCCGCCGAAATTGGTGAGGAGCTGCAGGAATATACCGATGCCGACGATGGCGTCGCGCCCGAGATGGACCGCAGGCAGGATGACGCCGCCGCTGCCTTCGCCGCCGACGATCGCTCCGGCATCCCTCATGCGCGAGGCGACATTGATCTCGCCGACGGCCGTGCGGAGCACCGATGCCCCGTACTGGCGCGCCACGTCGTCCACCGCGCGCGTCGTCGAGAGGTTCACGACGACCGTATGCCCGGTCCGCCCGTGCTTCTGCTCTTCGTCCAGAATGAACCGGACGGCGGAAGTGACGGTGTACTCTTCGACAAACGGCTCGCCTTTTTCGTTGATCAATACGAGCCGGTCCACATCCGGATCGACGGCGATGCCGAGGTCCGCGCCTTCGGCCACCACGCGCGCTGCGAGCGACGTCAGGTTCTCGGGGATCGGCTCGGGAGTGTGCGAAAAAATTCCGCTCACCTCGCAATTCATTTCAATGACCCTGCACCCGAATCGCCGGAGCAGTTCAGGAACGATAACGCCGCCGGCCGCGTTCACACAATCGACGACCACGGAAAAATTTTTCCCTTTGATCTCGTGTGCGTGCACCGACGGCAGCGAAAGAATTGCATCAATGTGTTTTTCTATGTATGATGGGTCATAGCGGTATGTACCCTGCCGGTCCCACGCGGCATACACGCGCGTGTCGCGCGCGGCCATGCGCCAGAACTCCTGATTTTCGGAGGCGTCCAGAAAGAGTCCCGTGGAAGCGAGAAATTTCAATCCGTTCCACTGCATCGGATTGTGGCTCGCGGTGATGATGATGCCGCCGGCCGCATGTTCCTGTTCGACGGCGATCGCGACGGTGGGTGTGGGGCAGATGCCGATGTCGACAACCACACAGCCCATCTGGACGAGCGTTGATGAAACGATCTTTGCGATGCTCTCTCCGGTGCAGCGGCCGTCTCGGCCGATGACGACGGTGCCGCGGCCGCAATACTCGGCGAACCCGGCGATATAATTGACGATGACGTCAGGCGTGAGCGATTCGCCGACAATGCCCCGGATGCCCGAGATGCTGACCATGAGCGACATGCAGTACTTTCGATAGTGATGAATGAGTGTTTCTGAATAGGTGCACACAGCGGTATCTTGCATAATATAAAAATGAGAGCGGAGAGAAGCAATTCATACGGCGAAGCCGGAGCATAAGACAAAAGGAGTGTGCATGAAAAAGATTCTGATGTGGGCGCTTGGTATTCTGGTTGCGGCATGTATTCTCATTCAACTGAAACGCCCGGACCAGACAAATCCTCCGGTCAATCCGGCTGCCGTGTATACCGCCCACCTGTCGGTGCCCGACGATGTGAAGGCCATCATCGGCCGCGCGTGCAACGATTGCCATTCGAACGAAACAACGTGGCCCTGGTATTCGAATGTCGCCCCCGTGTCGTGGCTCGTGGCCGGCGATGTGGAGCAGGGACGACGGCATTTGAACTTTTCAGAGTGGGGTACCTATAAGAAAGCCAGGATGATAAAGAAACTCTCCGAAATAGAGGGCGAGGTGACTGATAATTCCATGCCGCTGCAGAAATATGTCAAAATGCACCCCGAGGCAGCACTTTCGGATGCGGACCGCGATCGTCTCTCGAAATGGGCGATAGAAGAAGGGAACAAACTGGGTCTCAAGCAGTGACGCAGCCAGGCTTCCGGGGCTACGGCGAATGGTTGTCCATCGTTCGTTGCGGCCCTGGCCAGACTTCAGGATTTACTTTAAGTACTTGCAATAATCAGCTATTTTTGCAATATTCAGGATGGTAAGAAACTGACAGACGTATCTCTATACATACCATTGTTTATATTGTGAAACAAAAATTTTTCCCATTCTCTACATACGGGTTGTTTATTGCGGCACTGTTCTGCGGATGTGCTTCGTCGCGATTCGATTCGCTGTCCCTGTCGTTGAATGAAGGTTTGTATGACGATGTCATTCGGCAGATTCCGGATTCGGTATTGTCTGATCCATCCGCAATCGAAACAGTAAAAATAGCGGGCATCGCCCACGCGCAGAAACAACACTATTCCCTCGCCGATTCACTCCTCACTGTATATACTAAAAAAATTCCGGATGATGACCAGGCGATGTACTATCTCGCCGTCTGCGCCGATTCGCTGAACGACGATCTGAAGGCGATTGCATGCTACAGGAAGTATGCCGAGTCCACATCCTACCGTATGCGCGGCAGCACTGCGATGGTGAGAAGCCGCGAACTGCTTCTGCGCCGCATGCGGCGCGACGCACGCCATGCGATTGTGTATGAATCCTCCATCGCCGTTTCCTCCATCGATACGAATACCGTGGCCGTGCTCTCGTTCGAGAATAACGGATCCGCTCGCGACATGGATCCGCTTTGCCGCGGTCTGGCCGAAATGGTCGCAACGGATCTCTCGAAGGTCCGCGCTTTAAGAGTGATTGAACGCCTGCGCCTTCAAACGGTGCTCGAAGAATTGTCGCTCGGTGAAACGGCGCTTGCATCGCCCGTGTCAGCCCCGCGCATCGGCAAGCTTGTCGGCGCACATCGTGTGGTGAAGGGTTCGTTTGTTGCGACAAGCGACGGCATGCTGCATCTGGATGCGGCTGTGACGAAGACCGTCGACGCTGTGGTGGAGGCGTTCGATTCCAATCTTGGTCCGACAGAAAATTTATTCCGCGCTGAAAAGGACGTGGTGCTGCACCTGCTGCGCACACTGGGCATTCCGCTCAGCGCCGAGGAGCGCGAGGCGATACTCGTTATTCCGACTGAAAATTATTTTGCATTCCTTCGCTACGCAGAAGGATTGGAGTTCGAAGACAGAGGAGCATTTGCGCAGGCCGCGGCATCATTCAGGCAGGCGCTGGAACTCGATCCGAATTTTTCCGATGCCCGCGACCAGCTCGACTACACGGATAGTTTTGACCCGACTGGCGGTTCAAACGGCCGGCCGCCCCAGTTGCCTGGAACCGGCGGGGGAGGTACAAGTGTGCCCGGGAACCTGCCGCAAGTGCCGGGGACTAGCGGCGGAACGAGCACAGCCGGCAGCCTGCCGCAAGTGCCGGGGACGGGCGATGGAACAATTGTACCCCGCAGTCCGATAGATTCGGATGCCATCACGACGATCATAGAGCGGGCTGCCACAACATTGACACACACGGGAGGATACGCACCGACGTTTCCGAATCCCGGCAAAACGAATCCGGTATTGATACGGCAGCCGCTTCCGGCGCCGCCGGTGCCGCCGAAACCATAATCGAAGACACGCCACATTCATGACGCGATCGTCCGCCACATATGTTTTCTTATTTGCAATCGTGCTTGCCGCGCAGTCGTATCCGGCTGTTGGGGCGGGACTCTCGGGAGCCGGCATTGGTTCAGGGGGCGACGTGCTGTGTATCCGGGGCCTTCAGAACGACAGCATTGTCTGTGCCGGCACTTCGCGCAACGGACTGTATCGAAGCACGGACGGGGGAGCGGTATGGGTCCAGTCGAATGTCCGTGAAGGTGCGGTATATGCAATCTTGCCCGATTCACGAAATTCTTCTCATTGGTATGCGGCCACAAGCGTAGGGCTTCTGGCAAGCGTCGACGGCGGCCTGCAGTGGTGGACCGTCGATAGCGTGTTTCGGCCCAGTGCTCTTGCCGCGCCGCCATCGGGTCCGCGTCTCCTGCTGGCTGCAGACGGCATCACCGTACGGCGCACGGCAGACGATGGAAAAACGTGGGCCACAGTCGACCAACTTTTACCGTACCACATCAACACTTTGGTGAGCACGCAAACAGATTCCGGTTCGGTCTTTTTCGGGGCCAACGATACGACAATTCTGATCTCCAGCGAAAAAAAATCGGGCATATGGACGGAACTGCCCGCCCTTCCGCGCAGCGGCACGGCGCGTCTGCATATTACGTCGCTGCTTGTCGACACGCTGTCTCTTGACGGCATGCGTCTGCTTGCGGGAACCGATGCCGGCGCCTATGTCTACCAGTTCCGCTTGGCTCAATGGGTCCGTTGTGACGCCGGTCTTCCGTCCGGCCGGATCGGCGCTCTCGGCGTCATTGTGTACGATGCCACAGCGGCATCCCGGTCGTATTCGTATTGTGCCGCAATGGGGCGCCTGCCGGATGATCCCGCCGCTCAGAGCGGAGTCTATAAGCTCAGTTCCTCTGCAGGCATTATTGCACCAGGAACGCGCTGGACGAAAATTGCCGACGAGCAGGTCGATGTGCGCGCCTGCTCGATGCCCGAGCGCGGCCCAAACCGGGCAAAGATCTATCTTGCCACCGGGGACGGCGTTCGCGTCAGTTACGATGACGGCACAACGTGGGTGCGGAAAACGCTCGATGTCTTCCCGATCGCATCGCTGGCGTTAACGGCATTCAACGCGGGCATCGTCGGCTCAGGCGGAACAACAACGACAACCGTCCGCATCAGCAATCGGGGCGAGCGGACGCTCACTGTCGGCTCGATCTTGCTGAACACATCCAAAAATTTCTCGTTCATCACGCCTTATGATTCGCTCGCGATACCGGCACAGCAGACGGCAGAGATCGCCGTACGCTTCGTTCCCACTGGTGTCGGCAAGTTTACCGCACTGCTGTCCTTTTCAACGAATGATCCGCAGCTCGCCCGCGGCGAAGCCGTCCTTACGGGTTTCTGCACCGGCCTCGGAACGACGGGCGGCCGCACGATCGTCATCGACCGCACGCACGCGGGAACGGACGCGGCATCGCCGATGTACTCCGATCTGGCCCGCGCATTCACTCTTGCCGGTATGTCCGTTATTGACACGCTTCCGGCTTCGCCGGCTGCTGCAGTAGCAATGGTGATCCTGCCGGCGCCGAACCGTCCCTTTACCTCAGGCGAATGTACTGTGCTGGCCGGACTTGCCGCAGCCGGAACCACGATCGCCGCGCTCGGCAGTGCGGCCGATCGCAGTGCAGCGGTGCTGAATGCATTGTTCTCCATGCCCCAATGGAACGACGCGGCGCAGATGGAAGTATCCGTCCGCTTCCGCGCAGACACCGCCTCGTTGGCGAGCGGCTTCATCGCCGCAGCAAAATCCTTTTCGGCCTCGTCGGCTTCGTATCTTGCCCACGCCGATACGCTCGTGTTCGCGTCCGGCACCGGATTGACGCTGACCGGAAAAAATTCAGATACACTCTTTGCAGCCGCCGGCCTTTCTTTCAGCAGCGCCGCACCCGGTACACAGTCTGCCGCGATACTCGCAAGTGTGACGCGCGCGGGCAAAGGGAAAATTATTGCGTTCGGCGATCCGCGCTTCTGGGCGAACAGCGCTCCGGGCGATATGGCGACCGGATTGTGGGCGGCGGATAATTTCGCCTGTGCCTTTTCCATTGCCGGCACGGTTGAAAACGCCGCGGTCAGTTTATCGGGGACGCTCCAGAACGAACAGTACCGACTGATCAGCGTGCCGTATGTGCTTGCGGATAATTCCACGGCGTCGGTGCTGAGCGGTTTGGGAAAGCCGAATCCGTACGACTGGCGGCTCTTCGGCCTATGGAACGACAAGGCCCAGAGTTACGCCGAGTATCCGTCGCCGCCGCTCATGACGGTAGACCGCGGAAAGGCGTACTGGCTGATCATGAAAGATGAGCGGCCGCTGCAACTCGGCACCGCCGATTATACGGTCCTGCCGGAACCGTTCACGATGACGTTGAAACCCGGATTCACGCTCATCGGCGATCCATTTCCGTTTGCGATCAATTGGTGGAAATCGGTGCGGCCGGCATCGGTCGATATGTGGGCGTGGGAATACGACGGGAAAGGGTTTTCTCCGACGAATATTCTGAGACCGTTCGAAGGATATTTCGTGAATAACGCCTCCGATTCGGACGCGGTGGTGACCATGGTTCCCGTGCCGATTAATTTAAATGTCATGGACAAGGCTGCGATCGCATCGTCTGCTTCGGCAGAAGGCGAATGGAGCATGCGTGTGTCGGCAACGGATGGGACCGTCTCTGATAACGAAAATTATTTCGGCATGCTGCAGTCATCCTCCGAAACATTGGACAAAAATGATTTTGCAGAACCGCCGGTTCCGCCCGGAAGGTATGTCTCGTTGAGCTTCATCGAGGCCGATCGCCGAGCTTTGGCCGGCGATTATCGTCCGATCGCGACGGGGGGCGCAGTATGGGACTGCACGGTCCGTGCCTCCCAGCCTTGTGCGCACATTTCGCTTCACATCGAGCGCATGTCTCCGCTTCCGGCCGGATACGGCGTCTATATTCTGGACCGCGGTGCGGAACGGATCGCCGACTGCACGCAGGCGTCGGCGTATGAATGCACATTCGAGACGAATGAATCGTCGCGTGCATTCCGCATCCTTGTGGGCGAACAAAAATTTATCGAACAGCACACCGATGGCATCCCCATGACGCCTCTTGTGTACGGACTCGAGCAAAATTTTCCGAATCCGTGGAATCCATCAACCACGATCCGGTACACCGTTGCCCGCAGCGGCATGGTGGAACTCGACGTATTCACCGTGCTCGGACAAAAAATTAAAACGCTTGTGCAGCGGCAGCAGGCGCTCGGCGTGTATGCCGAGCAATGGGACGGCAAGGATGACAGCGGCATGGAGGTATCGAGCGGTGTATATTTTTACCGCCTCACCACACCGGCATACGTGCAATCGAAACGGATGGTGCTCGTGCGATGAGGAAGAGGAACGAACATACGCTGCGGCAGCCGTTGAATGCATGCATCGCGCTTGCGTTGCTGCTGAATGTCGGTCCTGCGTGCGCGCAGCATGTAAAGTCGGTGTATGACGACAAAAACTTATTTCAGGAGTCGGCGTCGGCATCGGCCGGGGCCAGCGTTCATTCATGGAGCATCGGCGGCGTGCGTCTGGGTCAGCAGACCTATCCAATGACGGTGACGATGCCGGCGAGCGAACGAGTGTTATTCTCCCTGGCCGCTGTTCCGGCATCCGTGCAGCAGGGCGATGCGGCGATTGCGGGCGTTCCGGAAACACGCGTGTCGGTATCGGCCGTGCTTCCGGGAGACCAACTCTGGGTCACCGGTTCCGTGAGCGTCCCGACAGGCGTCACGCGATTATCGCAGGTGCAGACTGAGCTTGCCGCAACCCTGGCCCAGCCCGCGCTCGGGTACCGGATGCCGTCGATGGGACACGGATGGGATGCGACGCTCGGATGCGCATACGCGTCGAGCGTTGCGCGGGGCGTCGTGTTCGGATGTGGCGCCGCTGCGTCGTTCAAGGGAAGTTACGAACCGGCGGCGCCTGCGGAGTCGTATACGATGCGCTACGATCCGGGGAACGAACTTGCCGCCAATATCGGCATCGATCTCAGAGACGGAGTGAAGACAAACCGTTTTTCTGCGGATTATACGGTGACGTATTATCTTCCGGACAGGATCAACGGCGATGTTTTTTTTCGATCCGGCATCAAGGCCGCATTCGTCCTGGTCGGCTCACACGTTGCACCGCTCGGAGTCCACACGCTGCAGGTCCGCGCAGAACTGCGCGCCCGCAATGTGAGCACGATCAACGGCGTGGAAGAAGAATCGCCGGCCGCCCGGCAGTATGCCGTGCGGTACTCGTTGACGCTCCCGCTCAGGGAAAAGGTGTCGCTTACGGCGAGCGCGGAGGCAAAAGCGATGTCGTCCGACGAGTTTCCCGTCAACGGCGAAGTGCTCACCACCGGCGGCGGAACTGTCGGAACACTCTCGGCCGAATGCCGCTGGGCGATCGCGCGGTGGTGCATGCTGTCGTCTGAGCTCGGGTTCGGTGTCGGCTCCATCACGTTCATGAACAGCGACCGGCATGCGGTCGGCTTCGATGCCGGCGCCGGTCTGAAGTTTTTGTTCTAACATTTATTGCAACTACTCACCGTACCCTCCAGCCCTGTCATTCTGAGGGAGCGTAGCGACCGAAGAATCTCGCCGACTGCTAACGCGATGCAAGATTCTTCGCTTGCGTTCAGAATGACAGAGTACTTATGTCATATGTATAAAGAGTCTTGATGCGGTCAAGATGGTAACATTAGAATGACAATGATTTCGGCGCACACTGAGTAGTAACCATTTATCAGGATCGTACGGGAGAACATATAAAATGAAGGCACGGAGAATCATACTTGTCACGGCGTTGTGCCTGATAGGCGGTGCCATGGCGCGCGGGGAGGATAAACCGCCGGTAACGCTTGCGATCTTTGCGTTCGAGAACAACAGCATCGATTCGAAGGAGCGGCTTGATCCGTTGAAGAAGGGGATTGCGGACATGATGACGACGCGTCTCTCGAAGGTGAAATCGGTGAAGGTGGTGGAACGGCAGCGCATGCAGGCGCTCATCGAGGAACTGCATCTGAATGAAACCGATATGGTGAATCCCGCGACGGCATTGAAGCTGGGTAAATTACTCGGAGCACGTATCCTGGTATTCGGCGGGTACACGAGCATCACGCACGACGAATTTCGCATCGATGTGCGCCTCGTCGCAACCGAAACGGGAGAAACGATCGTTGCAGAAGAAGAGACCGGAAGCGTCGATGAAGTGCTTCCGATGGTGCGAACTCTCGAACAAAAAATTACGATAGCATTGGAAAGGATCAGTCAATGAAGCGCATACTTGCCTGTGCGATCGCCGCTGCATTTTCACTTCATGCCGAAACGCCCGGCGATAAGCCGGATCTGCCGCGGGTCATGGTGATCCTGGATGAAAAGATCGACAATACGGACGCGACGTCGCACAAGGCATCGTTGAAGATCGAAGGCGCATTGAAGGCGCACGGGTATCGTGTGATCGACGCGCGACAGTTCGAAGCGGTGCGGCAGCGCGACAGCGCGATGCGCGAGCTGAATCCGAAGAAAGCAATTGCGCTTGCGCGCCGCCTCGGTGCCGAAATACTCGTCACGGGCGGGGCGACCGCTCTGCCGGGCGGGGAACGCGAGACGTATGGTTTTAAGAGTTACCTGTATGTGGCTGATGCCAGCGTGAAAGCCCTGTCTACGGAAACGGGTGAAGTGCTGGGCCTCTTCACCGCAGCGGCGGAAAAAGCATCGCAGGCGAAACCCACCGCGGCGTTTAAGACCCTCGAAGCCGTCGGCGATTCGCTCGGCGCCATGATCTGCGCATCGCTCCACGAGGCCTTCGATGCGGCGCAGGAGAAGTCGCTTGAACTCATCGTGCAGGGCGTGGATGACGCCGTCTTGCAAAAAATTGAAAATGAGCTTCCTGCCGCCGCTCCGGCGCTGCGCACGGTCTCCGTCCGATTCATGGAAGGAGATGCGGCGGTATTCGACTGCACGATACGGGGTGCGGCGGACGAAGTGCGCAAGCAGTTAAGTTCGGCGAAAAATTTTGTCGTGACCGGTTTTTCGGGCAGCCGCATCGACGTTCTGTACCGCGCCCGCTCGGTGAAGCATACCGCCGCCCGCGTCTCGAACGGCCTGGAGATCACCGCCTTCACGGCGCACAATATTTTCCCTTCGCAGGCCCTTCATTACGTGAAACATCCGATCGGTACGGCAACGGTGAAGAATACGAGCGCGGCGGACATAAAAAATATCGCCGCGAAAATATTCACCGCGGATTTTATGCGCGAATCGTCCGAGCAGACCATTATGTCCCTGAAACCGGGAGAAGAAAAAACGATCGCCGTTTTTGCTCTCCTCGATGTTGAAAAGCTGGCCCTGCTCTCGAAAGAGACCCCGTCGCAGATCCGCATCGATCTGACATATGAATCGGCGGGCATGGAATATTCGCGTTCCGTTGTAAAACCGGTGCTGATACTGAACAAGCACGCGATCGCATGGTCGGATCCCGCATCCGTGGCGTCCTTCGTGACGCCCGCGAGCGATGCGATCAGTTCGTTCACCCGTGAGATACTTGCCGATGTGCGGCACGATGCAGTCGTGCTTCCGTCAAGCTCCGTGAACATGATGAATGCCATTAAAATTTGGGACGCCCTGCAGGCCATGTCGTTTGCCTATGCCGGCGATCCGTGGACATCGGCGGGGAAGGACGTGCTTGATGAAGTGCGGTATCCGCAGGAAACATTGGCGATGCGGTCGGGCGACTGCGACGATACGTCGACGCTGCTGGCAGCATGCCTGGAGAGTGTGGGCATTCCAACTGCAATAACGGTCACAGCGAATCATGTGTTCATCCTCTTTGATACCGGCGTCCACCAAAAAAATGCGGCGCGCATCAGTACGGACGAGGGCGCCTACGTTGTGCGCAACGGCACGGTATGGATTCCGCTGGAAACGACGATGACCAACGGGCCGTTTCTTGCGGCGTGGAAGGAAGGCATGAAGGAATACAGCGATGCACATGCAGGGGCGAAACGCCCTGACGTGGTCGACCTGCACAGCGCATGGCAGCAGTATCCTCCGATCGATCTTGCATCGATGGTGAAGCCGGTTGCCATGCCCGAGCCCGTTGCGGTGAGTGAACTCGTGAGTGCCGATGTGAAGGCCATCTCACAAGACCTGATGAACAGGATCGATGCGGAAGTGGTCTTGCTGCAGCAGCAGAAAACGGAACGCAGCGCAAACCGCGCCGCCCTGCTACTGACGATTGCCAACAAATACGACGAGGCATCGGCCCTGCTCAAAAATTACGTTTCCGCGGCGTCGTTGAACAATCGCGGCAATATCTGTTTTTTGAAGGGCGATTCGCTGAACGCCTTCCGGGCGTACCAGTCTGCGCTGAAAGCCGATCATATCGATGCCGGCATCGTGCTGAACCTTGGTGTGCTCAAATTTATCGGAGGCGACGAGGATGCCGCGTCTGCAGCGCTGCGGCAGGGTGCGGAGCAGTTGGATTCAATGGATCGCGCCTACGACCTGCTCGGGCTAGTGTCGGGGGACGATGCGGCGGTGGAGCGCAAGGGGGCGGAGAAGAAAAGATCAAATGACAAGACGGAACTCAAACGCCTCCTCGAATCCGCGCTGAAGGATATCGCCACGGCGAAGGTGAAAGACCCGGTGCCCGTCAGGCCGCGCCAAGGGGAAAATAAATTCATCTTCGGGGGACGCCGGGGCATCAATCCTTCGGCCGTTGTAGCGCTCAAAGACATTCTCTACTGGAAAAATCCGGCATGATGGCACAGGGACTGCTGAAGAAAAAATATGCACGGCACATCCTTGAGGGCGCGATATTCGGCGCCGGCGCGGTGGCGCTGACGCTGATGCTTTTTCAGTTCTCGTTCTTCCGCGTCCTCGAGTTGAAGGCGTATGACGCGATGATGAGGCTCCGGGGGACCCGTTCGCACTCGGCACCGATCGTCATCGTGGCGATCGACGAACAGACGCTGCGCACATACGAATACCCGGTTTTGCGCGGCAAGCTTGGATCGGTTTTTGCCATCGCCACACAGCACGGCGCTGCGGTGATCGGCGTGGATGAGCTGCTGACGAACCGGCGGACAGACGCCGGGGCGCTGCGAGAGGACAGTCTGCTGCTCGGCTTTTCACGGCTTCTGCCGAATGTTTTTCATGCCATAGGGCCGTTCATACCGAACGACGGCATCGTCGGTTCGACAAAATATGTCGATTTTGACCCGGCGGCGTATCAATCGCTTCACCGCCACGCCATTAAAAAAAGCACGGTCGAAGTTCCCTTCCCGCGTGCGCTCAACATCGACGAGCGCCCCTTCGACTCGCTGGCAGCGGTGACCGAAGGGGTCGGACACATCCTCGTGCGTCCCGATTCGTTGGACGGCGTGGTTCGTTCCATGCCTTTTTTCATTGAATATGCCGGAGAGTATTACCCCGCGCTCGGAGCCAGGCTTGCGTTGACCTATCTCAAACTGGACATGCACGCCGGCGTCATCACCCGCACACTCGAGGGATTTGAAGTCGCATTTAACCGGATCGTGATTCCTCTGTCGGCCAACGGGGACCTGCTGATCGATTATGCCGGCAGGAACGGTATCTTTCGCACGATCTCTTTTTCAGAAGTGATCGATGCGTACCTCCGCGGCGACTCGCTCAGGCTCGATGTCTTTAAAAATGCCATCGTCATCATCGGTGCGACGGCACGCTCCGTGGGTGATCATAATTCGACGCCGATCGCAGACCTTTCTCCAAATTGTTACATCCATGCGAATGTGGCCGAACAGATCGTGTCCGGCGTCTACATCCGCCCCGTTCCATCGGTTATCTACGGCTTTATTCTGCTCACGCTCTGTATTGCGCTCGGCATCTTCACGCAGGTGCTTCAGCCGAGGTGGAGCCTGGTGTGGACCATGACGTTCATCATCGGCTATCTGGACACGGCCTATGCGATATTTATAAAATCCGGGTACGTGCTTCCCGTCTTTGCCCCGCTCATCGCGTTGGCTGTCTGTTATGTCATAGCCATCAGTTACAGTTCTTCGGTAGAGCGCAAGCGCAAATCGCAGATGAAGGAGATGTTCCAAAAATATGTCGACGTCTCGATCGTCGAACAATTGATCGAAAATCCGCTGCTCTTAAAATTGGGCGGCGAAGTGAGCGAGATCACGACGATGTTCGCCGATGTTCAGGGGTTCACGCGGCTTGCCGAGCAGTTGGATCCGCAAAAGACCGTCGGCATCCTCAATACGTATTTCACGGACATATCCCATTTTATCCTGGAAGACAAGGGGACGGTCGATAAGTACATCGGCGATGCCGTGATGGCTTTCTGGGGAGCACCGCTGGAGGATCACGACCATGCCTTCCATGCGTGTTCGGCGGCCCTGGCGATGCAGCGCTTCATCAATACGGAGTATCGGGACGAGAAGCGGTTTTCAGGACCGATCATCCGCCAGCGAGTCGGGCTCAACACAGGCACGGCCGTTGTGGGAAACATGGGATCAGAGGCGAAGTTCAGCTATACCGCGATCGGCGACTCGGTGAATATTGCATCGCGCCTGAGCGGAGTCAATAAGGAATATGGGACGAATCTGTTAATGACGGAAAACACATATACGCGCGTCCAGTCCCGGGTCTTGGCGCGTGAAATTGACAACGTGCTCGTGCTCGGCAAGACGAAGGCCGTTAAAATGTTCGAACTGCTTTCGATGGTGAACGACACGCATCCGGATGAATTCTGGCTGCTGCTGGATTCATTTCAAAAAGGGCTGGATGCGTACAAGCGCCGTGAATGGCAGACGGGGATACATCATTTTGAGGATGTCTTGAACCGGAGACGGGACGACATGGTTGCGCACCTCTATATTCAGCGGTCGCTGTTTTTTATGGAAGAACCCCCGCCCGACGATTGGGACGGTGTGTTCGTCATGACGCGGAAATAACGGACAACGCAACGGTCGTCATAAAATTGCCGCCTGCGTTTTCTTGATTTTAATGCAATTCTTTCCTATTTTTGACGTCTCAGTTACCTCACTCTCAAAGATAGTCACTATGTTGAGCCCTCTATGAAAAAAGTCATATCGTTTTATCACTCCTCGGTCGGTAAAAAAATTCTCATGAGTCTGGCCGGATTGTTTCTCTGCTCATTTCTTGTGATCCATTTGTCCGGAAATTTGGCATTGTTCAAGAATGACAACGGCGAATCGTTCAACCATTATTCGGAATTCATGGCGCATAATCCGGTCATCCGAAGCACCGAGATACTCCTTGTTGCCGGTTTTTTGCTGCATATGTTTCTCGGCGGAACTCTCTGGCTGAAGAACCGCGCGGCCCGGCCCGAAAAATATTCGGCATATAAGCTGTCCGATAATACCCCGTTTGAATCTCGCAACACGATGCTGTCGGGGAGCATCGTGCTTTTTTTCCTCATCGTCCATCTGAAACAATTTTTCCTTCCGTCACGATTCTTCGGTGAAACGAACATGTATGCGCTCGTTCTCCAGGCATTCGCCAGTCCGCTGTATGATCTCCTGTATCTGGCCGCGCTCGTCATGCTTGCGTATCACCTGAAGCATGCGTTTCAATCCGCGTTTCAGACGCTCGGATTGCGAAAGGGAAAATATATCGTCCTGTTTGATGCAGTCGCGGTGGTATTCTGGCTGCTCATTCCCATCGGATTTGCATCGATGCCGATTTATTTTTTTTTATCTACCCTAAAATAAGTCATATCGTTTAATGGGGAGCCGCTGCCGCGCAGGGTTTTTTTTTCACTATTCCACGTGAGTCATCAATGGTACTCGAATCTAACATTCCAGAAGGTCCGATAGAGAAGAAGTGGACGAATCACAAATTTACGAGTAAGTTGGTCAATCCATCGAACCGCCGCAAGTACACGGTTGCCGTTGTGGGTACCGGGCTTGCCGGCGCTTCGGCTGCGGCGTCTCTGGCGGAACTGGGCTACAACGTGCTCGCCTTTTCATACCACGAATCGCCGCGCCGTGCGCACAGCATTGCGGCGCAGGGCGGCATCAATGCCGGGAAGAATTATGCGAACGACGGCGATAGTGTCTATCGTCTGTTCTATGATACGCTCAAGGGCGGCGACTATCGCGCGCGCGAAGGCAACGTCTACCGTCTGGCGGAAGTCAGCGGCAGCATCATCGACCAATGTGTGGCGCAGGGAGTGCCGTTCGCGCGCGACTACGCGGGCTACCTCGACAATCGCTCGTTCGGCGGCGCTCAGGTCTCGCGCACGTTCTATGCGCGCGGACAGACCGGACAGCAATTGCTGCTCGGCGCATATTCCGCCCTCGCACGGCAGATGGAAACAGGCGGCGTGAAATTTTTCGCCCGCCGCGAAATGCTCGATGTCGTTCTTGTGGACGGCAAGGCGCGCGGGATCGTAGCGCGCAACATGCTCAACGGGAAAGTCGAATCGTACGCGGCCGATGCGGTGATACTTGCCACAGGCGGGTACGCCAACGCGTTCTTCCTATCCACAAACGCAAAAGCAAGCAATGCAACGGCCATCTGGCGCGCGCATAAAAAAGGCGCGTTGTTTGCCAATCCGTGCTTCACGCAGATCCACCCGACATGTATCCCGGTGAGCGGCGAGCATCAGTCGAAGCTGACGCTGATGAGCGAGAGCCTCCGCAACGACGGGCGCATCTGGGTGCCGAAGATCAAGGACGACAAACGGTTGCCGCAGGATATTCCCGAGAATGAACGCGATTATTATCTGGAACGCCAGTATCCCTCGTTCGGCAACCTCGTGCCGCGCGACGTGGCAAGCCGCCGCGCAAAGGAAATGTGCGACAAGGGCTTCGGCGTCGGGCCGTCGAAGATGGCCGTGTATCTCGACTTCGCCGAAGCCATCAAGCGCGTCGGGAAGGAAATTGTGAAAGAACGCTACGGCAATTTGTTCGACATGTACAAGCAGATCACGGCCGAAGATCCGTACCTGCAGCCGATGCGCATTTATCCGGCCGTCCACTATACGATGGGCGGGCTCTGGGTCGATTATAATCTCATGAGCACGATCCCCGGACTCTTTGTCGGCGGCGAAGCGAATTTCTCCGATCACGGTGCGAACCGTTTGGGAGCAAGCGCGCTCATGCAGGGACTTGCCGACGGATACTTCATCCTTCCCTATACGGTGGGCAACTATCTGGCCGGCACGAAATTCGAGACGGTGAAGACCGACCACGCAGCGTTCAAGGATGCCGAAAACGATGTCGACGCGACGATCATGAAATTGATGAACGTGAACGGCACGAAAACGGTGGACGAATTCCACCGCGAGTACGGCAAGGTCATGTGGGAATTCGTCGGCATGGGGCGCAACAAGGCGGGGCTTGAAAAAGCGTTAACCCTGCTGCCGAAGATACGCGAGGCGTTCTGGAAAGATGTGAAGCTTACCGGCGAAGCGAACGACATCAACACCGAGCTTGAAAAAGCGCAGCGCGTGGCGGACTTCCTTGAACTCGGCGAGCTCATGGCGCGCGACGCATTGCATCGTGAGGAATCGTGCGGCGGCCACTTCCGCGAGGAACATCAGACGGATGAGGGCGAGGCGATGCGCAACGACGAGAAGTTTGCGTATGTCGCCGCCTGGGAATTTAAGGGTATCGGCACTGAACCCGCGATGCACAAAGAACACCTCGTATTCGATTACGTGAAACCTTCACAACGAAGCTACAAGTAAAGGAGCGGTACAGAATGAAATTGACTCTTCAAGTATGGCGGCAGGAACGTCCCGAATCGAAAGGGCGATTGATTTCGTACGGAGTGAATGATGTTTCGCCGGACATGTCGTTTTTGGAAATGCTGGACGTGCTGAATATCGAGCTTGTGAAAAAGAACGAAGTGCCGATCGCATTCGATCACGATTGCCGCGAAGGCATCTGCGGTTCGTGCGGCATGATGATCAATGGAAGGGCGCACGGGCCGGGTCGAGGCATTGCGACCTGCCAGCTGCACATGCGCCACTTCAAGGACGGCGACACAATCGTGATCGAACCGTGGCGCGCACGCGCGTTCCCGGTGTTGAAGGACCTGATGGTCGACCGGACGGCGATGGACCGCGTGATGATGGCGGGCGGGTATGTGTCCACCAAGACGGGCGGAATGGTCGATGGCAACACGCTGCTCATACCGAAGCCGATCGCCGATGAAGCGTTCGATGCCGCCGCCTGTATCGGCTGCGGCGCCTGCGTTGCATCGTGCCCGAATTCCTCGCTCATGTTGTTCGTGGCGGCGAAGGTTTCCCAGTTGGCGCTGCTGCCGCAGGGACAGCACGAACGCAAAGAGCGCGTCGAGAGTATGCTCGCGGTGATGGACGAGAACCAGTTCGGCAGCTGCACGAACACGTATGCGTGCGAAGCCGAATGCCCGAAGGAAATCTCTGTGACGCACATAGCGCGCCTGAACCGCGAGTTCATCCGCGCCAAGATCACCGCATAATGCAATTTTGATATCTTGTAGGGCGAGCTGTTAGCTCGCCCTTGAATAGTTACACTTATCACCCGTTATTTTGATTTGCTTTTCGATTTAATGCCTGGTGTTTGACAATAATATTGCATTGGATTATATTTTAATCGTCGGGCTTCGATTGAAATATTTGTTAAATATTAACATGGTATGAGTTGACGGTTGTCGCAACAATACAAGGGAGGTATGATGCCAGAAATATCAAGATTCCTCGGCATCATTATTTCAATGTATTTCGATGAACACAATCCGCCTCATTTTCACGTTCAGTACAACGAATATCGTGCGACAATCGAGATTAAGAGTCTGAATATATCGTCAGGTGATCTGCCTGCACGAGTTCGCGGTCTCGTTGAAGAATGGGCGGAATTGCATCGAGATGAATTGCTGTCGATGTGGGAAACAAAGGATTTCCACCGGATTCAGCCTCTTGTGTGAAAGGATGAATTATGGAATGTATTTCAATCGCTGACGCTCGGCACGCCGGGGAATATCGGGTTTGGATACAATTCAACAACGGCGAAACGGGTGAGGCGGATCTTAAAAATTTGATATTCAAATACCCTATTGCGTCTCCATTGAAAGATGTGAAAGAATTTGCCAATTTTTTCCTCGACACGTGGCCGACGCTCGCATGGAAGTGTGGTTTTGATGTCGGCCCGGAATACTTGTATTTCCTGGCAACAGGTAAAGCAGCACAAGAGCCAGCCCACGAAAATGAGAGTGTCATCGTAAAAATGTAAACAATTAACGGGGATAGAAAAGCTCCTCCCGTCTGCATGTTTTTTATCCTTGTATTGATCCCGTAGCTCAACTGGATAGAGCAACAGCCTTCTAAGCTGTAGGTTCCGCGTTCGATTCGCGGCGGGATCACGAATCCTTCCATATTTCAACATTTCCCATTGCCTTTTACCCTCGTTTCGATTATCATTACTGATGATTTACTGAGGGTAAAATATGACACACATTTCGATTTACCGCATCATATCAATGGGGGGGGCGTGGGGTAGGCGGATAATCAGCCTCAGTATCGTAATTGAAACAAAAATGTGTCTGAAGAATGTCAGCTATGAGCAAACCGGTACGGGTTGCGAGCGGTCGTAGAGAGTCTCCGGTGCGATATCCAGATTGCCGGGCCAGCAGATCGTGTCGAATGCAACATACGCCTGATTAAAAAGCTGCTTGTCCTTCAATCTCGTGAAATCGCCTTTTTCCAGATACGGTTGTGCATCAAACAGTTTTGTTTCTCCAGTAATAAAGGTAATTAAGAGTTTATATGCTTCTTGAGGAATAACTTTTGTGACAGACTGCATATCAAGCTCTTATTTTAATGGATCTATGGAAAATGGTATCTGTCCATTAACTGCAAGTTCCCAGTCAGCCATCAGTGATTCACGGTGAATTTCAATCCAGGCTTGAACCAGGCGCAGCTTGGTCTGTGGAATGCCTCCTGCCAACACCTCGCCGTCAACTATGGATACAGTTGCATCTTGTCCCTGATACTTTGCATGAATATGTGGCGTTTTATGACGCTCATCATCATAGAATATAGAGATAAATCACAATTCCGTAAAACATTGAAATGGTTGGCATGACCGGTACTCCTTATGTCGCCACTTCTCGAGATGATGGGGAATTTGATTCCTATGAGATGACGAAATCGAGAAAAAACAAACCGCGACCCTCGGACACCATCAATGAATAGACCAATATCGCTTACACCGGCCAAGAAATCGAGTCCAATTTTTATGATGTTTTTCATGCGAAATAACGGTAACGATGCCATGATTTCCGCCTTCGGGGGCGAAGAGGTCAACGGAAGATTCAGCATCGCCCCTTCAACTATTTTTCGACGGGAATCGTCCACTCAGGTATTACCGTGGCATGCCTTTGGAATATTTAAATGCTAATAAATGGACCACCGATGTTGTTCACGCATCGTTCAGCAGATACTTGGACGTGATCGCGACAGATATTCTTATAGGAAACGACAACACATTGGCACAAAAATAACTATCGGTTTCATTTCGAATAATTGAAACGCATACACACACGCAAATTTTTCTTATCATTTACAGGTACTTGAGACTGTGCTATTTGGAATGAAAAAGAAGTATATGACGATAAGATGAATGATACCATGATAAAAACAGTATTCACTACTGATGATAACGAAGATGTCTTTTTTTCCTCCGATCGTGGACACACCTGGACTGCAGCTGATTCAAAACTTAGCGGTACTTATTCGTATGCTGCCTCCGCTGATGAATCGATCCTGCTGGCATGTTCCGGCAATGGTGTTCTTCGTTCCACCGATCATGGCGCAAAATAGAACGTTGTTAATGTTGATATGTCATACGCGCATATGGCCGCTGTCTCTAACGGGTCCGGGGGAACGACATTCTTTGCCTCCGTATACGGGGCCGGAGTATTCAAATCCGTAGACAACGGTGTAACATGGACGGACTTTAACGGTGGCATTTCAGGAATACCGACAAGCCGGATCGCAGCCAACGCTTCAACTCTTTTTCTCGGCACATACGGCACTGGCGTGTGGCAGGGTTCTCCCAGTGTGCTCCCCGTTGAATTATCGGCCTTCACCGCTTCGGCTGTGCATGGCAAGGTTGTGCTGAACTGGAGGACTGCGACGGAAGTCAATAATTACGGCTTCGACATTGAGAAGAAAAATGAAATCTGGCAAAAGATCGGATATGTTTCCGGACATGGAACGACGAACGCACCGCAGTCGTACAGCTATGCCGATAACTCGGCAGCCGGAAAAATTGTCTACCGTCTGAAACAGATCGACCGCGACAGGAAGTTTGAATACTCAAAGGAAGTGGAAGTAACAATTGTTACCACACCCACAGTATTCGCGCTGTCGCAGAATTATCCCAATCCGTTCAATCCAACGACCGTCATCAATTATTCGATCGCATCGGCATCGCTTGTGTCGCTGAAAGTGTTCGATATGCTGGGTCGCGAAATCCTGACGCTGGTGAACGGACAAATGGATCCCGGCAATTACACGGCAGCGTTCGACGCCTCGCGTCTTTCTAGCGGCGTGTATTTCTACAGACTCGATGCCGGGACGTTTTCGGATGTGAAGAGGTTGTCATTGATGAAATAATGAGGGCGGCGAAATTCGCCGCCGTTTGAATTTTCAGATGAACCAACGCTGCTAGCGCGGGTCTATGCTTTGTCCGTGCTGTATCGCAGCGCGGGCGCCATGGAATTCATCCGACAACGATCACACTTCATGACATGAACGATGAAAAAAATATTTGCATTACTGGTTTTCCTGGGTACAGTTCAGATGACATTGTTTGCGATGCAGATCTTCGTGAGAACGCTGACGGGAAAAAACATCACGCTCGATGTGGAGCCGACAGATTCAATAAAGAATCTTAAAGAAAAAATTCGAGACAAAGAAGCCATTCCCCCCGATCGGCAGAGGTTAATCTTTGCCGGAAAAATTCTCCAGGACGACCGTACGCTTTCTGATTATAATATTCAAAAGGAAGCGACAGTGCATTTGGTTCTGGTGACCGTCAATTGCTACGTCGACGCAGCTCAGGCCGATGACAGCGGCGACGGGAAAAGTTGGGCAACGGCGAAAAAGTCACTGGAGTCGGCGCTCGGCCCGGCCGTCGGGGGTGACTGGATATGGGTGGCGTCGGGGGTGTATCATCCGAATTCCGCCCACGGTCTGACGAATAGTCCGCGGTATTATCACTTCCGCATGAAAAATGAAATCGCGATCTACGGCGGTATTACCAATGCGGTGTTTTCATTAAATTCTGCCTCCCAGGGGGGCGCAATGTTCAATGACAGTGCCCCGGCTCCGGAATCTTCCGCTACCGTCTGAAACAGATCGACCGCGATGGAAAGTTTGAATACTCGAAAGAAGTAGAAGCAACGGTCCTTGCTGCACCAACAGTGTTCGCGCTGTCGCAGAATTATCCGAACCCCTTCAACCCTTCGACGACGATTTTGTTCACCGTTCCTTCCACGGGACACGCAACACTGAAGGTGCTTAACACACTCGGGCAGGACGTCGCCACACTCTTTAACGGCGAAGCACAGGCCGGAATAGTTAACCAGGTGCAGTTCAACGCATCCGGTCTCGCCTCGGGTATGTATTTCTCACGGTTGGAACAAAACGGAAGAACGCAGATGACCAAAATGTCGCTGCTCAAGTAAGCTGTGTATCATAACTTGCATACTTACACGACAACCCGTCAGATGCTTGGCGGGGTTACCGCCGAACTATAAAAATGCAGCCCCAAATGTAGGGAGCTGTTCCCCTCGGTCCAATCCTTGTGCGCCTGCACCAGCTCCAATCGGATAATCTCCGCGTTAGAACTCTCCGAAACGTCCCCGCGTGATAAATTGGTGTCTGCCTTTAGCGGAAGAAGGAAGCCGTGAGCGCTTGATGCCGACAGCAAAAATCTTCGTTGAATTTTTGAGTTTGCACTTAAGAACAGCAAACGGTAAATTTATATTTACACGGGCATATCCGGTGCGACATGAGAACATCAGCCGAATAACATCTTGCCGGCTTTTTCGATTACCTGTCGGACAACGGATTCATACCCGAATTGTGCAAATTTTACACTGGCAGCTAAAATGACACACTTACACACCGCTATTCGCAAAGCACGGTTCGAATACAAAATAGCCTCCATCTATTCCATCATGGGAATTTTATGGATCTATTTATCCGATACGTTCTTCGGTAGTATTATATCGGATAAGCAATTATTGATTGAATTGTCGATTTATAAGGGCTCCCTTTACGTGCTCATAACTTCGTTCCTTTTGTTCTATTTGGTACGAAGGCAGATGAATCGAATTCAGATGTCCCAAATAAAAGCCGAAGAAAGTGAAAAAAAATTTCAAACCGTATTAGAATCTGTTTCGCTGATAGGGCTTATTTTAGATGTAGAGGGTAATATTGTTCTGTGCAATGATTTTCTGCTTAGCCTTACCGGTTGGAAACGAGAAGAAGTGCTCGGCACAAACTGGTTCGCACTATTCCTTCCACCGGAGATTCAGGTAAAAATTGAAACCGAGATATTTCAAAAGACAATAACAAGCGGAAACCTTCCCGCCTATTTTGAAAATGAGATCATCACCCAAGCGGGTCAACGCCGAATGATCGCATGGAATAATACTCTTCTGCGAGACAATAATAATGTGATTGTTAATGTTGCGTCTATCGGTGAGGATATCACTGAGCGTAAACAATCTGAAATACTTCTCGCTCAGGAGAAAGAACGTCTTGCTGTGACGCTTCGCAGCATCGGTGACGGTGTGATCACGACTGATCTGGACGGCAAGATTGTTATGCTCAATAAAGCAGCCGAAGAAATGACCGGGTGGAGTTCGGAAGATGCAGCGGGGCGTTTTTTGCCGGAAGTGTTTGTCATCATTAATGAACACACCCGGGAGTTGTGTGAAAACCCTGTTGAAAAAGTTCTGCAGAGCGGGTCTATCGTCGAATTGGCGAATCACACGTGCCTCATCGCTAAAGATGGCAGAGAACTGATCATCGCCGACAGCGGAGCTCCGATCCGCGACTACAAAAGCCGCATTACCGGAGTCGTTCTTGTTTTCCGTGATATGACCGAGAAACAAAAACTGAATGACTCGATGCAGCGCGCTCAAAAGCTTGAATCACTCGGCATCCTGGCCGGAGGCATCGCGCACGATTTCAACAACATGCTCGCCGGGATATTCGGATATCTGGATCTCGCAAAAGAAAGCGTCGTTCTCAAAAAAATAGATAAAATACCTGGCTATCTGGATAAAGCCATAAGTGTCTTCGAACGCGCCAAAGGACTCACGCAACAGTTGTTGACGTTTTCGAAAGGAGGCAATCCCGTACGCAAAACGGTGCAGATCGCGCCCCTCGTCCGGCACAGCGCAATGTTCGCCCTGAGCGGATCGAATGTGACGTGTCGATTCGATCTTGCAGATGATCTGTGGACATCCGACTGTGATGAAATGCAGATCGGCCAGGTGATCGACAATATTGTCATCAATGCTGTGCAGGCGATGCCGTCGGGTGGAAAGATCATCATCACGGCTGTCAATGTTACGGAAGCCCCAGGCCATACGGGGACATTCGTTCGAATATCGATACACGATGAAGGCGTCGGCATTCCTTACGATATCATCCCCAAAATATTTGATCCATTTTTCTCCACCAAAATTACCGGCCATGGCCTTGGTCTCGCCACAGTCTTTTCCATTATTAAACGACACGACGGGTGGATCGACGTAGAGACGGCGCCCGGCAAAGGATCAACATTCCATGTTTTCATTCCGGCGTCGCATACGAACAAGTCTTTCGAAATTGAGCTCGAATCGACTGTTCATAAAAGCTCGGGAACGATTCTTGTAATGGATGACGAAGAATTCATTTTGGAGATTGTCAGCAGCATGCTCGAAAGTATGGGCTACACCGTAGCAACGGCGAAAGACGGTCATTCAGCTCTCACGCTATTTGCAGACGCACAGCGGTTGGGCCAACCGATAGCCGCTTCTATTCTTGATCTCACGATTCCCGGAGGTATTGGCGGGAAAGAAGTCGCGGCAGCGATGCGAAAAACGGATCAGAATGCAATCATCATCGTATCAAGCGGCTATTCGGAAGACCCGGTGATCGCGAATCCCACCAGGCATGGCTTTACCGATAGGATCATCAAGCCATACCGGAAGAACGAACTGATGGAACTAATGATGCGGGTAACGCACATGTAATACTGATAAAGGAAACGATGTATGACATTGGTGAGCCGCTGCTCATTGGGCTGGTTGTTGGTAATTGAATTGGTGCTGGGCGTGGGCGCTTACACGGACGCACGATGTGGAGGATCCGTCGGTTCTCATGAGCAGATCGCCGATTCTGCCGTGTGGAAGTTT
The DNA here is from genome assembly GCA_903884005.1 of uncultured Ignavibacteriota bacterium. GTDB lineage: Bacteria > Bacteroidota > Ignavibacteria > UBA10030 > UBA8401 > CAISDA01. The sequence goes on along the minus strand of CAISDA010000026.1, from coordinate 555 downwards.
TCGCGATCGGCGATGTTCACATCAGGAGGCGAACCGCTCACGCCGGAGATCGGACTGCTGCTGTCGAAACTTGGAAAAAAAGGAGCCGATGGCGCGCCCGTGAGCAGGAAAGAATTCATTGCGCTGCTGGACAGGCCTGAAGCGATGACCGTCTACGGTGAAAGCATCATGCGCTATGCGAGTCCGCAGAGCATCGACGAGCAGGCCCGCTTTCACATCAATCTTACAAAACGCCTTCTTTCTGATGAAAGCCAACAGGCGGGGCTCGATTTTTTGCGGAAGCAGCGCGCCTATCTTCGCCGGGCAGAAAAAAGGTTCCATGTGAACCGGCAGGATATCGTCAGCATCCTCATGTGGGAATCGGGATTGGGAAAAAACACCGGCAGTTATCGGATCTTCAATGTCTATCTTGGACCAGTAGTGTCCCGTTATAAGTCGAATAAATACAACTGGTTATCAGTTGATGGAGTCACAATTTGCAGAGGTAACTCCGTAAGTAGTTGAGAAATAAGGGTTTTCTCAAATAGTGAGACACTCAATATTTGTAGAATTGTG
>CAISDA010000025.1 GCA_903884005.1 uncultured Ignavibacteriota bacterium | reverse complement strand
TTACCTTGGCTTTGGAGGACATCGGCTTCATGAAGTTTTCCGATGATCTGTTCTGCGGTGAATTTTTGCTTACCCATAGATGACCTTTCTTGATGATCTCCAATATATGAAATTGGATCATCTTTTGGGGGTCAGGTCAAAATTAAAAGGCTTTAGTCGGCTGATAAAAAGAGTCCTGGATATCGATTCAATACCGAAGGCACATCCTTCTGGGACGAAGCGCATGTATATGATCGACACGGTAAAATTCGATGAGTATAAGAAGCGATATGCGGATGAACCGGAAAAAACGGTATAAGATAGTATCACCAATTTCCATGGAGGAGTGTCATCATGAAAAATCTTATACCAGCTGCCGGGTATGTGCGATGTTCGACTGAAATGCAGGAGGACAGTCCCGACCAGCAGAAACAAGAGATACAAAAGTTCGTTGAAAAAACCGGTTACTTCATTGTCGAGTGGTTTGAAGATTTCGGAGAATCGGGCACGACATTTGAACGGCCTGAATTTCAACGGCTGTTAAAAAAAGTCGAGACCGGTCCGCCGTTCAAAGCTGTGATCATCTATGATGAATCGAGGTGGGGTCGTGCGATTGATGCCGAAGAGAACACGTATTGGAGAGTTCACTTTCGCAGATTCAATGTCGAGGTGGTCTTAGTCAAAACGAATATCGACCAGAACCACGAATTTGCTCCAATGCTCAATGCATTCGAAGGAGTTCAGGCTTCGCAATACAGCAAGAAATTATCCGACCTCACATTCCGAGGTTCAAGCAACAACGGAATTTATTCGAGCGGCGGCACAGCGCCGTATGGATACACACGCATAGCCATTAATTTGAATACCGGGGCCATGCGCAACCTGGAAGATGGTGGGCGGTCCGTTCGGTATCAGGAAAAAGTAAAGTGGAAAATCGGCGACCCGTTGGAAGTGGAAATTGTCAAGCGGATATTTCAGCGAAGGATTGCCGGGATCGCGTATGTGTTGATTGCCAAAGAGTTGAATGATGAGGGAATCCCTTGCGCGAAACGTGGTCGATGGCGGAACACGGATCAAAAATGGAACAGCACCACGATTAAATCCATGCTTGAGAACGAATCGTATTATGGGGCGCGCAGATACAATAAAAACTCCATGAGCAAGATCCGGGCAAACCAGCGTGGATGGGAAAAAAAGAACGGAGTGCGTTATCCTCATTGGGTAAATTCGAGGGCTGATTGGATCACCGTCGAAAATGCACACCCGGGAATTATTTCAAAAGAAACCTGGATGAACGCCAATGCATCTGAAGACCGGCCGAAGATACAGCGAAACAATCAAGCACTGAATAGTGTCTACCTGCTGACTGGACTCATCCGTTGTAGCATCTGTGGATTCCCATTCCAAGGGCAGACGCAGAAAGCGAAAGGTCACGTCTATCCCAAATATATTGATGGTGGATACCAGGCAAAACGAGTGTGTTCATACGTCGCCATATCGAAGGAAGAAGTTGAGTCCTTTGCCTTTTCTGCGGTCCGTGACACAATTGCCAATCCGGAATTGATCAGGCGTGTTGAGTCGCACATCACGCAACTGACGAATAGCAAGAATGCCGTGAACAGTGCAACCATCGCATCGCTTTCGAAAGAATTAAAATCCGTGGAAAAGAAGAAGGGAAATATCTTGGACACGCTTTCTCTGGCGGACAATGAGCATATGCGCAGGACGCTGATGGATAAGCTTGCATCGCTTGACAACGAGCAGGGGAACATCGAGATCAAAATATCATCGGCAAAATCACAAAATCGGGCGGAAAAAGATTTCATTGAACTTGCCCGGTCGGTCAAGGATTTTATGGAGAACTTTGAGTCGATTTTCGAGGGGGCTCCGCTCTACGAGCGGAAGGAGATCTTCAGGAAGTGTATCTCGAAAATCATCGTGGACAGGGATCAGAACGTCGTGCGGCTGTTTGTGCGGTCCGTCCCGGCTTTGAACGGCATGCCATCGCAGGAACCGTTTAAAATAAAAAGCCCACTTACTGATGAGTTAGTAAGTGGGCGATGTAGCGGGGCTAGGACTTGAACCTAGAACCTTCGGGTTATGAGCCCGACGAGCTACCAATTGCTCCACCCCGCGGTAGTGTTTAATAATATACAAAATTCTTCGGGTGATGTCAAATCATTTTTTAATGGTTTTGAGAAGCATGTTTTTTTTTGTTACATTACAGTTCTCTCTATCATCGATGATCTGAATAAAAAATGGGCACAATGAAAAAATACATTCTTATATCGAACGACGACGGCATCAACGCGCCGGGCATTGCGGCCCTGGCCGCGGCCATTGAAACGATCGCCGATGTTGTCATCGTCGCACCGGAAAAACAGCAGAGTGCCGTGGGCCATGCGATCACCATGAACGACCCGTTACGAGTGCAAAAAATATTCCATGGCGAAAAATTCTACGGGTACGCAGTCAACGGCACGCCAGCGGACTGTGTGAAAATTGCGATCCGCACATTGCTGGAGAGAAAGCCGGACCTGGTCATCTCGGGGATCAATCACGGTTCGAATACGGCGATCAGCGTCATTTATTCGGGCACCGTCTCTGCGGCCACCGAAGGGACAATCCTTGGCATTCCGTCGATGGCAGTGAGCCTCACCACGTTCGCGCCGGAGGCCGATTTTTCCTATGCGGCGAAAGTTGCGGTGCATATGGCGCATTTAATACTCGAAAAAGGGCTGCCGAAGGGAACGCTGCTGAACGTGAATGTGCCTGCCGTGCCCGAAGCCGAAATCGCCGGTGTGCTGGTCACAAAACAAGGGAAGTCAATTTGGAACGACGAATTTGAATCGCGCCGCGATCCCAATAACAGGGAATATTTTTGGTTGAAGGGGGATCTGCTGGAACTCGATACAAGCGAGGATATCGACCAGGGCGCTATTCTTCGCAACAAGGTTTCAGTGACGCCGATACAGTACGATCTGACGGACTATAAATTCCTGGATAAACTCAGGGAGTGGGATGTGTCGGGAGTATGAACCGGCATCGCAAATCGACTTCGGCACCAGGCCTCACATGTAATAAATATGAAGAAAACAGGGCGTATGAGTGGGATGTGAAAAAATTGTGCGGGAAGCCCTTGACTCACATCCCTTCATCGAGTATATTAGAAGCCCGCAAGAACTTTCGGGGTGTTGCAGTGCGGAGCCCGGCCGAAGAAAAAGAGTGAAAAAGAAAAAAATAGCTTGACTCCGCACCAAGAAATGGTTATACTTAAAGTTCCCAATCAACAGCAGGGATGAACAAAAAAGTCAAAAATTTTTATGAAACAGTAAAAAGTTCTTGACTTCGTAAAAAGAATTGATTAAGTTTAAGACTCCCAAGCGCATCTGGGAAGCGCACCGAAAGTCAAAAGTTTTTGTAAAGATAATAAAAAAGTTCTTGACTTCAGACGATAAAGTGTGTATCTTAAAAGACAATGAAATTGAAACACGGATTGTGAAATACGCACCAAAGATGTAAGCTGAGTGTTCTTTGAAAATTAGTATGCATAGCCCTTAAGTCAAATTTTTTTGGCAAGTTGTAAACCTTTGCTTAAAGAGATGCTTCACGGTATCTCTAAATAAAGCTTAGGAATTCAAACTCTAAATTGATAAAATGATTTTATTTTACAATGGAGAGTTTGATCCTGGCTCAGGACGAACGCTGGCGGCGTGCCTAACACATGCAAGCCTGGGAGAAGAGAGTAGCAATACTTTTTGTAAACCGGCGCACGGGTGAGTAATATATAGGTAACCTGCCCTTTGGTTTGGAATAACTCGTCGAAAGGCGAGCTAATACTGAATGATGCAGCGGCTCCACATGGAGATGTTGTTAAAGCCTTCGGGCGCCAAGGGATGGGCCTGTATCCCATTAGATAGTTGGTGAGGTAACGGCTCACCAAGTCAATGATGGGTAGCTGATCTGAGAGGATGATCAGCCACACTGGAACTGAGACACGGTCCAGACTCCTACGGGAGGCAGCAGTGAGGAATATTGCGCAATGGACGAAAGTCTGACGCAGCGACGCCGCGTGAAGGATGAAGGCTCTTTGAGTCGTAAACTTCTGTAGAGAGGGAAGAATGTCCCGTTCTTCGGGATTGACGGTACCTCTAAAGTAAGGATCGGCCAACTACGTGCCAGCAGCCGCGGTAATACGTAGGATCCGAGCGTTGTCCGGAATCACTGGGTGTAAAGGGAGCGCAGGCGGGCTTTCAAGTCGGTGGTGAAATCTTACAGCTTAACTGTAAAACTGCCTCCGATACTGGAAGTCTTGAGTGTGGAAGAGGGCGATGGAATTCATGGTGTAGCGGTGAAATGCGTAGATATCATGAAGAACACCGGTCGCGAAGGCGGTCGCCTGGTCCATTACTGACGCTCATGCTCGAAAGTGTGGGGAGCAAACAGGATTAGATACCCTGGTAGTCCACACCTTAAACGATGAATACTTGGTGTCGGGTCGTAAGGCTCGGTGCCAAAGCTAACGCATTAAGTATTCCACCTGGGGAGTACGATCGCAAGGTTGAAACTCAAAGGAATTGACGGGGGCCCGCACAAGCAGTGGAGCATGTGGTTCAATTCGATGCAACGCGAAGAACCTTACCTGGGTT
>CAISDA010000024.1 GCA_903884005.1 uncultured Ignavibacteriota bacterium | reverse complement strand
TTTCTTTTGCGTTTCCCGATACGAGAAAATTGAACGGGAAGACCGTAGACCTTTCGAAACAGAAACTGTTCGACAGCCCCTTCACGCACGCAGAGGTCGGCAGTGAATCGCTGACGATCACGTATAAAAAACAAACGCGCGTGCTCGACTTTAAGAAACTTACGGTAACTGAAAAATAATCCATTTATGCGTCCTACATATCATATCGTATCGCATTCGCACTGGGACAGGGAATGGTACCGTTCGTTCGACTACTTTCGCGCAATGCTCGTGCGCATGGTCGACGACCTGCTGGATCTGCTCGCCCGTGATGCGGATTACCGCTGCTTCACGCTCGACGGGCAAACCTCGACGGTCGAAGATTATCTCGAAATCCGTCCCGAACGCGAAGAGGAACTTCGCCGATATGTGAAGCAAGGGCGCCTCTTCATCGGTCCGTGGTACGTGCTGCCGGACGAGTTTCTCGTCAGCGGCGAATCCACCGTGCGTAATCTGATGATGGGAAGCCGCATTGCGCATCGTTTCGGCACCGAAATGAAAGTCGGATACATCCCCGATTCATTCGGACATATCGCATCCATGCCGACGATCCTGAAGGGATTCGACATCGATAATGTACTGCTCTATCGGGGATTCGGAGGGGAACCGGGGCAGGAAACGTCCGAGTATTGGTGGCATGCCCCTGACGGCACGCAGGCGCTGTTGATCCATTTGTACAAGGACGGATACAGCGGAGGATATTTCCATCACTCGACCACAGAAGAAATGTTCCACCGCTTTGCAGCGGTGAAAAAAGAGCTCGACGCGCGCGCGACCACGTCGCACCGATTGTTAATGAACGGAGGCGACCATCACTGGCCCGATGAAAAGCTGCCCGGCCAGATCGCGCTGCTTGCCAAACAGTTCGAAGGAAATTTCGCCCACAGTAATCTCCCCGCGTATGTTGCCGCAGTAAAGGCGGAGGTCTCTGGGAAGGCGCCGGATATTACAGGCGAGCTCCGCTTCGGCTACCGCTATGCATTCGTCGTCATCGGCGGAGTATATTCAAGCCGGATGTACCTGAAGCAGGAAAATTGGAAATGTGAAACGCTGCTCGAACGCTACGTTGAACCGCTGAATGCCATTGCCGTGTCCGGAGGCGGCCGGTCGTCGCTGCCCCTCATACGCCAGGCATGGAAAACGCTCATGCAGAATCATCCGCACGATTCCATCTGCGGATGCAGCATCGACCATGTGCATCGCGAAATGATGACACGCTTTGCTGCCGTGGGTGAGCTCGGCCGTGCCGTTCTCGACGAATGCTTCAACCGGTTATTGCCGCCGGACGATCACGACTCGCACGACGACACGCATCTCTTCTTCTTTAACCCGTCGCCGTTCAGCCGCTCCAGTGTGGCGCAGGCTGAAGTGAGGTTCTATCTGCAGGACATCGTGGTCGGCCTTAATCCCGATGTGACCGTGGCACCGAAGAATCCGCCGGTGAAGGGATTTGCGCTGGTCGATGCGCAGGGCAACGATGTGCCGTACCAGATACTGTCGCGGACCGAAGGGTACGACATCACCTACAACACGCACAATTATCCCAAGCAGACCTATGCCGAAATATTTTCTATCCTGGTGGACGCGGTGAATGTTCCCTCGCTCGGCGTCAAAGGGTTGAAAGTTGAGCGTCGCGCGACATTTCCAAGGTATCGGGGCGGCGCTGGTGCGAAAATATTCCCCCGCGTGAAAGTTGGGAAATATTTTCTGGAAAATGAGATGCTGCGCGTCGACATCAATGCGCGCGGCGAAGTAACTGTAACGGACAAATCACACAATATACGATTCACGAAGCTTGCTGTTTTTGAAGACGGCGGCGATGTGGGCGACGAATACAATTATTCATATCCGAAAAAAGACCGCTTCATTCTTTCCAATACGAAAGCGGCAAAACTCACCATCGTCGAAAAAGGGCCGCTGCGATGCGCGATCAAAGTCGACGCATCTTTCGCACTGCCGGTCTCGGCATCCGCCGACAGGCGATCGAGAAGCACGAAAACCGAACAGGTCGAACTCTCTACCATCGTCTCGCTCGGCATACGCTCTCGTTCCGTCGAATTTGCGACCACTGTGAACAACACTGTGAAGGATCACCGGCTGAGAGTGCTCTTCCCGACTGGAATAAAAACCAATACCTGTTTTGCCGATGAGCCATTTTATATCGCAGAACGTGAACAGAAGAAATACGATCTCAAGAATTTTACGATCGAACATCCGGCAGCGGTTGCATCCATGCAGCGCTTCGTGACGGTGAAAGATGGTGCATCACAAAATGGAGCCGGTTCCGGAAGTGTTCGCAGCAGCGCCACACTGTTTTCGGCCGGGCTGCCTGAATACGAATTGAAATACAACAGCAAAGGCACACTTGCGCTCACGCTCCTTCGTTGTGTCGGATTGCTGGCCGCTGAAGATCTGATCACGCGTCCCGGGGGCAAGGGGGGGTGGCACAATGAAACTCCTGATGCGCAATGCCTTGGAGTGCACACGTTTCGGTATGCATTTTCCCCCTATCGCGGTGAAGACCTCGACACGACAGAGAGCGTTAATGAGCAATCGGAAGAGTTCCATCTGCCGCTCATGAGTGTGAGAAGGAAGAATACGCAGCCGATGGAAATGGAGATGTCATTTCTCTCGCTGTCATCGAAGGCTGTAGCGCTCAGCGCCGTGAAGGAAAGCGAAAACCAGGACGGCACGATCGTCCGGTGGTGGAACCCGACGCACGCGCGGATCTCTGTGGAAGTCGATACATCGCTCGCTAAAGGACAATCGAGTTACGCGAAATTGAATGAGGAACCGCTGGCGCCATGTACGCTGTCTAACATTGGCACGAGGCCAAATTCCATCACGACAATCCATCTGAAGAAATCCTTGTAGGACGAGATGTTCTCTCGCCCCGCGTCGTAAGGTCGGATGCATCAATAATCAAAAAATTTATGATCCTCGGTTTAGATATAGGCGGCACCAAATCGGCGGTCGTGCTTGGCACAAGCGCAGGCGAAATACTCTGGCGCAGGCAATTCGCCACGGCGCCCGCGCGCGGCTTTCAACCCGTCTACGATGATCTTATAAAAACCGCAAAAGAAGCCCTGCACGCAGCGTCCATGTATATGCCGGGCGCAGCTGCTGCTGGCCTCCCCGAAGAGCCTAAAGCCAAGCCGAAGTCGGTGGCCTATACTCCGGGCATGCAATTAATTGCAAAGAACACGGCAACTCGAAAGATGACCGGTTTTTCTGATGCATCGATAGATGGGGCGCGAACTTCCGATGCTGCGGGTGATTCACGATCGGCAGGTAGCGCAAAGAGTGCACATGTACCCGATATTTCAGGTATTACACGATCAACCGGAATCGCAAAAGGTGGCCGTGGAACAGGTGCAGCATATGGTGCGCGATTGGACGCCGCCGCGCCCGCGAACGTGCCCGCACGGGACGACGGTGCGTTTGCGTATGTCAATACGGTCAGGCTCAAAGCACTCGGCGAACCCGTCGAATGTATCGGTGTATCCATCGGCGGGCCAATGGATTCGATCTCGGGCGTGATCAAATCTCCACCGAACCTTCCACATTGGGACAATGTTCCATTAAAGGACATGCTCGGTGCGGAGTTTTCGCTGCCAGTCTATGTGGAACACGACGGCAATGCCGGAGCCCTGGCCGAATGGTACTTCGGCGCAGGCAAAGGGTATCGCAATCTCGTCTTCATCACAATGGGAACCGGATTTGGAGCGGGATTGATAATGGAAGGCACGCTGTATCGGGGCTCATCGAACACTGCAGGCGAGATCGGACACATACGCATAGCAGAAGACGGCCCGGCATGTTTCGGCAAGGCCGGCTCACTCGAGGGCTATGGCAGCGGCACGGGTATGGCACTGCTCGCACAAACCATGTATCCCGTGCGATATACGAACAATGTAACGGTCCAGGATATCTACGCCGACTTCATCAATAATTCCGAAGAGGCCGCGGCGGTATTTCACACGGCGGGAAAGTATGTGGGCCGGGGACTCGCAATGATCGCCGATATGATCAATCCCGAGTGCATCATTCTCGGCGGTCTGGGCATGCGCATCGGCGATGCGATCTTCGAGCCGCTGCTCGCGGCGTTCAATCAGGAAGCGTTGAAAGAATCGGCCGAAGCATGCCGTATCGTTCCGGCGCAGCTGGGTGAATCGATCGGCGACATCGCCGCGCTGTCTGCGGCGATTTATCAGAGCGCGGCGCCCCATTCGATATAGCATCGAGTGCATGCGCAGCTGGGCGAGATGCTCTCTGCTGCCATAGAGTGTGCGTTATTGTAGGGCGAGATATTAACTCGCCCGCACCGGGAAACGGTGCGAATTACCAGGAAATTTTGACTATACGATAATTATCAACATCCACTACAAATAATTTAACGGAACAACACATGACAACATTGATCGAAAGTCTCTCGCAGGTAAAAAAAATTTACCATGCTACCGCGCACCGTGTGGAACGGACAGTCGCGGACGAATTGCAGCAACGCTGCGCGCCCCGCGCAACCGTTGGGCGGCTGACAAAGACGTCCGCCACCGGCGCCGGAGCCCGCATCGCAGTTGAAGCGGATCAAAAAAAATGGAAACAGATCCATCCGTCTCTCACCGGGGAACGCGAGTGGGCGCTGCTTCGCACGACTGAGCAGGGCGGAGTTGAAATACTCGCGTCGCGTCCCCATCTGCTCTACCAGCTGTTTTCATTCGCCATCGACGACTGGAAAGACATGCCTGCCGACGATTTCCGCACGGGAAAGATCATTCATCCCACATTCTCAAAACTTCGTCCCGCATACGACAGTTTCCTGACGATGCACAATCGCACCGTCGAAAATTTCGACCGTGAGGAATACATACGCACGCTCGCGCGCATGGGCTGTTCGCATGCCGAGGTCAACGGACTTGCATTTGCAGTACCGATTGAGCAGGGGCCGAAGGGCGAGAACCTCCACCGCTTCTACACCTATTGTCCCGCGCTCGATCAGTTCGTCACAAGCTTTCTCAACCGCGGCTTTTACGATGAAGATTACCTTCAGGCGAACCTCAACTATCTGAAGACGAACGCCGAACTCGCCGAAAAATACGGAATGTCCGCCGGCATCACCTGCTTCGAACCCCGTTCGGTGCCCGATGCTCTCTTGGAACGCTATCCGATGCTCCGCGGCGCACGCGTCGATCATCCGATACGGAGCCTGAAACCCCGATATAATCTTTCCATCGCGCACCCAATTGTGCAGAAGCATTATGCCGAGCTCATGGAAAACCTGCTGCGCGCGGTGCCCCAGATCGATTATATGGCCGTGTGGTCGAACGACAGCGGCGCGGGCTTCGAATACACCAGTTCTCTCTACGTCGGCCGCAACGGCGGAGGGTATGTGATCCGCGAGTGGAAGGGCGGCACAGAGATCGCAGAGGCCGCGGCAAACAATCTGATCCGGTTCCATCGCCTGCTGCGCGATGCGGGCCGGAAGGTGAATCCGAAATTCCGCACGATGCTCCGTCTCGAGGCGTTCGCCGTGGAGCAGAAATACATCTGGGATCAGCTCGAAGACGGCATCGATGTGGAAGCCTCGTCGCTTGTCTCGAAGGGATGGGACGTGAATTACACGCATCCCCTCTACAAGGAACGCCGCTCGGTCGCCGGCACGGCGCTCTTCAACGCCTTTGCACCGGAGGAAAAAAAGGTGATCGACGAACTCCGCGCGAAGGGAAGCGAGGCCGACATTTATTTTTGGCCGTCCACGGTCTGGAACCACGAGCCGCTGATCGGCATCCCGTTCCCGAAACTTGTGCACGATAAACTCGCCGCAATGGCGAAGCAGGGCATCACAACGGCGGCATTCAGCGGCGGCGCCACACCGCAATCGTTCGCACCATACAACATCAACGAAGAACTTATGCGCGGATTCCAGGCCGACGGTTCGCTCTCGCTCGATGCATTCCTGAAAGAAAAAGCGCAGGCATGGATAGGCCCGGCGCTCGCGGACGATCTGGTGAAAGTCTGGAACCTGTCCGACGAGGCGTATCTTGGCTTCCCAGTGCCGGTGCAGATCTATTCCGGCTGGGGCGTGTGGTATCGGATATTGTCGCGTCCCATCGTTCCGAATATCGAAAAAATTTCGGAAGACGACCGCCGTTACTACGAGCAGTTCATGCTCGCCACAACGCATAACCGCTGCCGTATCGATATGCGATACGATGTGGGGTTTGAACTTTCCACGCCCGAAGATGCGAAGCGGTGCCTCGAGCTCATCAACGCAAACGTGCTGCCCCCGATCGAAAAAGCAGTGGCGCTCACAGCATCGTTGAAAAAACGCGCACTGGCAGATCAGGCGCATGCCGCGGCCTTGCTGGCGCGCGCCGGAACCGATACGGCCCGTGCAGCAGCTGAAAAAGCAATCGCGATCGCCGATAAGGAAATGGCGGTTGCCGTGGACCAGTATGATAGGCTCTTCGGACTCCTGTGCTGGTATCGAAACCAGCGGAATGTGACAGCCTGGATCGCCGGTGTGCACGGGTATCTCGAAACAAAGGACGCGAAAGAGAAACAATGGTGCCGGAAGGTGCTGCGAGACATGGTGCTGGACGAGATCGACAACACGAAGGCGCTCTTGAAACATTGGGAAACGGCGAAGACGCAATGGATGATCATGTCCGATGTAGGCGAGACGACGTTCATCTATTATAAGAACTTCGGCGAACACTTGAAATTGAAGCTGCGCCTCATGAAGGGCCGCGAGAACGACACGCCGTACGTCGATCCCGATTTCCAATGGCGCGTGCCGGGTCTCGAAATGCCGAAGTAGGGCGAGATGTCATCTCGCTCTGCTCTCAATTAATCAATATATCCATGTCTTCACCCGCCATACTTATCACCGGTTCCAGCCGCGGCCTCGGCCGCGGCATCGCACTTCACTGCGCACGCGCCGGATATTCCGTTGCCATCAATTATGCAGGCAACCGTTCCGCGGCCGAAGACACCGCCGCACAGTGCGACGCGCAAAAAATCTCGGACGAGCAGCGCTTCATCCCCATACGCGCAAACATCTCGCTCCCCGCGGACCGAAACCGCCTGGTCGACGAAACACTCGCGGCATTCGGACGCATCGACGGCCTCGTGAACAACGCCGGCATAGGGGCGATCGTGCGGGCTGACTTGACCGAAACCACAGAAGAAAATTTCGACACCGTCATCAAAACGAATCTCTATGGGCCGCATTTCCTCACGCAACTCATAGCGCGCTATTGGCTGCGCGAGAAGCCCGCGCCGTTGCTGCCATCCGGTCTTTCTGTTATATTTGTCACGTCCATATCAGCCGATACCGCTTCGGTGAACCGCAGCGAATACTGCATCTCGAAAGCCGGACTCTCCATGTCCGCTCAGCTCTGGGCCGCCCGTCTAGCGCCCGAGAACATCCTCGTTATGGAGCTCCGTCCCGGCATTATGGCCACGGACATGACAACGGCAGTGAAGGAAAAGTACGAACGCATGTTCGCCGAAGGCGTCGTTCCGCAGCCGCGCTGGGGCACTGCTGACGATGTCGGCTCCGCCGCCGTTTCAATTTTTTCAAATCATTTCCCGTTCTCCGCCGGCAGCATCATACACATCGACGGCGGCTTTCACATGAAACGATTGTAGAGGCTCACTTCGTTGTGCACCTCGGCTAGCTTTGAAAATTGAAGGTATTTGAATATTGCAGGTATCTCTGTCATTTCGTATAATTAACATATATTCAATATCTTGCAGAGGTTCAGGTATGACTGTCGTAAAATCAAAGCGCAAAGTAACATTTGCCCGGGAAGATTGGGAAAAATTTCGAGTTAACCCAGTGTTGAGTGAGGCAATAGAATTGCTCGAAGATATT
>CAISDA010000023.1 GCA_903884005.1 uncultured Ignavibacteriota bacterium | reverse complement strand
GGCAACTTTCACTATTCCCATTCTCTTCGGGATTTGGATTGCATCGCCGGGTTGGAGAATAATATCGTTGGGTCCATCTTGGTCATTCACAGCACTTTCAATATTTGTGCGAAGTGTGGATCCATTACGTATCAACCGGCCACCCCGCAGGTAGCCATTCGCCTTCATTCCGCCGGCACGAGCTATGATGTGTGATAGGCGTTCCCGAACAATGTTAAGTGCATATTTGCCCGGGAAGTTCACTTCCCCATCGATGGTTACATATTGCTGAAATACGAACGCGGGATTCGAACGGATGAATATCTGATCCCGGTGTTTAAGCGGAAAGCTTTTCAACCGGAGACTCTCGAGTTCGTCCCCATTTTCAGCCCCAAACAGTTCGGGCAATTGCGCAAAGCGCGTATGCACAAGGGAATCCACTCCCAGTCCGTTACGGGAGATTCTGGCAATTTCAGCCTGAACTGCATACGCATCTTCGGTATAACCATCGGCCTGCAACAGTACATCCACGAGTGTCATATTACGTGACAATATATAGCGGCCTGGCTTTTTCACGCTGCCATGTATGTCGACATACGATTCTCTCTCTTCGATGACAGTTCGAGGGTAGATCACGATACGGTCACGTGGAAGAAGGAGTGTGTCTTCTATGCGTTCATTAAAGAGATTCCCGAGATTAAAAGGCACGATGCGCGTTGTGTAGCCGTCGCTGTTCATTCTGATCAGATCCGCAGATTCCATGAGCACGGTTTTTCGGAAAAGTGAATCCGTTAATCCGACTGCGTCATAGACGAGATCGTACAGTGTCAGGTTTGTCGTTAATGAATATTTGCCGGGCCGCTTTGCGGCACCTGAGATTTCCACTTCATCAAGTCCTTCGCGCATCTCGCTGCGAGAGAAAATGTGGATCTGATCGTCGGGCTGCAGGGCAAAGTTACCAAGCATTTTATCGAAGACGTCTCCCGGATTAAAATAGATCGACTTGTGCGTGCGCAGATCGGGATTCAGCCGGGTCATTGTTCCTCGCACAAGGTACGTCTGCGATCGATATAATGAATCTTCAAGTCCGCCGGCAGTGAAGAGCAGATCGCGAAGTGTTAATTTTTCGGCGAATGGATACTCGCCGGCATTCTTTACATGTCCGCTGATGGAGACTGTGCGCTTGGCGTTCATTTCGTATTGCGAATAAATCTTGACCTTGTCTTCGGGCAGCAGTTCGATGTTATTCGATGCATCTCCCTGCAACGCGAGCTCTAAATTGATGTTGATTGCTTCGCGGTGTTCGTCGGGGTATGTGCGCTCGATCTCCGCCCGCTTCTGATATGCTTCGGGCCGCAAATTTCCGGCGAGTGCCAACAGATCTTTTAGCCGGGCGACGCTTTCTTTTTGATACGTTCCCGGCCGCCACACTGAGCCTTCAATGGTCACATAATTCTTTTTGATGTCGAGTATGGGGAACACGCTGACGATATCGCCGTCTTCCAACCGAAAATCTTTTCCATCCTTCACGATCTGCCGGAAGTCAACATCGAAGATTTTTCGCTCGGGACCGTCCTTTACGCGTTCAGAAAATGGGACGATGCGGTCGACTGAGATTCGTTCGAGATACATGGTGGTTCGTATGCCGCCGGAGAGCTCAAGGAGACGCTTGAGGTCTTCATTCGGCAGCAGCTCGAATTTGGCCGTGCGCGATACCTCACCTTTCACGGTAACGGTTTTTCCGCGCAACGGGATGTAGAGTATGTCGTTGTCGTTCACACGCATGTCTGTTGTCTTTGTGGATCCAATGAGGTAATCGTAGAGATCGACATGCGCGACGGTCTTGCCGTTGCGGACAACACGTATATCGCGGAGGCTTCCACTTAACTTCGGCCCGCCGACGGCGAACATGGAATTAAAGACATTCGCAAATCCGCTGACTTCAAATCCGCCGGGACTGTTGACTTCCCCCATTACGAATATGCGCACCGGGCGTATACGAGCCACGGTGAGATCCATGAATATTGTCGGCGGGGATTTGATGAGTCCGCTGAATGCGCCGGACATGGAGACCTGGACGTTTTGACGGGCATTGTCGAGCGTAAGCCCTGCAACCATAATTGGCCCGATGCCGGAGACAAGTATGCGCCCTTCTGTGTCGACGGTATATTCGTTGTAACTCTGCATTTCGCCCCAGAGCGAGACTTTCAACACGTCGCCGTTGCCGATGCGGTAATCTTTATCGATGGAAGGGCGCGCCTCGAACATGCTCGAGGATTTGAATATGCTGTATCCAAAATTATCGATTTCGCCTGGTTTGAGTTTGGTTTCTTCTACTTTGACGGTGACAATTTTCACTGGCTCTGAAACGGGCTGGGCTGTGGTTTGAACTGCAGCGCCCGGCGCAGCGGTTTCTGCATTTTGGATAGTCGTTGTGACCGGTCTATTCTGACCAAATTCGGTGGCAGATCCGGGCATTTGCGCTGTTTGCGCCGGGGCTGTATTGATCTCCACTTTCATTGTCGGCTGTTCGAGTGGCGGCGCTTTGGATATTGCCGGCATGCTGTCTTTTTGCAGATAGGACTGCAGGTCGATGCCGTATTCCTTCGCCTTGGCTTCGGCTTCGCTCGTGCTCATTCCCAATGAACTGATCTTCGCCTGGATCTGCGCTGGGGTCATTGTTTGCAACCGTGCCTCCGCCTGTGCAACCTGGCCAGGCGAGGGTGTTTGTGAAAATGAAATACCGGAGAACATCAACAGTGCACAGCAGAGGAACGAGATTATATATTTTTTCATAATATCAACATTTCTTCTTTATTCTGATTTAATGTATTTAATTCTTGCGCACAGATTATATCAATTCAAGAAGATCAGCCGGCACTTGAATGGACACCGACTGTGCTATGGCGGTGAGCGAGATGACGACGCGCGTTTCGGTTTGGTGGCGTAAGACGATGCCTTCGACTCCCAAGAGCGGTCCGGAAATAACGCGGACGCGCTCGCCTATGTCGAAATAGTTCTCTCGTTTCACCTTCGTGGGCTCGCCGATGATGCGGCGAAGCCAATCGATCTGATTCTCGGGTATGGGCGACGGGTGCTCGCGGATGCCGACGAATTTTACCACGCCGTCGGTCTGCAGTATTGTTTCCTTGTTGTGAAAGTCGGTCTTCACGAATATGTATCCGCGAAAGAGAGGCTCTTCCACTTTTTTCTTGCGGTCGCTCCAGATATGCACTTCCTGTATCAAGGGAAGAAATACATCGACTTCTTTTTCCTTTAATGCTTCGTCTACTCTTTTTTCGAATCTGCTGCGAAGATACAGCGCATACCATTGCGGGTTCTGATTCTTCATCTATCTCCTCGTGCCTGTTGTGTAAGGCATTCAAAATTAAATGAATCTGCTTTCGATGTTGTTCTGATATTGCTCCGCCACTTCAGTCACAATGATGTGCCTGACG
>CAISDA010000022.1 GCA_903884005.1 uncultured Ignavibacteriota bacterium | reverse complement strand
TTTCTTTTGCGTTTCCCGATACGAGAAAATTGAACGGGAAGACCGTAGACCTTTCGAAACAGAAACTGTTCGACAGCCCCTTCACGCACGCAGAGGTCGGCAGTGAATCGCTGACGATCACGTATAAAAAACAAACGCGCGGGCTCGACTTTAAGAAACTTACGGTAACTGAAAAATAATCCATTTATGCGCCCGACATATCATATCATATCGCATTCGCACTGGGACCGGGAATGGTACCGTTCGTTCGAATATTTCCGTGCAATGCTCGTGCACATGGTCGACGATCTGCTGGATCTGCTCGACCGCGACCCAGACTACCGCTGTTTCACGCTGGACGGGCAGACCTCGACGGTCGAAGACTATCTCGACGTTCGTCCCGAACGCGAGGAAGAACTACGACGGTATGTGAAGCAGGGACGCCTCTTCATCGGGCCGTGGTACGTGCTGCCGGACGAATTTCTCGTCAGCGGCGAATCGACCGTGCGCAATCTGATGATGGGGCGGCGCATTGCGCACCGCTTCGGCACCGAGATGAAAGTCGGGTATATTCCCGATTCGTTCGGACACATTGCGTCCATGCCCACGATCCTGAAGGGATTCGATATCGACAACGTGCTTCTCTACCGTGGATTCGGGGGAGAGCCGGGGCAGGAGACGTCTGAATACTGGTGGCATGCTCCTGACGGCACGCAGGCGCTGTTGATCCATTTGTACAAGGACGGATACAGCGGAGGATATTTCCATCATTCGACCGCCGAAGAAATGCTGCACCGCTTCGCAGTCGTGAAAAAAGAGCTCGACGCGCGTGCGACCACATCGCACCGATTGCTGATGAACGGGGGCGATCATCATTGGCCCGATGAAAAACTGCCGCACCAGATAGCGCTGCTCGCCAAACAATTCGAGGGAAATTTCGTCCACAGCAATCTGCCCGCGTATGTAGCCGCCGTCAAGGCGGAGGTCTCGGGGAAGGCGCCGGACATTACCGGCGAGCTCCGCTTCGGATACCACTATGCATTCGTTGTCATCGGCGGCGTGTATTCCAGCCGGATGTACCTGAAGCAGGAAAACTGGAAATGCGAAACGCTGCTCGAACGCTACGTTGAGCCGCTGAATGCCATTGCCGTGTCCGGCGGCGGCCGTTCGTCGCTGCCCCTCATACGTCAGGCATGGAAGACGCTCATGCAGAATCATCCGCACGATTCAATCTGCGGATGCAGCATCGACATTGTGCATCGAGAGATGATGACACGCTTTGCTGCAGTCGGCGAGATCGGCCGCGCTGTGCTTGATGAATGTTTCAACCGGTTGCTGCCTGCCGACGATCACGATTCGCACGATGATACGCATCTTTTCTTTTTTAACCCGTCTCCGTTCAGCCGCTCGGGCGGAGCATTGGCTGAAGTGCGGTTCTACCTGCAGGATATCGTGGTCGGCCTCAATCCCGATGTGTCTGTCGCCCCTAAAAATCCGCCCGTCAAGGGATTTGCGCTTGTCGATGCGCAGGGCAGAGAAGTGCCGTACCAGATACTGTCGCGGAGCGAAGGATACGACATCACATACAGCACGCACAATTATCCCAAGCAGACCTATGCCGATATATTTTCGATCCTTGTGGATGCGGTGAACGTTCCCTCGCTCGGCGTCAAAGGCCTGAAAGTCGAGCGGCGCCAATCATTCCCGACGTATCGGGGAGGCGCTGTGGTAGGGCAGACAGCTGGTGCTGCTGAAAGTGCTGCCGTCGGTGGCGCTGCTGGAAATTCTGTAAAGAGCCCGGTTGATACCGCACATGCCGCTGGTGCTTCTGCAAGCTCGTCTTTTTCCGCCAAATCCGCCGGCTCTTTTACACAATCAGCCAATTCACGCCGTACTGGACCGGCTCAGCTAGCTATCCCGCGCGTGAAAGTTGGCAAATATTTTCTGGAAAACGAGATGCTGCGCGTCGACATCAATGCGCGGGGCGAAGTCAGCGTAACGGACAAGACACACAATACACGATATACAAAGCTGGCTGTTTTTGAAGACGGCGGCGATGTCGGCGACGAATACAATTATTCATATCCGAAAAAAGACCGCTTCATTCTTTCGAATACGAAACCGGCAAAACTCACGATCGTCGAAAAAGGGCCGCTGAGGTGCGCGATCAAGATCGCTGCATCTCTCGCACTTCCGGTCTCGGCATCCGCCGACAGGCGATCGAGAAGCACGAAAACCGAACAGGTCGAACTCTCCACCATTGTCTCGCTCGGCATACGCTCGCGCTTGGTCGAATTTGTAACCACCGTGAACAACACAGTGAAAGACCATCGGCTGAGAGTGCTCTTTCCGACAGGGATAAAGACCAACACCTGCTGCGCCGACGAGCCGTTTTATATTGCCGAACGGGAGCAAATAAATTACGATCTCAAGAGTTTCACCATCGAGCATCCGTCTGCGGTTGCGTCCATGCAGCGCTTCGTGACAGTGAAAGACGGCGCATCACACAATGCAGCCGCTCACGGGAGTGTTTGCAGCAGCGCCACACTGCTTTCGGCCGGGCTGCCCGAATACGAATTGAAATACAACAGCAAAGGCACGCTTGCGCTCACGCTCCTTCGCTGCGTCGGATTGCTTGCCGGTGAAGATCTGATCACGCGTCCCGGCGGCAAGGGGGGGTGGCACAATGAAACTCCCGATGCGCAATGTCTTGGGGTGCACACGTTCCGGTATGCATTTTTCCCATATCGCGGTGATGACTTCGACACGACAGAGAGGGTGAATGAAGAATCGGAAGAATTCCATCTGCCGCTCATGAGTGTGAGAAGGAAGAATACGAAGCCGATGAAACTGGAGGCGTCTTTTCTTTCTCTGTCCTCACATGCCGCCGTACTCAGCGCTGTGAAAGAGAGCGAAAACCAGGACGGCACGATCGTTCGCTGGTGGAACCCGACACACGAGCGGATCTCGGTGAATGTCGACACATCCCTCGGCAAGGCAGATGCGAGCTACGCCAAATTGAATGAGGAATCGCTCACGCCGTGCGCCCTGTCGGGCATCGTCACAAGACCGCATTCGATTACAACAATAAAAATTGCCAACAAGGCAACAAAAACATAAATGTTCTGTAACTAAACAGAGTGCAATCCACTCCATGTCATTCTGAGGAAGCGCAGCGACCGAAGAATCTAAAATATATACGGCAGCAGGATCGTATCAATTATGTGACGTAGCTTGCGATCAGCATTTTAGATCCTTCGCTCCGCTCAGGATGACGGTGATTTCGCAGACGCAGCACATTGTAGGGCGAGATGTTATCTCGCCCTGGACGAGCTAACAGCTCGTCCTACACGCACTACATCAGCCGCCGAGTAGTTTCAGAGCTGGGCGAGATCTTATCTCGCCCAGCAGAGCACATAGTCTTCAGGGCCGAAAAAAACAATAGTGAACAACGAATTTACATTATGATCCTCGGTTTCGATATAGGCGGCACAAAAACTGCGGTCGTGCTCGGCACGAGCGCAGGCGAAATACTCTGGCGAAAACAATTCGTTACTGCCCCGGCACGCGGATTCAAGCCCGTATACGATGACCTTGTGAAAACTACGAAAGAAGCCCTGCGCGCAGCATCTCTGTATTTGCCAAGTGGTGCGTCAGCGGGGAAGATACCCGGAACTGCTGCCGCAAAACCGAAGTCATCCGCATATACGCCGGGAATGGACTTGATCAAAAAAAACATATCAGTTCCTAAGACAGCGGATGCTGCAGCCGCACCGAAACTCGATCCGCGATCGACCGCCGGCGCAGGCAGTGCACAACCGGCAGTCGCGCATTCGAATGCGCCCGCACGGGACGACGCTGCTTTTGCATATATCAATGCGGACAGGCTGAAGGACCTCGCCGAACCCGTCGAATGTATCGGCGTGTCGATCGGCGGACCAATGGATTCGATCACAGGCGTCATCAAGTCGCCCCCGAACCTTCCTCATTGGGACAATATTCCCTTAAAGGACATGCTGACGGCAGAGTTTTCACTGCCGGTCTACGTGGAACACGACGGCAATGCCGGAGCGCTGGCTGAGTGGTATTTTGGAGCGGGCAAAGGATACAACAATCTTGTTTTCATCACCATGGGAACCGGATTTGGAGCTGGATTGATATTGGACGGCAAACTATTTCGAGGCGCATCCAATACCGCAGGCGAGATCGGTCATATACGCATTGCAGAAGACGGCCCCGCATGTTTCGGCAAAGCCGGCTCGCTCGAAGGGTATGGCAGCGGCACGGGAATGGCGCTGCTTGCCCAGTCGATGTACCCCTTACGGTATAAAAACAATGTGACGGTCCAGGATCTTTATGCCGACTTCACGAATAATTCCGAAGAGGCTGCGGCGGTGTTTCAAACCGCGGGGAAGTATGTGGGCCGGGGACTTGCAATGATCGCCGACATGATCAATCCCGAGTGCATCATCCTCGGCGGGCTGGGTATGCGCATTGGCGATGCGATCTTCGAGCCGCTGCTCGCAGCGTTCAATCAGGAAGCGCTGAAAGAATCGGCTGAAGCCTGCAGGATCGTTCCGGCCCGTCTTGGCGAATCGATCGGCGACATCGCCGCGTTGTCCGCTGCGATCTACCAGAAGAGTGCAACATAGCACGGGCAGTATGCCCGTTGCGCCGTTTGTTCTCGTCCATCAGAAGAGTGCGTAAGGGGAATAGTCATAAGCCCCAATGTTCAAGAGTTCCGGTCATTCTCAGAGTTCTTGTCATTCTGAAGGAGCGCAGCGACTGAAGAATCTAAAATATATACGACAGCAGGGTCTATCAATTATGC
>CAISDA010000021.1 GCA_903884005.1 uncultured Ignavibacteriota bacterium | reverse complement strand
TAATTATAACAATGCTTGAGGAGAATGTCAAGTAAATAATCATGAGAACATCAATTATCGCCTGTAAAATCGAGGGTGTGACGACCTTTTTAACTGGGTAGATGATCCCTTGTTATAAAATCACGGGATTTAAGGTTATAAATCAATAAAAATACCATCAATGATACATGAGGAGATCCTATGAAGCGAGCACTAACAACTATTCTCTTTTTCCAGCTTTGTATTGTTGCACTCAACGCGCAGACGGTCCAGGACAAAAACTGGGCCACAGACGGCGACGTGAAGGCCATTCTTCCTGTCGGAAATAAGATCTACATCGGCGGATCGTTTTCCTTTGTCGGACCGTCCACGGGTATGTTTACCGCAATCGATGCGACGACCGGCGTCTGGGACGCCACATGGCCGATAGTGGATGGAACCGTCTACGCTTCTGTCGGGGACGGTTCGGGCGGATGGTTTATCGGCGGCTCTTTCACCTCTGTCGGCGGAACAACGCGCAGAAACATTGCACACATACGCTCAGACAAAACACTGGATCCTTCCTGGAATCCGCAACCAGACGATTGTGTCTATGCGCTCGCGCGTTCGGGCACAACACTCTATGTCGGCGGTAGTTTCTCTCTAATCGGGGCAGGGAGCCGACCATATCTTGACGCACTGAGCTCGACGACAGGCGATGTAACATCTTGGAGTCCGCAACTTGACAACACAGTCTATACGCTTGAATTGTCCGGGTCGGTGGTGTATGCCGGTGGCGATTTTGAGACAGTTAACGGATCCAATCATCGAAAAATTGTGGCTATAGACGCCACATCGGGCGTACCGAGTAGTTGGGCTCCGTACGTAAATAATTCTGCTCGGGCATTGAAAGTTGCCGGATCGACGCTGTATGCCGCAGGAAATTTTTCTTATATCGGAAAACACTCTGGCAAAGGGGTTTCTCTGGACAAAACCACGGGTGCGTACGATGCCACAATGCCGACTGTGGCCGGTGGGGATGTGCGTACAGTTATTTCGGATGGGTTCGGCGGATGGTATATTGGCGGGGATTTCAACAGCGTGGGGGGAGTAACACGCAACCGCGTGGCACATATAAAATCAGATAAGACGCTCGATCCCGATTGGAACCCGGCTGCGGATGGCCGGGTAAAGGCGCTTGCGCTGTACGGGTCCACCGTGTACGCCGTGGGTGCATTCACGGAAATCGGTGGCGCGTCGCGGTCAGGCGTTGCCGCACTGAATACGGCAACGGGAGCCGCAACCACCTGGGATCCGAAGAGCACTACGACCGAAGTGTATGCTATTGCTGTCACAGACACGGCGGTGTTTATTGGCGGCGATTTTGGCGGCGAAATGGGCGATGCATTTTTCGGAGGTGATAAGAGATCATACTTTGCCATATTAGACATCGTCACCGGAGTCGCGAAAGATTGGCAGCCGGAGTTCGATTCGAATATCAGGTCGATAGCGATTTCCGGTTCCAGAATCTTTCTTGGCGGAAGCTTTACTACGGTTAACAGTGTCGGAAGGAATAATCTTGCGGCATTGGATGCTTCAACGCGTGAACTGACCGCATGGAATCCGGACGCGGACGATACAGTGGAAGATCTTGCCGTTTCCGGTTCAACGGTATACGTAGGTGGGTATTTCGGCAACATCGGGGGATTAGTCAGAAGCAGACTTGCCGCGATCGATACTGTCGGAACGGGTTCTGCGACATCGTGGGCGGCGAATATCGGAGGCAGCACAGTCTTTTCGATCGCTTTTTCCGGAACGAATGTCTATATCGGCGGCGACTTCTCGAGTGTCGGAGGGCAGGACCGGAGCGGTAGTGCCGCAATCGATATTGCCACGAGCGCGGTAACGTCCTGGGATCCGGGGGCTAATAATACAGTATACTCATTGTGTGTGAGCGGATCTACCGTGTATGTCGGCGGTACATTTGATGCTATCAACGGCAAAGTACGGAACAATATTGCCGCTTTCGACATCGACACACAGGAACTGAAAAATTGGAATCCGAATGCGGACAACCAAGTGACATGCCTCGCTCTTTCCGGTTCTACATTGTATGCGGGTGGAATATTCTACAATAATATAGGAGGTAAAGAGCGGCACTATATTGCCGAGATCGATACCGCAACGGGAATTGCGACAGACTGGAATCCGGGTGCGGACGATGAAGTGTGTTCACTTCTTGTCAATGGTTCTACGGTGTATGCCGGAGGCAAATTTAAATCCATTGGAGGGCAGACACGATACAAAATCGCTGCGCTTGATGCATCGGCGGGAACTGCCAAGTCGTGGAATCCGGTTGCCAACGGCACCGTATATTCGCTTGGTAGTTACGAGTCAACAGTGTTCGCGGGAGGAGAATTATCCAGTGTGGGCTGCGTGCGTCGCATCGGGCTTGCCGCACTCGATACTGTCTCGGGGCATGCGACCGACTGGAATCCGAATTCGAACGGTGCCGTTCGTGCGCTTGTGCTCTACGGCTCTACACTCTATGTCGGCGGCGGCTTCTTTTCTGAAGAAGGAGGCATTTCTATCGGCGGTGCGCCGAGAAACTATCTCGCCGCGCTCGATACGTCGACCGGATTGGCGACGTCGTGGAATCCCAATGCAGGCAACACGGTCTCTGCGCTTGCACTTGCGGGGTCCACGCTCTATGCGTGCGGATCGTTCGCAACGATGGGAACTGAACCGCGGAATCACCTTGCCGCATTTGACCTTTCCACGGGCGATCTGAAAACATGGAATCCAGACGCGACTTACGAAGTTGACGTGTTGGCCGTATCTGGCTCGACGTTGTACGCAGGCGGGTACTTTATTAAAATCGGCAGCACGGACCGAAACAGGCTCGCCGCATTTGATCTCTCCACCGGCGATCTGAAAGCATGGGATCCGAACGCAAGCTCCTCTATTACCGGTCTTGCAGTTTCCGGATCCTGTGTGTACGCGTCGGGGTATTTTACCGGCATCGGCGGACAATCACGAAATCACCTGGCAGCATTGGATACGGCAACGGGCCTGGCCACGTCGTGGAACCCGGCTCCCGATGACTTAGTCGAATCCATCGCCGCGGCGGGTTCAACGGTGTATATCGGCGGAACATTTACCACTGTCGGCGGACAACCGCGAAATCATCTGGCCTCACTGACTGCTTTGGGGGGCGTCACAGACTGGAATCCGGGTGCAAACAGTACCGTCTCATGCTTTGCCTTCTCGCCTTCGCATGTGTACGTCGGCGGCAATTTCACTTCGATCGGCAGTTCCACGCACATGTATTTCGCTTCTCTCAGTGATCCATACAATGCGGCTTTGCCGGTGGAACTGACGTCGTTCACCGCTTCGGTTGGAAAAGGAAGCATCATGCTGAACTGGAAGACCGCGACGGAGGTGAATAACTCGGGCTTCGAGATCGAACGAAAGTCGACAGGCAACTGGAACAAGGTTGGTATTGTTGAAGGCCACGGTACGACAAATGCGCCGCAGACGTATGCGTTCACAGACACACCGGGTTCGGGAAAATTCGAATACCGTTTGAAACAGATAGACCGGGACGGCAAGTTTGCGTACTCGCACACAGTTGAAGCAAGTTTTGCAGTGCCGGTGGTGTTCAGTCTTTTGCAGAACTATCCCAACCCCTTCAACCCGACAACAAATATTTCGTTCACCGTGCCCGTAACGGGGCAGGCGCGACTGACCGTGTTCAACATCCTCGGCGCGCGCGTGTGTGAACTCTTTAACGGCATCGCCAAAGCGGGAGAGAAACTGACCGTAACGTTCGATGCGACGAAGTACGCCAGCGGCGCGTATGTGTATCGCCTCGAAAGTGCGGGGAAGACCGACATAAAAAAAATGCAGCTGATACGGTGAAGAAGTGCCAACAAATGAACGCAGATGCACATGGAGATCAGTGTTTGTCTGCGTTCATTTCTTGTAAAATTAAAAAACACTGAAGGAGAGTCATCAATGAAACGTTTAAGTGTGTTCGTATTTGTCACGCTGTTTTTCATTCAACTCAACGCCCAAACGGCGAAGCTTCCTCATCCCGTAATTTTTCTGCACGGATTGGTATCGAGCGATGCAACATGGAGTGATGCCGTTACTGCTCTCGGAGGAAACGCAAAGGTGTATGATGTCTGCCTGAACCATGATGGTAATAATGCCACGGCATCACTGACAACAGGCGATACCTACCCGATAGGCTGGCGGGACGGTAATTCGACACCGTCGCCGAACCGGCTCTATGTCATGAATTATGACAACAGCCGGTTTTCAGCTTCCGGTCATACAACGCACACGCTCAGCAATCAGGCCGCAATATATAAACAAGGTGTTGCAGTCAAAGCTATGATTCAGGCTGTGCTTGCTATTGAAAATGCCGACAAGGTAATTCTTGTCGGTCATTCGATGGGAGGACTTGAATCACGCGAATATCTTCAGCGCGGATACAACGGAAGCAATTACGGAACCAACTGGGTCGATCAGACCTCATCGCAGGGACACAAGGTGGTGAAGCTGGTTACCACGGGCACGCCGCACCTCGGCAGCAACGTCACTGGAGCGGCACTTTCATTGATACTCGCGGGTATCGATGAAAAAAGCGAAGCGTGCCGCGATCTCCGGTTCTCTTCGAATAAAGTCGTCAGCCCGTTCAATGTGATGCCGGCTCCCTATCTCTTCGGCGGAACTGAAAATACCTATCAATGGGGACCGGCGTCAACGATAAATCCGTACAATTATGATGTCAACTGCAGCGGTTCAAGCATAGATGCGATCACAGCATTAAATTCTGGGAACACCTACAATGGATCCATGCCGCTGCCGCTAAATATCTGGTACACATACATTACTTCCAATGCCAGCAGCGGTACGGACGGTCTGGTGGAGACCGCGCGTCAATGGCTCTACAGCGGGTCTACGCCAACACCCGTATCGGCCGATACTATTTTGCTGGGCATTAATCATGTTGTCGAACCGAATGATATTCTTTCGCTCATCCGCGGCATGGACGAACCAAGCGATTCGGCATACGCGTTCACATTGCCTCTCAATCAGACCACGAAAGGTTTTATCACGCATGGAATGAACTGGAACGCAGCCGATAGAGATTTCTTTCGTTTCCAGACAAAAGCCTCAGGATCTTTTACCATATCCATTACGGGATCAGGCTCAGGAATTGATTCATTCGCAGTGTATTCTTCCACGGCCCTTGTGGATAAAAAAGCTGCCGGCGACGGAACAACATCTATTACCGTGAATAGTGTCTCGGCAGGAAGCACGTATTACGTGTACGTAAGGGGAACTGCAACTGCATCGACATATCAGAATCCATATGCGCTGGCCGTCTCGGGAGTAGCCCTGCCTGTTGAACTGGCATCGTTCACATCAAACATCGTCGGAAATTGTGTTGATCTTGCCTGGCGCACTGCAACAGAAGTGAACAACTATGGATTTGATGTCGAACGTAAGTCGACGAGTAGCTGGACCAAGGTTGCTTTCGTGGAAGGCCACGGCACAACGAACGCACCCACGTCTTACAGTTATACCGATAACTCGGCATCAGGTAAAGTCGTCTATCGCTTGAAACAAATCGACCGGGACGGAAAATTTGAATACTCGAAAGAAGTGGAAGCAACAGTCGTTGCTGTTCCGACAATCGTTGCGTTATCGCAGAACTATCCCAACCCCTTCAACCCGACGACGAATATTTCATTTACGGTCCCTACAAGTGGACACGCCACGTTGAAGATCTTAAACATCCTCGGACAGGAGATCGCGACGCTGTTTAACGGTGAAGCTCAGGCCGGTGTCTCGAATCAGGTGCAGTTCAACGCGTCGGATCTGGCGTCGGGAATGTACTTCTCGAGATTGGACTATAATGGAAACGTGAGGATGACGAAGATGACGCTGGTCAAGTGAGTCGTGTGGTATCGGTTATAAGGTCATACAGGAGCAGACGGGACTTTCATATGCACAGATAGGATACGACTGAGACAGATGCATGTGAAGATCGGAGAATTTACAAGTGGCGCATCTCCAGTGGCACACAAGATTGTCATGGGGATGGACGCACAGATATGGGCTGTGCTTCGTAGAAAAATAACTGAAAAAAATATAGTGAAGCAATTCTCGCGACAGTTATTCGTGCAATAAGGTGGCAAGATGAAGGTCAAAATGTCACCACAGATAACGCATTGGGTGAAGCCTTTAACTCACGCTTCCGTCAAGAATGTTTGAATGAACATTGGTTCTTATCGATCGATGATGCACGCATAAAAATTAATGCATGGTGAAGAATATATTCAGCATCGGCCACACAGCGCGCTCGGTTACAAGTCACCAAAATAATTTATGGATGACGCCGGAATAAAAAATGTCTCAGCAGCGTAAAATTCACCTGGAAAATTCTCGTTCAAATTGCGGAACCTGCAAATCCGAGTGAGACAAAAATATTTTTGTGTTAACTACCACACACAATGATTTTCGGTGGTGGTTGTGGTAACGGTGGATTAATATAGACGGCCTTTGGAAGCTGTTCCACTTTGGGCAATCCTTTAACAAAGCGTTCAGGATGACGTTCAAACGCCTGCGCCATGACTAATTCCCGGTTGGCGATAATCTTCCCAGCTGTGCCGAAATGCACCGATGCCGGCGTCAACATCGCAATACCCGAATGACGGTGATCATCGTTATACCATTTGAAAAATGGATCACTAAACTCGTGCGCATGGTCGATCGATGAAAATCTATCAGGATATTCGGGATCATATTTCACCGTCTTAAACATCGCTTCAGAATACGGATTGTCATTCGAAACATGTGGCCGTGAGTGCGTCTTCAAGATCCCAAGGTTCGACATGAGCTGCGCCACGACCATTGCCCGCATTGGAGCGCCATTATCTGAATGGACGGTCAACGAACCGGGAACGATGTTGTGTCTCATATAACTGTCAGCAATCAAGGCTTCTGCAAGCTTGCCGGATTCTTCATGCGCAAGCATCCAGCCGACGACGTAACGGCTGAAGACATCCATCAGGACATAGAGAAAATAATACATCCATCGGGATGGACCTTTCAGTTTTGTGATATCCCACGACCACAATTCATTCGGTCGGGTTGCCAACAGTTCCGGTTTCGAATACACATGCGGTGTTGATTGATACCGAACGACTGTTTGTTTATTCTTCTTCAGAAGGTAATACATCGTTCGTTCCGAGCATAAATAACGGCCTTCATCGAGCAGAATCGCCATTATTTCTCCTGGAGCCAGATCGCAAAACCGATCACTGTTGAGTTCATCCATGATAACCTGCTCTTCAGTCTCCGGTATCTTTCGGTGACTGATGCGGGAAGTTACAATTTTTTCATCGGTGTTAATCGACCGGTAATATGTCGCCCGCGGTTCTTCAAGAGCACTGCACAAAATTGCTATAGGGATTTCTTTTGAGAGTTCGGTGATTTGAGCTCGTAAGTCGTCTCGTCGAACTCGGGTTGTTCGATCCCCAGTAATTTTGAGATTTTTTTTTGGATGTCGATGATTATTTTCGACTGTTCCAATTGTTTTTCCGTCGACGCCAATTTCCGGCGAAGTTTGTTATTCTCAAGCTGTAGTGAGCCGGCCGCTTTGCCTTTACTTTTGGTGTGCGCGCCGCTCAGATCGCCGCGTTCATATTGCTTCTCCCATTTACGGACGGCCGCGTAATACAGACCTTCTTTCCGTAGATATGAACCTATCGACGGACCGCCTTCATCTTTGAGCGACTTGATAGTTTCCAAGACACGAATCTTATAGGCTGCCGTCAAGTTACGGCGCTTTTTGCCGACGGGAACTTCAGAGCTTGGGTGCCCCGTATTCGGTGCACCCGAGTCGACAGAAACTCCTTCCGGCCTACGGCCTCCAGTCGTTTCTGTCGACTGTGGCATGAACTCTACTGTTGTTGATGACATAAATTTGTCTCCCTCGCCCTTGTGATAGTGAGCTAAGTAAGTATACAAATTTTTGTCTCATCAATATATGCAAAAAGGGTTG
>CAISDA010000020.1 GCA_903884005.1 uncultured Ignavibacteriota bacterium | reverse complement strand
ATCGGGATTGAACCGATGACCTCTTCCTTACCAAGGAAGTGCTCTACCGACTGAGCTATGCAAGCATCACACTCTGTCAACCCACAACACGGTGACCCTCTGTGGGTAGGGAAGGATTCGAACCTCCGAAGGCCGTAGCCGTCAGATTTACAGTCTGATGCGTTTAACCACTTCGCTACCTACCCAACGTGAGCTGGCAATCGGACTCGAACCGATGACCTGCTGATTACAAGTCAGCTGCTCTACCAGCTGAGCTACGCCAGCAATTCACGATATCTCGAAAACGGCGTGAAATCGACGATCAACGTAATTTCATTAAAAATTATACACCGTCAGAGCCAATAAATATACGAATAATTTTTGTAATGTCAACATTCTTTTTTCAATATTCTCTATTTTTTTTTAGCCCGGTCTTATCGGCGGGTAAAACTCACCACGAGCCCTCCGATGCCGATCAGCACCATGATGCTCGCCTGAACGAGCGTTTTGTAGGCAATGTCGGGTCCCAGCATCGAGACCGCAAAAAACCAGGCGCCGGCGGCCAAGAGGATGCAATAGATGCCGATCATGATCTTCCGGGCGTCGGCATTCGCCTTCGGCGTGTCCAGAGCAAATGCCCGGTTGTAGGCGAGCAGCCCGATCGCGCCGATGACATCGAGCGCCACGAAGATGAGCCAGAATGTTCGCGAGACGGCTGCCGCGCCGGCGCTGTGTATGACCGGTTTGAGCATTGCTTCATACATGACGCCGCCGAGATTCGAGCCGATGAGGCTGCCGATCACGCCGTAGAGGAACGAGTACCCCATATAGATCGCTTTTTTATCCGCAGGCGCCACCAGTCCGACATAACTGTAAAACTTCGGATGGGCGGTCATCTCGCCAACCGAGAAGACGGCGATGCCCGCGATGAAGATCCATATATTGACGGCGGAGGCGAGAAGCAGAAACCCGACGGCGCCGATGAACATACCGGCGATCATGGTGGGCAGCGGCCTCGCATGTTTCACGATGCGGCTCACCGGCACCTGGAAGAGGATGATGATGCCGGCATTGACCACGGTCACGTGTTCTGCGCCGAAGTCCAGCGGAACGCCGAACGATCTGAAAAACGCATTGACGGGGCCCGCGTCCACGAAATCGCGGAGGAACCACAGGATCGATCCGTAGTTCTGATAATAGAGGATCCAGAATCCGGAGTAGACGAAGATCATGAGCATGAACCGGGCGTCGCCCAGCACCAGCGCCGCGCTCCGCAGCACGGCCCGGAGGGATTTTACGGGCGATGTGCGCGCCGGATCGCGGTAGATGAACACGGTGGGAATGAGCATGAGGGCGCAATACACGCTCGATGCAATGAAGACGTAGCTCCACGAGAATCCCTTGAGGTAGCTCACCAAAAGCGGAGCGAGAAAGGCGCCGACGTTGATCATCCAGTAATATACGCCGAAACCGAAACCTGAATTTTCCTCGTTGGTCGACTGCGCGAGCGTGCCGGAGATGATCGGCTTGAAAAGTCCCGCGCCGACGGCGATGAACAGCAGGCTCGAAAAGACCGCGGCATAGGCGCTCATATTGCCCGCGATAAAATACCCGGCGGTCAGGAACGAGAAGGCCACCATGAGCATCCGCCTGTACCCATAGCGGTCGGCAAGCGCGCCTCCCAGGATCGGAACGACATAGGTCAGCGCATAGACGATGCTCTGCATGAAGCCGACGGACTGCTCCGAAAATCCGAGGCCGCCGTTGGCGACAGTGTTGCTGAGGTACACGGCCAGCACCGAGTTCATTCCATAGTACGCCGCGCGCTCGAAGAGCTCCATGACGTTGGCGACCCAGAACACGCGCGGGAACGAGCGCAGCATCGACCGGGAGGATTCGTGTTCCATCAGACGATCTCTCCCATGACGACCGGCTTTTCGTTCGCAGCGCGAAGCGTGCTCACGACCCGGTCTGCGTCTTTTTTCGCGGCAACAAACACGATCCCGATGCCGTTATTGAACGCTTTCTGCATATCTTCCTCGGGCACGTCTCCGGATTGCTGTATGAGCGTGAACAGGAACGGGCGTTCCCAGGCGTTCCAATCGACGGCCAGGCTGAGTCCCTCGGGCACGATGCGCATGGTGTTTCCCACAATGCCGCCGCCGGTGATGTGCGACATGCCCTTCACAAGATGTTTCTTCACGAGCGCCTGTATCGGCGCAAGGTACGACCGGTGCACGGCGAGCAGCGCATCGCCGAGCGGTTGTTCCAATTCCGCGATGCGTTTCTTCAGCGAGAATTTCGGGATCAGCACATAGCGCGCAAGCGAGTACCCGTTCGTGTGGAGCCCGGTGGAGGGAAGCCCGATGAGCACATCCCCCCGGACGATCTTTTTTCCGTTCACAATGTTTTTCTGGTCCACCGCTCCCACGATCATGCCCGCAATGTCGAATTCCCCTTTCGAATAGAAGCCCGGCATTTCGGCCGTCTCGCCGCCGATGAGCGAGCACCCGTTTTCCCTGCATGCCTTGGCGAAGCCGTTGATCACCTGTTCGACGATGTCGGGAGACAGCGATCCCGTGGCGAAATAGTCCATGAAGTACAGCGGCACGGCGCCGCACACGGCGATGTCGTTCACGCAGTGGTTCACCAGGTCCTGCCCCACCGTGTCGTACCGCTCCATCATGAACGCAATCTTGAGTTTCGTGCCGACTCCGTCCACGCTCGAGACGAGCACCGGCTGCTTCATCGCAGGAAATGATGCCTTGTAAAACGCCCCGAACATGCCGATGTCCGTCAGGACGTTCTTGGTGAATGTGGAGCGTACGGTCGACTTGATGCGCCGCACAACTTCCTCTCCGGCGTCGATATCCACTCCGGCTTTCTTGTATGTCTTTCCCATTGGTCTGGTCCCTTAGTGAAATGCGTGGCAGGTGTGTCTGAATATACGACGAAATTCCTATTGTTGCTTAAATAGTTCTAACTGATTATATTTTTACCATACGAACCGAAGGGATCACCATGAGCGTTGCACTTCTCACGCCGACGAACACACGAGTCCGCATCAATACAATTTTTTGTCTCGGACAAAATTATGCCGAGCATGCGAAAGAAATGGGAAGCAGCGCGCCCGCAGCGCCCATCATTTTTTTAAAACCATCTTCCGCTGTCATCGGCAACGGGGAGGACATCGTGATGCCTCCGGGTTCCCTGAATGTCAACCACGAGGTCGAACTGACGGTGCTCATTGGAAAAACGGGAAAGAACATCCCCCCGGCCGAGGCGTATGAGTATGTGGCGGGGTACGGGGTCGGTCTGGACATGACGTGCCGCGACATTCAGCTCGAGGCCAAACGCGCCGGTCATCCGTGGACGATCGCGAAGGGCTTCGACACCTCTGCGCCGCTCTCCCCGTTTGTAGCCGCCGGCACCGTGCCGGATCCGCACGCGCTCGAGATCACGCTGAGCGTCAACGGAACGGTGCGCCAGCATTCGACCACCGCGAACATGATCTTCAGGATCGATACGATCATCGCGTTTTTATCGACCATCTTCACGCTCACCGAAGGCGACATCATTTACACAGGCACTCCGGAAGGAGTCGGACAAGTGCGTTCCGGCGACATCATCGATGCGTCGATCGGCGGCATCGGCTCACTTCATCACCGCGTTCACTAGAGTTCGAGTGTGGCCATGAAAACATTTCCATCGCCGTCGTTGGCGCTGAAATTGCTGAAAACAAACCGGCTGTTCCAGATCACGATCGCGATCATCGTTGTCATCAACGCGATGGCATACCTGGCGTTCGTGTCCGAAAGCCGCGCCAACAGCGGCCAGTTCTCCGATTTCGGCGACGCCGTGTGGTGGGCAATCGTCACCGTGGCCACCGTCGGCTACGGGGACCTCGTCCCGCGAACGTTTGCGGGGCGCATCGTCGGCTCGGTGACGATCGTGAGCGGCATCGTGCTCATCTCGCTCTTCACGGCGACAATTTCTTCCGTCTTCATTGCACGAAAAATAAAGGAGAGTCAGGGCTTGCAAGACATCACCTTTACCGGCCATCTGCTGATTTGCGGATGGAATATTCACATCGAAGAATTGCTGACCATCTTCAGCAAACAGGGACAGAGGAAGGCCATGCAGCAGGTCGTCCTCGTGAACGATGCGCCCGCGGACCGGATCGAATCGCTCATCGGCGCATTTCACCATCTCGACGTGCGCTTCGTGCGCGGAGACCACACGCGGGAGGCGATCCTTCAACGGGCGAACTGTGCAGAGGCCTCGGCGGCATTGATCCTTCCGGACGCGCTCTCCGCCACCGGCCAGATGAATGACGATAAGACGCTCCTGTCGCTGCTCACGGTGAAGTCCCTGAATCCGCACACGAAGGCGTACTGCTACATCGTCAACCGCGAGAATCTGCCGCACATCAAGCGCGCGGGCGCCGACGACGTTGTCGTGAGCGACCAGCATATCGGGTTCTTCCTTGCCAATCAGATCCTCAATCCGGGTTCGCCGCAAGTGGCCATGGAAATGATGAACTTCAATCATTACAACGACATTCAGACGATCCCGATCGATGCCGAGTTCGTCGGCACAACCTTCGGCGACTATTTTATCCGCCTCAAGCAGCAGCGCAACTACACGGTGCTCGGCATCGTCACCGAACAGCGGGCGATGAGCCTCAGCGACATTCTCCTTCACGACACCTCCGCCATCGACGCCTTCATCGAGCGGAAGTTCAAGGAAGCCGGCATCAATGTCGATGAACGCTCCGGGGCCCGCATCACGGTGAATCCGCCCTTCGAGTACATCCTGCAAAGCGGCGACGAAGCCGTTGTCCTGGGAACAATTTCATGACACCCATGAACACCATCGATATTGCATTTCTCCGGAAGATCCCGATCTTCACCGGACTGACAAACGAGCAGCTGGCCGAGGTGATGCGCATCATGACGGTGCAGTCCGTGGATGCCGGCGCATCCATCATCAAAGAGCATGAAAACGGGACCGACATGTTCATCCTGCTCTCGGGCGAGGTCGAAGTGTCCAAGACGCTGCTCTTGAAGATCGCGGGCCGCGGGTTGGATCAGCGCGACAAAATGCTTCAGAAATTATCGGCAAACGATTATGCCTTCTTCGGAGAGATGGGGTTATTCGACGAACGGAGCGAACGGACCGCCAGCATCGTCGCCCTGACGCCGTGCGATATTGCCGTCATCACGAAGGAGGAATTCTTCCGGCTTGCCGAGAGCGATACGAGGATCGGCTATACGATACTCAAGAACATTGTCCGCATCATCAGTGTCCGGCTGGAAAAAAACAACAAGGACGTCCTCAAATTAACCACGGCACTCAGTCTCGCGCTTGAACGGTGAGACACGCGAACATTCATTTACATTGTACGTCAAAAGCAGTATATTTTACTCTTCAGTTCGGCAGCGGCCTTCCTGAATGCCGCAGCCGGTGCATTGTTTCTCATTCTTAAAATATTTTTTTCCATGCCTGAACTCTCCAAAACCTATTCGCCGCAAGACGTCGAAGATAAAATTTACCGTTACTGGGAATCGCACGATCTCTTCCATGCGCGCGTGAATGCCGAAAAAAAACCGTATACCATCGCCATCCCTCCGCCCAATATCACCGGCATACTGACGATGGGGCATGTGTTGAACAATGCGCTGCAGGACGCATTCACACGGTGGAAACGGATGCAGGGTTTCGAGGCATGCTGGATACCGGGCACCGATCACGCCGGCATCGCAACGCAGCACGTCGTCGAAAAATCGCTCCGTAAAGAGGGCATCGAACGCCGGGCGCTCGGGCGGGAGGAATTTTTAAAGCGGGTGTGGGCATGGAAAGAGCAGTACGGCGGCACAATCATCCGGCAGCTGCGCAAGCTCGGCACATCGTGCGATTGGGAACGAGAGCGCTTCACGATGGACGAGGGATTGTCCAAGGCAGTGCAGGAAGTCTTCATCCGTCTGTTCGAGAAGGATCTCATTTATCGCGGCAAATACATCGTCAACTGGTGCCCGAAAGATCACACCGCGCTGTCGGACGACGAAGTGAATTTTGTGGACAGCAAGGGG
This sequence comes from uncultured Ignavibacteriota bacterium, assembly GCA_903884005.1. Taxonomy (GTDB): domain Bacteria; phylum Bacteroidota; class Ignavibacteria; order UBA10030; family UBA8401; genus CAISDA01. The sequence continues at coordinate 188,908 of CAISDA010000020.1, read as the reverse complement.
CATCTCTGGTATATCACGTATCCCGTGGAGGGGTCCGACGAAACTATCATCGTCGCCACCACGCGTCCCGAAACGATGCTGGGCGACAGCGCCGTTGCCGTGAATCCGAAAGACGAGCGGTATACGCATTTGATCGGGAAGAACATCGTGCTGCCGCTGACGCACCGCACCATCAAGGTCATCGCAGACGATTACGTGGACGCCTCCTTCGGCACCGGCGCCGTGAAGGTGACCCCCGCGCACGACCCGAACGATTATCAGATGGGCATGCGGCACGGCCTCGAGCAGATCATCGTGATGGATACTTCGGGCGCAATGAACATGAACGTGCCGAAAAAATACCAGGGGCTCGACCGGTACGAATGCCGGCGCGAACTGCTGCGGGATCTTGACAAAGCCGGACTGCTCGCCAAGACGGAGGACCATGCGAACAGCGTCGGCCATTGCTACCGGTGCGACACGGTGATCGAGCCGTACTTGTCCGACCAATGGTTCGTAAAAATGAAACCGCTGGCCGGCCCGGCGCTGGAGGTTGTGCAGAACGGGACAATAAAATTTTATCCGGAACGGTGGACGAAGGTCTACGAGCACTGGATGACGAACATCCGCGACTGGTGCATTTCGCGCCAACTCTGGTGGGGCCATCGCATCCCCGCGTATTACCTTCCCGACGGCGGCATCGTTGTCGCGCTCACGAAGGAGGAAGCGCTCGTGAAAGCGCAGGCGAAAAACAGCGCGCTGCGCATGGAAGACCTGCGCCAGGACGAAGACGTGCTCGACACGTGGTTCTCGTCGTGGCTCTGGCCGTTCTCGATACTCAACTGGCCGGAAGAGAATGAAGACCTGAAATATTTTTATCCCACGGACACGCTCGTCACGGGTCCCGACATCATCTTCTTCTGGGTTGCGCGCATGATCATGGCGGGACTCGAATTCCGCGGAGAGATCCCGTTCAAGCACGTGTATTTCACGAGCATCATACGCGACGCCCAGGGCAGGAAAATGAGCAAGTCGCTCGGCAACTCGCCCGACCCGCTCGACGTCATCGCGACATTCGGCGCCGATGCGCTTCGCTTCACGGTGCTCTACCTCGCGCCGCTCGGACAGGATGTGATGTATTCGAACGAGAAGTGCGAGATGGGACGGAACTTCGCAAACAAGATCTGGAACGCGGGCCGTTTCCTGCTCATGAACAAAGAGGCGATCCTTGCCGAAGCCGGGTCGGCGCCGATCCCTGCGGCGGACGATTCGTCGGCCGCCGATCTTTCGGACCGCTGGATCATCTCGCGCTTCAACAGCACCGTGAAGGACCAGACGTCGGCGATGGAAAATTTCCGCATCAACGAAGCGGTGAAGATCGTCTACGATTTCCTCTGGCACGACTTCTGCGATTGGTATGTCGAGTTCGCAAAGAACCGGATACAGGCGTCGACGAACCCGGCGGAAAAATATGCGATCATCACGCGCGCGCTGACGATCTATGAAGAGACGCTGAAGCTGCTCCACCCGTATATGCCGTTCATCACCGAAGAGCTCTATCAGGGACTCACTGAGCGGAAGAACGGCGAGAGCATCATGATCGCGCCGCTTCCGGTCTGCGACGAAGGCGCGATCGATACGGACACCGAGCGCTCGATGGAATTTCTGCAGAACGTCATCAGCGCCGTGCGCACGATACGCAACGAAATGAATCTGGTACCGACGAAGGGCATTTCGATCGTCGTCAATTGCAGCGACGAAGCGAAAGCCCTCGTGCTCCGAGACAACGCGGCGGCGATACAAAAAATGACGCGCGCCGACGCGGTCACCGCCGGCATTGCGCTGGCCAAGCCCGGATATTCGGCAAGCTCGGTGGTGAGCGGCCAGGAAGTCTTTGTGCCCCTTGAAGGGCTCATCGATTTTGCGGTCGAGCGCAGCCGTCTTGAAAAAGAAATTGCGCGCTTGCAGGGTCAACTGAAAGGCGTGCAGGCAAAGCTCTCGAATGAAACCTTTGTTTCGAAGGCGCCGGCGGACGTTCTGCAAAAAGAAAACGACAAGCTTGAGAATTTTTCGCAAACCATCGGCAAGCTCGCGGCAAGCCTCGAGCAGCTGCAGGCGTAACTGAGAGAGCCGGGCCCGCAAGAGCAACATCGCAAGCATGATTTCTCAGCGCGCTCGGAAAACACTGTCATCATGAGGTTCTCGTTTTGACAGAGTCAAGAATCTTCATGCTCTATGGCATAAGTACTCTGTCATCCTGAGGTTTCATCTTGGCTGCGCCAAGAATCTTCATGCCTACGACACCAGTACTCTGTCATTCTGAGCGCAAGCGAAGAATCTTGCATCGTGTGAGCAGCCGGCAAGATTCTTCAGTCGCTCAAGCTCCTTCAGAATGTCTATTGATTGTGTAGCATGGTGAGCAGTTGTCAAAAATTAATCCCCCTAAACCAACGCATTTCGCTGTTGCCGGAGTGCTCTTGACGAAACGACACGAGGCTTCATGATAAAAGAGAACAAACGTCCCGGCGCACCCAAGGCCGCGGCCTTTGCGGTACATTCGCCGCTTCCATTCGACGCCGGCCTCATCCAATCGATACGGGTGAACCGAAGCGCGGTCGAAGCCAGAGCCTCAGAGCTCGGCACGCGGCGGACATTCAAGGTCGAAGCCCAGGCGGCCGCGTATCTCACCGCCATCCGCTGCATCGATTTGACCACGCTCTCAGGCGACGATACGCCGGGCAAGGTTGCGCGGCTGTGCGCAAAAGCGCTGGCGCCCGTGGAACAGGAAATCATTGCCGCCCTCGGCGTCGCCATGCAGCCGCTCACAACGGCGGCGGTGTGCGTGTATCCCGCCCAGGTCAAGACGGCCGTGGAAGCGCTGCATGGACGCATTCCGGTCGCCTCTGTGGCGACCGGCTTTCCGGCCGCGCAGACGTTCATGAAGATCAAGCTTGCCGAAATTGACATGGCCATCAAAGCCGGAGCGACCGAAATTGATATCGTGATCAGCCGCGAGAAGGTGCTCACCGGGAAATGGAAATCGCTCTACGATGAGATCGTCGCCTGCCGTGAAATGTGCGGCACCAGAGCGAAGCTGAAGACGATTCTGGGCGTTGGAAATCTTGAAACACTCGCCAATATCGCCGCGGCGTCCGCAGTGGCGATTCTCGGCGGATCGGACACCATCAAGACCTCGACCGGCTATGAGCCGACAAATGCAACGCTGCCGGTTGGATTGATCATGGTCCGTCAGATACGACGGTTTCACGACATGGGCATGGTGAAGGGAAAGCAGATCGGGTTTAAACCGGCGGGCGGGATCCGCACGGCGAAAGATGCAATGCTGTGGCTGACGCTCATGCTCGAAGAACTGGGTCCGGAGTATACACAACCGCAGCTGTTCCGAATGGGCGCAAGCGGGTTGTTGACCGACATCGAGCGCCAGCTTCGACACCTTGCATTCGGCCGGTATGCCAACGCGCAATATCATCCGATGGGATAACACGCGACATGATCCCTGTGCGCTCAATTTTTTTTTTGCCAAGGACATCACATAGGGATCGATGAGGCCCTGGCGGCTCTCTTCAGCTCACCATTTTATTTTCGAAAGACATGACCATGAATCGTGATAAACTTTCTTCTCTCATTGATACATTAGATTACGGACCGGCGCCTGAATCGGACACCAAGGCACGCGAATGGCTGAGCACCAACGGTTCGAAATTTTCACATTATATCGACGGAGCATGGCGGCAGCCGAAAAAGCGCGGATACTTCAAGACCTTCAACCCGGCGCGAAATGACGACGCGCTAGCGGACATCGCTCTTGGAACGCAGGAAGATGTGGATGCGGCAATGAACGCCGCCGAACATGCATTCCCGGAGTGGAGCGCACTCTCCGGACATCGGCGAGCACGGTACCTGTATGCCATCGCACGCGCCATTGCAAAACATGCGCGATTGTTCGCGGTGCTGGAATCGCTCGACAACGGAAAACCGATCAGGGAAACGAGAGACATCGATGTTCCGGTGGTCATCCGGCATTTTTATTATCATGCCGGATGGGCGCAGACCATGGAGCGGGAATTTTCGGGATACCGTCCCGGCGGAGTGATCGCGCAGATTGTTCCGTGGAATTTTCCATTTCTCATGCTGGCATGGAAGATCGCACCCGCCATTGCCGCGGGAAATACGATCGTCCTCAAGCCGTCGAAGTCGACGCCGCTGACGGCATTGCTGCTCGCCGACATCCTGATGAATGAAGTGAAGCTCCCCCCCGGCGTGGTGAATATTCTCACCGGTGATTCGAAGACAGGGACGGTGATGTACGAACATCCGGTTCCGTGGAAAGTCACATTCACCGGATCGACCGACGTCGGACGCATCATCAGAAAAGGAACAGCCGGGTCGCAGAAGCATCTCACGATGGAGCTCGGCGGGAAGTCGCCGTTCATCGTCTTCGAAAATGCCGATCTGGATTCGGCCATCGAAGGGATCGTCAACAGCATTTGGTTCAACGAGGGGCAGGTCTGCTGTGCCGGATCGCGCCTGTTGGTGCAGGAAGGAATTCATGATGACGTGATCAAGCGTCTGAAGCGGCGCATGAGCAAATTGCGCGTCGGCAATCCGCTGGACAAGACCATGGACATGGGCGCGATCAGCAATGCAGAGCAGTTCAAAAAAATTACGGCCATGATGGAACTCGGCACAAACGAGGGCGCCGCGATGTGGCAGCCCGAGAATGTCATGTGTCCGAAGGAAGGATATTTTTTAAAGCCCACGCTCTTCACCGGCGTGGAGCCGTCTCATACGATCGCACAGGAAGAGATATTCGGTCCGGTGCTGGTCGCGCTCACATTCCGCACGCCTGCAGAAGCCGTGCAGCTCGCCAACAACACGCGCTTCGGGTTGGCGGCGTCTATCTGGTCGCAGGATATTGACACCGCAATGGATGTGGCGCGGAAAGTAAAAGCGGGAACGATCTGGATCAACTCGACGAATCTCTTCGATGCCGCCGCGGGTTTTGGCGGATACAAGGAAAGCGGGTACGGACGCGAAGGCGGACGCGAAGGGATGTATGATGTGCTGGTGGAAGCACCGCACGGCGACATCCCCGCCGATGTCATCCCGGCTCCGGCCCCTGCACCACTGTCTGTGGACCGCCCTTGGGGTGTCGACAGGACGTTCCGCTTTCTCATCGGCGGCAAGCTGGCCCGTCCCGACGGCGCCGGAAGTTTCTCCGTCACTTCTCCGTCGAACGATCTGCTGGCGGTTGTGGGAGATGCGAGCAGAAAAGATCTCCGCAATGCCGTTGAAGCGGCGCGCACTGCTTTTCCATCCTGGTTCGATTCGGTGGCGCATCTGCGCGCGCAGATCCTCTATTTCTGGGCTGAAAATCTCGCGGCCGAAAAGCAGCGCTTTGCAGCAGGCATCGCCGCCCAAACGGGCTCATCGCTTGCAGCAGCTGAGACGGAAGTGGACCTCGCTGTGAGCCGTCTGTTCGATTTTGCGGCGTACGCCGATAAATTCGGCGGCACGGTGCAGCCGGTCCTCGGACGACGGATGGTGGTGGGACTTCGCGAACCGCTCGGTGTGATCGGCATGCGTGCCCCTGACGCTTCGCCACTGCTCGGATTGGTGTCCATCCTTGCGCCGGCCATTGCGATGGGAAATACCGTGGTGGCCGTTTCCGGCAAACACGCCTTGACCGCAATGGACATGGTACAGACCATTCAGCATTCCGATATCCCGTCCGGCGTCATCAACATGCTGACCGCGCAGAATCCGGAAGCGCTGGCCAAAGAACTGGGTGCGCATGAAGATGTCGATGCGGTCTGGTTCTTCGGTACGGCCGGAGGCAGCAAGGTCGTGGAAGAAGCCTCCATCAGCAACATGAAGCAGACCTGGGTGTCCAACGGAAAACCGGTACAGTGGAAATCCATGAGCACCGAAAAACTGCTGCTGAAATCGACACAGGTGAAGAACATCTGGGTGCCATACGGAGTATAGCATCATCATGGATTTATGCGGGAATCATACGGACAACACTTATGAAGTCACAACCGGTTATGCTGTACGTGTGTGCGCTCATCGTGAGCGCGCTGCTCGGCGGATGCACTGCATCGAGTGAACTCGGTGACGAAGACCAGAAACAGTCCGCCGTCAGGCAGGATACGACAACCGTCGTTCCCCCTGCCGTGATGCCGGCCGTGTCCGGGCAGACGAACAGGCAGGGATTCACAACAAAAGAAGACACCATCGAAGTAGAATCGGCTCAGAAGAACCGCCGTCCCGAACATACTCCGGTCATCGTGCAGCGGCGCGCACCGGCGGCGACATCATTCGGTGTGCAGATCGGAGCATTCAAAGCAGAGACCAACGCGCTGCGGGCGAAAGCCGTGCTCGGGAAACGATACAACGCACCGGCGTCGCTCGTCTTCGACGATGCCTTGAAACTCTACAGGGTATTCATAGGAAAATTTGCCACACAGCGCGAAGCGCTGAAATTTGCCGCGAAGATGAAGGAGCAATTTCCGAAGGAGTATGAGCACGCGTGGGTCGTACGGAGAACCGAATGACACGCCATGTACGGCATATCGCTGCGGTCCTCGCTCTTGCCGCAGGCGCGGCACTCTGTGGAGCGGCGGTAATGGAGCCGGATGCCGCCATCGCACACGCAGCGCCGGGCGCGCCAGGCGATTCACTTTCGAGGCGCGCCGAGAAGATACTCTTCTACGAGCGCTCCTTCCGTCCATCCACATACGATGCGCCTGTCCAGCTCCCTGCATCGGCGGCGCATGCGCCTGTCTATGTGAACCATGTCACCGCTGCGGCGCCCGAGACGGTTCAAGGGTTCCGCGTCCAGGCGATCAATACGAACAGTTACGAGGAATCGGCATCGGTGCGCAATGCGCTGCTTGCGGCATTTGATACGTGGTGGGTATATGTGATGTTCGATTCACCGACGTATCGGGTGAGGATCGGTGACTTTCAATCGCGGTCTGAAGCAAAAAGAGCGCTGGAGCAGGTCCAATCGAAAGGATATCCGGGCGCATGGCTGGTTCCGGACAGGGTGATTCTGCATCTGCCTCCTCGCATGCCCCTGCCCCAGATGATCGACAGTGCGCTTGCACGGTGAACGTCCCGGCGCTTGGCGCAGGCCGTGCCGCATGGGCTCATCGAATGACGACGCCTTCAACAGGCCAGCGGGCGCGCACTTTTATCGTATCGCGGCCGATAACGAACGGTTCAGACGCCCTGAACGGGAAGACGTGCCCGGCATCGAGTTGTCCATTCCTGTTATGATCGCTGAATACGCGGATCGAGTACAATCCCTCTTGCAATAACGGAAACGAAAACGACTTATCCTTTCCGACCACGCAACGCGGCACCTTCCCCGGTTTTTCCACAACAGTCAACGCTTCAGCGATGACCGTCGATGTATCGGCGAACATCGGATTCAGCACGGCGCCGTCGATGCTGCTGAAATTATCCGGATCGATCGTTGTATAATGAAAGACACGCAGGCTGTCTCTCAGTCCGCGTCCGGACATGCTCCTGACCGAATCCATGCGCAGCCGGACCGCATAGCGGGCTTTGGGAAGAAGCTCGCGTACGGGTGTCAGCGTCACGCCCGCACTCGATGAATGCAGCAGCGTGAAGGGAACGTCCGCCGTATCGCCCCGTATGAATGCGAATGCATGGTCAACGGAGGGAGACAGCGCATCGGAAAAATCGAATCGGAAATCGGCGCCAACGAAGATGCGCGCAGTGGTGTCGCGCAGCGTTGTCATGAGCAGATGCGGCGCCGTCGTATCCGGTGTATCGGAGCCTCGGAACGGCAATGCGCGCGCAAGTGCGGAGACAGCATGTGCAGCGCGGTCGACCACGCCGTCCACCGACACACGATAGCCTGCGTCCTTTTCCTGCGTCGCGGTGAAGAGCGTCACGGAAGTCGGCAGCGACGGATCGGTGATGAAGGCGCGCGTTACGGCCAGCGGGCGCCCGGAGAGCGTATCGACAATGGAAAACATGCCGGGTGCGATATACGCCGTATCGAGAGGCTCGTTGAACTTGAGCACGAGATGCCGCGCATCGGGCGCATCGGCGGTGAAGAGGCGCGGAGCGGACGTATCTTCAATCGCGATCGTAAAATTGCAGTCCGTCTGCAGCGAGTCGCGCGGTGTCAATTCGACATCGTGCGTCAGTGTTCCGGCGGCGTCGACCTCAGGATTGTAGAGAAGATCATGATATTCGTCGCGGATGGCATAGAGCCGATACGTGCCGAAGGCGAGATGCGTGAGAGCGTATGTGCCGCTGCGGCCGGTCTGATTGATATAGTCGGGTTTCAGCGTCGACGGGTTCAGCGTATCAGGACGGATCCCGTTCAGGCGGTATGCGAAGATCATGACGCCGTCGGGTTTTTGATCGAACACTTTGCCTGCGATGGAGCCGCGGTCGATGACGCTGCCGGTGGAGAATGCGGCCGTAAAGGCGCGCGCCATCCGATTGTTATGGATGTCTTTGACATCGGTGCCGATGGTGATCACATACGTCGTCGCCGATTTCAGCGCATCGTGAAACAGAATTTCAACTTCGCGGCCGCTCCATTGGAATTCGATATCGCTCAGGAACGGAGAGATGAAGACCGCATCTTCCACGGAACGGCGGTCGACATATTCGCTGAACTCGAAGGCGATGCGTTTGTCCCGATAGTCGACGGTATTCGGCGCGGGGTATGTGGAAATGATCTCGGGCGGTTCCGTGTCTACGGGGCCGCCTTCGGGTGCCTGCTGGCCCGCGCACCCCCACAGGAGAAGAGCACACAGCGCGGCAACGGCAGAGACAGTGAATGTTCGCTTCATGATTGCGCCATCTATTGAATTGAATTGTCGTGATACGAAAATAGAAATAATTTGATTGAGATGAAAGCATTCTTGTTTTTCGGCATCGAATATGGTAACTTTTACAGGAATGTACTATCACGTTTTGAAAGGATCGACTGCATGGGAATGCGTCTGAACATACTGCTGTGCTGCATGCTCGCCTGCATGGCGGGATTGCTGAAAGCCCAAACCACGACGTACGAATTTTTACGCAACGATGTCAGCGCGCGGGCCGCAGCGATGGGCGGAAGTTTTGTCTCTGTCCTTAACGATCCGTCAGCCGTATTTTATAATCCGGCGGCACTTGCAACAGTCAAGGAGAGTCAGGCATCCTTCGGGTATGCGAGACATCTCGAGGGCATCAATTCGGGATTCGCCTCGTACAATCAGAATGTGGAAGGCGTCGGCATGATGCATGCGGGCGTTCAGTATTACACGTACGGCACGATGGACCGATACGACAACAATGGGACGTATCTGGGCACATTCGGGGCATCCGACCTGGCATTCTCCGTCAGCATGGCGCGGGAGTTGGACGACAATCTGTATTGCGGCGTGACGGCAAAGTTCATTCATTCATCCATCGCGGACTATTCATCGACGGGAGCGGCCGGCGACATCGGCGTCGTTTACGTTCTTCCCGGCAACAATCCGGTGACGCTGGGAGCCAGCGCCACGAATGTCGGCACGCAGCTTTCCACGTATGACGGCACCAAGGAACCCCTTCCGCTGGACGTCACGATCGGCGCGACGATCAAGCCGCAGCATCTTCCGTTCCTGTTGAGTTTTACGTTCCACAAACTGACGGACAAGCAGGAGGCGTTCGGGGATCACTTCAAACAATTTTCGTTCGGCGGCGAACTGCAGCTGGGCAAGGCGGTACAATTCCGCGCCGGGTACAGCAACGAGCGGCGCCGCGAGTTGAAGATCGGAACATCGGCGGGGATGGCGGGCTTGTCGTTCGGGGGCGGGATCGCTCTTGAAAAATTGCGCTTCGACTACGCCTATTCGTCGCTCGGCGACATCGGCAGTCTCAGCAGAATCACCGTGGGAATCAATTTGTGACAGCAGCACCGTGCTCTTACGCACCCACCAGCGCCTTGACGAGCATCGCGCTCATATAAAACAGCAGCATGCCCACGAACACGAACACCGGGATCACGCGATTGTGCGAGTGATTGATCTCGGGGATCAAATCGCTGGCGCCCACATACAGCGCCGAACCCGCCGAAAACGCGAAGGCAAATCCGGTGACCTGCGCGTCGACATTCTTCAGAAAGAAGATCATCAGGATGCCCAGCATTGTGCTCAGGCCGATGCCTGCCGATGCAAGGAGCGCCGTCTTCTTGGGATGGTGCGCCGCCAGCATGATCGAGGCGATCGTCAGTCCCTCGGGAAACTTATGGAGCAGGATGGCGAAGAAGATCATCACCCCCAGTTGGAAATTATAGAGCATACCGGCCGAGATGGCCAGGCCGTCGAAGAACGCGTGGATGAACAAACCGCCGAATGCCGAATAACTCGCCACCTTCGAGATCATGACCTCGTCATGCGTCTCTTCGCCAAAATGCAAATGCCCAACGATGGTGTGTTCCACGAGGTGAATGACGCTGAATCCGAGGAGTATCCAAATGGGCGCCGATGTGCCGATGCCCGCAATGCTTTCGGGGATCAGCTCGACGATCACGAGCGACATCAGGAAGCCCGCCCCGAGCGCGAGCAGATATTCCTGGATCTTTTTCGGCATGGTGCTTTTGAGCACGACCAGGCTGCCGCCGACGATTTCGGCCGCGGAGGCGAGGAGTCCGGCGGCGATGATGATAAGAGTCTGCTTCATGCGGTATGTATTCTATGAAAATTCCCCGCGCCGGCACCATCGTCACGGTTTGACGCACGGCGCAGCCAGGTAGCGTTCAGCCAGATCGTATGAATTTTCGTATTTCTTCATCTTCAGGACCTTGTGATATTGCCCGACGGCATCGTCCCGTCTCATCTGCATATCGTAGATCATGCCGATCTTTAAATTTGCAAGGGCCATGAACCCGGATTCTTTTTTACTGTCGAGGCGGCGGCAGAGTTGGTCGCACTGGAACAAATGCTGCAGAGCTTCGGTGTGGAGTGCGAGATTCATTTCGCTCACACCGAGATAGTAAAACGCTTCGCGTTCGCAGTTCTCGCCGTATCCGATCCAACCCTTGGCGCAGCGATCGAGGATCTCGCGAAACACATCCCGTGTGTCGGACCATCGCGAGAGGCTGATACTGCAGCGGCCGAGATACCGGTGCATCATCACGTTTTTCGGATAACGGTCCATCAGCGCACGGCCGATCTCGATGCCCTTGGCGAAGTCCTTCTCATAGGAATAGTACAGCTGAAGGAGAAAATAATTTGCTTCGGGGCCGGCGTACTTTGCATGGAGCCCCGCCTGGATCAGCTGTGCAATGCCTTTTGTGCGGTTCCCGCTCGGGAAAAAAATCATGAGCGGTTTCACAACGGGATACTGTTCGGGAATAACTTCGGCGTAATAATTATAAATTCCAATGCCGAGCAATATATCGTAATTATCCGGCGCGATCTTATACGCACGCTGAACGATGGGGAGAGCCCGGCGCCCGTCGTTGGCGGCCTTCATCCAGCTCCCGCGGTGCGCATAGAGGCGGCCGCGAAAGCCGAGGGCGCCGCCTTTAAAAAACAGCGCGGCCACATCGTCTTCATTCTTGTCGAGCATCTCATCGCACATATCGATGACATCATCCAGTTTGGCGATAAAACGCTCGTCGAACGATTCGTTATCGATGTCCAACACAATGCGCGACCAGTCCACCATTGCCAGAAAAAATTTCCCCGAGGGGTGACTGGGATACTTCGCCGTTAACCATTGGAATTCGGTTTCCGCCTTGTCGAATTCCAGATTATACACCGATGCGATCCCGCGCTGTGCGTGCACTTCGTACTCCGGATCCGAGATCCACTGCGCGCGTGCCTGCGATACTCCGGCCAAAAGAACGAGCAGGAGCACGACAAAATATTTCATCATTGATTCAATTTTTTCGGTGTCGTCGTGCATTACATCGGACATAGCACTGCGCGTATGTTAGGTAAGCGCTGCGTTTTAATTTTCAAATCGTCTCATCGGTAAATGGAGTATACGCTGCCTCCGCCGACAGAATCTGGCCCGCTTCGGGAACGGGGCCGGGTGCCCACGCGGCGGCAGAGACAGTGAACTGCGGCGCGTACCAGATCAGCAGAGTTCCCGCAATGAGCACAACGGTCGCAAGGGCGCCGCCTTCGGGACCGAATGCGCCGCCGGTGAGCCACGAAGGGCCGTTATCGTAGAGGACGCCGAGCTGCTTGTCGTGCATTTTCAAACCGCTGACGGGGAATGCGAACACATGGCTCTGGAAAAAATTCCAGGAAAAATGGAGGCCGATCGGCAGCCACAGGCCGCGCGTCTTAAAATACGCGACCGAGAGCCAGACGCCCGCGATGGCGATGTTGACGAGCGAAAACACGGTGACATCCGGGTTGCCCAGATGAAGGAGGGCAAAGAACACGGCAAAGAGCAGCACCGCGATCAGTTTCGAGGTCCCTTCGATCAATGTTTGAAACAAATACCCTCGGAAGAGGAGTTCCTCGCCGAAGGCGACCAGCATAAACTCCGCGACGCAGTACGAGGTCATAGCCATGACCTCGTGCAGCGAAAGGGTTTTAAGGCTGTAGGATGCAAAGCCGAACGCGATATTGAAGCCGAAAATTGCCGCCATCATGATCGTGCCGAGGGCAAGGCCTTGCGCGAGTTCCCTCCCCGTGCCGTCATGCACACCGAGTCCCACAGAGCGCAGGGGCCGTTTCTCGAGGAACGTGCAGGCGGCCCAGGTGACACAGAACAGTACGAAATACGTGATGCCGAGCATGACCACATTCGAACGGTCGATCCCCGTGAGCGTGAAGAGCGGAATGACTGCCGACATGACCGCGGCATCGAGGAGCATGAATGTGCCGAGGAAGGCGGCCATACGCCAGCCTGCGCGCAGCCGGACGTCCGCGGGATTGATGAATATCTGCTGTATCGTCATGGGAGGCGCATAATGCGCCATCCGGCAGAACAACACGAGGCCGTGCTTCCGGATGGCGGATGATATTACAGAATACGGTCTGCTAAATACGACTTGACGGCATCGAGAGCGATCCGCTCCTGCTGCATCGTGTCGCGGTCGCGCACGGTGACAGTTTGATCCGTGAGCGTTTGCGAGTCGACAGTGAAACAGTACGGCGTGCCGATCTCGTCCTGCCGGCGATACCGGCGGCCGACGGCGCCGCTGTCGTCGTAAAAAACGCGGAACGACCGCTGCAGGTCGGTGGTGAGCTTGCGCCCGATTTCGTCCATGCCGTCGCGGTTCACCAAAGGCAGCACGGCCGCCTTCATGGGCGCAAGGCTCGGATGGAGACGCAGCACAACACGCTGCTCTTCGCCGCCGGTTCCGGTCGGCGCCATTTCTTCGGTATACGCGGCCGTCAGGAATGCCATGAACGACCTGCTGGCGCCCGCCGATGTTTCGATCACGAACGGGATGTATTTTTCCTTGGTCTGATCGTCGAAGTAGCGCATGCTCTTGCCCGAAAATTCTTCGTGCTGCGACAGATCGAAATTGGTGCGGCTGTGTATGCCTTCGATCTCTCCCCAGCCGAACGGGAATTTATATTCGATATCGAATGCCGCTTTCGCATAATGCGCAAGTTTGTCGTGCTTGTGCCATTGCAGAGCGTCGGGCTTCATGCCGAGCGAGATGAACCACTGCATGCGCTGCTCGCGCCAGTATTCGAAATACTTGTCTTCCTCTCCCGGCTTCACGAAGTATTGCATTTCCATTTGTTCGAACTCGCGCGTGCGGAACAAAAAGTTTTTCGTGTTGATCTCGTTGCGGAACGCCTTGCCGATCTGCGCGATGCCGAACGGGATTTTTTGCCGCGACGCGTTCTGCACGTTCAGAAAGTTGACAAAGATGCCCTGCGCGGTTTCGGGACGCAGGAAGACGACGCTGTTGGTGTCTTCCACCGGGCCCACGAAGGTCTTGAACATCAAATTGAACTGCCGCGCTGCGGTGAACGACTGCTTCGCGCCGCAGTTGGGGCATGTCATGAGGTTCTGGATGATGGTGGCCGCCGTCTCGTCCACGGCCGCGCGGGCCGCAAATTCGTCGATGACCTTCTGGTCCTGCATCTGGCCGGCGAACGCCTCCGGTTCGAGCGCGCGGAGGATTTCTTTCTTTTTCTTCACGGATGTTTCCTCCAGCAGCACGTCGACGCGGTAGCGCGACTTGCACTGCTTGCAGTCCACCATCGGATCGGTGAAATTAGCCACGTGCCCCGACGCTTCCCAGACCCGCGGGTGCATGAGGATGGAGGCATCCAATCCTTCGACATCGTCGCGGAAGGTCATGGAACGCCACCATGCCTGCTTGAGGTTGTTGAGCATCTCGACGCCCAATGGACCATAATCCCAGCAGCCGTTGAGGCCGCCGTAAATTTCACTCGATTGAAAGACAAATCCCCGGCGCTTGGCCAGCGATACGATCTTGTCCATCACTGCAATTTCTTCTTTTGTGCTAATGGTGTAATTCCTTTCTATAGAGGATGCATCGATAAATGCACGCGTGGTCACGGTTCCAAAAACGGATCGTCGTTGTTTTTTCCTTCAAATTTTTCGCGGCGGTGATCGTCAGGCCGCCCGTACGGACTGAATCCGTCAGCACGGTGATCAGATGCAACTCGTCGAATGCCGCAGGCACGCCGATCGACGATTCGAGCACGACGCGCGCTGAATCGACGATACTTCTGCGTGCGATGAATTTTTTCGGTGCGCCCAGCGCTTGTGCCGTGGTGTCGATCAGCGAGCGAATGCGGTCCGATGAAATATCGGCCGGCAGCACAAGCACCGCGCCCCCCGACGGCGCGCCGGCATCACCGGGATGAAGCACCCGGTACACACCCAATCCCGCGGCGAGTGCGGCAAGCGCTGCGATCACGTACACCCGGACATCGACACGGCGCATTACGAGACCCTCACTTCGCTCCGCTGGCGTTTGGTGAAGACGGACACAACGCCGCCGCCGTAGCGTTCGATGAGCGGTCTTGCCCGGTCAAAATCGCGGGCCACATCCTCAGGCATGTGCGCATCGGACCCGAGCGTCAGCGGAATATGGAGCTCTCCTATAATTTTCAATATCTCTTCGCTCGGATACATTTCCTGCACGGGCTTGCGCAGCCCCGATGTATTGATCTCAACGACGATGTCGCAGGCTTTGACGACCTTCATGGTCTCGCGCACGATCTCGTCCATATTTTTGGTCGGACGGTGGCCGAATTTTTTCACCAGATCGCAATGGCCGAGGATGTCGAACAGTCCCGATTCGGCGGAGCGCCTGATGTGATTGAAGTAGCGTTCATAGACGCTGTCGATATTCTCTTCGTCGTACCGGTGCACGAAGACGGGATTGTCGAATCCCCATTCGCCGAGATAGTGCACGGACCCGATGACGAAATCGAAGTCGTTGGCATCGTGAAAATCGCGCACCCATTGTTCGGTGCCGGGGAAGAAATCGCTTTCGACGCCGAATTTCACGTCGATGACGTTCTTAAAGCGTTCGCGCAATTCCAGAACGGCCGGTTTATAGTCGGCGTGAAATTGTTCGAGCGTCATCCGATGCTTTTCATCGTAATTGTCGGGCATCGGAGCGTGGTCGGTGCAGCCGATCATGGTCAGTCCGCGGTCGACCGCGGAGCGGACATAGTCTTCGGCGATGCCGTCGGCGTGTTTACAGAGGTACGTATGAGTGTGGAGATCAGCCTTCATTTTTTTCCTTCGCCAGACGCGCTGTCGCGAGTCCGAGTTCGATATAGAGCGAGAGCGTCTGCTCGTCGCCGAGGTCTTTCAATGCGTCAATGTGCCTGCGGATGGTATCGCGGTCGTTCCGTGCAATCGGCCCGGTGAGCGCCTCGCGAGGTGATGAGTGAAGCACGGCATCGAGTGTCTGCCGGATGAGCGGCTGGAAGAGCGCCGCGATCTCCTCGCGGGGAATATTGAGCGCGGCTCCCGTACGCTCGACGGCAGACAACAAAGTTACGAAATAATTGCTTGCAAAAACAGCGGCAACGTGATAGAGCGTTTTTTTTTCCGGCGGGATGAGAAAGGGCTTCGCCTTGATCGTGCGCGCGATCGCGCGCATGGAGGCCGTCGCACGCTCATCTCCTTCGATGGCAACAGGACAGCCGGCGAACTCTTTTCCCGTCGAACGGCCGCGGGGAAACAGCATCAATGGATGAAAGGAACCGATCGCGACGCCGAATTGCCTGAGGGAACCGAGAAGCTCGCCAGGCAGGGCACCCGAGGTGTGGACGACAATCGCCCTGCTCCGGCCGGTCTGAGCCTCGCAGAGCCGTTCGACGACCGCGGACAGTGCGTCGTCCGGAACCGCGATGAACACCACGCCGTCAGGGGGCAGGCGGAGAGCGTCCGCCGCGAGGGATGTTTTGCAGCCCACGCGTCTGGCCAGTGTGTGCGCCGTGAGGCGTGAGCGGCTGACGATAGTGCGGATGGGATATGCCTGAGCCCGGAGGGCAAGGGCCAGCGAAGTGCCGACGGCACCTGCGCCGATGAGCGTAATGGATGGCTTCACGTTTTTTTCCAGAGCGCCGCCGAACAATATCCGACAACGCGATGGGTTTCTCCCGTCACGTCGCCGGAATTACAGGCATGCACGATAGATGCGCGGTGTGCGCCCAGGAGATGAGCGGCTGTCATAACAGCCGCGATCGGCCCGCCGCCGCACGCTTCACACGAGGCGGTGTCGAGCCGGTTCATCAATTCACGGACGTTGTACTGTTCAATAAGAGCGATCACTTCCCTGTCCTTTTTTCGC
Organism: uncultured Ignavibacteriota bacterium; assembly: GCA_903884005.1. Lineage (GTDB taxonomy): Bacteria > Bacteroidota > Ignavibacteria > UBA10030 > UBA8401 > CAISDA01. The sequence goes on along the minus strand of CAISDA010000020.1, from coordinate 172,125 downwards.
GCCACCGATGCCGTATAAAAATGGGATAAATCGGAACTTGCGACGAGCACCACGTTCAGGTTCCGCGCTGCCGATGCAAGCGTTTCACCCAGCGCAAGGCAGAGCTCGGCGTGCTGATCTCCCATGACAAGAGGAAGTATTTTTACGTTCGGCAGGACCGATTGCAGGAACGGAATTTGCACTTCAAGCGAATGCTCGCTTCTGTGACCCTCGAGCGATGCATGCACAACGGAGGAACCGCCGAGCACCGCGTCGCGAAGGTCCGTGTCTATGTCTATCCGGCCCAAGGGTGTCATATAGGCGCTGCCCGGATATACCGAGACTCCTTGAAAGTATTCCTGATGACTCGGACCGACGAGTATGCACACATCGATCGTGCGGCCATTCATCAGCGCAAATGCTTTCGCCGCTGTCGCTCCTGAATATGCGTACCCCGCGTGCGGAACGATCAGCGCGACAAGCGATCCATCATCGTCCGCAACAGGCGCACCATGCAATAAATTCGCGACTTCGGCCTGCAGTTGATTTTTTGTGCCCGGATAGAAAATGCCCGCGACGGCTGCTTTTCGGGCCACACTTTCGCTCGTTATCACTCACCCTCCTCTATCACTTCCGCCGTGAATGCCATGAGTTCGGTTCCCTCATCCTTCCACGCGTGCCGGTGCAAGCCGGCTTTGATACATGTCTCTTCAAGAAATTTTTCAGGCGTGAAATGGTGCTTCGTTGCCACCTGCGGAAGGAGAAGGCCGCGTTTCGCTCCCCGTTGGATGAGCAGGCCATCCCTCCCGATCACGACATCGTGCGCCGAGGTGACCGGACGGAACACGGAGAGAATCGAAAGCTCGAGCGTCAGGCCATCGACCTCCTCTGCAGAAACGGGAGAGAACCTCGGATCTTCGGAAGCCGCGCGCCGCGCCATGACCGCGATGGTTTCAACCAGCGGACGGTCCGACGAGAGGAGCCCTAGACACCCTCTGAGTTCGCGCCCGCTGTTCAACGTCACGAACGCCCCCACGGTCTGCATCAATGCCGGAGTCTCGAGAGGATCGGGCCCCGAACCGGCACTGCCGCAGACTTCCTCTTTCAGCGCATGACGAGCAACTGCCAATAAATAATGTTTTTCCGCATCCGTGAGCATACACCCATTCCCTTGCAACGACCAAGACGCCGGCATCACGAACGCGGATCTCGTTTCGCGCAATGATGGACGCTATTTCTGCACCACTAACCGTTTCACTTCGGTAAATTCGCTTCGATGCCCATTCGATAGATCAGCCGCGCGTAACCGATACAGATACATCCCGCTCGCGATTCCCGCTGCGTTCCACTGTGCCGTGTATGTGCCCGCGTCCATTCTTCCGTTCACGAGTGCTGCAACTTCATGCCCGAGTATATCGAAAACGGTCAGCGTGACCATCCGGCTGTCCGCGATCGAAAATGTGATCTGCGTCGTCGGATTGAATGGGTTAGGATAATTTTGCGACAGCGAAAATATTCCGGGAATGCCGGGCGATATCCGCGCCACCGCTGCGGTCACTTTCTCCTTTGCCCCTTCGTCGATCCAATTTTTTATGAGGGTGATCTGAGCAGCAGTCAGAAACGGCCCCCCTTGCGGCATCCGCTCTCCACGGAGCGGTGCGGAGGAAAATATTTTATTGTATAACGGACTCCCCGCCGAGTTGCCAGGCAGCACAATTTTGGTTCCGTATTGATTGCCGATGCTTGCCATCACCGTTGCGTAGCTCCTCACATCCCACCCTGAAAAGGATGGAGAATGGCAGCCGCATTGTGCATCAAAAATAGGCTGGACTTGCGTGCCGTAATTGACTTGCGCGTGCACCGTTGTCAGTGCGGCGAATAACGACACAACACAGCACAGTGTAATTATTTTTTTCATACGTCCTCCCGTTGGTCAAAAAGCCGAATTGGCCAGCAGGCGCCCCACCTGCATCAAACTAATAAACATAAGAATAATGTGCAAGTTCCCGGCGGACGGGCAGAGTCGCACCGGCAAGGGAAGCGCGGTATGCCCCATGCACGAACGGCGCTCACCACAGACCTGTGCGACACATGCGGGGTCAGTGGTGAGCGCCGTTCGAAACATCAATCGGGCACCGGGTATTACAGGGCGGAAGACTTTTTGGGCGAACGTTTTTTTATCGACTTTTTATACAACTCCTGCGACCGGCGAATGGAATCCTGCGCCGAGAGCACATTATCCCATCCGAGGCTTTCAACATGTTTGTGTTCCAATTTTTTGTACGTCTGGAAGAAGTGCTCGATCTCGAGCAGCATGTGTTCCGGCACATCCTTGATGTCGCGGATGGACCGATAGGTCGGATCGTTGAGCGCTATTGCCAGCACCTTGTCGTCGTTTTCTTTTTCATCGCGCATGCGCAGAATACCGATCGGCTTCGCTTCCACCAACACGCCTGTTGCCAGCGGTTCATTGATGAGGATGAGAATGTCCAAAGGATCGCCGTCGTCCCACAGCGTGCTCGGCACGAACCCGTATGCGGCTGGATAATGAATGGAGGAATACAGCACACGGCTGAGTTTCATGATGCCGAGAGCGGTGTCGTATTCATATTTATTGCGGCTGCCTTTGGGAATCTCGATGATGGCGTTGACAACGCGCGGAGCGTCGGGTCCGGTCGGCAGATCTTTAAGATTGTGCATACAAAGCATCCTGTGAAAAAGTGAGTGGTCCTACACCAAGCAGTCCAAACAATATACGGAATTCCATCCAACATGACAAAAACAGCACGGGCACGAATGACATTCGTGCCCGTGCAGAACAAACGGAGGATGAAGCGCTTATTTCAGCTTCAGTGTGCCGACGGCCTTTTCAAAAGCGGGCTGGAAGTCTGCGGCCATCGGTTTGAACCATGTCAGGATCACGCGGTAGACCTTGTCGTTCTTCACGGTGAAGAACACCTTGCGGTCGATCGTGGGATTGACGGAGGTCACGAGGAATTTAGCGGCATTGCCGTCGATCTTTGCGTCGCCTGTGGATTTCGGATTGAACTTGCCTTTGTTCTGGTCGAACACCTTGTCGACGGACAATTTTTCGGCGGGGAACACGTCTATGGTGATGTTGCAATCCTGACGGAGCCCTTCAATGTTCACCGCAAATTCGGTCTTGCCTTTTTTCGGCACAGGCTTGCATTCGAAATTATCCGGATATTGGATCTCGATCACGTCGCTCTGATACCGTGACACTTCGGCAGACGGCTTGGAGGCGGCGTTCGGGTCCTTGTAGTTTTCTTTCGGCTTGGGAAGTTTCCACGATGCGATGATTGAATCGACATACGGCTGGAATCCTTCGTAATCCGTATTGAACGCTTCAAAATTCATAAAGTAAAACGCGCTGTCGTGCGCCAGAACGATGCGCTTGCCGTAGATCGTCGTACGCGAGCTGATCTTTGCGTGATACGAGATCACCTCAGCCGGCAGATTTTTCACGGTCATTTGCCATTCTTTGTCGAGTGTATTCGCTTCTTTGATCTTGGCGACCGCGGCTTCCTTGTAGGCGGCAAGCGTTCCCATGTTGACGGCCTTGAATTTTTCAGAACCGAACCGGATCTCGACGCCGGCGGTGGCATCTTCCTGCGGAGGCGGGCCGAAGCGCTGGGCGACTTCCGGCGACGGATAGATGCGGATCGTGCTCGCCTCGTCGATCACCTGCCAGTCTTTGGGATACTGGAATTCCATGCCGTAGGAATCCTGATAGAACGCCCATCCCTTCACTTCCGGCGGGGCCGGCTTGCTGCACGAGGCAACGAAGAACGATGATCCGAGGAACAGAAGGGAAACGAGCAACGGTGCAACGAATGTCTTGAGTCTCTGCGTCATAGTGTCACCTTTTGCGTTGTGTGGTGGATGGTAAATGGATATGAATTCGTGTGTTGCCAAGCCCAGTGCGTTTACTTATCGACAATTTGTTTGCGCTCTTTGAGCGCCGTTGCATTCTTCGGATTGATCTGGAGAACGACGCTGTATTCGGCCACTGCCTTGTCGCGGTACGCAACGGCCTCGTCGGTCGACAGTGTTTTCGAACTCCGCGCCACATTATACATCTGGGCGAGGAAGAGGTGCAGGTTCTCATCCTTCTTCTTCGGTTCGTACGTGAGCGCCTTGAGGATCGACGCGATCGCCGCAGGATAGTCTTTTTCCTGGTAATACATGACACCGAGCGTACGGTAGACGCTGATGTACTGCGGGCCGTATTTTTCGTCTTTCTTCGCAGCCGCAAGCGTATCGGCCTCTGCAAGACTGTCGATAAGCGACAGCGTCTGAGCATAGACCTTCTTCGTCATCGAGAGCGAGTCCTGGTTTGCATACGCCTGAGCAAGAGACATGTGGCCCTGGACGCTTTGCGGCACAAGTTCGACAAAGCGCTTATACAAGGTTTTGGCGGAGTCGAATTTTTCGAGCACACTGTAACAGAATGCCCCGTAATAGACGGCGCTCTTATTTTCAGGCTCGGATTTCAACTTGCGCATGTAATAGGTGACGGCCTTCCGCATATTTTTTTTGGCCATGAAGATAGCGGCCAGATCGCCCGAGACCTCGGCCGATGCGGTGTCCAGCGAGCCGGCTTTTTCGAAAGCGGCTATGGCGCTTACCGTATCTTTCAGGATCATGGACGACCGCCCGACGCGGATGAAATCCTCGAGGCTCAGCGAATCGGGCGGCAGCGACTGGTAGAGATCCGCCGACCGTTTATGCTCTTTGGCAACATAGAGCGAGTGCGCCAGCATCGGTTTCAGGTCGAACACTTTCGGGTTCTTTTTGATCGCCACTTCAAGCACGGGCACAGCATCTTTGTATTGTTTGGAGTTGTACATCGACTTTGCGTAATGGTCGGTCGCGACGGCATTATCGGGCTTCAACGCAACGTATTTTTCGAAAAATTTCGCCGCCTCTTTATAGAGTTTTGCACGGTAGTAGAGGTCGGCCAGCTCGTAAATGACCGCGTCGTTTTTCGGGTCGAGATTGATCGCCTCCTGAAATTCTTTAGCCGACTCGCTGTACTGGCGGTTCTTATAGAACGATTTGCCGAGGCGGTAATGCACGCTCGGGTCTTTCGGGGCCACTTCGATGGCCTTCTGATAATTGGCGATCGCCATGGCGCCGACATTCTGCCTTGCGTATGCTTCGGCCAGCCCTATATACGTGTCGACATATTTCTCATCCAGGTCCCGCGCCCTCGAAAAATTGAGGATCGCCTTGTCCAGCGAATCCACTTCGAGATAGATCATGCCGAGCGCATAGGGGATCGCGGGATTTTTCTTGTCGTATTTTGTCGCCGTCAGGAACCGCTTATTGAGCTTGTCCCATGCGTTCTTTTTGGCGAGTACTGGAAAAATGGAAATGTACGCAGGAGTGTATTCGTCGTTCAGATCGAGCGAGCGGTTCAAAAAATATTCGGCCGAATCGTAATTCGCCTTCTGACTGTACGCCTCGCCGAGCAGATAGCAAATTTCCGCGTTGCGCGAGCTGGCCTTGAACGCCGTGCTCAGCACGCTGACCGCATCGTCATAGGCTTTGCGTTTGAGAGCATCCCTGCCCTGTGTCGCCGGATCTTGGGCTGCATACACGGTCGCAGTTAAAAGGAATAGGAAAATGGCTTTGCTGAAATGCTTCATGATAGTGACCTTGTTCTGGTAAAAAAATACGAGGAGTGTTACGGAACTAATCGGATAGGCATTGTTGCAGGGACCAATCCATTTTTGTTAAATACAGTTTGACCTTCTCTGCCGGCCAGAAATGCCAGAAATCCCTTGTCGACATTGACATGAGTGCCGCGGGAGAGCACATAGATGGAACGGCGGAGCGGATAATAATTTCTGTAGAGGTGTGCCGGATGCGGAGGAAAATATTCCAGCGTATCGTAATACGGCAGGCGTTTGAATGACGGATCGCCGACAGCGAGCACGGCGACAGATGCGGGGAGCTGCTTCGTCCAGCTGAGCCCGATAAACCCGACAGCAGCCGGGTGCCCCGCCACGAACGCGACGGCATGCGTCGTTGTCGTGCAGGGCGCAATGGCGTCGATGTAGTGTGCGCCGGCAATGAGTCGCAGTGCAAGCTCTTCGCGCATGTCGGAGTTCCTGCCCCCGAAGGCGAGGATCACATTGTCGGCAGAGGCTCCGCCGACGCTTTTAAGCGACGGTTTTTTGCCGTCGGCAAGAGCGCGGAGCTGCTCTAGTGAGACATGTTGCATGGCGTTCGCCGTGTTTGCAATAACGGCTATACCGTCGTAGGCGACGAGCACAGAATCGATGGCGATGGAGTGGCTCGTGATGACCGCCGCTTCGTCGGCGGTGAGCTGCCGCGAAACGATGACAAGTTTGACGCTGTCGTTGACAAGGTGCGCAATCGCTTCGCGGGGCGACGCGGTCAGCAGGGTGATCCGTGCGTTCTCGTATTGCTGTTCGAACGCCTGGACCTCCAGTTCAATGGCCGGATAGATGTCCTCCGACGCATAGATCGTGGCCTTTCCGCTCGTGGGCGATCCCTCGCCGCTCTTGGAACATCCGCTCCACCAGAGGCTCGTGACCGCCGTACACAACACGATGATATTAGTCCAGCGGGGAGTTATCCTCATGATTCTGCTTGTCTTTGGTGCGTGTGGTGATGAAGCGAAACACGGAATACAGCAACATGGCACATCCGGTCAGAGTCCGGACGTGCGACGGAGGAATCTCGATCCCTGGCACCCCACCATATAGAACAATAATGCCAAGGCAGCAAAATACTGCTGCCATGGCATATCCGACGTAGATAACAAGCCTGCTGGGATCCATCACTCTGTTACCGGGCCTGGTTCAGTTTGAACTTGAAGGGAATGGATACCCACACGGCAACCGGGCCATTGTTCATCACAGCGGGAGTAAACGTCCACTGTAAGGCCGCATCGATGGCGTTCTGGTTGAACAGTTCGGCATCCGATTTAATGACCTGCGCCTTCTTTGCCTTGCCTTCCTTGTCGACCCAGATCTTCACCCACACGGTACCTTCAACGCCGGCACGCCGGGCAATTTCAGGGTACGACGGGGGGGGATTCTTGATCGGGACCGGCTGTTTTTCCACCGGCACGAAATCCGGCGGAGGACCGTCGTCTTCGATCTTCATGTCATTGGTGATCTCGGTTCCGCCGGCACCGGCGGCGCCTTCAACAGAGGCCCCGCTCACGTTCGCCATTTCCGTCTGCGTGGCAATCGTCGCTTCCGGGCTGATCTCCGCATCCGGCACCGGAACAGGCGTACCGACCGTGGGTTTCGCCGAAGGACCCGCAACAGACACCGAGGGCGCCGCCGCAGAGCTTGACAACGACGGAGGCGGACCGAGGTCCGAATACTTCAATACGACGCGTGCCGAATAAATGGGTTCATCTTCCGATTTCAACCACTGCATGACATAGTACGATCCAATCGCTGCAAAATGTATGAGCGTGGCGATAATGAGAGCTCGCGTGATATTTTTCGGATAGAGCTTGCGCAGCTCAATAACCCCGTACGGCCCGCTCACATTTGCTGTTGCGCCTGCCATAAATTAACTCCTTAACTTCAACAATGAATTGTCTATTGTGCTAAATTTTTTCGAGAATTTTTTTGTCCACATCCCCCATCGGTGCGAGACTAAATCGCGTTATTTCCGCGAGGTTCATCTCGTCCATGATGTTCACCATATCCACATACTTCGCCTTGCGGTCGATCTTCAGCAGGGTAATGAGCTTGGGATTGGCTTTTTGACTGTCGAACAGCAACTTGCCCAGCGCATGAATCGATTTCGCACGACTGCCTTCAATTTTCACAGGTTTGTCGACGCCCACATTGGTATAAATCCAAATTGTGTCTTTTTCTGTGGGAACTACGCGCACCGTTAAAAGGTTCGATTCTGCGACTTCAACATTTGCATCACCAGGCGGCAGATTGATCTCCATGGTTTGGGGCTTCGCCATCGTTGTCGTCAACATGAAGAATGTCAACAGCAAAAATGCAACGTCCACCATGGGAGTCATATCGATACGTACACCGACACGATGCGACTTCTTCTTGGAATGCTTTTGTTTTCCGCGCGATTGAGACGCCTGTACATCAGCCATGATTTATATCCTTCTTCAATTATTTTGCCTGATTCGTGACAAGATTGAACCGTGTGATGTTGACCTTCTGAAGCAGGCTCATCACGCGTTCCACAACATCATATTCCGTATCCTTGTCCGATTTGATCACTGTTCTCAATTTCGGGTTCATCGTGCGAGCGCGGATCAAAAGCTGTCCCAGGTGATCGACGTCCGGCTGAACTTCCATGCCGGCGCGAAGTTTGTTTGCTTCACCGAAGATGTTTCCGCGCATTACCTGTGAATCGAAGCCGAGAAATGTTTTGCCGTCCTTGCCGATCGATATCGTTATGACATCCGCATCGGGAAGCTTGAATACCGAATGAGATTCGGGCAATTGAACTTCGACAGCGTCCTCGGGTTTGAACTGCGTCGTCAACATGAAGAACGTCAACAGCAGGAACCCGACGTCCACCATCGGCGTCATATCCACTTTAACACCAACTCGTTTTTTAGACATAAGTATCTCTTGACCTTAAATTATTCGGCTTTGGTTTGCAGGTTTTCAATGATATCCTTGCTGGCTTCGTCGATCATGTACGTCATGCCGTCGATCTTCGTCGTGAAGAAGTTGTAGGCAACAATGGACACAATGGCGAGCGCGATACCGCCGGCAGTGTTGAACAACGCTTCGGAGATACCTTTGGAGAGTCCGACCGCATCGGCGGAACCGGCTTTGGCGAGTGCGGCGAACGCACGGATCATGCCGATAACTGTTCCGAGAAGACCGACCGATGTCGAGATCGAGGCGATCGTGGACAGGGCGATAAGATTCTTTTCGAGGATCGGCATTTCAAGCATGGTGGCTTCTTCGATGACGCGCTTCACTTCGGCCATCTTGTCTTTTTTGTCCATCTTTTCTCCGCGCAGTTCGTTGAAACGCGACAGACCTGAGCGAACGATATTGGCAAGCGAACCGCGCTGGGCGTCGCACGCCGCGACGGCTTTCGTGACGTCGCCGTCGTTGACATGCTTCACGAGGACAGTCAGGAATTTCGGCAGCGGAGCCTTGCCCGCAGCTTTACGGAGCGAGAGCAACCGTTCCACAATGTATGTCAATACCATGATGGATAAGGCCATCAAGCACGCGATAAGCGGACCGCCAGTGAATAAATCGTGGAGAATGCTTTCTTTCGGTGCGGTGCCGAACACCGTATAATACACGGTGAACCCGATGGCAAAAGCGAGAACAAAGACCATGGTGTTGAAAATACCCTGTTTCATAGAACTGCTCCTTGTAAAAAAATAATGGATAAAAAAAACAAAAAATTAACTATCATGCTTGGCCGATCATTTCGTCAGCGCGAGTTCGGCTTCCGCCGGCGTTTCCTCGATCTGGAAAATCATCGAAAGTTTAGTCACCACAAAGATATTCGTAATTTTTTTATTCACATTGCAGAGAATGACTTTCCCCGAACGATTCGCATATGATGTGTGTGCGGAGACCAATGCGCCAATTGCCGTCGAGTTCATATAATCCACCTGGGCAAGGTCCACGATCAATTTCGTGTTTCCCTTTTCCAGAAGCTGAGCAACAGCCGAACGCAGTTCATCCGTTTCTTCCCCTCCAACCAGTGACCCTTTCGGCCCGATGACCGCAATGTCGCCTTTCAATTCCATTTTTATTTTCATCTCGTACTCTCCTCGCTCGTGGAAGGATCGATGTTCGCCGCTGTACACAGTATATTCCGCTGAAACTACCGGCATCTATACATATAGTATGACGTGCAATTAACAATTTCTGTAAAATTTCAAATAAAAGCAAATACTTTTTAAGTGCCGGCTCTAAAAAAAAACATTTTTTCATCTCCCGCCTGCATTTTTTCCTGTTGCGTATGGTCTAGGGGGGAACAGCGCACGATTCTTCTGTACAGGCGGACTCAGGCTGTAGCAGCCATTCGTCAACCGCGCTCAGCAGCAAGGGCATCATGTGCGGGATCCCCTGAATTTTAGAACAAAAGCATCTGAGCGTCGCGTGAGAAAGCGCCTGATACCGCGGCGTGTCGGCCATACGGGAGAGCCGGACCAGGTTCATTGCCGCGACAGAATTGCCTGCAGGCTCGGCACCGTCGTACATTTCTTTCATGCGCACGAGCACGGACGGATCTTTCCCCGATGTGTCATAGAATCCGCCTGCGGCCGAATCCCAATAGGCCGCCTCCTGTATGCCCGTGAGCGCAACGGCAACATCCTTCCATCGTCCATCCGACGTCGCCTCGTAGAGGTCCAGCATACCTGCGGCCACGCATGCATAGTCATCCAGGTGCGCCTCGTTCGACGCTTCGCCGCCGCGATACCGGCGGTAGAGGATCTTTCGATCGCCATCATAAAGCTCAGCCGCAACAAATTCCGCAGCCCTCACTGCGGCGGTGAGACAGCGTTCATCCCCGAGCACCGACGCCGCATGCGCCAGCGCGCCGATCATGAGTCCGTTCCATCCGGCGATGATCTTGTCGTCCAGCAACGGCCGCGGCCGGATGGATCGCAGGGCCAGCATTTTTTTTCGTGCCGACTCAAGCAGCGCACCGGCTTCCTCAACGCCCATCATGCACAGATCCGCCGCCTGCACAAGCGTATGGGGCGCGAAGAGAATATTTTTTCCGCCGAATTCGCCGTGCGGATCGGACGCCACGTTCCCGCGCCCGGCGCCCTGCGCATCGATGGAATAATAAAGAGTGAAGATCCGCGATTCGTCCGTCGTGAGCGCAGCATCGATCTCCCGTCGTGTCCACACATAATACGCCCCCTCGCGTGCGGCGTGCGGCGAACCGTCTTCATGGCTGTCCGCATCTTCGGCTGAAAAAAATCCGCCGCGTGCGTCTGTCAACTCGCGCATCACATAGCCGATGGTGCCGCGGGCGACCTCGGCAAAAAACGCATCGTGCGTGATCGCGTAGGCATCGGTGTAGACGCGCACAAGCTGCGCCTGATCGAAGAGCATCTTTTCGAAATGCGGCACACGCCACTGCGGATCGACGGAATACCGGTGGAACCCGCCGCCGAGATGATCGTACATGCCGCCGCTGGCCATCGCCATCAGGCTCGTGAGCGCAATACGGAGTGCGTTCTCGTTCCCCGTGCGCCTGTAGTACCGGAAGAGGAATGTGAACACCGCGGGCCGCGGAAATTTTGCCCCGTGTCCGAATCCGCCGTGCTCAGTGTCGTAACTCGCGGCGATGGTCTCGAACGCCGCATCGAGAAGCCGCTCGTTCGGTTCGACACGCTCCCCATCCGCGTCATTCTGTTCGCGAAGCGCCTCGAGCAGCTGCTCGCCCGACTCTTCGATCTTCCCTCGCTCCTCGACCCAGAATTGACGAATGCGCTCGAGCACGGAAGGGAATCCCGGACGGCCATACATGTCGGCCGGAGGAAAATAGGTGCCGCCGTAAAACGGTTTCAACTCCGGCGTGAGGAACACAGACATGGGCCATCCGCCGCCGCCTGTCATCGTCTGGACCGCAGCCATATAGACACGATCGATGTCGGGACGCTCTTCGCGGTCAACTTTGATGGACACAAAGTGTTCGTTCAAGAACGCGGCCGTGTCGTGATTTTCGAACGACTCGCGCTCCATCACATGACACCAATGGCACGTTGAATAGCCGATGGAAAGGAAGATGGGTTTGCCGTCGGCCCGCGCTTTTTCGAATGCATCGGTTCCCCACGGGTACCAGTCTACGGGGTTCTCTGCATGCTGGAGCAGGTACGGAGATTTTTCTTTGGAAAGTCTGTTGGACATGAATGCGTTTTCATCAATGCATCATTCATCGGCAGCGTGCAGGGCGTTGTATGGTGCGCTCCTGCGCTTCTTTTAGAATGACACCGAGTGAGAGTAGTGCCTGCGTGTAATTGTACTCTCTCTAACGCTGCGGCGCGGTGAATCGTTTCGCACGCTTAATAATAGCCGCTGGAGTGCGACTGCTTCGTGAGCTTGATGTCCTGCAGCTGCGGGGCCTTCACGCGGATCTCCAGGCGGTAGCCGGCCATCGTGCCCATCGGCTGCCAACTGAACGTCATTTCCCAGCAATGCAGGTCGCGATAGATGTTGATGCTCGGCGCCGCGAACTGCCGGCTCACGACATCGTAACTGGCCGACGCCGTGAAGCGCCAATTCTCGGTGAGGTTGAATCCGCCGTTGAGCCCGAGGTTGGCGGAGCGGAAGATCTGCTGCGGATCCTCCTGCGACTGGTTGAACGTGAATGTAGCCGCGAGATTCCACGGTATTGAAAAATCGGGAATGTCCTCGTCATAGACGGTGCGGAAGCCGCTTTGCAGCGAGCGGCGTTTTTCGTCGATGCGGAGACTGTCGCTGACCTGCTCGGTGGTCTGCGCGCGCTTTTTTTCGCCTCTGAGCGATGTCGAGAGACTGATATAAAAATTCGTCAGCTGCGCCAGCCCGCCGCCGTTGTTGATGAGGAACCGGTTCACGCGCGTTCGGAGCGGCTGGTCGTACAGGTAAAAATTGTATGTGCCAGCGCCGCTGAGGCTCAGGATCTCGCCGATGCTGGTCCGATAGCTCAGGCTCAGCGGGGAGAGACGCTGCTGCTCGGCCGCAAAATTGTACGCAACAGACGCGTTCACATTGAGCAACTGGTATTTTTGTTCCTTCACGGTCGTATCTTTCGGCGCCGTTTTTGTTTCAAAGAGGTTGCCGATGCTGAGGCTGAGAGACTGCGATTCGCCTTCCGGGGCGCCGCCGAAGACTTCGCCTGCATAGCGGCTGTATTTCTGCTGGACGCCCTGCGCGTCGGTGTAGGTGCCGTAATAGTTCCAGAACGGTTTCGAAAAATCGGGCGTGTACGAATACGAGAGGGACGGCGTTACCGTATGCCTGAACCCGGCGAGTCCCGGAATGGGCGACCGCAGCATGCCGTAGAGCTTTGTGGACACAGACACACCGGTGCTGAATGTGTGCAGCGCGTTTACGCCTTTGGCGTCCTCGAACACGGGCGCGTGTGTTGCGGAATCGATGCGGACGAATGTCGTGCTCTTATCGTACCAGCGCTCCTGGTACGAGAACGACGGCTGGACGGTGAAGAACCCCGCCTTGGGCGCGATGGAAAATCCGAGATTGTGATTCACGCCGCTGCGGCTGTAGCGCGTGAAGTCCACCGTGTCCGACGTCCTGGTTTTTTTCTCGATGTGTTCGGCCGTGCCATTATAGGAGATGCCGAGCATCTCGAGCCACGAATATTTCGATTCATTGCCGTCCGTGGAGCCGGGGCGCGATTTTTTCGCCGAACGGAACGGATAGATCTGCGAATTTGAAAAACTGAGCACAGGCACCGTTGCATCGATCGAGCCGTGCACCAGATCCTGGACACGCTGGATGTTGACGCTCAGCAGATTGTTCGTGCCCTCCCACGATTTAGTGAAGGTCGCATTCGAATAGATCTGCTGCTCCAGCCGGCGGGAATAATTGTTCGTCGCCAGAAAAGAATTGTTGCTCGCGAACGTGAAATTCACGTTCAATTGCGTTGTGGGATCGAAATTTTCGCTGTGGCGAATGGACCCGTAATAATTTTCCTGGTCCTGGCGGTTGTAATCGATCGGCTCGCCGATCTTCGTGCGCGAATATTCGACGTTGATGTCTCCGGTGAAATCGTACCGCTTCGTGTAGCGGATGTGCGACCGTGCGCGCCACGTGCCGCTTGCATACCAATCGCCCGAGAGAGCCAGATCGTAATACTCGCTCAGCGCGAAATAATATCCGAGATGCGAAATGTAGCGTCCCTGCAGCGCGTCGTCTCCGTAGGCGGGAGCGATGATGCCGGAGCGGCGGCCGCTCTGGCTCGGGAAGACGCCGAAGGGCAGCACGAACAGAGGAACGTCGGCAATGTAGAGATAGATCGGGCGCGCCACGATCTTGTCCTTCACCGTCACGCGCATTTCGGGGCTCAAAAAATAATAGTGCGGATGTCCGAGGCTGCACGTCGTGAACATGCCGTCGGCGATGAAGAGAACGTCGGGCTCGATTTTCTTAATGTGCTCGCCGTAGTAGTAGCCCTGGTCTTTCGCGGTCTCACCGAGCGTGATGCGTCCCTTCTGCGTCTTAAAATTGTATGCGATCTTGAAGCCTTCGTATTTTTCGCTGCCGTCCACCATCACGGGCATGCCGGAGTACCGCTGCTTGATCGAATCGGGATTGCCGGCCCGCGACGAATCGAGCACGCCGTACGCGTCCAGCTTGTTCTCGCTCCACGTGACATTGATGCGTTCGGCGTTGAGCGCCATGGTCTTGTACTTCACATCGCATTTGCCGAACATCTTCATGATCCTCGTCGGATACGAAAACACGATGGAGTCCGACGCCGTGTACGCGACCGATGAATCGATGCCGCTCGCTGGCTTCTTCGTTGAATCGGCGCGCGCGATGGCGAGGGTGTCCGGGAGTTCCTTCACTGCCGCTGCAGGGGCAGCAAAGGGCGAGATGGCGGTTCGCCCGCGGAGCGAGTCCGCACCCTGGTTCCCGGCGGTCGCAGCGGCATTATAGGGCGAGATGGTATCCCGCCCGCGGAGAGAGTCCGCACCCTGGTTCCCGGCGGTCGCAGCGGCATTATAGGGCGAGATGGTATCCCGCCCGCGGAGCGAGTCCGCGACCTGCGCCTGCGCCGAGTAGTGCATAACAAGTGGTGCGGCCACGCCGACGGCGATCGTGCGAAGAAGGCGCAGAGGCTCCCATGCGCAGTTCACGATGCTGGCGGCGCGGCGTACGAACGGAAAGAACACACAATATTTCGGATGCTCGTGAATAACGGTCACCCCTCCGGGGTGAAAAAAAATTTGGAAGCACCGGCGACACGCGGTTTGCTCATCGCACAACCTTTGTGAAGAGAGACGATGCGTGTCCAGACGCGGCGATTATGTATTCGGTTTTCGTTTCTTCCACAGGAATTCCAACCGCTCCTTGATGCTCTTTTCGCGTCCGTTTTCCGTGGGGTGATAATAGATCTTTTCTTTCAGCGCATCGGGCAAGTACTGCTGATCGACAAAATGATTGGGGTAGTCGTGCGCGTATTTATACTGCTCCCCGTACCCGAGCTGCTTCATGAACTGTGTGGGCGCGTTGCGCAGATGGATCGGCACCGGCAGATTGGGCATGCGCCGCACGTCCTCGAGCGCGGCGTCGATTGCCAGATACGACGCGTTGCTCTTCGGCGCCGAGGCAAGATACGTGGCAACGTTCGCCAGGATGATCCGCGCCTCGGGCATGCCGACATAATCGACCGCGGTGAATCCGTCTGTGGCGATCATCAATCCGACCGGGTCCGCATTGCCGATGTCTTCAGAGGCGAGAATGATGAGCCGCCGCGCGATGAATTTCGGATCCTCTCCCCCGTCGAGCATGCGCGCGAGCCAGTACACGGCGGCGTCGGGATCGCTGCCCCGGATGCACTTGATGAATGCCGAAATGATGTCGTAATGCTGTTCGCCTTTTTTATCATAGAGCGAATATTTCCGCTGGAATGCGTCTTCGAGCGTCGATTTCGTGATCACACGAAGACCGCGGTCATCGGGGGCCGCCAGCTGGAATGCGATCTCCAATCCATTGAGCAGTTTGCGTCCGTCGCCCCCCGAGAGATAGACAAGGAAATCCTGGTCCGGCACGTCGACTGTCGACGTGTTGATCACCGGATCGGCTGCGAGCGCCTGCGCGAGCATCTGGTCGCACTCCGTTTTGTTCAACGGCTCCATCACGTACACGCGCATGCGCGAGAGCAGCGGAGAGATCACTTCGAACGAGGGATTTTCGGTCGTGGCGCCGATCAGCGTGAGCACTCCGCTCTCCACGCTGTGCAGCAGTCCGTCCTGCTGCGCCTTGTTGAACCGGTGAATTTCGTCGATGAAGAGAATCGTCTTTTTGCCCGTTTTTTGGAAGTCGATCGCTTTGGCGATGATCTCGCGGACATCTTTGATGCCCGACGAGACGGCGTTGAGCGCGAAGAATTCACAGCGGGTCCGGTTGGCAATGATGCGTGCGAGCGTCGTCTTGCCGACTCCCGGAGGGCCCCAGAGGATGAATGAGCGGACGCTGTCCGACTCGACCATGAGGCGAAGCGGTTTGCCCTCACCGACAAGATGCTGCTGTCCGATGAACTCCTGGAGCGTCCGAGGACGGACCCGTTCTGCAAAGGGGGTTGTGGCCGGGTCCATTGTCATTGTTTGGGAGGTACTATTTTGTACACCTTTTCGCCTTCACGGACCATGCCGTATTTTTCGCGGGCAACTTTTTCGACCGCTTTCTTATCGCCGTCGAGCGCGCGCGACTGCTCGCGAAGGCGCTTCTGATCTTCTTCGGCGACTCGGATCTTTTCCATCAGGACGGCCCGGTCCCGTTCGAGCTTGCGGCGCTGCATCACACCGTTATCGGCAAAGACGACGATGAGGAGTCCGATGAACACAACGACGCCGAATGCGGTCCATCGTTTGTGCGACCACAACTGTTCGCCGATGCTTCGGGGCGCGAGTTTCTTTTTAATTTTTCGAAAATATTTAGAGTCCATTTGGTTTAATGTAGCAAGAAAAGCTGGAAATTAAAAATGGCTGCGCCCCGCAAGCACACCGGTTTTGTTTTGACCCCGGATTGTTTGTATTTTACATGGACTGCACTGACGGATATCGTTACATAAGGGACTTCCTTCGTCGCACCATCCGGTCAGCCTCGAACAATTTGTTTCAATTACATTGCCTCACAGCGAAAGTACATGATGAGCACATTCAGCGAAGCATTACGCACCGAAGCGTCACATCTCCCCCTGCGGGCATTGCACAACAACGAATGCCGGACACCGCAGGGCAAACGCTGCGAATTGTGCTCCGCCTCCCGCACCGGCTATGACGTTGAATGGACGGTGAAAGCCAATGCCCTGCAGCGCTTCTGGCAGGAACAGCAGCTTCCGGGTTCTCTCTCTCCCCTGGTGATCTCGCCCAAGGGCCGGAACTACCGCACGGTCAGCAAACGGAAAATTTTTCTGTCCAAAGGGAAGCCGACGCTCGGCCTGCTGGGCATGGACGAATCGCGGTCAAACACGTTCGGCATCGAGATCGGCGAGTGCGTCATCGAACCGAAGGGACACGCTCTGGTATATGCGGCGGCGGCCTCCTACATCGCGAAAAACGAGCATAGCGACATCGCCGAATTTCTCACGTACGTGATTGTGAAGGGCAGCCAGGATGAACTCACCGTGATCCTGAATACGGCGTCATACTCGCCTCACGACCGGCAGATGTTCACGTCGTTCTCGAAATACCTCACGAAGCACGTGCCGGCCGTCGTCGGCGTGTTCGTGTTCGTTGATCCCGAACGGTCCAAGTATTATCTGTCCGGCAATGCGGCGGCGAAAAAAAAGCGACAGCTGGTGCTGCACAAACTCTTCGGCAATGCGGCGCTCTTCCATGCCGTCGGATCGAAGAAGTTCCTCTATTCGCCGCTGTCGTTCTCTCAGATCAACCATTCCATTCTGGAGGAGTTCACATCGAAGGCCGGCTCGCTGCTGCAGTTGGACAAGAAGGACCATCTGTACGATCTCTACTGCGGGTACGGATTATTTTCGCTTTGCCTGGCTGAGCAGGTGCAGGCCGTCACCGGCGTGGAGATGTCGCGCGATTCGATCACCGATGCGGCGGCGAACGCAAAACGCCAGCGCGCCTCGCAGTGCAGGTTCATCGCGTCCGACATAACGGATGAGGCGCTTCCCCGTTTCATGAAGCACCATGGCGATGCGGTGAAAGTGCTGCTGGATCCCCCGCGCAGCGGCACGAAGCCCGGCGTGATCGAAGCGATCGCCGAATTCAGCCCCGCGCGCGTCGTGCATATCTTTTGCAACATCGATATACTCGCAGCCGAACTCAAGCGCTGGGACGACTCGGGCTACGCCCTTGCCGAGGCCGTACCCTTCGACATGTTTCCCGGCACGGACGATGTGGAGATCATGGTGTGCCTTGTCCGGAAATAATTTTTTGCGCGTCCCCCCCACGCAGAGGGTGTAGACGCGCAGGGGCGCAGCACTTTCTTTTTCTCTAATTTCGTTGTACCTTGTCTTGTACCAAGCGGCACAACAACGGCGTCAATCCTGCAAGCGTGAACGTTCACTAAGGAGGATACTGCCATGACACGCACTTACCCGTTCAACCCTCGTTCATTTGTGCTCACCATCACAGCCCTGGTTCTCATTGCTTCCGGCACATTCATCGGCTGCAGGCAGCAGGAAGAGATCGAAAAAAGGCAGCTCATCACACCCGACAATCTGCAGACCGCGTACAACCGTGAAGCGCGGCTCGCCCTTACGTACGAGCTGTTTGCCAAAAAAGCGGAAAAGGAATATTTCACGAACGTCGCACGGATGTACAGAGCGGCGGCAAAGGCCGAAGCCATACACGCGTCCGCCCATCTTGAGCAAATGAAGGCGCTCGGGGCAACGCCCCGGCTGTACACTCCCGAGAAAGTCACCGTCGGCACAACGCTGCAAACGCTGAAAATGGCGGTCAGCGACGAGCAGATCGAAAGCGAATCGATGTATCCGAATCTGATCGCCACCGCAGAAGCCGAACATTTAAATGATGTCGCGGCTCAGTTTAGAAAATATCAGCGGGCGGACGCTCAGCAGCTGAAGCTGTTCAAGGAAGCGGCGGAGAAGGACGGGGCGATCTCGCGCGTCCCGTTTTACATCTGTCCGAAATGCGGCGGATTCATCCTGGCGACGAAAAATCCCGGCTGTGTCGACTGCGGCGTGAAACCCGAAGAGATGCTCAAAGCGTCGTGATGATGCCGTCTGCGAATTCGCGGTCCGTATTTAAAACACCATAGGGCGAGATGACATCTCGCCCTACAATGGTACGTTCGAATACGCCGTTCCAGCGCGCACTGTGCGGATGAGGGTCGTGCCGTGCGGCCGGCGGTGTTATTCCACGAGCTTGTGTTGGAACGCGTAATGCGTCAGCTCGGAATTCGTTCGCATACGTGTTTTTTCCATGATGCGCATGCGGTATGTGCTGATGGTCTTCACGCTCAGTCCGAGCTCAATGCCGATCTCGGTGAGCGTCTTGCCCGAGGCGATCATTTTCATCACTTGAAATTCACGGTTCGAGAGCAGGTCGTGAATGGCCATGTCGGCATCGGCATAGAGGCGTCCCGCAATTTTTTCGGCAAGCGTGGCGGAGACGTATTTTCCGCCGCCGGCAACTTTTTTCACCGCAGCAATGAGATCGGTGGGCGCGACTTCCTTGTTCATGTAGCCCGATGCTCCCGCTTTCAGCACGCGCACGCCGTAATGATCTTCGGAATGCACGGAGAGCACAAGAATCGGG
Source organism: uncultured Ignavibacteriota bacterium (assembly GCA_903884005.1). Lineage (GTDB taxonomy): Bacteria > Bacteroidota > Ignavibacteria > UBA10030 > UBA8401 > CAISDA01. Next base: position 152,687 of record CAISDA010000020.1, on the reverse strand, counting down.
GGTGTATTTTTTTTCCCGACAACCTCTTCTATAATATCCAATCCATTCTTATCGGGCAGTCCCAGGTCTAAAAGGATCACGTCGATCTTCGTCGTTTTCATCAACCCCATCATTTCCTCGTAGGTCCCTGCTTCACCGGCGATTGAGCATTCGGGGTCTTCCGAAAGAATATCTTTTAAGCCGCGCCGGATAATAACGTGGTCATCGACGATGAGAATGTGAATCATGGTGTACCTCCAAAATTTGTATGGGTAAGTGGAATTTTGATTTCAATTGTCGTTCCGTGTCCGGGCTCTCCGCCGATCTCTGTGACGCCGCCGAGAAAACCGACGCGTTCGCGGATGCCCAGCAGACCCAGCGATGCGGTCTGTGTGCGCTGTTCGTTCGTCATGCCGATGCCGTCGTCGCGAACCTGCATGAGCAGCATGTGCGCATCCGCGGTCAGGAGCACATCGATTCTGGTCGCCTGCGCGTGCCGGACGATGTTGGTTAATGTTTCCTGGAACACGCGATACACCGCCGTACTGATCGTATCGCCGACCCGGATGTCCTTCGGTATGATGCTCGCGGTATAGTCGATCCCTGTCCGCTTCTTGAATTCCTGGAGCTGCCATTCGAGCGTGGCCGCGAGGCCGAGGTCGTCCAGCATTTCAGGCCGCAGTTCCATCGAGATCCGGCGAACGGTCGTGATGGTTTCGTCGATCATGCGCGCCATCATCTGCGTGCGTGCAAGAAGATCGGTCTGCCCTTCGGTAAAGCGCCGCTCCAGCCATGCACAGTCCATCTTCAATGCTGTGAGCGACTGTCCGAGTTCGTCATGCACTGCGCGGGCGATCCGCGTGCGTTCTTCTTCGACCATCGCTTCGGTATGGGCAGAAAGTTTCCTGAGCTGCTGATGCGAGCTGGTCAGTGCATCTTCGAATTTTTTTCTGTCGGTAATGTCCGTGATGACAACGACGATGAACGGTTCATCCGCCGCATCGACATAGATATTTTTTTTGGTCAGGATCGTATGGGTGACGCCGTTCGAATCGGTCAGCTGCTCTTCGTTGATATTTTCCCGCCGCGTCAGCAGCACCTGATCGTCCATCTCCCAGAATACATCCGCCTGCTGCTTCGGGAAATAATCGTAATCGGTTTTTCCCCTGAGTTCCTCGCGAGTCCGTCCGATGAATGAACAGCACGCATCGTTGAGCAGCACCCACCGGTGGTGTTTGTCCTTGACAACGACCGGAGTGGCAATTGAATTGATGATCTTTTGGAGATAATCGTTCAATTGACCGCCAGCCTGCGGCTCATCCGTATGGGCCTGACTGCCTGAGTTCGATTCTAATGTTGGGTTGTCCAAAGTTCAGTGTAATAATCGTAGTTGACAGTGCCAATCAGCTTGCTATTTGGCTCTCTTGCCGGCATCGCACAACGCCGGTCGACGATGGTACGGATGCGCACACATTATACATCCTACACGGTTTGTAGGAATTTAGAAAATATTAATCTCAGAAGCATTATTTTTAAAATTTTAATTTAATATTTTTTCGTCTGATTTTTTCCTATAGAGAATGTCGTAGAATGTCCGTCGCGCTCTTCCGTCCCGGACCGAAGGAGGGAAATCATTCTCTTTTTTTTGTGCCACGCGCGGGAATGACGCGGCAATAGCGGAAGTGCGGCCAAACCGCCGGGGATAGATCCTTGTGTGGTTTTTTTTCGCAGCCGGATGAAGCGCCGTTGCGGCAGGACAGGACGAGACTCTGTGCGCCCTACAGGCGAATTTTCAATTCGGCGTACTCGATCATGTTGATGAGCAGACACTGCATGACGGGATCGACGCGGCGCGCATAGAGATTCTGCGAGCCGGGTGTGTCCGTGAGGCGTCCGCGGCATTGCAGGCGCGAAACGAGGATCTTTCCTTTGGCATACTGCATTTCGAACAGCGCCTTCACCGTCAATCCGAGGCCGCACGATGCATGCACGCGATGATGCGCAGAGGGCGTTACATCGTATTGCGACACAACCTCTCCTCCATACGCGCCGTTGAACATCATCATGTGCTCCTTCGCGATCCCCTTCCACAGCGGATGTGATTCGTCTTCTGCAAAGACATACGAATCATATCCGCCCTTGTCCGGATCCGGGCGATGCGCGATCGTGAGCTCCACATCATGGACGAGCGTCACAACGGCAGATCCGATAATTTTATATTCAGGCTCTATGACGATCAGCGTTCCGCCTGTCTGCACGAATGCGGAGATCTCGTTGACCGAGCGCTGGTAGAGGGGATGCGCGATAATATTTCCGTGCGTGATGAGCACAGCGGTATCGCGATCGAGTGTGAATTCTTTTTTCGGCAGTTTCAGATACGACTGGATCTCTCCGCTCGGGTCAAGCACCGCACACCGTCCGGCATACAGACTGGGATAGACCGCCACGGGTTCGAACACATGCACGGCCTTTTCGCTGCGAGCGGTCGACGGCGGCTCGTCATGAGCATTGGCGCTGGCGGCGAAGAGCGACATATCGGGTTCGGGGATCAGCTCGGCACTGAGCGTATACGTTCCGGTATGATCCGGCACCGTGAAAGTGACATGCGCCGACACAAGGTCGGCTGCAGGGACCGTGACGTGCACCGTCTCGCACTCGATGGCGGTGGACAGACCTGTGCTCTTGGCTTCCGGGTGCAGGGAAATTCGGAGCGTTCCCCGCTTGTCCTTCTGCGTATCGTTGAAGACGACGATGCGCACGTTTTTTTTCTCTCCCGCAAAAAAATGGCGGTCCCAGAGCTCGATGCTCAGACCGAACGGCGCAAACGCATTTTTCAGCGCGGCAAGCACCGGCTTCGGGCGGGCGTCGGCGATATGCCCTTCGAACCAATTTCCCGTCGGGCCGTCGCTGTTGCTGAGATAGACAAACGGCTGGATCGCCTTCACGCGAATGCGCCGGAAAAGCTCGCAGAGCTCCTGCGCCAGAAACGACTGCCGTTCGATCAGCTCTTCGCGGGTGTAGCTGCGTCCCAGCCATCGTTCGGTCACGCCTTCCATGAGCGAGGTCGGGGCATTCTCCGTGTTCAGCCACCACCACAGGAACTCGTTCACAACGGACGGCGTCGGCGATGCTTCTATCTCGCCCAGCGACGTGGCGAAGCCGAATTTCCTGTTGTTCAGCACCATGCCCAGCGAATAAATGTACGGATGCTGTTCCATGCAGTCCACCGACTCCCACGGACGCGTCGGATCGAGCAGCTTCATTTCGGGGACGATCTCGTACCGGATGACATCGTCGGACGATTCATTGAGCGGGTCCCACATCACAACGCTCGGATGGTTGCAGGCATCCGTGATCCATTCGGTGAATTCCTTCATGATCTGCGGCTTCGTGCCCGTGGAAGGCCAGAACCGCCATTCGTTCTGCAGGAGGATGCCGTGCTCATCCGCGATGTCGTACCACCGGTGATAGAGCGGGCCGATGTGGTTCCGGAAAAAATTGAAATGGTGCTCCTTGGGAATATCGACGAGAATTTTTTTCACCCACGCTTCGTCCCATGGGAGCACTCCGCGCTGCGGGTCGGAGAAGAATCGGTGGAGCGCAATATTGCCGCCGCGCAGAAATATTTTTTTCCCGTTCAAATAAAAGTCGGACCCGACGATCGTAAAATCGCGCATGCCGAACACCGCCGGGGCTGCATCGTGAAGCACGCCGCCTTCAACCACGGTCATCGCCGCTTCGTAGAGAAACGGCGACTCGACGGACCACAGCTGCATCCCTTCGATGGGGATCTGAAAGACGATGAGTTCACTGCCGTAGGCGGAGAGCGCGACCTGTTTGGGAATGGCGTCGGAGACCGGACGGCGCGATCGTTTCTCGCACACAGATCCAGTGACGGTAATATGACGCGACGTGGAGGAATAGTTTTCGACCACGACGCGCACTTCGACGACGTTCCGTTCCGGATGCGGCACGGTCTGCATCGAATTCACGCGTGCCTCTCCGCATGCAAACACCTCGACGTCTCCCCAAATGCCGGGAGTATAGACATGCATCTCCTGATCGTGCCCGACGGCGCTTTCGGGCGGCAGCGTCTGTTTTGCGCCGACGCGGACGAGAATTTCGTTGGGCAGACCGTCGTTGCAGTATTCGTCGACCTTGTATTCCTGCGACGTGTAGCAGCTGATGGACTCGCCGGCCTTTTCACCATTGACCCAGACCGCCGTGCCGAACATGCTCTGATACAGTTTCAGAAACAACGAACGGATCTCCCCTTCCCCGTGGATGGAAAAGTGTGTGCGGTACCAATGATAGTCGTACTGCTGCCATTGATACGGAGGCTCGGCACAATCCACTAGAGACGGCACGGGAACAGTGCGTTCGAAGGGCATCGACGGGGCTGCGGCATCGCCGCCGGCGATCTCCCAGACGCCGTTGAGCGAAACCGTGGAGCGTGCACGTGATGGATCAAGCGTGAGTCTATAATCGGGCATACATGCGATACGAGTAGATAGGTAATTTTCCGTTTGTCGGGCCAGCCGCCCGAGTCATTACTCATTGTTCATATTCAACGTCACCGAAGCAGCATCATTTTTTGCGACAGAGACGAAGTGCCGCAGCGCAATGTGTAGAAATAGACTCCGCTTGCATATTGCGACGCGTTGAACATGACCGAATATGCGCCGGAAGCCTGATCGGCGTCGACGAGACGCTCAACCGCGTTTCCCAAAACGGAAAATACTGTCAGCACAACCCTTCCCGCAGACGGGATCGAATATCGAATCTCCGTTGAGGGATTAAAGGGGTTGGGATAATTTTGGTGCAAGGCAAATTCCGCTGGCGCCTGTTGTGTTCCCTCGGCAGCGGCCGTCACCGTTGTGAATCCCGCGCGCGCCAATCCGCTCGCAATGTATTTGTCTTTCATGAATGTTTTCCAGACGCTGCCCGTGCGATAATTTTCCGCCATGATGATGATCGGCCCCTGATCGATCCCCAGCACGTTCGCGTCCCACCAGGCAGGGCTCACACTCAGATTGAACGCATCACAGAATCCGTACGCCGTCCAGATTGTTGTCCGGTACGTGTCGTACATGTTCCGCAGCGCGGGCATACAGAATTCGGGAGCAAACGGCATTGAACCTCCCGGGGCTGTCGCATTGATCGTTCCGTCGTCGTTCTTATTTGTACCGCGCTCACCGTATCCTGTCGGCATATCGGAGGCCGTGATACCCCACATGTTCGGACCGTAACCGAAAAAAATTTTGGGATTGTCCATGCAATACAGGCGCTGTGCGAGCGTGGCACGCCGCGAATTTTCGAAATATGTGATGCCATGCAGTTTCATGTACTCATCGGCAATGTTTCGGAAATCGACCCAACAATGCGAATATTGATGCACAAAAAGAGGGGGATAATCGACAAAATAATCGCCAAGCCATTTGTTGAGGGACCAGGTATAGCCGCTCGTCCACGCGGTCCACGACGGCGCAGACAGCGGTGCGACGGGAGCCCCCATGCCCAGAATATAGAGGATGCTCGCTTCACTGAAGCCGATCCATCGGGCAGAGATAAATTTGGAATTCGGGTCCCATCCCATCGTAAGCGATGATGCGCCATTGCACATCCAATTCCAATCAACACGCCGGTAGATCGAATCGGCGAGAGACCGGATCATCGTTTCGGCCGAGTCGGCTCCTGTAAAATATTGTCTGGAGTAAAGTATGCCGGCAAGCAACAGTCCGGTATCGATGGACGAGAGTTCCGTGGTCCCCGATCGCACGGCTGTGGTCATATCCAAAAAATGATAGAACCATCCTTTATAGCCGATGACGCCGGATGAGAGTTCACTTTGGGGGCCATTCCAAAATGTATTGAGCGTAACGAGTGTTCTTTGCCGTCCTTCAGTGCGTGTGATCCAACCCCGGTCGATACCGACCCCTATCGCCGTCAGGCCGAATCCGACCGAGGCGATGCTGCACAACGACGTTTGCGTGCTGCGGTCCTTGATGAGTCCGTTCGCGGAATTTGCCTCGTACCAAAAATAATCGAATGCCGTCTGTTCGACATAATTCAGGAATGCATCGTCATTGGCGAAGGCGTTGGGCGTAGCGGCAATGGTGTCCGACGCCGAGCTTTCCGTGTGGCTTGCATTGACAGCCCTCACGCAGTAATAGTACGTTTGGCCGTTCGACACCGAGCAATCGGAAAACCCTGCGATCGATGCTACGGAAGCCGAGACTGTGGAGAACGGCCCCGACATGCTTGCAGCCCTGTAGACATTGTATCCGGCGGTGTTCTTGTCCGCAGTACGATCCCAGTGCAGGACGATGCTTTTGTCGCCTGAACGCGACACAAGGTTGTGCACTGCGCCGGGCTTCGTCGTATCGGGTGTGCTTCCCTTCACGACGATGCGGATATTATCGATCCACATCGTGTGCAGAATATTGTCAGCCGCGTTCTGGTGAAAGTTCACATCCTTGAGAATCGAAAGATCGAATCCTGAGAACACCGTGAGCGGCAGCGCAATGCGCTGCCATGTTGTTGTGTCTGCGTCTGTGCCGGCCGGAAGATACGAAGCGAGGCCGGCAAGAACGGATACTTTATTCGAACTTGTCTCGAGTCCGATCGTCGGCAGCTGCGCTGCGGCGATCGCACCACGCGAATTGACGAAGAACACGAGGCTGTCGTAGGCTGCGGCATTCAACGAAAGCCACCCGGCGCTCGCGATAAACATTTTCCAATCGCCTCCCGGGGCCGACTTCCATTCCAACTTTCCGCTCTTGCTCCCCGAATAATGCTGCGAGGCGTCGACGATCAATTTGTCGCCCCCTCCTCCACGCGCAAGCGTGCTCGGCGATGTGACAACGCCGACCGACGCGTCGTGGAATGTTGCATTGTCTCCGTCGTCAAAAATAATGATGTCGGGTTTTGTTTGGGAGAACGCCTGGGCAACGCACACACACAGGATGGCAAGCAACTCACAAAAGGATTTCATACGTTCCTCGACAGATAAACGGCCTCGTAATGCAATGGGTCGCTGCATTGTACGATTTCTCTGAAGCAGAGACTGTACACCTACCAATATGTAATAACGAAAATTATTTTTACATATGATACACCCGCGGCACGCGTCTCCTGGTCTGATGTCATGGCCCGATCGGTAAAGGCCGGCGTTGCCCAGGGTACTCGACGCGCTCATCGGTATCACATCGTTCGACGCGGGGATCGCCGCGCGGACGGACGCGCCGGGGGATACGTGTCATTGCTTTTCATTCGGGATTCGTGTATTTTTTGTGAGACTGGGGTTGACTCTTTGTTCGGAGTGACATCATTATTGCTTTCACTCTTCCGTGTTTTTCGTAAAAAAACATCGCTCTGGAGAATCACACACTATTCACCACTCTTGCCCGATGAAAACACGTTCTCGCCACGACGTCCTCAAAAATAAAAACGTGCTTGCCCTTGGATGGGTAAGCCTGTTGAACGACTTCGCATCCGAGATGGCGTATCCGATCATTCCGATTTTTCTCACCGTGACGCTCGGCGCGCCCGTGGCTGCGATCGGGCTCATTGAAGGAACCGCCGAAGCCACCGCGAGCATCTTAAAGGTGTTTTCGGGATGGCTCTCTGACAGACTGCACAACCGCAAGGGATTTGTGGCATCAGGATATGTGCTCGGGTCTGCGGCAAAGGTGCTGCTGGCGTTTGCAGCGTCTTGGACGGCAGTGCTGGGTGCGCGCTTCATGGATCGGTTCGGCAAGGGGATCCGCACCGCCGCACGCGATGCGTTAATTGCCGACTCGACCGATGCCGGCGCGCGCGGGGCGGCGTTCGGGCTTCACCGGTCAATGGACACGATCGGAGCCATCATCGGCCCGTTGACGGCGCTCATGCTGCTGGCGCTCGTGCACAATCACTATTCCCTCATTTTTCTCATCGCATCCATCCCCGCATTCATCGGCGTGTGCGTGCTGATCGTATTCGTAAGGGAACCGAACCATGATGTGCGGCAGACGCCGCTGCCGCTGAGCATGTCCGTGTCTCAATTCGGCGTGCCGTTCAGGCAATTCCTTGCCGTGAGCATGCTCTTCACGCTTGGCAACAGTTCGGACGCCTTTCTCATACTGCGTTCGCAGCATCTCGGGTATTCGACGCAGACAACCGTGCTCCTGTATGTGCTCTTCAACAGCATCTACTCGCTGCTCTCCTATCCCTTCGGAAAACTGGCAGACCGGTTCGGTGCGAAACGCGTGCTCACCGCCTCCCTGTTTTTATTTTCAGCGGTCTATGCCGGATTCGCGGCTGCGCAGCAGAAGGAGCTCATGTGGGTGTTGTTCCCCGCCTACGGCCTGTTCATGGCGATGAATGAAGGCGTCGGGAAGGCGTATATCGCAGAGATGGTGCCTTCGGGACAGCGCGGCACGGCGATCGGTTTCTTCTATACCGTCACGGGATTTGCGACATTCTTCTCGAGCCTCATTGCGGGCCTCTTATGGAATTATGTCGGCGTTCCGTCGCCTTTTTATTTCGGTGCGGCATTATCCGCCGCAGCCGGAATAATTTTTTGGATATTGAAAAAATAAATATTATCATTGACACATAAACCTTTCATACGGTTTTGCTGTTCCATGTACGGTGAGCGTTACGATCCGTCCCATGGCACATTACGCCGGTCTCCGGTACAATCCAGCTTTGAAAGGCAACGATGAAGACTCCACTCACAGTATTGATCGTCGACGACGAAAAGGCGTTCTCTACCGTCCTGGCCATGGACCTGCGGTCGAGCGAGCGTTTCACGGTCTTGACAGCGGATTCCGGAGAAGAGGGAATGGACATTCTGCGCGAGACGCCCGTCGATATCATCCTGCTGGATTACTACCTCGGCACCATGACGGGGATACAGGTGTTGCAATGGATGAGCGACAACGCAATCGATACGCCGGTGATCCTGCTGACGGCGGCAGGCACGGACGATATCGCCGTCAAGGCGATGAAATACGGGGCGTACGACTATGCGCGGAAAGAACGACTGGAATTGCATCATCTGCCCATTCTCCTGGAGGGCGTGCATGAACGCTATCTCTTCCGCAGGGAGGTTCGAGAACGCGATGAAAAACGGGTCGAAGAGGAAAAGCAGCGAATCGCCATTCAAATGTTCCAAACCACCGTGCGGACGATCGCACACCATGTGAACAACTCGCTTGCCATTATCATGCTCCGCTCCTCCATCACGGAGCGCCACATCAACAAGACGCTGGACAAGGACACGGCCGAGCCGATACTGCAGCTCGTCGCAGATCTGCGCAAACAGTCGTCCGTCATCGAAGCCGTGGTGCGTTCGCTGGTGGAACTGTCGGACGTCGTCTATACGAAATATGCGGGAGACGATGCAATTATCGACATTCATTCGCAGGTTGAAAAAAAACTCCATCAAATTCAATCTCGGTCTCAGCAGAAGTAACCATGGCAGTTCCGCACCGATGAGGAATAAAACCATTCGCACGCGGCGAGTTTCTTGACAACCGAGCAGAAAATTTGTACTTTTTATTGCTCTATCAGGTTCTCGTAGTCAGGTTCACTTTGCACGGGAGAGGTATGCAGGAACTGCTGAGCGATCGGGAACGCACGATTTTACGAAGCATCGTCTACAGCTTCATACAAACCGCCACCCCGATCGGCTCTCGATACATTGCCAAGCATCACGACATCGGCTTAAGTCCGGCGACGGTGAGGAATGTCATGTCCGATCTGGAATATCTCGGATACATCGGACATCCCCATACCTCGTCCGGGCGCGTTCCGACGGACAAGGGGTACCGGTGCTACGTCGATTCGCTCATGGAATTCGAACAATTGTCGCAGGAAGATCAAACGACCATCCAATCGCAGCTGCAATCGGGCGCCGATCCGGAGACGGTCTTCCGGCTGACATCCAAACTCATCGGAGCGATCTCGCATCAGCTGGGCGTGGTGTCCGCACCGCGCCTGAACACGGGCATTCTCGACAAGCTTGAACTGGTCCCGCTCACGGGGCCGCGCATTCTCGTCGTGATGTCGATACGCTCGGGGCTGGTGAAGACCATCACGATGGAAGTGAGCACCGAGATCCCGCGCGCGAAACTGGACGACGTGGGGCGCCTCTTAAACGAACGCCTTGCCGGCCTTGCGCTGACGGAAATACGCACGACGCTCTACGACCGCGTGCAGGACATGCGCGGCGAGGAGACCGGATTGATCAGTCTTTTCATCGATTCGGTCGACAAATTATTCGACGAACAGAGCTCGATCGAGAAGCTGCATATCGGCGGCACAGCGGGGATCCTCTCGCAGCCCGAATTCGACCATGCCGACCACTACCGCAGCATCATCGAATTGCTCGACAATGAGGACATGATCGTTCATGTGCTCGAGAAAACGGAAAGCAACAACGGCATCATCGCGGTCTCGATCGGCGACGAAAACGACGTGAAGCAGCTCAAGGAGTACAGCGTCGTCACATCAACATACACCGTCGGCAACAGCACCGGGTCGGTGGGCATCATCGGCACCAAGCGGATGAATTATTCGAAGATGATCCCGCTCGTCGACTACGTGGCCAAAACGATCTCCGGCATGTTCTCGCCGCCGTGAACCGGTTCGCCGCACATTGCACGCAGCACGCTGTGAGGATCTTCAGGGTCCTCACTGTTTTTTTTTAACAAGACGAAAGTACATGGAACAGACACCAGACACATCATCGGCAGCTCAACAGAACACGGAAAAACATGATCTTCCCCAGGCGCTTGGCGAACGCGAAGCCCTGGCCGCAAAGTATGCAGAATGCGAGCAGCAGGTCGCGCAGTTGAAGGACCAGCTGCTCCGCAAAGCCGCCGAATTCGACAATTACAAGCGCCGTACCGAAAACGATTTTCTCTCATTCGCCAAGTATGCCGGCGAATCGATCATTGTGCAACTCCTGCCGGTGCTCGACGATCTTCACCGTTCGCTCAAGACGGGACAAGCGGCTGTAGGAGACGACCCGTTCTATAAGGGCGTCGACATGATCGCGGCGAAATTTTTCAAGGTCCTTCAGTCGCAGGGGCTCGTTGCACTGGAGTGCATGGGCAAGGAATTCAGCGTCGATTTTCATGACGCACTGCTGCAGGTACCCCGGAGTGATGTGCCGGCACACACGATCATTGAAGAAGTGGAAAAAGGGTATCAGCTGCATGAGAAGGTGATACGCCATGCAAAAGTCATTGTCTCGGCTGAAATGCCGAAAGTAACGGATCAGCCGACCGCATCGGAAGTCGATTAACCAGAAATGAAGTGTTCACCCTATGCCATCGAAACGAGATTTTTACGAGATATTAGGCGTCGGCCGCTCGGCCACGCCCGAGGAGATCAAGAAAGCATACCGCAAGTTGGCGCTCCAGTATCATCCGGACAGGAACCCGGATAATAAGGAGGCCGAAGACAAATTCAAGGAAGGCGCCGAAGCCTATGAGGCCCTGAGCGATCCTACGAAGCGCCAGCGGTACGACCAGTACGGGCATGAGGGCATGAGGGGCACCGATTTCAGGAGTTATCAGAACGTCAACGATATTTTCTCGAGTTTCGGCGACATCTTCGGAGGCAATTCCATCTTCGAGGAAATGTTCGGCGGCACGCAGCAGCAGCAGCGCCGGCGCGAGACCGGTCAACCGGGGTCGGACCTGCGTCTGCGCTTGAAATTGACGCTTGAGGAGATCGCCGGCGGCACCGAAAAAAAGATCAAGGTGAAAAAGTGGAAAACCTGCGGGACGTGCAGCGGATCGGGTGCAAAACCCGGCTCGTCGAAATCGTCGTGCCCGCACTGCAACGGTACGGGCGAACTGCGCCAGGTGTCGCGATCGATGTTCGGCCAGTTCGTGAACATTTCCACATGCGCGCATTGCGGTGGAACGGGCAACGTCATCAAGGACCAGTGCACCGCGTGCGAGGGTGAAGGCCGCGAACATGGCGAGTCGACGATCAAGATCACCGTGCCGGCCGGCGTCTCTGAAGGGAATTATCTGACCCTCCAGGGCCAGGGCAACGCTGGGCGCCGCGGCGGGCCCGCTGGAGACATCATCGTCGAATTCGAAGAGCTCAAGCATGAATCGTTCATCCGCAACGGCGACGATGTGATCTTCAATGCGCTCATCAGTTTTCCCGAAGCATCGCTCGGCGCAGACCTTGACGTGCCAACATTGACGGGCCACTCGAAGATCAAGATCGAACCCGGCACGCTGCCGGGCAAAATGCTCCGCATGAAGGAGAAAGGCATTCCGCACCTCAACAGCTACGGCCGCGGCGACCAGCTCATACGCATTCAGATATGGGTGCCGAATAAATTAAGTTCGAAAGAAAAAGATCTGCTGAAGCAGCTCGCGTCATGCGAGCATGTTATTCCGACGGACGAGGACAAAAGCAAGAACAAGTCATTTTTTGAAAAAATGAAGAGCGTGTTCACGTAATCCGGACGCGGCGCCATGAACGTCTTCCGCACGGTTCGCGACTTTTTTGTGTTCACCAGGAACGAACAGAAGATCCTGTTCGTCCTGTCCGTCGTGTTTCTTGCCGGCGCAGGCATTAAAGCATACCGAGCCGCGACCGGCCCGCCGCCCGACCGGTCGTTCGAGTATGCACAGACCGATTCGGTCTTTGCCGCGCGCACTCGTGCGCCGATGACCGCCGGTGCCGATACTGCGCACGGCGCGGTCGACCTGAACAAGGCCGGCCGCATGCAGTTCATTGCGCTTCCCGGCATCGGCCCGAAACTGGCCGACCGGATCCTTGCCTATCGCGCGGCGCATGGACGCTTCCGAACCGTCCACGATGTAACGAAGGTTGCGGGAATCGGGCCAAAAAAATTTGAACGGCTGCGTGAAAAGATCACAGTCACATCCGAGACCGGACACTAATGTCGCTGTCTCTTGCGGAACATGGTCCTATGCTGACATCCTTTAAAAAACCGGAACGCTTCACCGGCATCATACTCGAACACTCGCACGTGACTGTCGTGGAATTAACGCACAACGCCAACGGCTGCACATTGACGGCAGCAGGGTCCTACGAATCGCAGGTGAAGTTCGACAATCCGGCGCTCTTCTCCGGAGACGACATACACCAGCGCGAAAAAGCGTTCGCCGCGGAATTAAAGGACGTGTTCAAGTCGCTGGGCGTCAGTGCAAAACGCCTGTCGTTCGGCATGAATACGGGAATGCTGATGCTGCAGACCGTGCCGATGGACACCGTGCTCGACGCCCGCGGCCGGAAAGAACAGGCGCTCTGGGAGCTGCGCCAATTTGCCGATGACGCCGGCGATTCGTCGCATGCGGTGGTCACGTATCGGCTTTCGGAGGACGCATCAACGGGTGTTGCGCAGACTGTCGTGGTCGGCGTACGAAAAGCCTTCGTGTCGTTCCTCAAGGGCACCGCTGAGTTGCTCAAGGGATCGCTCCACATCGTCGATGTCCAGCATTTTTGCGCCGAGAACGCGCTCAAAGAAAATTATCCTTCACTCGCCGAACAGCCGACGCTCATGATCGGCATGGACGACACCGCATTGACGGCCAGCACGATCGTGCACGGCACATCGGTCGATGTGCAGATCCGTCCGTTCACCGGCAACGACACGCGGATGGTGTTCGATTTCGTGCGCGCATCGGGAGCGGAACAAGTTTTTATTCATGGCAGCGCGGCATCGTATCAGACGTGCGAGTCGCTTGCGCGGTCGCTCAACATTCCGGTCGCACTCATCGATCCGTTCAAGATCGTCGTGCTTCCGGCATCGCTCAAGGGACTCGCCGACATCAAAGCGCGCCGCCATGAATTCACAGCAGCCGTCGGGCTGGCAATGAGAACGGAATAACGGATATGCGTGTTATTGCAGGGAAGTATAAGGGACGGCGCCTGACGACCGTTGCAGATTTGTCCGTGCGGCCGGCGACCGACCGCGTGAAAAGCGCGATCTTCAATACGCTGCAGACGCGCATCGATTGGCGGACGGCCACGGTGCTGGACCTCTATGCAGGCAGCGGCAGCGTGGGCATCGAGGCGATGAGCCGCGGGGCCGTGCATGCGACGTTCGTAGAATATGACCGCAAGGCATTCGTCTTCCTTCAGGCGAACATCGCGCTGATCAAGGCGGAAGCCGATGCCACGCTCATCTTCGGGTCCGTCGATCAGGTGCTCGCTGCGCCGCGGCAGCGCTACAGCGTGGTCTTCGCTGACCCGCCGTATTCGCTCGCGACGCTCAACCAACTGCCGGGGAAAATATTCGCCAGCGGCGTTCTCGAGCCCGAGGGCATGCTGGTGATCGAGCATCCGACGCATTTTCATTTTGAACCATCGCCGCTGTGCCGCGCGCTCATCGAACGGGCGTACGGACGGACGGCAGTCACTTATTTTATCGGCGGCAATGAAGACAGCACTGTACCCGGGAACGTTTGACCCGATCACCAACGGCCATCTCGACATCCTCGAACGCGCACTCGGTCTGTTCGACAAGGTCATCGTGACCGTGGCGAACAATTCATCGAAGTCGCCGCTGTTCTCAGGAGACGAACGCGTTGCGCTCATCCAGGAAATCATCGACGAGCGGCAGTATGCGAATGCGACGGTGGTCCGCTTCGACGGCCTGCTGGTGAATTTCGCACGGAAAAATTCGGCCTGCGCGCTTATCCGCGGCCTGCGGGCCATCTCGGACTTCGAATTTGAATTTCAGATGGCGCTCATGAACCGCAACCAGGCGCCCGAAATCGCGACCGTTTTTCTCATGCCGCACGAACGCTACACGTACTTGAATTCGAGCATCGTCCGCGAACTTGCGCGGCTCAACGGAGACTATAAGGAATTCATTCCGGCGTCAGTGTATAAAAAAATGACAACACTATTTCCCACGACATTATAAGGACACGACCGACGTGAAATCGTTATCGAAAAAAGTCGCGAACGCCGAGGCATCCCTCACACTCGCCCTCACCGCTATTGCAAAAAAAATGAAGGCCGACGGCATCGACGTCGTCAGTCTGACCGCGGGTGAACCGGACTTCCCCACGCCGGCACACATCAAGCGGGCGGCCGTACAGGCGATCGAGGAAAACTTCACGAAATACACGGTGAATGCCGGCATCATTGAACTGCGCTCGGCGATCGCCGACAAGCTCCGCCGGGACAACAACATCTCGGTCGATCCGTCGCACATTCTCGTTTCGAACGGCGCGAAACACTCGATCTTCAACGCTCTGCAGGCGATCTGCAACAAAGGCGATGAAGTGATCATCCCCGCCCCCTACTGGGTGAGTTATCCGGAAGCCGTGAAATTGGTCGACGCCGTTCCCGTCATCCTCAAGACGACCGAACGCACCGATTTCAAGATCTCCGCATCACAATTGCAGCGGGCCATCACGAAAAAAACCAAGGCGCTCATTCTCTGCTCGCCGTCGAATCCGACCGGCTCGGTCTATACGCAGAGCGAACTCGAAGCGATCGGCGAGGTCGTGCGCAAAACGGGCATCTATGTGATCGCAGACGAGATTTACGAAAAGGTGATCTACGACGGGGCGCGGCATTTCAGCCTCGCGTCGATACCGACCATCAAAGACCTCGTCATCACGATCAACGGCGTATCGAAAGCGTATTCGATGACGGGATGGCGCATCGGCTATATGGCCGCGGCAAAACCAATCGTGGATGCGGCCGATAAAGTGCAAAGCCAGGTCACCTCGGCACCGTGCTCGATCTCGCAGCGCGCGGCGGCGGCGGCCATAGCCGGACCGGAGGATGAGGTGCATGCGATGACGGCAGAAT
This sequence comes from uncultured Ignavibacteriota bacterium, assembly GCA_903884005.1. Classification (GTDB taxonomy): domain Bacteria; phylum Bacteroidota; class Ignavibacteria; order UBA10030; family UBA8401; genus CAISDA01. The sequence continues at coordinate 136,895 of CAISDA010000020.1, read as the reverse complement.
TCAAGAAACGCCGCGACTACATGCTCGGCGAACTCCGGGCCATGGAAGGCGTCACGTGCCCGACGCCGCAGGGAGCGTTCTATCTGTTCCCGAATGTGAGCGGCTTGTACGGCACATCGTTCAACGGAAAAAAGATCAAGAGCGGCGACGATGTCACTCAATACCTGCTCGAAGAGTGCAACGTCGTGACTGTGCCGGGCAGCGGGTTCGGTGCCAAGAACAATATTCGTCTCTCGTACGCATGCTCGATGGAAGAGTTACAGAAAGCGGCGGATCGGATGAAAAAGGGATTTCAACAATTGAAGTAACCCGCCGCCGTTGCATCGGTGCGCATGTAGGGCGAGATGGTATCTCGCATGCTCGAGCGAAGCGGTGCGGGTTGCTGCGAGTTACTTCAGTGTTTCACGAACAACACGTTTTAAACAGAGAAAGCGAGACATGCAATAATGCCGACGTATGAATACCGATGCACGCAGTGCAAGCACACAATGGAAGCTTTTCAATCGATGAAGGACGACGCGCTCGTGGAGTGTCCGGAATGCCATACACCGAACCTGGTGCGTATCATCAGCAACGGGTCGGGCTTTATCTTCAAGGGCAAGGGATTTTATCAGACCGATTACAAAAAGAACGGCAGTGTGATCTCACCATCGGGCGCATCCGGCCAGAAGGATGACCAAGTGAAGTCCGAAGGCTCGAAACCTGAAAATGCGAAGTCGGAAAGTTCGACGCCGGAAAATTCGAAAACGGAAAGCCCGAAATCAGAAAGCACGAAGTCGGAAAGCCCGGCGGGCGACAGCGCCAAGAGCAGCCCCGGCGAAAAAAGCAGCGCCGCCTCAAGCAGCGCCTCACAAAGCGAATAGCACATCCCGCCTCCCGGGGTCACATGAGCGCAGGAGGCGGAGCATTACTGCCGGCTCATTTTACGACGATCATTTTTTTGATTTCCGAATACGCGCCCGCGCGCAGCAGATACCAATACATGCCGCTTGTCAGGCCGCGAGCGTCGAACTGCACCGAATGCGTGCCTGCCGCCCTCACTTCGTTCACCAGTGTCGCCACCTTTTTCCCCAGCACATCATACACTGTGACCGTTGTCAACTGCGCGCCCGGCAGCGCGAACCGGATCGTTGTCGACGGATTGAACGGATTCGGGTAATTCTGCTCAAGGCTGTAACTTTCGGCGGCTGTGCCGGTCTGCTTCACCGACGTCGCAGTGCCGTTTGTGACGCCCCTGGAAGTCGGTGTCAATTTCACGAACGCATTGGAACCGTCGGGCTTGCGCGCGTATGAGGTATCCTTCACCATGGCCGGGAACGCCACCGTATCGATGACCACTCCCGACGCGTTTTCAAGCCACACTGTCTCTCCGGCACTCGATAATCCAAACCCTGTCGTGTCGCCGGCGAAGCTTGCCGTATCGACGATCACGACAAAAAATCCCTTGGATGCCAGGTTCGTGCCGGCGGGGATGAGTTTCTTTCCTTTCGATCCCGACTGTCCGCCGATATCGTAAATTTTATATCCGCTGATATTCACCGCAGCCGCCGAGGAATTATAGAGTTCGATCCAATCCAGCGCTCCCGCAACTCCGTTCGCATAGATCTCATTCATTTTGATGACAACGTTCGATACGCCTTTTGTGGCCGGAGATGTTTTTACCCAGGTCTTCGATCCATCCGGTACGCGCGCGAACGTCGTGTCCAGCCCGAGTGCCGGAATGTAGACAGAGTCGAGCAGCGCACCCGCGGCGTTTTCCACCCAGACGCTGTCGCCGCCGCTTCCGAGCCCGAACGCGCTTTGATCGCCGGCGTATGTTGCCGTATCCGTGGCAATGACGACGAACCCCTTTGCAGGCACCACGGTGCCGGCGGGAAATAATTTCTTTGTCTTCGCTCCGGTCTTTCCGCCGGCGTCGTATATCTTGAATCCGCTGATATCGATCGGCGCTGCTGCCGTGTTATAGATCTCGACCCAATCGAGATTACCGGCGACGCCTCTGGTATACACTTCATTAATCCTTATTGTCGTCTGGGCTGAGCTGTGGCGGGCAAAAAGTATTGCAGAGAGCACGACGATCGGCAGAATATAGTTTTTCTTCATGACAGCTCCAATATGGCACGTGGGGGGTGGGGAAACGCCGGCAGCACCCATCGATGCCATGCGAAAGCGTTCTCTACCATTGTGTAAAAGGATGGTGTATCAGATTTGAATTACTATAGCGCGGATCGCCCGACACCTCTTCACCGATCCACGATGGAAGTTCGATGTGTTGATGTTCATCCGAGAGCTCCACTTCCGCTACCACTAGGCCGTCATTGTCGCCGCGGAATTCATCGACCTCCCAGACCAATCCGGCCAATTCGATTGTTGTCCTGAACTTTTCAATGATCGGTTTCTCGCACAATGTGTCGAGCATAAAGTTCGCATCGTCCACTGGTATTGCATATTCGAACTCGCTTCTGCTCACGCCGACCGTCACGCCTTTAATGGTCAGAAATGCCGCGTCATCGATCGTCCGCACGCGCACGACGCGTGCTTTTTCCGTCGACAAATATCCCTGACGGTAGAATTTCCGTCGTGCCATTTGTTTCCATTCGTCCGAACGCACCAGGTATTTTCGTTCGATTTCTGTTCCCATCGGCACACCTCCCGGCGTCATGCCGGCCATGGTCATGACACTATTATCGGCCCGCTTTGATGTTGATCTTCGCGAGCGCCGCGATGGCGTTGTCGGCGGCGGCCGCGGATGCGAATGCCACGCGGAATGTTCCGGCCTCGCCCTCGCGGATCTTCAGCAATTCGATGTCCTTGATGTTGATGCCTTTTGCGGCAAGCTCCGCGGTGATCTCCGCAAGAATGCCGGGGCGGTCCTCGGCCATCACATACACGTCGAAGAGCGGAGCGAGGAACCCTTTGACATTTTTCGGGATCGCATCGCGGAGCGTCTTCGCTTTTGTAAAGTCGCGTTCGAACGATGCGAGGTCGCGCTGGTTCAAATGTTCCTCGAAGCGGAAGAGGATCTCCTGCAGGCGGCTGAGCGCCATGCGGATCTGTTTGGTATTCGTGGCGAGAATATCGTTCCACATCGCGTACTGGCTCGAGGCGATGCGCGTCATATCCCTGAAACCGCCGGCGGCCAATTGCAGGTACGCCTCGTTGTCCTTGTTTCTGGCTCCCGCAAGGTTCATCAGCGCGACAGCGACGAGTTGGGGCACATGGCTGATGCACGCCGCGATCCGGTCATGCTCGAGCGGCTTCATGATCATCACGCGCGCGCCGAACGCCTGCAGCAGCGAGGCAAGCACCGGGGTGTCAGCGCCTGTCGCCGGACACAGCACATAGACCGCATTTTGAAACAGCAGCGCGTCGGCAAACGCGATGCCGCTGCCTTCGGAGCCGGCCATCGGATGTCCGCCGATGAAGACACCCTTCTTCCTGAACAGTTTTTTCGCGTAGAGACAGACGGCTTCTTTTGTGCTGCCGACATCCGTCACGATCGCATGCGCCTGCACCGCATCGGCGATCTCGGGAAGCATCCGGAGGATCGTATGGACCGGAGTGCAGACGAAAACAAGGTCCGCCGATGCAACGGCGTCATGGATCGACAAGGTGTATGCGTCGGCAATGTTCTTCTTCCTGGCTGCCGCAAGCGCGGCCTCGCGCGCGCAGCCGGTCACGTGGATCTGCGGATAGTGCTGCTTCAGCGCCATCGCCAGAGACCCGCCGATGACGCCCAGTCCGATGATCGCGACAGTGCGTATTTCAGGCAACGGTTTCCGTCCTTTCTTCAACGCGGGCCGTCTCATGCAATGGTTCTTCCTATGACAGAGGCAATGGCGCTGAGCTGTCCCATCATCTCGGTGAACTGTTCAGGAAAGAGCGATTGTGCGCCGTCCGATTTTGCGTGGTCCGGATCGTTATGGACCTCGACGATGATCCCGTCGGCGCCGGCGGCAACAGCTGCCCGCGCCATCGGCATCACCTTCGTGCGTATGCCTATACCGTGCGACGGATCGGCGATGATCGGCAGATGGCTCCGCGAATGGATCATCGGTATCGCCCCGATATCCATCGTGTTGCGTGTCGACGGCTCGAACGTGCGGATGCCGCGTTCGCACAGCATCACGTGTTTATTGCCGCCGGAAAGAATATATTCCGCGGACATGAGCCACTCTTCGAACGTCGCTGCGAGGCCGCGCTTGAGCATGACAGGCGTCTGTATCTTGCCGAGTTCCCGTAGAAACGTATAATTCTGCATGTTACGGGCGCCGACCTGAATGATGTCTGCAAATTCGAGCGCCGACTCGATCTGGGAACTGTCCATCACTTCGGTGACGGTCTTCAGGCCGAACGCATCGGCCGCGCGCCGGAGCAATCGCAGCCCTTCAACGCCGAGTCCCTGGAACGCATAGGGCGAGGAACGGGGTTTATACGCGCCGCCCCGCAGGAATGTCGCGCCGCTCTTTGCGACGCATTCGGCGATCGCGAATATCTGTTTTTCGCTTTCAACCGAGCACGGCCCCGCCATGACGACGATCGCGTCCCCTCCGATAACCGTACCGCCGATCTGGTAGCGGCTCGGCTCGGGATGGAATGAACGGCTGGCGAGCTTATAGGGCTCGGTGATCCGGTAGACATGCGCCACGCCGGGCAGCACTTCAAGCTGGCGCAGATCGAAATCCGGCTGCACCCCGATGGCGCCAAGCACCGTCTGGTTCATGCCCGTGGACCTGTGCACATCGAATCCGAAATCGTTCAGCACTTTGATGATGCCCTCGATCAACTTTTCGGACGAATTTTGTTCGACAACAACAACCATAGAATTTTTCGCTTTCCTGCATGAGGCTCATGCGCGGCCGCCCTGCGGCTGCCCGTACGTGCCTCGGTGCACAGATGATATAGTGAATTAACTTTTACCCGTCGTATGCTCGTACCTGTCCAGCGTGAATGTTTCTCCCAAATACAATCTCCGTGCTTCCGGATCGGCGGCCAACTGCTCGGCCGTTCCCGATTTTAAAATGCGCCCCTCGAACAACAGATAGGAACGGTCCGTGATCGTGAGCGTCTCGTGCACATTGTGATCGGTGATGAGCACGCCGATGCCCCGCGTCGCCAGCCCCTTCACCGTCTTCATGATATCTTCGACTGCGATCGGGTCGATGCCGGCGAACGGCTCGTCCAGCAGAATAAATTTCGGATCGGTCGCAAGCGCGCGCGCGATCTCCGTGCGCCTGCGTTCTCCGCCGGAGAGCACATACCCCAAGCTTTTCCGCACGTGGCCGAGTCCGAATTCTTCGATGAGGTTGTCGCACCGGACATCCTGTTCCTTCTTCGACAATTGCGTCATTTGCAGCACGGCGAGAATATTATCGCGAACGCTCATCGTGCGAAAGATGGACGGTTCCTGCGGCAGATACCCGACCCCGGCGCGCGCCCGCTTGTACATCGGCAGACGCGTGATGTCCTTGTCATCGAGAAACACCCGGCCTCCGGAGGGGCGGATCATGCCGACGATCATGTAGAACGTCGTCGTTTTCCCCGCTCCATTCGGTCCGAGCAGGCCGACAACTTCTCCCTGTTCCACGTGCACCGAGACGTCATCGACCACGGTCCGTTTTTTGTATCGCTTCATGAGTCGTTCCGAACGGAGTGCCGTCCTTGTTGTCTCGCCCATTACCTACCGCTCCTTTTTGCCGTGGTGCCGGTTCTCGGACGGTCCGTGCGCAGCACGAATCCGTCGAGATTGAACGCCTGATCGTTTCGCTCTATCATCGGTTCGGGATAATACATCCCTTCAATCCCCTTCAGGATCCGAATGATGTCGGGTTTGCCGTCTTTGAACGACATCGAAATATAATCGCCGCTTGTCTTATTGACACCGTTGGCGACGGCGCCGTCGTACAGAAAATAGAGGCTCACGGCATTTTGCTCGACGACCGCTGTCGACAATTTATTGTCTGTGAAGCGCAATGTCAGCAGCCGGCCGGTAAGCTGGTTGAACCGGTGCGGGAACGCGCTGTCCGACTCAGATAACGCGAAGGCGTGTCCACGAACGACCGCGTGCTCCAATCGCCTCTTCACAAGGAAGATCGAGATGGTGTCTCCGGTGACCTGGTGACGGTCGTACCACACGATCGGCTTCCGGTTCATTTCGATGCGGTCTTCGTTCCTCGAATACCGCACACTGCCCGCGCGTGCCGCCAACTCGGCGCGTTCGATGGTGACACTGTCCGTCGCGATCACGCGCTTGGTCGAATCGTCGTACGATTCCATCACCGTGCTTCTGATCGTGAGCGTGTCTATCTCGCCCTTGGCGCTTGTGTCTATCTGCACCATGGAGGGCTCGATCGTCATGTTGCTGTAGTGCGTTTCATCGAAGTGTTCGAGATGGCCGCCGTACATCGTGGCATTGTTTCCCGCATTGACGATCTTGACGCGGGCGTTCGCAATGGATTTTCTCTCGTTCTCATAATATGTCATCTCATCGCAATCGATCGTCGTTGCCGAATCGATGATGTGCACGTTCTGCGTAAAAAATGCGCGCCGCTCGTCGGTGTAGTATGTTCCCCGGTCGGCAAGCAGCGTCACGTTCGGCGTCTTCAGCTGCACGCCCTGTTCGGCGTATGCCTGTTTCGTCGCGCCGTAGTAGTGTCCGATTGTTGATGTGAGCGTGACAGTGTCGCGGATCACGCGCACGCGGCCGATCAGATCAAATTCGTTCTTCACAAGATGCTGTATGGCGCGGTCGCACCACACGCGCACGTTGCCCTGGGTGAAGTGCACGCTGCCGCTCAACTCGCGTATTGCCTCGCCGGTCGGCAGCGTTCTGCCGACCAGGCTGTCTGCATGGTGAAGTTCCACCAGTTGCAGCGCGGACGCAGCAATGGGGCACGCCCCCAGCGCGCACACGATGATGAATATTCCGGCGGCAAGAGTGCTGCGTTTGCTCATGACAATCATTGGGCCGCCTGCACGCTGCCGGTGACGTGAAAGACCTTGTAGTTGCGGAGATTCTGATCCGATTCGAACCCGCGGCCCTGCAGCTGTTCCTTCGACGAGGTGATGCGCACAAACTCGTCCGACAGGATCTGCTGTTTCACATTATCCCATTTCATTTTTTCCGTGCGCACGACGACGCCGCTATCGGACGTCACTACGACGTTCCCTTCGGCCTCGAGATTGTTCGTCGCTTCGTCCACTTTTCCCGAGTGTGAAGTGAGCACGCTGGAATGTTTTCCATGCTCGTCGTAAAAGTCGACGTGCACGCTCGAATCGAGCAGCGTCGTGCGCGAATGTTCGAACATCGCCAGGTGTCCTGTTGTGAGTACCGCCTTCACGACGCCCGAATCGGTGAATGTGACCGTGGTGTTCCAGCTTTCCTGCGTCGGCATGGATGCGGACGACAGGCCTCCGACGGCCGCAGGCTTGATTTTTTCTTCGCATCCGGCGCACAGCATCAGTCCCGCCGCGGCCAGAAGCGCGTATGTCCGTCGGCTACCCCGCATTGTCGTTCGACAGACCAGCATTCACGAGATCGTGAAGGTGCAGCATTCCCACCGGTTTCCCGGCGCCGTCAACGACCACCAATTGCGTGATCTTGAACGATTCCATCTCCTGCAGCGCGTGCGCCGCGAGCACGCCCTGAGCGATGGTTTTCGGACGGGTGAACATGATCTCTTCGGCAACGAACCCCGAAACATCCGTGTTTTTTTGCAGCAGGCGACGGAGATCGCCGTCCGTGATGATGCCGCGCAGCCTGCCGTGCTCATCGACCACAATTGCGGCACCAAGACGTTTTGATGTCATCACGAGGATCGTATCACGGAGCGACGTCTTCAAACGCACGATCGGGATGTCGTCTCCCTGCGCCATAAATTCTTCCACCTTCAGCAACAGGCGCTTGCCCAGGTTGCCGCCCGGATGAAAACGCGCAAAATCGTCTTTCGTAAAATGCCGCTTCTCCAGCAGCGTCACGGCAAGGGCGTCGCCCATTGCCAGTGTGGCAGTGGTGGAGGCCGTCGGCGTCAGGTCCATGGGGCACGCTTCTTCCTCTACGGAAATGTCCAGCACCACATCGGACCCTTTCGCAAGGGGTGACGAGAGCACGCCGGTCATCGAGATCACCGGAACGCCGATGCGCTTGAACATGGGCAGCAGCTGGAGCAATTCCATCGTGTCGCCGCTCTTCGAAATGCACATCACCGTGTCGTCCGATCGGACCATGCCGAGATCGCCGTGCACCGCATCGGACGGATGCATGAACAGCGCCGCGGTGCCGGTCGAGTTCATCGTCGCAACGATCTTCCGTCCGACGAGCCCCGATTTTCCCATGCCCGTCACAATGATCCGTCCCTTGCAGGCAAAGATCGTTTCGACGGCAGAGGCGAACGAGTCGCCGATCTTCTGTTCCAAGGCCGTCAGTGCCGCGGCTTCGATGCGGATCACCTCGCGGCCTTTCTGAATGTCTGTTGTGCTCATAGTCTTTGTGTCTGCCGCCGCTGTTGCGCTGCGGCGGGCGCGCATTAAAAGGCTTTCACTGTTTCGTCAATTTGTTTGATCTGTTTCAAGAGCGGCTCCAGCAAATCGAGCGGAAGCTGGCTTGCCGCATCGCTCAATGCGGCCTCAGGGTTCGGATGCGTTTCGAGAAAGAGTCCGTCGATGCCCACGGCGACGCCGGCGCGCGCGATCGGGAAAATAAATTCGGGCTGGCCTCCGCTTCGCCCCGAGTCTCCGCTGGGCAGCTGCACGGAGTGCGTCGCATCCAGGATCACCGGATAGCCCAACGACCGCATGATCGCGAGCGACCGCATATCGACAACGAGATTATGATAACCGAACGAAGCGCCCCGCTCCGTCACGCAGATCATGTCATTGCCGGTCGATGCGACTTTGTCGATCGGATGCTTCATGTCCTCGGGCGCAAGAAACTGCCCCTTCTTGATATTTACGACGCGCTTCGACGCGCCCGCCGCCAGCAGCAGATCGGTTTGACGACAGAGGAACGCGGGGATCTGCAGCACGTCGGCAACCTGCGCCGCGGCCGTGATCTCTTCGGGCGAATGCACATCGGTCAGGATGGGAACGCCGAACTGTGTTTTCACTTCCAGCAGTATCTTTAGCGCCTCGTCCATGCCGATCGTGACGAACCCCGTGAGGCTGGTGCGATTGGCTTTTTTGTACGAAGATTTAAAAATGACCGGCATCCCGAGCGCTCCGGCAATGGCGACGATGCGCTCTGCGGTCGTGAGGATCATGTCTCTGTTTTCGACGACACAGGGACCGGCAATAACGACCAGCGGCATGTTCCCGCCGAGCGTCACCGAGTGTATGCGGATTTCTTTTGTCATAGTGCTTCTAAAATAGGAATTTTTCGGAGGAAAAGAAAGAAGCGGCTGCATCGCCCGCGCCTGCGGGGCAGGGCACGGGCGGCGCTGATCGATTCTCAAAAAAGATTCGCATAAAAGATTCGGAATGGGTTGAATCATCGCAAATTTGTTTTTACCTTCAATAGACTATTCAGTTGTGTCATATCATCAATCACCTTCAACGCACATCATCATGACGTATTCAACGATCCTTCAGCGCCTCCACGGCGGAGAAATTCTGGTCTGTGACGGGGCAATGGGAACAGAACTGCAAAAACGGGGCATCTCTTCCGGCGGCTGTTCGGAAGAATACAATGTCACGCATCCCGGGGTCATCCGTGATATCTACGCGGACTATTTTTTGGCCGGCTCCGACATGATAGAGACGAACACATTCGGCTGCAACCGCTTCAGGCTGCATTCGCACAATCTCGAACACAGATTGCAGGACCTCTGCACGCATGCGGTCGCGCTTGCGCGCGAGGCGATGGAGATCGCCCGTTCGAACGGCAGGAACGGCGTGCTCTATATCAGCGGATCCGTCGGCCCGACCGGCACAATGCTCGAACCGGTCGGCGATGCCCTGGAAGCGGATGTGTACGAGGCATTCGCCGAGCAGATCGCCGCGCTCGCCGCGGCCGGCGTCGACGTGATTCAGGTTGAAACGATGATGGCGATCGAGGAAGCGCTTCTGGCGGTCCGTGCCGCAAAAGAACATTCGGCGCTTCCGGTGATCGCGACGATGACATTCGAACAGCATGGAAGTTCATTCTCGACCATGTGGGGCGTGTCTGTGGAAGATGCGGTGCGCGCACTGACGGATGCGGGCGCCGATGTGCTTGGCGCGAATTGCGGCAACGGGTTCGATGAAATGATCGGCATTATCGGCGCCATGCGTCCGCTGACGGACAAGCCGATCCTGGCAAAGGCCAATGCGGGAATGCCGGTGATGACGGACGGCGTCGCCGTGTATCACGAAACTCCGGACATCATCAGGCCGAAGGCCGAACGGCTCCTTGATCTTGGCGTGAATATTATCGGCGGCTGCTGCGGCACGGGCCCCGACCATATCCGCACGATACGGGAGCTTGTCACAACGCGCAACGGAAAATAGCAGTCAGCCAGACGTCACTGCAGTTCATTTTTAAGAAGGATGTACGTGTGGATAAATTTATCATTCAAGGCACTAAAAAATTGCACGGCACTGTCACGATCGGCGGGGCAAAGAACGCGTCCCTTGCGCTGATGCCCGCCACATTGCTCGCAAGCGGCAACTACGAACTCTCCAATACTCCCGAGCTGCGCGATGTGGCCACAATGTCGAAGCTTCTGCAAACAATGGGGGTGACCACCGAACGCGCGGGAACGACGCTGAAGGTCAACACATTCCGTGTGAACAAATTCGAGGCGCCGTACGAACATGTAAAAAAAATGAGGGCGTCGATCTATGTGCTGGGCCCCCTGGTGGCGCGGTACGGGAAGGCGCGGGTCTCATTGCCCGGCGGCTGCGCGTGGGGGCCGCGTCCGGTGAACCTTCACCTTGAAGGGCTGAAAAAGCTCGGCGCGTCGATCGACATGGAAAGCGGATATATCATCGCCAAAGCCAAACGGCTGAAGGGCACGCGCATTTCATTCTCCGTATCGTCTGTCGGGGCAACCGGCAATATCGCCATGGCAGCGGTGCTCGCCAAGGGAACGACACAGATCGAGAATGCGGCAATTGAACCGGAGATTACCAATCTGCTGCAATTCCTGGTCGCCATGGGAGCCAGGATCCACGGCATCGGCACCACGACGCTCGAAATAGAAGGCGTGGACGCGCTCCATCCGGCCAATTGTTCCACCATCCCCGACCGGATCGAGGCGGGCACGATGCTCGTGGCGGGAGCAATGTGCGGCGGAAAGATCATCGTCGACAAATGCGATCCGTCCCATCTTTCGGCTGTAACATCCCGCCTGATCGACGCCGGCGCAAAGCTGACGATCGGCGAATCGTCCATCACGATCGAAGCGCCGAAAAAAATAACGCCCGTGAATATTGTCACATCGGTCTATCCCGGATTCCCGACAGACATGCAGGCGCAATGGATCTCGCTCATGTCCGTCGCACACGGGCCGTCGACCGTCATCGATACGATCTATACGGACCGGTTCAAGCACGTGCCCGAACTCGTGCGTCTGGGTGCGGTCATCGAATTGAATGATAATATCGCATCCATCCGCGGCGTGAAAAAACTGGAGGGTGCAAAGGTGATGTCGACGGACCTGCGCGCATCGGCCGCATTGATCCTCGCCGGACTCCGGGCTGAAGGCGAAACAGAAGTGCTCCGGGTCTACCATCTCGACCGCGGATACGAATCGATCGAAAAAAAACTTACTCTGCTCGGCGCCGATATAAAGCGGGTCGCAGGCGAAGAATTTTAGGAGCACAGTTAGAACTGGAATTTTTTCACCAGCGCATCCAATGCGGCAGACTGCCCCTTGAGATCGGTGATCGCCGCCATCGATTCACGAGCGGCCGTAACATTACGTATCGTCACGCCGTTGATATCCCGAACGGCCTGATGTATCTCTTCGACCCGGCTCGCGCTGTCGTTCGTCGCAATTGCGATCTCTTCGGTCATCCGTTCGACATTCTTCGTGGCCTCCAGCGTGACATCCATATGGCCACCGAGTTCCTCCGTGATCTGCTGTCCCTTTTTCGCCAACTCGATGGATTGATTGATCAAGAGTTCAGTTTTCCTTGCCGAGGAAGCCGACCGCTGCGCCAGTTGACGCACTTCTTCCGTAAGCAGTTCAAACGCTTCGCCGGCTGCCTCTACATGCGACGCCTCAATTGAGGCGTTGAGGCCGAGGAAATTGGAAACCTTCGCGATCTTGTTAAGGTTGTCGATAAGAGACTGCAACTGATCATTTTCCTGCACCGATTGCTCTGCGGTATTTGCCTTCAACAACACTTTCAACGCAACCGCCGCCTCCCTGCATGAGACGGAAAGGCTGCCAATTTTGGACGCCACGACGCCGAACGCTCCCGCCGATGATCGCACCTTCGCCGCTTTACCGGCGGCGCTCGATGCAAGCACGTCGGTTTGTGTCGTAATGGCGTTGATCTCCTGTACAATCGCTGCCGTGCTGTCCGAGGCCGACCGTATCTCGCCCATCGCGTCCATCATCCTTGTCATTACATCTTTTGCCGTCACCATCGATGTACAGGATCGCTGAATATTTCGCTGCGCTTCCTCCGTGTTCGACACCGCCTGCTGAAAGGTGACGGAGAGCTTCCTGAGAGTATCGGATGTCTCTTCGATCGCCCGGGCCTGCTCCGACGCGCCCGAGGAGACCGATTCGACCTTCTCCGAGATGTTTGTTATCGCTTCACGCAGGCTGGTTACCGATCCGGCCACTTTCGAGATCGCGTCGGCGAGCGAGTCTCCCGTTTTATTGAGCGCCTTTTTTATGATCGCATGATCGCCGTGATATTTGCCATGCATGCGGGCACCGAGCTGATACTCCGACAGCCGGCCGAGAATGCCGCTTGCTTCACGGACAGGATTGATCACGGCATCCAGCGTTATGTTGACGCCGCCGATGAGGTCTTTCCAATTGCCGCCGAAATCCCAATCGTTTCCCCTTGCATCGAGACGCCCTTCCTTGATCGCGGCAACCAGCGTTTGCGTTTCATAATGCATTCCGTAGAGCGTCGCCAGAAGCGTATTAAGGTTGAGCTTGATCCGGTTGTATTCCCCCTCATAGTCTTCAATGATAAAATCCGGGATCCTGCCATGGGCGATCTCGTCGATCACGTTCGAGGCCAGACGCAGCGGGGAGACCAGCGTATCGAGCATACTGTTGATCCGGTCTATCAGATCGCGCGCTTCTCCCGAAAATTGCACCGCGTCACACCGCTCGTCGAGCCGCCCCTCGACCATCGCTGCGGCAATGCGGGCAATTTCCTGTGCCGCATGGTCAAGCGCCTGATGGTCTGCTTCTTCCGTTTCATAGAGTGCCTGTTCCATCACTGGATGTCCTCCTGAAGTAACTCTATCGTTGTGCCAATGGTTCGAAGTGCCTCATCGACGGCGCCTTCAACCATGGGTGACAGACCGACCCCGCATTGATTGAATTCCGCACCTTCGACCCCGATAAAATAAATTGCATCGGTATACATGCCGGGATACAGGATCGGAACGATCTCGAACACTTCTCGGAGTCCGATCCCATGGATCGAGACCGGTGAATGAGCCGCCTTCGGAAGCGCATTCCATTTCGATCGAACGATCGTGCCCGGCATACGTCCGAATTTCACCGCATCGACCACAATGATCGCTTGTTCCGAGCCGTCCAGGTGATCGAGCAGGCCGATCCCGCCGACAGCAAGATACAGTGTTCTGACACCGCGCGGGAGGCCCGATGCATTCAGCCGGTTATAGATGTGAAATCCAACCGCATCGTCCGCCACAAGGTCATTGCCGATGCACACGATGAGAATATGTGTCCCGCGTTGAACCGTCATTGAATTTTCATGCAAAGGCGGCATTGGTCACCGTTCTCCACCAACGCTGATTTTGTCGGGCGGCTGACAATTTCATTCACGATCCCGTCGAAATAGGAATGGAATAATGTACAGAGCGTGCATCCCGGCTGCAGCTGCCGGCTGTCGCACACGTTCCTGATAACGCATCGCCCGAACGTGATCGTGGCCTGATCTTTTTCTTCGGTGAACGATATATCGAATCCGTTCTTCAACGATTCGGCGGCGGCCGCCAGCGCTTCTCCCGGCGTGGGATGAACGAGGGCGATGGGAAGTTTTTTGGCCATTTCACGGCCGGCGATCCGTCCGACGGAGGAGGTCGCTCCCCCCATGATGTTGTCGATCGTCGAGGCGAAGATATCGAGCAAAAAAGCGACTTCCGTGAATGCTTGTGTGTGCTCTTCTGCGGTCGGCACTGCGGCTACGGAAACGCTCATAAGAATTTCTCCATTCTGGAAAGGAATTCACAATCACGATAAAAATTTTTTACGATACGATGCTCTTCATGGCGAAACGCACCGGAAGGACAGAGATACGAACAACTGAGGCAGCCGATGCAGTCCTCTTCGTGCGCGACTGTGGCTTTCGCCGCCGCCGCATCGAAGGTGAACACGTTCGTGGGACAGATGTCGAGGCATAATTGACAACCCCGGCACGCCTTGTCGTGGATGGTGATATGGATCATTGGATGCCTCTGCTGACTGTTCGTTCAATTGTGCCTGCACGTGCAATGATAATTTCCAGCGGCATCGGCCCCATTGCATGAGTGGCACACGAGAGACAGGGATCGTAGCACCTGATACTGAACTCGACGGCATTGAGCAATGTTTCATCGGACCGTTTCCCGATCACGAAGTCGTTCGCCGCCTGAGCGATCGTTTCGTTGATCGCAGCATAATTCTGCTGCGTAGCGACAATCAGATTCGCCGCGCGGATGATCCCATTCGCATCGATATCGTAGTCGTGTATCAGCGTTCCGCGGGGGGCTTCCACATGACCGACCCCGCGGCCGCCGCGGAATGTAACGGGGATGCGCGTTTCGCCGTCGATCGCCCGATCCGAGACCAATTGCTTTGCCCGTTCGGCCGCATAGATCAATTCGATGACACGCGCATAAATTTGGAGGATCGTGTTGTGTGCCGGCCTGCCGAACGTGTTGGCAAACTGTTCCGCTTCGGCATCCGCGATCGGGGTCCCATACCGTTCGCTTGCATTGAAGCGCGCCATCGGTCCCACTCGGTACACATGAAGGTCGTTTCCGTCACCTGCATGCACTTGTTTCATGTACGACCAGTCGAGCACCGATTCTTTCAGGTACCGGTCATACCGATCGGCCGTGAATTCATGCCGGGTCGATCCTTGTTCGTCGACGATCCTGATGTTCCCCTGGTACAGATTGAGCGTGCCGTGGGTCTGCGTGCCCGCGCTCCACGCAGGAGTCAGCCAGGAACTGAGCAGTGCGGGATGAAGCTCGAGCTGCTTCAACAACAGGGTTTTAAGGAGAGGAGCCAGTTCCTGAACGAGCACGAGCGCTTCGTCGATCCATGCCTCCAGCTGTTTTTTCATTCCCTGTTCCATCCGGAACGTGATCCCGCCCGCTACCGACGTGACCGGATGTGTGCCTCGCCCCCCGATCAATTCATTGATCTGCTGCCCGATCGCACGGCAGCGCAGCGCTTTTTTTGCCGCATCGGGCGCCGCCTTCACGACACCGACAATATTCCTGATCGCCGGGTCGGCATCGAGACCGAGAATCAGGTCGGGCCCCTGGAGCACGAAGAGCGACAGGCAATGGGAGTGGATCATATGCCCCATCAGCATCAGCTCGCGCAGGATATGGGCCGCCGGCGGCGCTTGAACACCGGCAGCGTCATCGAGTGCCCGTGAAGCGGCGAGATGATGCGCCGTGGGACAGACACCGCAGATGCGCCCGGTGATCAGCGGCATACGGTCCGCCTCCATGCCGATGAGTATCTTTTCGAAACCGCGCAATTCATTGACGACCAGGCCGGCTTTTTCCAGCATACCCGATGCGTCGATGTTGATGAAGACGCGCGCGTGTCCTTCTATCCGTGTGACCGGATCGATGGTGATGGTGTTATTCATATTCCGCTTCCGTATTCGCGATCCATTTATTGATGAGGAATGTGGGTTTTTTCCCGATCATCTTTGCCGCCATGGTGTATGAATAGTGGCTCTTCGCGGAATATTCTATTTCGCTGATGATCTCGTCACGGTTGATGCTGGTCATCCGCGACATTCTGTCCGCCACCTCCGTGCGGATGTCGCGGTTCGGTTCTGTCAAGATCTGCATCGTTGCGCCGGCGCAGCCCGTGCACATCGTGCCGTTCGCCGGACAGGGAGACATGCAGCGGTCGAGTGTCACCGACCCGAGGCAGATATATCCCTGGCTTAAAAAGCAGACATCGCGTTCCGGCACACCGTCGAAATTTTTTTTAATCTTCGTCACGCCGGTACGTTTCATTGTGCGGGTGCAGCGGGCGCACACCGTTTCCTTCGTCGCTTTCGGAGCGCGTCCTTCGAGCAGGGTCAGGAGAGCGTCGAAGACGAACGCCGGATGCGGCGGGCAGCCGGGCAGGTACAAGTCCACGCCAATGACTTCATCAATCGGTGTGACGACTTGTTCGAACGGAGAAATTTCAGCGCTGGGCGCCGCGTGTGTGATCGTCGTTTTATTGTTTCCGTACACGGTATCGAAAATTTCCTCCTGCGTGTGAACAATCCCCGCACCGGCAATGCCCCCGTACACGGCGCAGGTGCCCCATGCAATGATCACGTCGCAGCTCTTCCTCATCTCTTCAGCCGCATGACGGTCGTGTTCGGTGCGGATCGCGCCGGAGACCAGCCCGATCTTCGCTTTGGGATAGTCCTTGATATCCGTCAGTACGGGACAGTGAAGGATCTGCACCGTCTCCAGCACGTTCAGCAGTTTTTCGTGCATGTCGACGATGGCAACATGACACCCGGAGCAATCGCTCAGCCATTCGGTATTGATTGTCACCGGGTCGGTCTTGGATGTATGGGTGTGCGCCATGCCAATCCTCGCTGTTCGTTAGGATTTTTTGAAGACGACCAGTCGTTTATAGCAGCCGTTCTCTCCGGCATGCAGAATTTCGAGGCTGGACTCTTTCCCCATGATATTTTTTAACGCGCCGGAAAAGAAGCCGTACATCATATTGCAGAGGGACCCTTTTTGATGATGGCCGAATTTGAACAACGATTGACGTATCATGCATTCGCGAAACACAAGCATGACCTCATCCCCTTGTTCGCTATGGCTGATCACACCCGGTCGGTTGTGGACCTTAAACGGCTCGAATTGCCAGAGGCAATCGTTCTCCTGCAGCACTTTCCCGACGAATGAAAGAGCTTCCTCGATGTCATCGGTTTTGGGCGCATGCTCTGAAAACTGCATCCCCAGGCGCTTCCCGGCCAGATACGAAATTGAATTTGCCGATTCTCCGATCGCCTGCTCGATACCGCTGGCGATGGCGCCGAGAAACGTCATTGTCGCCTGCAATTGCTCGCGTTGTTCAAGAAGTTCAGGCATAATGTGCAACTCCGATCGTGTTAGAGGTTCTGGTGCGGTGCAATTTCATTGATGACCCCGTCGTAGGAGAACAGCACGCCGTTCTCATCGCGATGCGGAACGACGGTATTGCGCACCCATTGCACGGCTCCGTCTTTGCGTATGATCCGGTGCTCGATCGGCGGCTCATCGGCACCGTTCAGGATACTTTCTGCATGAAGCTCCACCAAGGCACGATCGTCCGGATGCACCATGTGCAGCCAGAGGAACGGATTGTCCTGGAACTCTTCCACCGTATACCCGGTGATCGCCACACAGGCGGCGCGGTGTGTCGTGTGGACCGGCACACCCTCATCGATGGCAACGGTATAAATATAATCGGTGACTGCATCGGTGATCCTGCGATAGCGCTCCTCACTGCAGCGAAGCGCATCGTTTGCTTCCGCCAGCTGCGCAGTGCGCTCGTTCACACGCGCCTCGAGCGTTTCGAGCGCGGCACGAAGGGCGTCGTCTGTCTTCTTGTGCGCGGTGATGTCGCGCGCCGAAATGAGAGCACACTTCACATTGAGATGATCGATGTAGAACTTCATGATCGATTCAACATAGATCATTGAGCCGTCCTTCTTCCGTAGACAGTGCGTTAACAACTGAGTCGAATGTGTTGACGCTACGCAGGCAACGATTTTCAAGGTGGCCTCGCGCTCGTCCGGGCAGAGAAAGTCCCCGATATTTTTGCCAAGAAAGTTCGTCGGCTCGTATTGCAGGTGCTGTTCGATGGACGGAGTGCCGTACCGGATCGTGCCTTCGGGTGTGACGATGAGTATCATATCCGACGCATTGTTGACGACACTCACCATATCGAGCATGAAATCGCTCACGCGGCGGAACCTCCACTCGCTTTCCTGCAGCGCTCGTTCAACCCCCTTGCGCTCTTCAATATCGCGCAGCAGTTCCTCGTTGAGCGCAGCCAGTTCCTTGGTCCGTTCCCGCACCGCCTCTTCCAGCCTATTGTCCGCCTGGCGTCTCGAGAGCGCTACTTCAATGGTCGCATGCAATTCACGCTCCTGCACCGGCTTCACAAGGTAGCCGTACGGCTCGCTCGCTCGTATTTGCCGGAGCACTTCGTCGTCGGCGTACGCCGTCAGAAAGACAACGGGAATATCGGCGGTCCCCTGCATGCGCACAGCGGTTTCTAGGCCGTCCATCTCCCCATGGAGCTTCATATCCATCAGGACCAGGTCCGGCTTGAATTCCCGGACAACCGAGAGTGCATCTTCTCCGCTTGACGCCGGCGGAAGCGTATCGTATCCCATGCGGGTGAGCGAACCTTGGAGCTGTTCGGCAACAATACTTTCGTCCTCGACAACGAGTATGCGGGCGTGTTTCATTTTCTTCTCATTTAAGTATGATGCAGTCGTTCTTTCTTCGCCGATGGTTCGCAAAACGTAATGGAGAATGCCGTGCCCCGGCGTGTGTCCACATCGATCGTTCCGCGAAGCTGATTGCACGAGAGAATGTTCACGAGCCGCAGCCCGAGCGATTTCGCCCTCTTCCAATCGTAACCTTCAGGCAGGCCTATTCCATTGTCGCTCACGCTGAGCACGATCGAAGGCCCGTCAGAGCGTATGCCGATGTGGATCTCGCAGGCCTGGGGGGCCTCGGCCGAGGACAGGAACGATGCCGGAAATGCATACTTCAGCGCATTGGTGACGAGCTCGTTGATGATCAATCCGCAGGGAATCGCTCTGTCGATTCCCACGAAGATGTCGTCCGCATGCACCTTCAGCGATCTGTTGGCACTGATGCCGATGGTCTCCATCACATTGGCGGAGAGCGATTTGATGTACGCGGCCAGATTCACGCGGGCGATGTTCTGCGATTGGTACAGTGTTTCGTGCACCAACGACATGACGCGCGCCCGCGCCTGCAGTTCCGCAAGCATGTCCTGCGTTTGTTTATCGGATACCGACTCGGCTTGCAGGCCCACCAGCGCGATGATCACCTGCAGATTGTTTTTCACGCGGTGATGGATCTCGCGGAGCATCACTTCCTTTTCTTCAAGCGAATCGCACAGCCGCTGCTGCTCCAACCTGTGCTCGGTGATGTCTTCGGAGATGCCCAACACATATTGCGACGTCCCATCGCCCCCGCGTATGCTGACTTTTCGCGTATGAAGCACACGCTCGCCTTTCTTGGCCGTCATGACACACTCTTCCGGAATGTCCAGCATACCCGCCTCTCCATCGAGCACGTCCCGGTCTTTCGCCATGAAGTCTGCGGCCTGTTCGGGAGGAAAGAGATCCGTGTCGTTCTTGCCGAGCAGGTCCTTCCGGTCATAGCCCAGGAGTTCCTCTCCGGCGCGGTTGACAATGACGAAACGCTGATCTGTCGCTTTTTTGAGGAAGATCATGAGCGGAACATTTTCGACGACCGCGTCCATCAGCGCCTTCGATTCTGCCAGTGCGATCTCCATTTTTTTTTCGTCGGTGATATCCACGCAGCTGCCGACGATCTCCACAGGCTCGCGGTTGTCGTCGCTTACAAGCCGGGCATCGTCCCGCAGCCAGCGGTATGTTCCGTTCCCGTGTTTGAAGCGGTACTCGAGCACCTGGTACCCGTCGGCGAAGAGCCCCATTGTCGTCAACATTCGCTGTCGGTCGTCCGGATGCACGCGGCTCGTCCAGAACGCGGGATCGTCGAGCACGTCGGATGCTTCGCAGCCCAGCAATGTACCGGAATTGTTGCTGATGAACGTCATGCTGTACACGGCTTCGACTCTGCGGCTGTAAATGATCACACGGGATGCATCCAGCAGGTGCTCCAGCCTTCCGCGCGCCCTGAAGAGTTCCCGTTCCGCGAGTTTGCGCCCCGTAATATTTTCTCCCATGCCCAGCCGTCCGATACAATTGCCGCGTTCATCCAGGCGCGGGGAGATCGCGAGATTGATCCATATTTTTTCGCCGCTTTTCGTGACAGCCAGGACCTCCCGCCGTTGGGGCAGTTTCGTCTTCTGGATAGATGATTCCATCTGTTTTAGGGTCTCTATCGTCCAGGGCTCGTCGTGCGCAAACAAAATGCTGATGTGTGAACAGCCGACGACGTCCGCGGCTTTATGGCCGAATATTTTTTGGGCGCCGATATTCCAGAATGTAATGATGCCATCATTATCGACCGACACGATGGCGATCGATGATGAGCCGTCCAGGATGCTGCGCAGGAACATATTGCTTTCTTCAAGTTCATGTCCGATGCGAATACGCTCTTTGATCTCGGCCTGCATTTCCTCGTTCGTCGATTCAAGCTCATAGGTGCGTTCAAGCACCCGGTACTCCAGTTCATGGTCCTTTTCTTTTAATGCCCGTTCGACAGTGCTTTTATAGATCGCGATCTCTATAGTGGAATGCAGTTCCCGTTCTTCGAACGGTTTGAGTATGTAGCCGTACGGTTCCGTTATTTTCGCGCGCTCCAGTGTGCTTTCGTCTGCATAGGCCGTCACGAATATCACCGGCGTGCCGAAGTGGTCCCTGATGAGCTGCGCGGCCCTGATCCCGTCCATTTCCCCCTGCAGCATGATATCCATAAGCACCACATCGGGCCGGTGCACGCCTGCCAGGATCACGGCATCTTCGCCTCTCGCAGCCACGCCGGCCACGAAGTACCCCAGCCCTCTCACGCACGAGCTGAGATCTTCGGCAACAATGCCCTCGTCATCAACTATCAGTATCGTATGTGCCATAGCATCATCTCTCTTGTGCTCATCACAGGGCCCATGCCGGCCTGCGTGCGAGCGTCCGTGTGCATCAGGAAGGTTTCGTCAGCGCGGAGCCGGATATCCGCTGATGCTGAATCGATTGCATGTACGACAGTGAGATCAGTTCCTCGACCAGCTGATACTCGTACGGGAGCACATGCACCATCGCCTGGACATCTCCCAACCGGTCCTCCTCGGCGCACGTCTCGATGGTCTTGAACAATTCGTGAAGGCGCATCGCGCCGAATTGTCCGCATGTCCCCTTCAGCATGTGCGCCTTTTCGACGACGCCTTTCATGTTCGATGCAAGCAGCATTGTTTCCAGTTCAACGATCTGCGTCGGCAGAAATTTCATGAACGTCTGAACGTTCCGTACGAATTTGTCATGCGAGATATGCGATTCGAGCTCATTCAAGATGGACTTGTTGATGATATTCATACGCGTCGCTCCTGTGGTTGGAATATTTTTTTCTTCCATTTTTCGATCATGAGCCGAAGATCTTCAAATCGGATCGGCTTCGCGATATAATCATCCATGCCGGCGGCAATGCACGCATCCCTGTCCCCTTCAATCGCATGTGCGGTCATCGCAATAATGACTCCATGCGGCGAAACATCGGGGTTGCCGTGCAGCCGGCGTGTGGCCTCGTACCCGTCCATTACCGGCATCTGGCAATCCATAAAAATGATGTCATACTCCTGTGCCGATGCCATTTCCAACGCGTGCGCCCCGTTGCATGCAATGTCGGGTTGGTACCCCATCGCTTCGAGCAGATCGGCGGCCACCTGCTGGTTGACCATATTGTCGTCGACGACGAGGATGCGCAGCGGGATATCGGCCTTTGCTGCGCCATCCACAGGGCCGCTGCGCGTTTCGTCGTGTGCGGTCGCGACGGGTGTGCCATTGCCGGTGCCGATGGCCGCGCACAGGGCATCGCAAAATTCGGATTGTTTCGAAAATCGGGCCAGCACAATGTACTTGCCGTCATACTGCGCCATGGCCTTCGTCATACCGTTTTGGAAAGGGCCGACGAGCACCGTTTTAATGTCCCCAAGCTGCCGATTGATTTCCAGCGAATCGAGAAGTTCTCTGTAGCTGCAATCCGACAGTTGTTCGCCAAGGAAGAGTGCAGTGTACGGCGTGCCCTCCGCGGCTGCTGTTATCAACATTTTTTCCACCGAGGCTCCGGAGCGGGCAACGGCGGACGTGAAGTGAAACGCGTGCGCCATCATCTGCATGATCTTTCTGGCGGCTGCATCGCCGTGTGCGAGCAGAATTTTTTTATCGCAGGCACGCGGCATCGGCTGCACAGTAGCGGCATGGCCTGCAGCGGCGGAAAAAGTCGCGCTGAAGCGGAAGGTTGTTCCCTTGTCGATGCGGCTGCGGACCGTGATACTCCCGCCGAGCATTTCAACGAGCCGTTTTGAAATGGTCAGGCCTAATCCGGTGCCTCCGTGTTCGCGTGTGATCGAACCGTTCACCTGCGAAAACGGCTTGAAGAGTTTGTTCATCGACTCTGCAGATATGCCGATCCCCGTGTCCGTCACTGTAAAATTCAACACCGTGCCAAACGCATTGTCTTCCATGAAGCGCACACGCACCACGATCATCCCCGCCTGTGTAAATTTTATGGCATTCCCGATCAGGTTCGTAAGCACCTGCCGCAGGCGCATCGAATCGCCATGGAGTTCATCGGGCACGTCGGTGTCGACAACGCATGTCAATTCCAGCCCTTTTTCTTTGGCCTTATACCAAAAAACATCCGTTGCGTAATCCAGTTCTTTGCGAATGCTGAAGTCGTTTTCCTTGAGTTCCATCTTTCCCGCCTCAATTTTCGAGAAGTCGAGGATGTCGTTGATGATCGCCAGGAGTGAATTGCTCGAACTGTCGATTACCGACAGGAACCGGGCCTGCTGCGAATTTAAATTCGAGAGCGACAGCAGGTTTGTCATTCCGATGATCCCGTTCAACGGCGTTCTGATCTCGTGGCTCATGTTGGCCACAAATTCCGATTTCATCCGCGACGCTTCTTCGGCCAGGCGGCGCGCCTTTTCAAACTCGCGGGCCTGTTCCTTCAGCAAGCGCGACTGTTCTTCGGCGTCGGCCTTCGACAACATCAACTGCCGGTTCCGTTCGGCGATCGCGGCTTCGGCATTTTTTCGTTCGGTGATATCGCTGAATGTTTCATACGCTCCGGTGAGACGGCCGTCTGCGCCGCAGCGTGCTACCACAGCGGCCAGCAGGCTCCGGCGTTCGGTGTCGCCGCGGCGGATATCGATCTCGAACACGGTCGCATGTCCCTCATGGAGCTCCTCGAAATATTGTTCAAGCAGCTTGCCGGAGAGTTCGGGCGTTGCAAAGTCGGAGATCGGCTTCCCGACCATGTCCTCTTTCCGATAGCGGTATAATTCGGCGGCGGCCCGGTTCACATATTCAATGATCCCGTTCAGGTCCAGGATGACCAGTCCGTCACCGATATTTTCGACGATGGACCGGAACCGTTCTTCGCTCTCGCGCAATTCCAGCTCGGCTAATTTTTCCTTCGTCCTGTCGACATTGATGCCCACAACCCCGATGATCTCCCCCTTGTCATTGCGGAGCGGCCGTTTCGCCACACCGAGCGAGCGAATGAGTTTTCCCGTGGCGGGATCGTATTGTTCATCGAGTGTTTCGATGAGCGGCAGTGTTCCCGCGAGGATCATATCTTCTTCGAGGCTGAACCTGTTCGCGAGATCACGCGGAAACAGCTCGCTGTCCGTGCGGCCGATAAGTTCCTCATCCTGTGTGAACCCGAGGGAGGCGGTGTTGCATACGTTGGAGAGGATGAACCGCTTCGCGTCATCCTTCGCATAGATCTGGTGAGGCAGGCTGTTAACGACGGTATGCAGGAGATTGCGTTCCTTCGTCAGCGCCTCTTCGGCCGATTTGCGCGCGCTGACGTCGACGAACGTTTCGAGCAGGCAGGAATGGCCATCGATAACGATGGGCCGGACCATTTTAATGATCGACACGGGCTCACCTGCCGTATTGAGCATGACACGGTCGGACACATCGATGGTCTGGTGCAGGTCCGTGATCGGGCAGGCGCCTGCGTCCGCCGGACAGACGACATTGTGGCACACCATACCGGCGGCCTCGGACGGAACACGGCCCATGATCCGCGCCGCCTCGTCGTTCACCTCCAGAATCCGGTGTGTTTCCGCATCGACAATCATGACTCCGGCGCGTATGGACTTGAGAATGATCTTGAGGCGGCTTTCGCTTTCCTGCAGCAGTTCCTCAGCATGTTTGCGTTCGGTGATATCGTGCGCCACAACGCACACGGTCGGGCGTCCGCTGCATGTGATCACGCTCGCGCTTTCGATCACCTCCACCATCCCCCCGGTCTTCGTGTAATAGCGGCGCTCTCCCGAATCGTTCAGCACGCCGTAGAGAAGAGCCCGGACAAAACCATGAAGCCGGTCCGGGGGCAGGCGCGTAATATCCTGCATGTGCAGTGAGAGAATGTCATCGTCCGAAAAGCCGAGGAGCCGTCTGAACGCATCGTTTGTTTCGACGATGCGCAGTGTTTCCGTATCGAAAAGAAACACGGCATCCTTCGCATTGGCGACCACGGCCCGATAACGCTCTTCACTCTCGCGCACCGCCTTCATCATCGCATGCTTATGGAGCGCCATTTCGATCGTCGCCTTGAGTTCCCGCTCCTGCACCGGCTTCACGAGGTAGCCGTAGGGATCCGTGGCCTTTGCACGCTGCAGAAGATCATTGTCCGAATAGGCGGTAAGGTACACGATCGGCACATCGATCAAGGCGTGGATGCGAGCCGCCGCATCGACGCCGTTCATATCACCATAGAGATTGATATCCATCAGGATCAGGTCCGGCCGTATGTCGGCAGCCTGCATCACGGCCTCGCCGCCCGAGGCGACGGGTTCCGAGACTTCATACCCCATCGACTTCAATATATCGAAGAGGCGCGCGGCGATGATGGCATCATCTTCAACAATAAAAATTTGCGGGTTATGCATGGCAATTCCTCACTTCCTCTCCCCACAGAATACTACCATGAAGTATCGTTCACGATCCGGTATCGGGTCCGGTGTACGAGTTGATCATTTTCCAGAGAACATCGAGGTCTTTTTCGCTGCCCCATTCGCGGCCAAGGGCGCAGTAGAGACAGAGGCGCGTCGTCGGATTCTGCCTCAGAAATTTTTCCGCGATCCGGCATCGGCACAGTGTGCAAGAACCGAAGGTCCCCCTCTCCAGCCGCTCCAGTGCATCGCGCAGTGCGGCCAGGCGCCCTTCGGTTTTGTACGACAGAAAATAGTGAATGGGAACCTCCTTCGGCACATGCTGGTGAAATTCTTCCGCCAGCACGCGGCGCGCCTCGGTTTCCAGTATTTCACGGTACTCATCGGTTTCTTTGTGTGTCATCATCGGCCCCCTGAACCGGAACAGCGTTCTCCCCGTCATGGCGTTCTCCCCTCTCCCCCGAAAAGGGAAAACGCCATGACGCCGCTGCTGCGCTATAATTCCACTTTCTCTCCGTCCGAAAGGACCTTTTTGTCGATCGATCAGGATCAACAGCCGGTCTTCCAGTTTCGCAACCGATGTAATAAATTCGCTTTCAACATTGTGCATCACCGTCGATGGCGGCGCTTCGGTCGCGCTCCTGGGGATGCGGAGCACTTCGCTCACACCGTTCTCCCTTCTCCCCTGAGGAGGGAGAACGGCACTCCGTCTCGGAGCGTAATGTTCAGGCGTCACGACTCGCGTGTCGTGAGCCGCCCGTTTTTGCTCACGGCGATCTCCGATCTCCGTGTGGTACCGGACGTCGTCGTGCGCCGCTCGGCGGATGTCATACCCGTGGCATTCTGAGAGAGTGTGAACCTGCCCACCAGCTCGTTCAACTGTGTCGTCAACCGGTTCAAGTCTTCGGCCGCCTGCGCAACCTGCTGCGTGCCCGAGGCTGTTTCGGCCGTCACGGTCGATATCGATTCAACATTTTTGGAGATCTGTTCCGCCGCCGTAGATTGTTCCGCACTCGCGCTTGCGATCTGTAACACCATGTCCGTCACGCGCTGCGACGTCTCGACGATCTCGCGGAGCGAAGCGCCGGCTTGATCGGCAAGCGAAATGCCCGTATCGACTTCATGCGTGCCTTCCTCCATCGAACTCACCGCACCCGTTGTTTCACTCTGGATCTGTTTGATCATACCCGCAATCTCCTTCGTCGCCTTCGTCGTGCGTTCGGCAAGTTTGCGGACCTCATCGGCGACCACGGCAAATCCGCGCCCTTGTTCTCCGGCGCGCGCCGCTTCGATCGCCGCGTTCAACGCGAGCAGATTCGTCTGGTCGGCAATGTCGTCGATCACGCCGGTGATCTCGCCGATCTGATCGGACGATTTTCCGAGGGCTCTCACCGTTTTTGCCGATGTGCGTACGACCTTTGCGATCCGTTCCATTCCCTTTACTGTTTCCTGGACCACTTTTCCGCCCGCTTCGGCGGATTCCTTCGAACGCTTCGCCGTGTCGGCCGTCGACGACGCATTCTTCGAATTTTCCAGGATCGTCTGCGACATTTCTTCCACAGCCGTCGCCACTTCCCCCGCCTGCGAGGTTTGTTCCTGTGCACCCGCGGCCATCTGTTCCGTGCTCGAAGAGATCTGGGACGCCGCGCTCGCCGTCGCCGAGATGACTCCGGCAACTTCGCTCAGTGCATTGTCCAGCGCAGTCCCGAGCTGATTGATGCTGTTCTTGATGTTCGAGAAGTCGCCCTTATACTCGGCCGTGATGCGCGTGGTCAAGTCTCCGCCCGCCATATCGGACAGAGTGGTGCTGACTTCCTGCACTGTCGTATAGAGCGAATCGCCGAGCGAATTGATGTCTTTTTTCAGGAGATCGAAATCGCCCTCGTACGACGCTGTGATGCGCGCATTGAAATCGCCGTCCATCATTTTGGACATCACTGTGCTCACGTCGCGCAACGGTCCGACCACGGAATCGAGCGTGTTGTTGACGCCCTGCACGATCTTGCGGAAGTCCCCCTGATGCTTTGCCGCATCGGCGCGTGTGCCGAGCTTCCCTTCAACGCCAGCCTTGGCGAGCACACCGGCGTCGGCCACAAGCGTGTTCACCGCGTCGATACAGACGTTCAGGTTGTTCTTGATCTCGTTGAAGTCGCCGTTGTACGTGTCCGTGATCTTCGCCGGAATGTCGCCCTTGGAGATGCGGTCCACATATTCCGCTGCCACGTTCAGCGGACCGATCACCGCGTCGAGCGTCTGATTGACGCCTTCCACAACCGTTCTGAACTCCCCATGGTGCTTCAATGCGTCTGCCCGCGTCGAAAGTTTCCCGAGCTTTGCGGCATCGGCAAGGTATTTCGCATCGGCCACCAGCGCGCGCACCGAAAGAATCATGCCCTGGAGAGCGGGACCGATCTCGTCCTCCTTATTGCGCGCCTCGACCGTCATGCTCACATCGCCGGCGGCGATCTTTTTCATCGTGCCGACGACCACGTTCTGCAGGCTGTCGGCGAAGCTGTCCATCGCCTTGGCCAGCACGCCGATCTCGTCTTTCTGTGTCATATGCAATCGCGTGTTTAATTTTCCCAGGTCGAATTCCTGCATCATCGTCACCCCCCGCGCAAGCGGCCTGGTGATGATGACCGAGAGGAAGATGCCGATGCCGATTGCAATGGCGAAGCCGATGATGGAAATGATGATCATCATATTTCTGGCCGATTCCGACTGAAGCGTATTGGCATCCGATTTTTCGCCCGCTTGTCGTATCTTCAAGCCGACCAATTTACTCAAGTCAGCCTGATATTCCCTGGCCGCCGTCGTGCCCTCCCCTTCGAATAAGGCCTGTGCTTCTGCGGTCTTATTCTGTTCGGCGAGAGCAATGATGCGGTCGTTGACCGGATTAAATTTTTTCCGGGCCTCTAAAAATTCCGCATTCGCGTCCTGGACATCTTTCGTGAGAACTGTTTTTTCGAAATCGGCGAGTGTCTTGGTGATCACTTCGCGAAGCGCTAGGATTGTGTCCTTTTTGACATTCCGATCCGCACTCGTGCGGGCGGCGATCATGGCTGCAACGTTCACGCGAGTCCGCTGAAAGTCTGCAGAGATAAGGCCCAATTGAGAGATCGGCACCGTCATATTTTCGTAGAGAGCGGTATCGCTGTCGTCCAGCTGCTTCATATTCACGATGGCGACCGTGCCGATGATCGCGGCAATGATGGCCACCAGAGTAAAACACGAGATGAGTTTCACCCGAATTTTTAAATTATAGAACCATTGCATCGTAGTATACCCCCCCCCTTGTATAGTGATATGAAATGTACCGCCCCCGGTTACATGTGAAACATTCAATTCAGCGAAAAGCACGCCCTGGCCATGGCGATCACGCGCGGAAGCGTGTCGAGCGCCATGGGCTGTATGAAATAATCGTGTATGGTCAGCGTGGAGGCCAGCGACGAACTGATCACATCCGCATATCCTTTGATAATGATCATTGGCGTGAACGGCCGATTCCGTTTTACTTTCAGGATGTGGTCGATCCCCTGACGCTCTTTCATGTGATAATCCGTGATGATGACATCCGCTTCATGCGCGCTGATTCGTTTAAGCGCCTCTTCCGCACTTGCGGCATGGGTTACCGCCGCGCCGCAATACCGCACACGCGATGTGATCGCCAGTGTGAGATCAGTGGAATCTGCCAGGATACAAATTGTGAGATGTTCCATTGTGTACCCCCTCTATAAGTGTTCGTTCTCATACAGCCAGCCGCGTCAATGTGCGTTGTCTCCGGATCGGTGAATGATGCGTCCGGTCGTGTCGATGCAATACCGCGAGCGTCCTGTTTCGGGTTTTTTTTCCGTTGCTTCGGAAGACCTGAGCAGCCCTTCGAGCAGCGATGCGATTGCGGCCCGTTCATTGCGCAGATGGGTGATCGCTTCAACGACGACTTCATTGACCAGCATGACATAGGCGCAAATTTCACGAGCCGATTCATTGGCTTCGCAGAGTTCCGATAATTCAAGTATCATGGCTGCAATGCAATTGGCAATGTCCACAATGTCGCGCAGCAATTTTTTCGATGCGGCGGGCAGCGCCCCGGCGTCCCCCGCAGCCTCCGGCCTATGGTCGCCCGATTCGGCGATGAGCATGACGATCTGCCCCCTGGCCTCCGAAATCTGAAAGGCTAAAATTTTAAGTTCGCGTCCGACTTCGGGGAATCCCGCAGAGCTCGGATCTTCGTTCAAATGAAGGATCGCGTCATTTAAACGCTGAAAATTCTGCGGGTTGGCAAGACTGTCCATATACTCGACCACCGCATTATACAATTGACGGGCATATTCTTCCCTGTTGCAAAGCATAATTCCCCCTATGATGGCGATTACGGTGGGTAAGATAGAGAGGGTGAATGTAAACAGCATCAAAAATGCAATGAGCGGTTCATTCATGTAATAAACGGTGTAGGGATACAATGGACGGTACTTCATTCGCCGGGAGCGGGAAATGCCTTGAGAGTGTAGCCGACTTGCCTGCGATCGTAAGTTCTTTATTATGAAGGAAGAAGAGCGGGGAGGATGAGGAGAGAAAGGAGGAGGAACAAGAGAAAGAGAAATGGGAAAAAAAGGAATCGATCCACTCATCCGTAGGCCCGGAGCGGTCATCGCTCCGGGCACGGACATATGAGCGCACACTGTGTTATCGATGTTTCCGGTCGATCAATTCTCTGGCTGCAGCAAGAAGGTCCTTCGGTTTATAGGGTTTAGAAATCAAGACATCAACGCCCCGGGCCGATAATTTCAATCGCTTCTCCGGTTCAACATATCCGGTGGCCAATGCAAACGGTATTGTCGGATCGATCTGGCGGATCTGTGTATAGACCTCTTCGCCGTCGAACACGGGCATCCCGAAATCCGATACGACAAGCGCAATCTCCGTCTGATGGCGCCGGAACAACTCCACGCCCTCCCAGCCGTTGCTGGCTGTGATCACCGCATATCCCTGTTCCGAAAGTGCCGTCACGGCAATCTCTCTGATCGAGTCATCATCCTCGATGAAAAGAATCGTCTCGGTGCCGCCGCGGACAACAATTTTTTCCGGATCACGACGGGGAACTGCGGGCCGGTCATCTTCGATGAGAGGAAAGTAAAGATCGAAAACAGACCCTGCGCCCGGCGTGCTGGAGACATCCACAAATCCGTCATGCGTCCCGATAATGCTGTTGCTGATCGTAAGCCCCAATCCCATTCCCTGCCCCTTCGTGGTGAAGAAAGGATCGAAGATCCGCTGTTGCGTCGCATTGTCCATCCCTGCGCCGTTGTCCTTCACTGCAATTGCCGCATACCGGCGCGCGGCGGCCTTCGGGAACCGGGGCATGAGGGACTCGCCGGTAACGACAGAAGTGGCGAAGGCAATAGTTCCGCCTGAGGGCAGGGCATCGAGAGCATTCAAGCTCAGGTTCAAGAGCACCTGATGGAGCTCGCCGGCGTCGCCGATGATCGAAGGGAGCGATGGTGATAGCTCCATCGTGATCACGATCGTCTTCGGAAAAGTGGCTTCAAGCAATTCCACGAGATCGAGGAGCACTCCGTTGACGTCGACGGGAAGATGCGGTGTGTCCGTTTTGCCGGCAAGAGCATGGAGCTGCTTCACGACGCCTGCTCCCCGATCCGCCGCCGGGTTTTATCGGAGTGCTCCGCTGCGTTCATGAGAATGTCCGCATTCCCGATGATCACGCCAAGGATGTTATTGAAGTCATGCGCGATCCCCGAGGCGAGCGTGCCAATGGATTCCATGCGCTGCGACTGAACGAGCTGCCGTTCCAGAGCCTTTATTCTTCCTCTTTTCGTTTGCTCGCCGTAATGTCTATCACGATCCCCGTCACTGTCACGGGGCTGCCGTTCGCATCCCACTTCACGATTCTTCCGATATCGCGGCACCATTTGTAGCCGTCCATTTTCGAGAGGACGCGATATTCGGCCTCATATTTTTCCGTCGATCCGTTCAAATGCGCTTTCATGGCATTCACCATCCGGTCGGAATCGTCCGGATGGAGCAGCGCGATAAAATCGCTCTGTTGCGTGATCTGTTCCGGCGGATACCCTAGCAATCGCGTTCTCGCTTCACTGGAAATAACGCTGCCTGATGCAACATCCATTTCCCACCATGTCATGTGCGCGGCCTGCAATGCAAACTCGAGTTGGATATTGTTTTTTTTCACCGCTTCTTCGCTTGCCAGGAGCGATGTCTCCGCCTCTTTGCGGCGCGTTATGTCTATGGCGATGCCGCCCACCAGGCGCTGCCCCGAGGACGTCCGAAATTGAAATTTGAAAATGTCCAGGCAATAATGCCTGCCTCTGATGTCGAAATTCTCTTCGGTCACTTCGGATGATGTATCGGTGATCTGCACTTCCAGATCGCTCTGCCTGAGCCTCTCCGCCAAATCGAACGGGAACATGTCGTAATGCGATTTTCCGATTACTTCTTCGCACGTAAACCCGCATACATTTTCCCACGCACGGTTCACATACACGTACCGACCGTCGGCATCCTTCACCCAGGCAAGCACCGGGGACGCATCCATGAATGCATTGAAACGCTCATCGTTTCCGTGGAGCGCCATATCGGCAGCAAGGCGTTCATCGATATTTTTCGAAAACACGGTGACCCCAAGGATCTCATTCCCGTCGCCGAAAATAGGATGATACCGTGTTTCAAAATACTTCCGGATCGTGGTTCCATACTCTTGCACGGTGGTATGCACGGCGCCCGAGAGCCCGAGATCCAGATTTGCTTTTGTCTTCACCCGGTCGTTGTCCTGCGTGATGCAGTCGAGAAAATTCGCTCCCTGTTCGGCGGCGGCGCCATACGAGAGATGCATTAACTTGGAATGAAGAGAATTGAAATACAGATAACAATAGTTCGTGTCCACCGCAAAAATGATACGATCGTCCGTGCCTTCGATGCTCGATTGAAGCAGTATCGCCGCTCTTCTGTCTGTAGCAGGCTGCATGGTATCCGAGTGTGTGTTCTGCGTTTCCATTGTGTCCTTCCCTGTGCTCAAAAATTTTATAGTAAGAGGCCGTCCGCACCGTGCGGTTCATCCCGGTCACCCAATGTGCACGCCGCGATCTTGCCGCGAAGCGCCTGTGTGTTGCTCGAGCACACGGATGGGGAGCGTAACCGTGAATGTGGTGGTCTCATTCTGTATGCTCTCGACGTCAATGCTGCCCTGGAGCGAATCGACACAGCGCTTGACGATGGATAATCCGAGTCCGGTCCCCGGAATCGAGCCGATGTTCGGGGCGCGGAAAAACGGCTCAAAGAGACGCTCACGCTGGTCGGCGGGGATGCCGATCCCACGATTAGCGACGCGGAAGATGCCTGTCTGTCCGGAGATCGCCATTTCGAAACGAATGGAGCTGTTTGCAAATGAATATTTCACTGCATTCGAGAGCAGGTTCGTGAAGATAAACCGAAGAAATTTATTGTCGATCGAGACGAGCGCGCTTGAAACGGTTGAGGAGAATTCGATCGTATTTTGATCCGGCGCGCATGCTTCGATCTCGTCTGCGATCATGATGCAGAAACTGACCAATTCAAACGTGTTCGGATTGACCGTGAGCCGTCCGGTTTCCATTTTATTCAGGAACAGGGCGTCGGTGATCATTTCGATCATCGTCTCGACCGCGCGTTTGATCTTCTGCAGGTGGGCATTCACTTTGTCGTCGCTCCACGTCGTCCGGAACAGTTCAAGCAACTCCGCAGAGGAAAGGATCGCGGTCAATGGCGTTTTGTATTCATGCGAAACCATCGAGACAAAGCGCGATTTCAATTCGTTCAGTTCTTTTTCCTTCGCCAGCGCGCTGCGGATCTCGTCCTCCTCTTTTCGCAGTTCGGTAATATCGCGAATGACGCTGACGACGAACGGCTGATCGAAATCGTCGGAATATAAATCCTTCTTCACCAGAATACGCCGGCTGTCTCCGTCGTGCCTGGTCAGGACCTCCTCGGTAAAAAATTCCCTCCGATGCACGAGCACGGCATCGTCCACCGACACGATCTTGTCCGCCGTATCCGCCTCGAACAGGTCGTGATCCGTCTTGCCAATGATGCCGTCGCGGCTCATGCCGACGAACTCCGTGAACGAATCGTTGACGAGCACATAACGGTGGCGGCCGTCCTTGACGCATACAAGGTCGCCGAGCGTATCAACGATACGCTCAAAAAATTGCCGCGATAGTTTCAACGCCCGGTCTTCGGCAATAATGTCCGAGACATCCTGCACGTACCCGCCGATCAGGGGCGGAAGCCCCTTGCGCAGAATGGGGAACTTGATGGTCAGGTAGACCTTGCCGTCGATCGTGTCCAGATATTCCTTCGGGGCCGAATTCTTGAGCACCTCGAAGTCCTGGCGGTCCAAAATGTCACCGACATCCGGCCCCCAAATCTCCCTGTTCGATTTTCCGATGACGGCGTTCGGATTGACCCCGAACATGGATTCGAAATTCTTGTTCGCCGTCAGCAGGCATGCCCGGGCATCCTTGATATACATCACGATCGGGCAGTAGTGCAAAAAATTCTGTATCCATTCTTCACTGTCGATGTGCTCTTTCATTTCCGCCGAGAACCTGGCGTTCATCGAGTCGAGTTCGGCAAGGCGGTCATGCAGCCGGTTATCGAGGGCGGCAGCGAGAAGGGTGTTCTGTTCTTCTGTGCGCTTGCGGGCTGTGATATCCCGCAGGATGACAAGCACGCATGGCTGTCCGTCGGTGCCGGGAAAGTGCGCCGTGAGCAATTCGAGCCACAGGACGCGGTCATCCCACAGATGCACGAGTCTCTCCAAGAGCAACGGCCCGGCATCCGCCTCCCGGTATCGCTCGATGATCGCTGTGACGAATGGCCGCTCCGCCTCCGCATACGCGATCGTCGACGGCTTTCCTATCAGCATTTCACGCGACATACCCGCAAGGCGGCAGTACGCGTCGTTCGCCGCAACGGTGACACCGTTTTCGTTCACCAGTTTCATTGCATCGAGCGAGCGCTCCCACAGCACATGGAATTGCTGTTCGGAGGGTGTCGGTCCCGCGGGCAACGATGGGGCATTCCTCATGCGCCGGTTCTCTTCGCGCAGCCGGTCATTCTCCCGGCGCAGCAATTCCAGTTCGTGCTCCGGTCGAATTCGGCATTCCTCGGGCAAAGGAACAGAAGAGGCGCCCGCCTTATCCTGCGGGGCGAACAAGGTAGGCTGGGGTATCGCGTTATCGTTGGACGAAAGTGGTTTCCGTGTCATTGGTCCGGGCCCTACTGTGTTTCGTGCGGCACGATGTGCATGCTCGTGCCAGCGGATGTTATTTCACGAATGCGGTATCGATCGCGTCGATGATGATCGGTTGACGGCCGAGCGCCGTCCGCACCCAGCGCGGAACGGCATCGGCGACAATGATGAGGACACTGATCATGATCACCGCAGTGAGCGAGAAACTGATCGCTCCCTGGAGTTGTGTTTTCGCAACGCCGATCTGCGGAAGATAGATATTCACAATGTTCATCCAGCCGGCGGTGATCGTTGTCACGCCGACAAAGAGCATGGGCACAATGGTGACCCAGGCGTAGCGGATCTTTCCGCGATTGATGATGAACGAAGTGCCAACGGCCAGCGCCAGTGTCGCCAGCAGCTGGTTCGCCGTTCCGAACATCGGCCAGATGGAAGCCACACTGCCGGTATAAATAAAATATCCCCAGGCGAACACGATGATGAAGCTGGCGATCAGATTCCCGGGAAGCCAAGTGGTCCGTCCGAACGGTTCATAAATTTTTCCCAACGCTTCCTGCAGAATGAATCTTGCGATGCGCGTGCCGGCATCGATCGTCGTGAGGATGAACAACGCTTCAAACATGATGGCAAAATGATACCAGTACGACATCAGTCCGGCGAGGCCGGGAATGGCCGAAAAGATCTGTGCCATGCCCACGGCAAGAGAGACAGCTCCCCCCGTCCGGCCGATGATGTTCTCGCCGACCTGGGCAGAGAGCGCCAGGATGTTCGAATCCACGAATCCCATCGATTGAAACATCGGAATGAGCGCGTGAAATTTTTCGGCCGGCACATTGATCTGAAAATAATCGAGGGGATAGAGGCTGCATGCCGCGATGAGCGCGAGTATGCTTACGACGCCTTCCACAAGCATCGATCCCGCCGCGATCGCGCGCACATCGGATTCGCGCATGATCATTTTCGGCGTCGTACCGGAGCTGACGAGCGCATGGAACCCCGAGATGGCTCCGCAGGCGATCGTTATAAAAAGATACGGGAAGAGCGTTCCGGGAATCACCGGGCCGCCGCCGGCGATAAAGGCGGTCGTTGCAGGCATGCGTAGTGCGGGCGCCACGATCATGACACCGACAGCCAGCATCCCTACCACGGTGATCTTCATGATGGAACTGAGATAGTCGCGAGGCGATAAGAGCAGCCACACCGGCAGCACCGATGCGCAGAACCCGTACCCGGCCAAGAGCAAGGTCAACGTCTTATGATCGAACGTGAACCACGAGGCGAACGGCGAGTCCGGTATGTAGCGGCCGTACACCACCGCCATCGTCAGCAAGATCACGCCCATGACGGTGGCTTCGACTGTTTTTCCTTTTCTGAACTGGAACATCCACACGCCCATGAACAGGGCGATCGGAATTGTTGCGGCGATCGTGAACGTGCCCCAGGAACTTTCGGAAAGCGAATTGACGACCACAAGGCCGAGACCGGCCAGCGCTACGACGATGATGATGAGAACGGCGATCGATGCGGTTACGCCCGACACGCTGCTGATCTCGGCCTTCGCGATCTGTGCGATCGACTTGCCGTCGTGGCGGATGGATGCGGTCAGGATGACCATGTCGTGCACGCCCCCGGCCAGTACGCATCCGAACACCATCCACATGAAACCGGGAAAATATCCGAATTGTGCTGCGAGCACCGGGCCGACCAACGGTCCGGCTCCTGCGATGGCGGCAAAGTGATGCCCGAACAGGATCCATTTGCCCATCGGGTAATAGTTCTGGCCGTCATAGAGCCGCTTCGAGGGAGTGGTACGCTCATCATTGAGAACAGCAATTTTAGCCGCGATGAAACTGTAATAAAAACGATACGCTATGGCAAAAATCGCCAGAGCGGTGACAACGAGTGCAACAGAATTCATTACAGTCTCCAATCGAATATTTTTTGCATATTAAACGGTGTTGTTCTAATGAACACCAAAATCTACTTGAAGATTTCGGGAAATGCAATAAAAATCATATCCAGCCCGAGCTTCGCACGTATGCCGGGCGAAATGCTGTCTCGCCCGCATCGCGGAGCGGCGTCAATTATTCGGCTGATTCCATCATTCCTTCTCGATGGGAACATCCCGAAGCAAAAATTCCTGTCCCTGTGCAGTGATCTGCAGCGCCTTCATCGTTGTCAATTTAGGAGACAGGCCGCTGAATGTGAATGTCACTTTCACCGGCACGTTAGACAAGAGGTCAGCCCTGAAATATGTGCTCTCGCGCTGCGAACCGACGCTCATCTGATGACATCGAACAATGTTCCCCTCCTGATCGACCACCTGCGCACGGTCTACCGCCAGCGTTTTTGTCAAGTCGTTTTCGTTCGTTGCCGCAAACTCATAGACAATGTCGTTCCCCGAGAAATAGCATTTTTTAAGGCTCAACATAAATCCCTGTATCCTGAAACCGATCCACCCGGCGTTCGCCTGCGGTGCAGCTGGTTTCTCGACGGGCTTCTCAATGTATTTTTCGACGACACGCTCTTTCACCACGACAACCGTGTCTGGAACGAGCGGTTTGCGCACACGGATCGGCCTGCCCAAAAGCCTGTCGGTCGTCTCGTCCGAGGGAAACGTCACGGAAGCGGCGGCGATCGTTGCTCCCGTTATGGCGTCGACCATCTTCACCGAAATTTTAATATCGTCGCCCGATTCCTTTATCTGTCCGAAGCAGTACGATGTGGGTGTTTCCTGCGCCGACTGGAAAATGTCGTATGAAATGTCGTTGAGCACTTTATAGTCGAACTCCGTGTTGAACGAAAATTCGCGCTTCCGCAATACGCCGTCGACCTTCTGCTGATCGATGATCGTTGTCGATGGCTTGGACTTCAATGCCTCGCCCAATGCTTCGGTGAAATAGCCGCCGAAGGTCGAGCGGGGGATATTCACGGTCACAAAATCGCCTATGGCGATATCCTGCGATCCGGGGCCGGCGTATTGTTTCTGCAGGCTGGCGGCGATCTTTCCGGAAGCATCGTCGACGCTGTTTGCGCGCGCCGTCTGCAATGCCGGGGCAATGAGTAAGAGCACTATGAGCAGTAGTCGTTTCATGAGCATCTCCTTAGTGTTGTGTGTATGCCTGCCTTCTGTGGATCAGTGTGAATATTGTGTGAGACGGTGTCCTCGGGTTCGAATCAGGGCAGGACGACGGAAAACAGTTCGGCATCGGACTCTGCATGCAGTTCGTACGAAGCCAGCGCCGCAGGCAGAAGCACCGTATCGCCACGCGTGAATGATGCACTCGCGTTGTTCCAGCGGACGGTCACCGCGCCTTCAGTGATGAGAAGGATCTCCAATTCCGTGCGTGCACTTTTGCCGACATGGTCCGACTGCAGCATCCGGTGGCGCGACAGTGAAAATTCAGAAACGGGTGCGGCATAGTCGATGGAGCGCTCATCGGGAGCCGGGCGGAAAATTCCGGGCGCGCCGCATTCATAGGTAAGGATGTCGCAGAGCGCGGCGACGTCTTTGAATTTCGGGGTCAATCCCGCGCGGACCACATTATCGGAATTGGCCATGCATTCAACGATGGTGCCTTTTATATATGCGTGAGGAATGCCGGAACCGATAAACAGACCTTCGCCGGATCGGAGATGGACAATGTTCAAGAGGAGGACCGACAGCAAACCGACATCACCGGGATAGAGACGCTGCGTCTCAAGAAAGAGCGAACTCTCTTCCGACGGCGATTGGCGGCGCATTTGAGCGGCGATGCCGTCGATTGCCCGCCTTAACCCGGCAGCGTCGTTCGTCATCCGAGTCATCAACGACTGATAAAAATTTTTTAGCGATGTCCGATGTATCTCGCGCGATCCGAGAACCGGGCCGTGCGTCTGGCCCGGCGCAGCCCGCAGCGCGGCGGCGGCGTTCTCTCCCGCAGCTTCGGCGAGTGCCGGATAGTGGTGAACCGTTGCGGCGATCTCGTCGAATGGCTTGAATCCCGCGAGCGCCGTCAATTCATCGAGCGCTACGGCGATCTCCGGCTTGTGATTATCGTCGGGATAATTCACCGGATCGCGGGCATGGAGCGTGCGCGCCTGCACCTTGTTCGGATGGGCCTGTATCGAGAGCGGCTCGGCGGCCGAAAGTATCTTGAAGAGGAATGGAAGGTGCGACGAAAATTTTTCCGCTGCGGCATGCCCGAGCACGTCACCCGGATGCGCGTCGATGAAGACGGACAGCGGCACCTCATCCCCGTCTATGATAACGGACGATGGTGCCTTTGCATGCGCGCCGATCCATAGTTCAGCATACGGTATGCCGGGCCGGGCCGGAATGCCAATGAACTTCGGCAGAAAGGCGTCGGCGTCCCGTGTGCCCCACTCGTAGTGCTGTATTGTATTGCGTAACAGGTACGGCCGCGCTGCGATCATACTGGATCCGATGTGTTCACTGTGTACCGTCAGTAACGGTACCTTCTCTCTGTAAATTACAATGTATGAAGCCCGGGAAACAGACGCAAGCCGCCCGGCCGGGAAAATTAGGAATTCTCATTTTAAAGTGCTACCTTATACACAGTTGCAAGATATGCAACGTACCGCAACCGATCTCCTCACCACGTATCGGAAGCGGACACATTTGAGACCCGCTCTTCGAAGATTTGAAAAGTAGTGTTGGGAAGTTGTGCTGACCGTTGTTTAGAACCATTCCGCGCCCCGCGCGTGAGAGGTTTACGCTCTCATCTAGTATTTCCCCTCCGTTTTCCGCCACGCGGAAACATCCGATTTCCATCTTGTGTGTACGAGTCTCTCTATTCTTTACAAGGATTTACTCCATGGCTTTTTCCCAACTCGGTCTCAATGACCGATTAGTGCAAGGTATTCTTGCCACCGGCTATACCGCACCCACAGCAATACAGGCCCGCGCCATTCCACTCGCCCTTGAAGGCAGAGACATCATCGGCTGTGCGCAAACAGGCACCGGCAAAACCGCAGCATTCGTGCTGCCGATACTCAACCATTTGGCGGAGCACAGCGAACCCACACGCGACAAACGTCCGCGGGCATTGGTTCTCACGCCGACGCGCGAACTTGCGCAGCAGATCGAAGACTGTGTCACCGATTACGGCCGCTTCATGAAACTGCGCAGCGTCTCCATCTACGGCGGCGTCTCGATCGAAAAACAATTCAAACATCTTCGCATCGGCGTCGACATCGTCATTGCCACACCGGGCCGATTGCTCGACCATCTGGACCGCAAGACGATCGACCTGTCCAACGTCGCGATCCTCGTGCTCGACGAAGCGGACCGCATGTTCGATATGGGCTTTATCAACGACGTGAAAAAAATCATGGCCCGCGTGTCCAAGGAACGGCAGACGCTGCTCTTCTCCGCGACGATCTCGAAAGAGATCAAGGCCCTGGCCGCAACGATACAGAAGAATCCGGAAACGATACAGATCGGCGAAGAACGCAAACCGATCGAGACCGTCTCGCAGCATTTTTATTCGTCGCCGCAGGACATGAAAATGGACATGCTGCTCTTCGCGCTCGAACATGAGTCGATGGACAGCGTGCTCGTCTTCTCGCGCACGAAACACGGCGCAGACAAGATCACGAAGCGCCTCGAACGCGCCAATTTGAAGGCCATTGCCATCCATTCGAACCGCACTCAGGCTCAGCGCCAGAGGGCGCTTGCCGGGTTCAAGCAGGGCCAATATCGTGTGCTCGTCGCAACCGACATCGCCGCACGCGGCATCGACGTGGACGGCATTTCGCACGTCATCAATTACGATGTGCCGACGTTCGCCGAAGATTACATCCACCGCATCGGCCGTACCGGCCGGGCGACGGCCACAGGCGATGCGATCACATTTGTGAGCCGCGATGAGATCAAACATGTGAAGAGCATCGAATACTTCATCGGCAAGAAGGTCGAGATCAAGAAATATCCGACATTCAATTATACACCGGCAGCGCACAAAACGGAACACGCCGCAGCACACAGCGAATCCGCCGGTGACGGCGAAAGTGCAGCCGCCCCGCGCACACGCACCGCGAGGCCGCATTCGGACCGCAGCGACGATCGGCGCCAGCCGCGCGACAACCGTTCGGCAGGCGAACGCCGCGAACGCAAGCCCGCCTCAAGCGGACCGCGCGTGGAACGTCCCACGGAAGAACGGCGCGAATGGAAGCCGCGAACGGATAAACGCCGCGCTCCGCGCGTTGAAAATACCGTTGTCAAGCGCTTCGACCGCAATGCGCCGGGCAGCGAACGCCGCACCCCGCGCGTTGAAGGTTCCGTGGAATCGCGCCGCACATCACCAGGTACGGCCGGCAAGTTCGGCGGCCCGAAACGCACCGGCTCGACAACTGGTTCAAAATTCGGGCGCCCGGGCGGAGCAGGCAAGTTCCGTTCAACGACAGGCACAGGCCGCGCCGATTTTTCGACGCCCGTGAAGAAGCGCGAAAAACCGTCGACGGCAAAGACCGAATCCTATTCGACCGGCGCCTACAACGATTCG
Source organism: uncultured Ignavibacteriota bacterium (assembly GCA_903884005.1). Classification (GTDB taxonomy): domain Bacteria; phylum Bacteroidota; class Ignavibacteria; order UBA10030; family UBA8401; genus CAISDA01. The sequence goes on along the minus strand of CAISDA010000020.1, from coordinate 95,892 downwards.
TTCGGCTCGTTCCGCCATTCGCCCACGATGTCTGCAAACAACGACACCGATTGGAAGAAGCTCATCGAGACAAACGAAGGCACCTTCCGCAAGAAGCTGAAGAAGATCTTCACTCGTTCGGAAGATTAAGCTGCTGTCGGTACATCGGTGCGATGTTGGGCGAGATGTTATCTCGCCCGCACCGCGAAGTGGTGCAAGTTTTGGTAGAGATACGTAAAAGGCACACACGCTCGCGAGCGTGTGTGCCTTTTTTTTATTCTCGTTCGGCCGATCGGTTCGCTGTAACGATCCGATGCGTCTTATTTCACGATGCGAAACGCAACCTGGTAATAATTATTCACCGCCCCTATCAACTCGGTCTTGATGTAATACGAATCGGAAAAACATGTGAATGCATGGAACTCGTGATTCGGCACGTTGAACTCGTCGAACATGATGACGTCTCCGTTGTTCAGATACTGCGCCAGCGCCGTGAGCACGAACAGCGTCGATGAGAACAGATCGGCGTCCATGTGGATGATTTTTTTCGTGCCGTCGTTGATATCATGCGTTTTGAGAAATTCAAAGAGCGTATCCTGAAAAAGCCCTTTCACGAATATCGCCCTCGGGTCGATCGCTACCGGCGCATCGCTCGTCATCGCCCCCTTTTTATAAAAGCCCCAGTCCTCCGGCAGTCCTTCGAACGTGTCGAATCCGTAGAACCGCGAATCGGGGTGCTTGTTGGCCTCAAGCCACCATGTGAACGATGTGGCGCTCGCGACGCCGAATTCAAGATACAGGATGGGCGACGAGCGAATGTGCTCCCGTTCAATCACATGATCATGCAGCGTGTGGCGCTTGGCGTAATCGCGGAACGGCTGATAAAAATCGTTGAGTATGGCTGCGCGCGGCTGCTGAGAGATCCATCGGGAGAGGCGTATGGTGTTTGCCGCGAATGTGAACGGTCCGCTCAAAAAATTCAAATACGTTCCGGGCCGAAGGAACAATATGAATCCCTTGAAAAATGAATTTGCTTCTATGAAACTGAATTTCATCTGTTGCGCCTTCTCTTGATTGTACGCGCCGCCAATGCGCGGCCTGCATACGTGTGCATAGTCACGCCGAGGCTACCCGGCGTTCGACATCATGGTGATGAAGCGCTGGAACAGATAGTCGCTGTCGTGCGGCCCCGGGGACGCCTCGGGATGGTACTGCACGCAAAACAGCGGGAGTTCTTTGTGTTCGAAACCTTCCACCGTGGAGTCGTTCAGATTCAGATGCGTGAGCGTGAGCTTCGTTTCGTCCATGCTGCTCCAGTCGACCGCGAACCCGTGGTTCTGCGACGTCACCTCGATGCACCCCGTCGAAAGGTTTTTCACCGGATGGTTGCCGCCCCGATGGCCGAATTTCAATTTATACGTCTTCCCTCCGAGCGCCAGCGCGAGCAGCTGATGGCCGAGACAAATGCCGAAGATCGGTTTTTTGCCGATCAGCTTCTTCAGTGTGCCGATGGCGTACGTCACCGCATCCGGATCTCCCGGCCCGTTGGACAGGAAAATGCCGTCGGGGTTCATCGCGAGCACCTCCTCTGCAGACGTGGATGCCGGCACAACGGTCAGCGTGCATCCGTAACTCGTCAGTCGCCGCAATATATTATGCTTGACGCCGAAATCGTACACCACAACATTGAACGTCCTTCCGGAGTCGGCCGGTTCGTCGTTCACACGGGGAAGTGCAAACGGCGTCCGATCGACCGCGCTCCAGTGATAGGGCTGCCGGCAGGTCACCGATGACGCAAGGTCCTGTCCGGCCATGCTCGGCAGCGCCCTGGCTTTTGCTACGAGCGACGCGTCGTCGAGGTCTGTCGTGGACAACACGCCGCGCAGCGCGCCTTCGCTGCGGAGCATCTTCGTGAGCATGCGCGTATCGATTCCCTCCAGCGCCACGATGCCGTGCTGCTTCAAATAATCACCGAGACTCGATTCTGCACGGAAATTGCTGTGATAGTCGAAGTATTCCCTGACAATAAATCCCCGTGCATGCGGACGGAACGATTCGGCATCGTCGTCGTTGACGCCGTAGTTGCCGATAAGCGGAGAGGTCATCGTGATCAGCTGTCCCGCATACGACGGATCGGTGACAATTTCCTGATATCCGGTGAGGCTCGTATTAAAGCAGACCTCTCCGGCCACCTCGCCTGCGGCGCCGAAATTCACGCCGGTGAACACTTTTCCATTCTCTAATGCCAGTTTTGCGATCATGAGATTCCAACGGTAACTGAAACTGTGGAAAAAAAACATCCCTAAAATAAATGTAACTCAGCATACTCTGTCATTACTTCCGCCCGTTCTTCAGGATCGTATCGTACTGCGTGCGTGCTTCAATGATCGACGCGGCGGTTTGGGCCTGTGTGTCGTACTGCAGGGCGGTTGCAGTGCGCCCCTTTTCGCCGAAATATCTCGAGTGCAGTTCCACGTCGAGTTCTTCCTTCACTTCATGTTTGTTCCGCTGGAAGGACGATGATTTTTCCTTCTGCAGTTGTGCAACGAACTGTGCAAGCAGCGTGAACGAGTCGGCACTGTAATGTTCCCGTTCCATCGCTTCCTTCATCGCCCCGAGTTTTTTTTCTGTCTCATCATGGTATGCATAGTTCTGCCCGGTCAGGTACGCTTCAAAATCATTCACAATTTCGTCCGTGATGCGGAAGTCTTTCGGTGCGTCGGGATGCGCGATAAGATAGTGCGTGGCATACTTGAACACTGTCGCCGTCTGCATCAATTCCGTGTAGTAGGCGCTTTTCACATGGTTCTCTGTGACCGAATCGGGCATGATGCCCCCGAAATCGCGCACGATGCGGCCGTGCGCAGTCGTGTAGTTGCGCTTCAGGCTGTCGGGCATCATCAGGAAAACACCGTCCCTGTTCTTATGGACGTAATCGACCTCCTGAATGCATCGTCCGCTCGGCGTGTAATAGCGCGCCGTCGTCAGCTTCAACGTCGCATTGTATGTCAACGGCACGACCGTCTGCACGAGTCCTTTGCCGAACGAGCGCGTGCCGACAATCACCGCGCGGTCCAGATCCTGCAGTGAGCCTGCAACGATCTCGCTGGCGCTCGCGCTGCCGCGATTGACGATGACTACGAGTGGAAGAGTGCCGGCAACAGGCTGCGACTCGGCGCGATACGTTTTTTCTTCCCCTGTCTTCCTCCCCTTCGTGGTGACCACGACGCTTCCCTGCGGAACGAATGCGCTGACAACATCGACCGCCGCTTCGAGCAGCCCGCCCGGATTGTCGCGAAGGTCGAGCACGATGCCGCGCAGATCTCCGCGCAATTGGAACTCCTTGATCGCCGCCTTCACTTCATCGCCCGCGCGGCGCGAGAACCGGTCAAGCCGGATATACCCAATGCCGTCCCGCATGTATCCGGAATACGTCACATTGTTCACCTGGATCTGCTCGCGCACGAGCGTGAACTCGAGCGGCTCGCCCGTCCCTTCGCGTTCCACCTTCACGCGCACGGTGGTGCCCGGCAACCCGCGCACCCTGCCGCGCACACTGTCCGGATTCACCAATGCGCCGGTAATGCGTTCGCCGTCGATCTCTCTGATCAAATCGCCGGCGCGTATGCCCTGTTTCTGCGCCGAATACCCGTCCATTGGCGAGATAATGACGATCGCTCCCTCGCGTATGCCGATCGTGATACCCACGCCGCCGTATTCTCCGTGCGTGATCATCTCGATCTCGTCGCCTTCGGTCTCGTCCATATACACCGTGTAGGGGTCGAGCGTTTCAAGCATGCCGTCGATGCCGGCGCGCATGAATTTTTCGGGATCGACGACATCGACATAGCCGGTGGCGATTTCCTTATAGACCTTGCCGAAAATGTCGATGCCCTTGTTGATCTTCAGGTACATATTTTCTTCGCCGGCCTGTGCATGGAATGCCATCAGAAGCACTCCGAGACCGATGATCACTATTTTTTTCATATCGTCCTTTCAGTCTATGCTCATTCTATTTTATACACGGCATACCCGAACGCAGGCAGTGAAAGCGTCACGCGGTTGACATTGACGGTGAAGGCGGCATTCGGCGCCGTGAGTAGCGGCGTCAGCCTGTACCCGGATAGCGCAGCCGGCAGCGTCAGCACGGCAGAAACGGCAGCCGGGGCAAAGTTATACACGACAACAACCGATTCTTTTCCCTGCGTCCGCATGAACGCATACACATGGGCCACCTCGGTCGATGCGACCCGGGTGAGGACGCCGGTCTTCAGCGGCGGCGACGCCTTGCGCACGGCAAAGAGGTCCGTGTAAAAACCGCGGAAGTCCGGTCGCGCCGTCCAATCGACCGTGACCTTCTCGAACAATCCGAGCTTCACCGCGCTGCCTGTTTCCTGACCGTTGTATAACAGCGGCACGCCGGGAAATGTGTTGACGACCACGGCGGCGAGCTTCGCACCCTCCGGCCCGAATTTTACGACATCGGGATTATCCCACGCATTCTCGTCGTGGTTCGAACTGAAGCGCATGCGGAGCGAGTGCTTCGGAAAATATTTTGCCTCGTTCATCAGCAGCGTATCGAGCGCTCCCGCCGTGCGGTCGCCCTTCATCAGCGGCGCGAACAACTGATAGAGGTTCCAGCCGTATGTGAGATCGAAGGCGTTCAGGTGATGTTCCGGATATTGTCCTTCGGACAGCAACACCACGGGCTTGATCTTGTCGAGCGCCGTGCGCGCATCGCTCCAAAAATCGGTGGGCACCATTTCCGCCACATCGCACCGATAGCCGTCGATGCCGGCGTCGCGTACCCAGTATTCAAGCATGTGTGTCATATAACCGCGCAGCGCCGGTTTCGAGTAATCCAGATCGGCCACATCGCTCCAGTCGGGCACCGGGGACACGATCCTGCCGGTGCTGTCCTTCGTGAACCAATCGGGATGCGTCCGGATCATCCTGCTGTCCCACGACGTATGGTTGGCGACCATGTCGATGATGAGTTTGAATCCGAGTTCGTGCGCCTTGCCGACAAGCCTCTTGAAGTCGGCGAGCGTGCCGTATTCGGGATTCACGCCGTAGTAATCCATCACCGAGTACGAACTGCCGAATGTGCCCTTGCGATGCTCGATGCCGACGGGATGAATGGGCATGATCCAGAGAATCGTGACGCCCAGTTTTTTCAGCTCGGGAAGTTTCGCTTCGATCCCGGCAAAGGTTCCTTCGGCAGAGAATGCGCGCGGGAAGATCTCGTAAATGATCCCGTTCGTCACCCATGGAGCAGAGCGGCGCGCGTTCATCCCGCCGAGTGTCTGCTGGTTCTGCGACACCGCACTGTTGGCGGTCAGGAGTAACGCACAAAGTAATGTTGAGAGTTTCATTGGAGTATGTAATGAATACGACGTTTCTATTTGAGCGTTTTGATCTGTGCCACAGCCGCCGCAGCGGCCTCGAGCAGCGCTTCGGGTCCGACACGTTTTCCCGTTGCCTGCATCATCCAGAGATCGGGGGCGATGGCGCCTATTTTCGCCATGCGTTCGACTTCCATGCCGAGATTGCCCGCCTGTTTGATTTGGGCTTCGATCTGGAATGCGATCATGTGGCCGAGCGGATAATCGGGCAGATACAGGAACGAGTGGATCATGTGCGAGTACACGCCGAGCAGCAGCACGTCACGCCGGTTGAAGATCGGAGCGTAGAACGTATTCCAGATCTCCTTCGCGATCGTCTGCGTTGCCGCATTCAATTCGGCCGGCGTGGCCGAGGGGTGGTCGTACATCCAATGCCAGACGTTCATGTCCACAAGCGCAACTCCTGCAATTTCAAATGCCATCCAATAGTCGTTCACCGCTTTGAGCGCCTCAGCCTGCGGATCGGCCGACGAAAGGCCGAGCACCTTCATATCGTTCGCCTGGAAGACGAATGCGATGGCTTCGGTGAATGCCGTGTTCGGCACGCCCTGCAGCATGGTATAGTCGATATTGTTGAGCGAGAACGTCTGTTCAACGTTGTGGCCCATCTCGTGAACGGCGATGTTGAATCCCTTATAGTTCATCCCGCCTTTTTCAATGCGCGTCCGAAGATGCGCCGGCACGCCGCGCATGGAAGCGCCCATTGCGTGTCCCGAACCGCGGGCCGGGTCGACGGCGATGTGCGCGGCGAGATAGCGCGCGCGTTCCTTCGTAAAGCCGAGCTTCACGAGCATCGAAGGGATGGCCTTCGCGTACGCGGCGGCATCGGGATATTTTTTCGACACGATCTTGTCGAGGTCGCTTTCCGAATAGTTCGAGCGCGGGCGGAATCCGTTGTACCAGATGTCGAACGGTTCGAGCGGACGGCCGAGGCGCCGTGCGATCATGGCGCCGATCTCCCCGGCAAGCGGAGAGGTGAGCACATCTTCAAGCATTTTTTTTACACGCGGTTCCGGAAGCTGGCGGTCTTCATTGAACCTGCGCGCAATGAGCGACGGCGCAGTCGGCGAATACTGGTCGGCCTTCATCGACGCCCGGAATGTCTTCAGGAGCGTCGCATAGCGCGTGTTCGGTTCGGCATCGGCGCGGACCACCTGGCCCGCCGGCACCGGCGTTCCCGCATCGTTCACTGAGGCCGGCGTCACCACATTGGTGAACGGATTCCAGTCCACATGCGGATTGTTCACGACGATTGCCGGAATGGACTGTGTGACGATCGTTTCCATGACGCGCTGTATGGTGCGCTGCTTTTCAAGTCCGGATGCGCCGTCGGCATAGTCTGCCTTGATTTCGTCGCGAAGGTTCCAATGGGATAACAGCCGAAGTTTCGCCGGAAAAAGGCGCTCTCCCTTGACGTTGACGAGATGATGCATCCAAATGTTGTACCCGGCGATGTAGGCATCGGCTTCCGACGACGCCTGCGCGATCGCCAGCGACACCTCTGCGGGAATGCGTTTTGAGAAACGCTGCGCAAGTTTGGTTTCAGCCCATTGGCGGCGCGTCCACCGATCGCCCTGCGCGAGCCGCTCGTCGAGCGTCGTCAGAGGAAAATTCAACAGCACGCTGAAGGCGATTTTATTCGAAAAAAAATCGTCGTTGATGTGGGCCGAGGCGTCGTAGCCGGCGAACAGTTCGTCGAACGGCATGAGCGGACCGAGCTCGAGATCGCTTTGCTGGCGGAACTCGCGGCCTATTTCCGCCATGTGTCCGTCCAGCTGTTCGAGCAGCGTTTGAAACCGGACAAACATCGTATCGTGCGCGGCGGGGGTGCCGGCAAAATGCGTGTCAATAAAGGCGGCGAATGCCGCGGCATCGCCGTCGTCCGTGCGCCAAAATTCAGCCGCCTGGTTAACGCCCTGCTGAATGTGCGCGCGCTGTGCTTCGCCGCAGCGGGCGGTGAGCGCCTGAACGGAACGCGTGACCGCATCCTTCATCCACTCCGGCTTCACCGGCGCGGACGTTTGTGAGTTGAGTGTCATACACCATCCAGCGAGCAGTACAATAATCGTGAGTTGTTTCATCGTTCAAGAATAATAATGTGAAGAGGATTGACAACCTGCAAGTCCTCAGATCTCTGCGGGACGGCAAAGTGAGCGGAACTCAGGCCATCGCCGAAGAGCGCATTACACTGCAACACGACCGCATGACAGAACGCCCGCGCGGGAGCGCAGGCGTGACAATAAATGGTGACTCATCGTGTTCTAAAGCAACTATACCGAAACTTGCGCCGCTTCGCTCGAGCGGACGAGATACCATCTCGCCCTGCTATGGAAATACTCGGCGGCACATGTGGTGCGTGTAGGGCGAGCTGTTAGCTCGCCCTCTCGCACAATACCATTTCACCCTACATGCGCACCGATGCAACGGCAGCGAGTTACTTCGGGAAAAAAGTGCGGCGCAGACGATCACGCACGCGGCCTGCCGCGGGGAGGTCCGCTGCGGCGCGGGCCGCCCGAACGCGGCGGTCCTGAACGGGGAAACCGTTCACGGTGTTGTTGGCTCTGATTGTCCGTCGATTTTTCCTTGGACGTCGCCGCCGGCACCGCTTCGAGCCACTCCGGCTTCGGATACAGGCATTCCAGTTTGCGCCCGATGTATTCTTCGATCTTCGGCAGTTCGTACGAATCATCCTCGTCCGCAAAGCTCACCGAAATGCCGTTCGCGCCCGCACGGCCTGTTCTGCCGATGCGATGCACGTAATCTTCGGGATTGTCGGGAAGCTTGTAATTGACGACGTGGCTGACGCCTTCGATGTGTATGCCGCGCGCCGCAACGTCTGTGGCCACGAGCACCCGCACCTTGCCGTCGCGGAAACTCTCGAGCCGCTTGATGCGCTGATCCTGTGTGACATCGCCGGACAAGAGCACGCACGAAATGCCGTGCGAGGCGAGCTTGTCGCGAAGGCGCAGCGTCTCGTCGCGCCTGTTGCTGAACACCACAACGCGTTCGAGGTTCTGCTTGGTGATCATGTTATAGAGCAGCATGAATTTTTCCGATTTCGTGCAGATGTACACCTGCTGGTCGATCGTATCGACCGCAACCTGTTCGGGCTCGATCTCTACAACGCTCATGTCTTTTGTCCAGCGCGATGCGAGATTGCGGACATCCGCCGTGATCGTCGCGCTGAAGAGCATCGTCTGGCGTTTCGCCTTGGGAGGCGTGCTTTCGATGATGCGACGCACATCGGGAATGAACCCCATGTCCAGCATGCGGTCCGCTTCGTCGATGACCATGATCTCCACCCGGCCCAGGTCAAGGATACCCTTCTTCTGGAAGTCGAGCAAGCGTCCCGGCGTTGCGACAACGATGTCTATGTATTCGCGCTCCAGGCGCACCTTTTGTTTTTCATAATCCATGCCGCCGACGAGCGACAGAATTGTGGCATCGGTAAAGATCGCGAATCCTTCCGCATCCTTGTGTATCTGCATCACCAGTTCGCGCGTCGGCGCCAGGATCAGTGCTCGCGGTGTGCCCTTCTTGCGCTTCTCGCCGAGCGGGTTGCGCAATATGTGCGTGAGGATGCCGATAAGAAATGCGGCGCTTTTCCCCGTGCCTGTCTGCGCTCTTCCGGTCGAATCCTGGCCGGCGAGCGTCTTCGGCAGCAGCTCCGCCTGTATCGGCGTGCAGTATTGAAAGCCGAGAAGGAAGATCGCATGCATGATCGACTCGGGCAGATCCATGTCGTGAAAGCGCGTCTTGCCGTCAACAATGGGCACTTTATATTCCACAGGGTCCCATGCTTCATTGGCGCGGCGCGCGGCGACAACTTTTTTCGCCGGTCCTGCGACATCCGAGGGATTGCGTTCGGTGGTGCGCGCCGTTGAAGGGCGGCGTTCGGTGGTGTGTGCCGCTGAAGGGCTGCGTTCGGTGGTGCGTTCGGTAGTGCGTCCCGCTGATGGCTTGCGTTCCTGCTTTGCGTATGGTTTACGGGGTGCGCGTTCGCGATGAGGTTCTGTTTTTTTCTCTCCGCCGGCTATCGGTCCTGCAACAAGTTCTTTCTGTGGCCCTCGAATTGTTTTGCGATACCAACTGCGTAAATCCTTGAATATTTTTTTTATCACGTGCGATTCCTTACATAAAATGAAAGAGCTATCCCTCTGGGCGCGCCTCTCATCTATGTGCGCATCCCTATCCGCTATAATATACACAATACAAACCTATAATTCACCTCCAAAGAACGAGAATGTTGGAACGACGACTTATTTCATGAGGCGCTCACAGCGTCAGCCCGCAGGGCAAGAGCACATCCCGCCTGCAGCGCATCGCCTGAGGCGGGAGCGGCACCTCCCGGCGGCGCTGTTGCCTCCGTCATTCTTTCGGCAGCAGTCCTATGTGCTCGAATGGGATATCCCTGAATCCGGCGATTGCGGTTCGAAACTCCTTCTTCACCGTAAATCGGCCCTCGGGCCCATCGGCGGCGAACGGCGTCCGGTCCGGGAACACGTTCCCGCGCAGTTCGGCCCTGATGGACGAGTCGCGGTTCGTGTACGTGTGATACCCCTCCGTATAATCGATGTTGAGATAGTACGGGTCCCACCCGGTCAATCCTGCGTCGCGCCGGCGCATGACTGCACTATCGGCGATCACGTTGTTGCTCACGTCGACGATCGAAAAATCGAATGCGTGATAGTCGTATACATCCATGAATCTGCCGCCGAACGACACATTGTTGCGTATGATATTGTGTTTCGGCAGGGCGGGGTCATCCGTGTAGATCGTCAGGAGTTCCGGATATCGCGTGCTGAACGGAGGCTGCGAGTACTTCATCGCGTCCATTTTTTTGAACAGGTCACGCTCCGCTCCGGTAAAATAATAGCTCGCCCACCCGAGTCCCCGCGCGTCTACGTGGATCGACGGCGAGCATTCCACATAGACGTTATTCTCGACGATGTTGTCGCGTCCTCCGCCGATGAGCGTTGCGCGCCCGGCCTTGTAGAACACGTTCCCCGTCACGGTAAAGCCGCTCGCCCAATCGTCCAGATACACGCCCATCACGCCGTGCAGCCCGTTGCCCTGCAGGTGATGAAAATAATTGTACCGAATGATGTTGCCCCGCCACGTCCAGTCGCGACCGGTATGCAGCGCGCCGGCATCTCCCGATTCCTGCGTCACGTGGTGCACCTCGTTGAATTCGACGATGTGATCGTTGCCGGAAAGATAGATCGCTTCGAACGGCGCATCGTGGATCAGATTGTGCGCGATGCGGTTTCCGACACCGGTCATGTTCACCGCGTACTGTCCCGTGCGGAGCCATTGGCTGAAATGATGAATGTGATTGTTCTCGGCGAAATTTCCGGCCGGAGTGAGCGATTCGCGGTCACCGCCGCCGAGCAACACCGCACCGAGCGCCAGATCGTGCAGCGTGCAGCCGCTGATCCCATTGTGCATGCCCCGTTCGATCACCACAGCACAATCGCCAAGATGCGCCAGCTCGCACCTGCTCACTCTGCAATTCGCACCGCCTCTGATCACAATGCCTTTGCCGCGAGACTCGACGATCGTGAATCCTTCCACGCTCACATCGCGGCAGCTATCCATAATGATCATCGGATCTGCGAGCACGGACGCGCGCAATTCACCGTCGCCGGCGGCGCCGGCCGTACGAAGCGCCATTGGCGAAGGCGGATAAAAATACAATTTCCCCGACGCGCGGTTGATGCACCATTCACCCGGCACGGTGAGTTCTTCAAGCACGTTGAAAAAACAGTAGCGCTGATTCCTGGTGTAGCCGTACCAATGATGAGGTTCCCTGATCTCGATCTCGTGTTTGTCGGGATGCAGCTGTTTGACCTTCTGAAACGAATCGCTCCAATCCCACGTCCAGTATCCCTGCATGTACATTTCATTGAGCCCGGACCATTCGCCGGGCCGCTCGGTGTCGTAGGTGATCCGACCGTAATGCCTGCCCACCGGCACGTTGTTGAATCTGCGTTCGCGGTCGAGCCCCTTGTTATAGAGCGAGTCGCCCGATTGAGGCACATCGGCGATGTGCAGCCAGCCTTCCTTCGGATACCGCACGAGCGGCATCTCGCGGCCGCCGAGGAACAATTGCAGCGCCGGTCCGCCGCGCGGAAGTATGTCGCCCGCATCCGCTATACCGTTGGCCTTCAGGTCGATCTCCACAATCGAATCGCGCAGCGCCGGCCGTATCAATGCCCGTATGGCAGGATCGCGAAGTGCCAAATATGCCGGCAGTGCCGTGCCCCCGGTGATCGTGACCTTTTCGCTGCGATACGGACGCCAGTCCACATGAGACAGATTTGTCAATACGAGCGATGAGCGCAGGTCATACGTACCGCCGCGCACCTCCACGCTCACAGGCCGATCCGGCGCCGCCGCATTCCCGTGTGCGCGTTTCGCGGGGCCATGCTGCAGTTCAGCCACCGCCGCCGCAGCCCGCCCAAGCGTGGCGAACGGTCCATCCGTCCGCGACACATCGGGTGCCGGTAGAGCTCCCGACCACCGGTCGTTCCCATTGTTTGCAACATAGAATTTTGTTTGAGAGGAAAGCATGGAGGCCAGCAGCCATGCACAAACGAAAAGCGAAATACCGAATCGGGGTATGGTCATGTCTGCACTCTGTCGATGGTGAGAAAAGGGCTGTGCTCGGTTCTGCCATAGTGTAAGCCTTTGTTCAGCAAAAGTCAAAGGCCTTTCCGGAAGTATATAGGAACGGCGCGGAATTGTATTGCGGAAGGTGTGCGATGCTTCGTGTTTGAGTACGCACGAATCGCCGGCGTTTTCGCAGAGCCCGCACCCGGGCCCAGCGTGTTACCGGTGTGTGTCTAGCGTCGTTTGATTCTCGTTTGGAAACTCTCTATATTCAATTCATCATTCCACTTCGATCACATGTCCTACTTCACTCTATGGAGGTATGCAACATGCAACGAACACTTCTCTCCGCACTCGTGCTCTCCCTGCTGTTCTCAACACAGACAGACGCTCAATTGAAAAAACGTCTGGCTGTCTCCCGTTTTGAAGACCGCAGCGGGCACGGATACCACAACCTGGGCCAGGGCGTTGCCGACATGCTTGCGACGGCGCTCGTGAAATCCGGCAAGTTCATGGTGATGGAGCGCCAGGAACTGGACCGCGTGCTGGACGAACAGAAACTCGGCGAAAGCGGCCTCGTCACGGCCGAAACCGCGCCGAAGGTCGGCAAGCTGCTGGGCGTTGAACTGCTGGTAGTCGGCAGCATCACCGAGTTCGGCACGAAAGAAAATACCATCTCCGGCGGCATCGCCCTGTTCGGCGGCGGCGTCACCCGGAAAACCGCGCGCGCCGTGGTGGACATCCGCCTCGTCAACACGACCACCGGCGAGATCATCGCGACCGAAACCGAAGAAGGAAGCGAATCCACCACCGGCTTGAGCGTGCGAACCGAGGGCATCGACTTCAACGACCACAGCGCCTGGGACGATACGGACATCGGCAAAGCCACACGCCAGGCGGTGGACGGCTGCGTGGCATTGATCACCAAAAATTTGGAAAAACTTCCGTGGATGGGACGCATTCTGAAAATGAACGCCGACGGAACGATCCTGATGAAACCGGGCTCTGAAGGCGGAGTGAAAGTGGACATGGTGTTCGGCGTCTTCCGCATCGGTGAAGAGGTGAAAGATCCCGACACCGGATTATCAATGGGAGCCGAAGAGACACAGATCGGCTCGGTGAAAGTCACGGAAGATGCGCTGCGCGGCAAAGCGGCAAAAGCCACGATCGCCGTCGGCAAGGACTTCAAAACCACAGACGTCCTTCGCGAAATGAAATAATCAGAAAATCTCTATGGCGAACGATGTCGTGCTCCGCACGGAGAATCTCGGAAAAAAATTCGGACACCGCTGGGCCGCCAACGATATCAACCTCGAAGTGCGGCGCGGCGACGTCTTCGGCTTCCTGGGACCGAACGGTGCCGGGAAGAGCACGACCATCCGGATGATTCTCTCGCTCATCGCACCGACGACCGGAACGGTCGAACTGTTCGGCCATTCGCTCCTCAAGAAACGCGAGCTTGCCCTTGCCAATGTTGCAGGCATCGTCGAGAAACCCGATTTTTATCTGTACCTCTCCGCCTATCACAACATGCAGATCGCAGGCTCCCTGACACTGGGCAGCAATCCGCCTAAGACACGCGTGCTTGAAGAACTGAAACTGGTCGGCCTGGCGGACCGCGCATACGACAAGGTCAAGACATTCTCGCACGGAATGAAACAGCGGCTCGGCATCGCCCAGGCCCTTCTCTGTTCGCCCGACCTCATACTCCTGGACGAACCCACCAACGGACTCGATCCGCAGGGGATGAAAGAAGTGCGCGACCTGATTCGTGTGCTTACGCGCGAACGGGGCATTACCGTGTTTCTTTCGTCCCATCTGTTGAATGAAGTGGAACAGGTCGCAACGCGCATGGCCATCATCAACAACGGCACGATGATCGTTCAGGGAAGCGTGGAGGAATTACTGAAGGCGCAGGCGAACCGCCTTGTGTTACACGTGCAGCCCGTGGAGACGGCAGCCGCGGTGATCGGCCGGATTGCTCCGAACGTGTCGCTGCAGATCACACACAACACGATCTCTCTCTCCGTCGATACGGCCATGATCCCCGCCATGATTACGGCCATCGCCGCCGAAGGCTGCAGCATTTTTAGTGTCGAGCCCAAACATTCATTGGAAGAATATTTCCTCACTGTCACAGAAACGAATTGACAACGGTCCCGTGCTGATACTTCTTTATAACGAGTGCTTTAAAACATTTGCCAAGTGGCGGACCTACATCGGGTTCATCGCCGTCGCCATACTCATTCCGGTGGTGATGGTGCTCATGCACCTCGAAGGCAGCCGTTTCGTGGAACGCCAGATGCGCGCGCTGTCGGCCGATTTTTTCATCACCGGCAATCTCTTCAACGGCTGGCTCATCGCGCAGATCATCATGAACGGTCTCTGGGTGCACGTGCCGGCACTCATCAGCCTCGTTGCCGGAGACCAGCTCTCGGGCGAAGCAACCGGCGGCACGTTCCGCCTCATACTCATCAGGCCGGTGTCCCGGATCACGATCCTGAACGCAAAATACCTTGTCACGCTTTTTTACACGAAACTGCTCGTCCTGTCCATCGCTCTTCTGAGCCTCGGACTCGGTCTGTGGATCTTCGGCTCGGGCGACCTCGTCGCATTCGACCGGGACATGGTCACGATTATTCCCGAGTCGCAGCTGTGGCTGCGCTTCCTCCTGGCATACGCCCTGGCGATCGTTTCCATGTGGACCGTTGCGTCTCTGGCGTTCTTCATCTCGTCACTGGTGGAAAATGCGATCGGCCCGATCATCACCACCATGACGATCATCATCATTTTTTTCATCATCTCCAATCTGCCGATCGATGCGGTCGAACCATTCAAGCCGTGGCTCTTCACGACATATATGAACGTCTGGCAGCAGGCATTCAAGGACCCGATCGACTGGATCGAGATCGCACGATCGTGCGGCGCGCTCTGTGCATACAGCGTCTGTCTGTGGAGCGCCACCGTGCTCGTGTTCAGGAACAAAGATATTGTCACATAGCTCACACCAATTCACCGTCATCGTTCACTATCAGCAGCAGGATCTCTCGTGTCATTTCAGGAAAAAGTATCGGAAGTAACAAACGGCTTTCATCGTGCATTCTGGGTCGCCAACGGCATGGAATTGTTCGAACGTCTCGCGTATTACGGACAAGCCACCGTGTTGAGCGTCTACCTGCGCGATCATCTGAAGTTTTCCCCGATCGAGGTGGGCCAGATTTCCTCGGTGTTCGGCGGACTGATCTACTTCCTCCCCATCTTTGCCGGGACGATCGCGGACAAGATCGGATTCCGGAAGGCCTTCTCCTTCGCGTTCTTCGTGCTCGCCCTCGGATATTTTCTGGTGGGCACGACCGGCCTCACCGCCTTCCAGCCGGTCTATGCCGGCCTCCCCATGTATTGGGTGCTCATCGTCATCTTTATTTTCACGGCGATCGGCGGCTCGTTCATTAAGCCCTCGGTGCTCGGCACCGTCGCCATCGCCTCGAAGCCGCACACAAAGTCGCTCGGCTACGCCGTCTATTACTGGCTCGTGAATATCGGCGGCGCCGTCGGACCGGTGATCGCGTACATCGTGCGCGATACGGTGGGCATCGAATTCGTCTATTTCGTCTCGAGCCTCAGCTGCTTCCTCATGTTCATCGTCAATTATATGTTTTATCATGAAGTGAAAAGCGGTCCCGCGGCAGCGTCCGTTGAAACGCTGGGCGCCAAACTCAAGAATCTCGTGATCGTGCTCGGCAATGCCAAGTTCATGATCTTCCTGCTGATCTTCTCGCTCTTCTGGATCATGTACTGGCAGGTCTTCATCATTGTTCCGCTGTACATCAAAGACTATGTGTCTGCCGACGCGCCGTTCGAGATCATCCAATCGGCCGGAGCATGGAGCATTATCGTGCTGCAGCTGATCGTGAACAGGCTCACGCGGCATCTGTCCCCGCGCACGGCGATCGTCGCCGGATTCGCCACATCCAGTCTCTGCTGGCTGATCTTTGCCATGTCTCCGAATGTGTGGACTGCGGTGGCGGGCATTGTGGTGCTGGCTATCGGCGAAATGACGCAGGCTCCCCGCTATTACGAATACATCTCTGACCTCGCGCCAAAGGGACAGCAGGGACTGTTCCAGGGATATGCGTTCCTCCCGATCGCCATCGCCTGGTTTGTCGGCGGCCCGCTCGGCGGCTGGCTCTATCAGACGTTCGCCAGGCAGCAGACGCATCCGAACATTGTGTGGTACTCGCTCTTTGCGATCGGTGTCGCGGCGACCGTGTTGATGAGTGCCTATAATGCGGTGGTGGGACGATCGGAAAAAGCCTGACAACTCCGGCGATCGTGAATCGACCGCCCGTTAGCCGTCGAATCGGCGCGCATGTAGGGCGAGATGTTTTCTCGCCCGCTCGAGCACGCACTGTATACAAACATTGCAACTACTCGGCGTAATCTATCGTCTCTGTCTGAGGAAGCGTAGCGACCGAAGAATCTTGCCGGCTGCCACCACGATGCAAGATTCTTCGCTTGCGCTCAGAATGACAGAGTACGTAAGTCATTTGGATGAAGGTTCTTGGCGAAGCCGAGATGCCTTACCTCGGGATGACAATGATTTAGATGCGCCCTGACGTGTGAAAAATAATTTCGAATTGAACCATCAACCATGAGATGCCTCTATGCGCACAGCACTCACGTTTCTACTGGCGGCATGCCTGGGCCTTGCACCGGCGGCCCAGGCTCAGCGGGCGCAGCAGATCGTCGCCAGCGTGAAACATCGGTTCGACGATGTGAAGGATTACACCGTCTCGATCACGGCATCGGTGAATCTGGAACGGATGAAGATCCCGGAAATGAAGGCGACCCTGTATTTCAAACAGCCCGATAAAATTCATATCGAATCGAAAAATTTTTCGATGCTGCCAAAAGAAGGAATGGGACTGAATCCGTCCGATATGCTTTCGAAATACGATGCGACGCTGCTCAAGAGCGAAATGCGCAACAGCACGATGTGTTACGACCTGCGGCTCGTTTCCAAAGCGGAGAAAGGCAAGCAAGTGCGTGAATATTTTGTCACGGTGAACGGGGATGCATGGGTCGTCTCGCATATCGAGTCGTTCCCCATGCCGGGCAGGAAGATCACTATCGATATTACGCATGCGCTCGTCGACGACCAATACTGGCTTCCGACAACGATCAGCGTGAATTATTCTTCTGAACAAACCGACGAGGCGGCTCCGGAACCCCAGACTGGCAGACAGCGCAACATCCCGCGCAAAGGAACGGCATTCATCCGCTACTCGGACTATAAAGTGAACACGGATTTATCGGACGACATCTTCGACAAGAAAAAAGAGGATAAGAAATGACGCTCGGCATCAGCACATTGTTGTGATAGCAATAGAGCATTCGAGCGTAAGCCCCGCAACAGCTGCATAGCTTTTCGAATCGCCGCATCATCCACGATCTTCTCCCAGACATAGGTATGGAGAAAACTCGAAATCAAAATAGACTCTTTTCATAAAAACAACATTGAAGTATTTCATGCTCAAAACTATTGCACTCTTTGCCATTGCATTATTGTACTCTTCGCAGGCATTGTCGACCACGATTGGAAATGTCTCGCGCACCGGCTCCTATCAGTCCGATGGCAGTTATCTATGGACGTATACCTGCCGCATCACATCCGGCTCCAGGTCCGCCGAAACACTGGACATTAAAGTCGGTGTGCAACAGGGTTTCCCTTTCACACTACGTGATATGCCTGCCGCGGTCACCGCAGATACACTGTCGCCGGCCGCCGTGCACTTCACAGTGCTCGTGCCACAAGCATATATTACCGAACCCGTTTCCACTGCACAATACACGCTGACTATTTCTGTCATCGATCATTCGGCTGCGATCATGTCTGCCACCGTGCCCATCAGCGGACCGCTGCCGGCCCATCCCCGGCTTTTTATCCGGGCACATGAAGTGACAGCTATTGCTCGCAGGTTCGACCATCCCGATTTTTCCGACCTTCAACGCGCGTTCAACGAACAGAAACATTTCACCACTACAGGAAGAGTGACGTCCGACCAACCGAACGAACGCATTCGCCAGAAGATGGAAGCATTGGCGCTGGAATATATGCTCGACCCCGTTCACAAAGCGTCGTCTGGAAGAGAGGCCATTACGCTCGCGATCAATTATTTATCCTCCTATGCAGCACTGCGAACCGCCAAGGCCGTCAGTTATGCGGACAACACCAACACATACGAAGCCATCGTGGGTGCGGCGCTGGTGTACGACTGGTGTTACACGCTGCTCACTGCCGAAGAAAAATCCGCTCTCTATGAAAACATGAACAAGGTGTGCCTGCTGGGCGAGTACGGCCTGCCGGGAACGGGAAAGGTGCAATACCTGGCCGGACATTACGGCGAATGTGCTCCGACGGCATACATGGCCGTCGGGATCGCAGCGTTCGACGAAGATCCGTCGTTCTTCGATTTTGAATACAACGAACAGGTCACAAAATTTGCGCCATCCCGCAATCCCATGTATAAAGCCGGCACGCATCATCAGGGCGCACAATACATTCACGTGCGCTACACGCACGAATTGCTGCAGCACTTCATGCTGAATACATTAGGGTTGAGTCCTTATGATAAGGATATAGCAACTCCCGCGTTCCGCGCCGTCTACGACATCATTCCGCAACAACACGACATGGACGGCATGCCTGAAGGCGATGGCCACAATCATGTGGAAATGGGTTACAGCCAACTGTTTAGTTTGTCGGCTGCCCTGTCCAAAGATCCTGTCATGCACACCGTTGCAAAAAAATACCTGATGGAAAGCAGTCACCAGAGTGCTCGTATGTTTTTGTATCATGATCCGGAAATTCCTTCGAAGCCAATGGACAGTCTGTGTCTGAGCCGTTTTTTCCCTTCTCCGTCCGGCATAATGATCGCCCGCACTAAATGGGATCTGGACAAAACGGATTATTCGTCCAATGCGATGGTGGTCGTCATGAATATGAAGGAATATAATGCCCAGAATCACACGCATCTGGACGCCGGGCACTTCGGCATTTACTACAAGGGGCACCTGGCGCTGGATGCCGGGATTTATCAGGGCAAAGACGACCAGAATGGATGGGCAAAACTCAATTACACCAATTATCTTGCCCGTACGATAGCCCATAACTCACTTCTCATCTACGATCCGAATGAACCGCTGCCCTATGGGTGGGATAAAAAATCGGTGGTGAGGGCGCGGGACGGCGGCCAGTTTTATTTTGCCGATCATGCCTGGAATTCGAGCGCCGATATGTTCAAAGCGGGCAAGTCGTCTACCATTCTGGCCGAAGCTATTGCACCCGGATACGAGCCCGAGTACAGCTATCTGAAAGGCGATCTGACGAGTGCATACAACGTGCCGAAGTTCATCGCTGCGTATCCGCCTAAAGCCGCAATGGTGCGCCGCAGCTTTGTGTTTCTGAATCACAAATCGAACGACATCCCGGGAACATTAATTGTGCTGGATAAGGTGGTGTCGGCCAATGCTTCCTTTCAGAAAACCTGGCTGCTCCATACGCAAAACGAGCCAGAGATCCGGGGCACTACAATTATTTCCGTCAACACCAATAACGGAAGAAATGGGAAATTAGTGACGACGGTGCTGCTGCCGGAACCTGACAATCAGACCATCAATAAAATCGGAGGCCCGGGCAAAGAATACTGGTCGGATGGAACGAATTGGGGAACGGTGACACAAGAAGATGCAGGCCGCTGGCGGATAGAACTGTCGCCAGTCCGCAGTTCACGTTCCGACAATTTTCTGAATGTCATTCAGGCAATGGATGCCGGTCATGATCCGGGACGTGGGACCGTCTCAACAGTGTATTCCGAAAATAACGACTACGTGGTTCTTCAGATCAAGGACCGCATCGTTGCAGAGCAGTTGGCTCTCGGCATGAACGATCGCCCGATCACATTCAGCGCCGGCGATAACAATACAACATACAAAGTGTTGGTCACCGATTTGAAAGCGGGGGTCTGGACTGTTTCGACTGCCGATGGCGTCAAAACATTTGCTGTGTCCGAAAACTCCGGAACTCTGTATTGTGAAGCACACGGCGGGAGATTCAGCATCAGGAAAGAATAAATCGAGCATCGCTACTCAGTGTGCATCCGAATCACTGTCATCCTGAGCGAAGCAAAGGATCTAAAAACAGTGATCGCCAGTCGCAGCATTTAATCGAAACTTCCTGTTGCCATGACTTTATTAGAATGACATCGACGTGAGGAGACGGTGAGTATGTATGGCCGATTAAAGTAAAAGCGGAGCATCGAAAAAAAATGATGCTCCGCTTTTTTTATTATTTCGTACCTGCTGTCGTCCGAGACTACGGTGTCGGGGCGGCTGCAGTCGCATGCACGAGCCACAGGCTCAGTTCGGGCACGTACGTGATGATGATGAGCGCCACCATCAGCACGAGAATGAACGGCAGTGTGGCAAGCGCTACCTGTCCGATCGATTTTTTAAATCGGAAGCTGGACATGAACAGGTTCATGCCGACCGGCGGCAGCAGATATGCGATCTCAAGATTCGCAAGGAAGATAATGCCGAGATGCACCGGGTCGATGCCGTATTGTTTGGCCACCGGCACAATGAGAGGCACCACCACGATCGCCGAAAAGATCTCCATCATCATGCCGATCAGGAGAAGAAACACGTTGAGCAGCATCAGGAAAACGACCTTGCTTTCAACATACTGCCTGATGAGTTCGAACAGCTTTTGCGGTATCTGCTGATCGATGAGAAAGCTCGTGAGCCCCATCGCGGTCGCAAGGATCATCAGTATGGCGCCCACAAGCACCATGCTTTCGATCATGATGCGCGGCACGTCTGTGGTTAATTTCAGGTCCTTGTACACGATCACTTCAACGATAAATACATAAAACGCAGTGACAGCGGCCGCTTCGGTTGCCGTGAAGTATCCCCCGTAAATGCCGAAGATGACGAAGAACGGCAGCGGGATTTCCCACGCCACATCCTTAAAAGTCCGCCACACGCGCTTGATATCGAACGCATGCCGCTCGATGCGCAGAGACATTCCCTGTTGTATGCTGTAGGCCGCGAGGACGACAACGAGGAGGATGCCGGGAACGATGCCGGCTTTGAACAAGTCGTTGATCGACACTTCGGCAAACGTTCCATACAGGATGATGGGCAGGCTCGGCGGGAAGAGCAGTCCCAGACTGCCTGAGGTCGTGACCAACCCGAGCGCGAATTTTTCGGAATACTTTTCGGCGATGAGGATCGGAAAGACGAGGCCGCCGAGCGCGACAATCGTGATGCCGGAACCGCCGGTGAACGCGGTGAAGATGGCGCAGCTGACCAGCACAACAATGGCAAGGCCGCCGGGCATCCACCCGATCAACGCCTGCGCGAATGCGACAAGGCGTTTCGGCGCATTGCTTTCGGCGAGAAAATATCCGGCCACGGCAAACAACGGTATCGCCAGCAGCACCGGCTGGCTCGCCAGACGGTAGAGCTCGATGATGACGGCCGAGGTATCGATATCCTGGAACGAAAACCCGAGCAGGGACACGGCGCCGATGATGGAAAACAGCGGGGCGCCGAATGTGACGAGTATGATGAGTACGACAACAATGACGATGATGGGCATCAGACGTGCTCCTTAATCGCCCAATTGCCCTGCGCCACATCGGCAATCGCCTGGACGACGGACACCACGAACCGGAAGGCGATGATGCCGTAGCCGATCGGAATGATGACGACGAAGTACCACGTCGGCTGATTGAGTATGAGAATTGAATGCGCGTCGGCTTCGCCCCGCACGAACGACACGGCGGCCCGCAGCAGATACCAGCAGACGATCGCGGCGAAGATATTGGTGATGATGAAGAATGTTTTTCTGAGCCGTTCGCCGATCAGCTTGCGGACGATCTCGATCTTAAGGTGGCGTCCCTGACCCGTGGCAATGACGGCTCCGAGGAAACCGACCCACAGCACAAGATGCCGGAGGAAGACATCGCCCCATTCAAGGCTCGTGTGGAAAAAATTTCTGAGCGCCACCTGCCCGAACGCCATCACGATCATGAGGCTGAGCAGGGTCACAAGGATCCATCCTGTGATCTTCGCGACCCATGCGTCGGCGCGAAATAAAAGTGTGAGAGCAAACATTTATTTCACGCCTTTCTTGCGCGCTTCCTGGACGGCACTTTCAATGCGGTTCAACAGATCCTGCGAATACATTTTTCCGACGAGCATCAGGCGCGCCCGTTTTCCGATCTCGTCATACGTTCCGGCCTCTTTCGGATCGGGCTTCGTGAATTGGATTTTGTTTTTCTTGAGTATCTCGAGCGACTTCTCGTTGTCCTTGCGGCTGAGTTCGGTGAGCTTGCGCATGAAGACTTTTCCGTTGCGCATCAGAATGTCCTGCAGATCCTTCGGCATCGAATCGAACTGGCGCTTCGAGACGACGACCGACCCGGCGGAATTGGTGAGCGGATAGTCCAGCATGTACTTCACCGCCGTATACCACTGCAGAGACACCGTCGCCAACGGCACATTATAGAACCCGTTGATCATCCGGGTCTGCACGGACTGCAGCACGTCCGTGATCGACAACGGAATATAGTTCACACCCAGCGTCTTGAACGCCGCATCGGCAACAGGATCGCCTTCCCATGCCCACATTTTCACATCCTTCATGTCGCTCACCCGGTAGACCGGAGTGTTCGTGAAGATGTAGACGAAGCCGACTTCAGCCCATCCGAGCAGGACAAATCCGTTGTTTTCGAACGATTTGCGGAATTCGCCGTCGAATTGGTTCATCACGTAATCCACTTCGCCGTGGCTCTTGAACAGGAACGGCATGTCGAGCACGCGCACATCCTTTGCGATCTCGCCCATGCCAACGCCCGTGATGCCGGCGCTCTGAAACTGGTTCATGCGCATTTTACGGACAACGTCCTTTTCATCGCCGGCAACGCCGCCTGCATAAATTTTGAATCCGAGCCGTCCGCCGCTTTCCTTGCGTATCGCCGCATCGTATTCTTTCATGATATTGATCCACGTCGACCCTTCGGGTGCGAGCGTCGCAAATTTGATCGTATACTGCTGTGCGAACAACTGTGATGCAAACAACAGCACAGCCGCCGCTATGGTGATTTTTTTCATGAGTCAATGGTCCTTGTTATGTGTATATCAGAAAAAAAAATAAAGCATATTAAAACAGATCGTCCGCGCGCGCCGCCATTGCCTTCGCTTTTCGTTTTGCGATGGCATTTACCAGGCGCTGTTCCGGCAGAATGTCGATCGGCGCATCCTCCACCGCCTTCAGCAGCGACAGATACAATTCCTTGTCCTGCACCTGCACGGCATAACTCTTGGCCATGTAGATGTACGGCAGCAGCATTTTATGGTCCCCGATCGCAAAACATTTGTCGAAGTGCACTTTCGCCAGGTCGGGCCTGCCGCCGAGCACTTTGGGCACGGTGGCAAGGATCGTCCCGAAGTAGAGATGCGCGCTGCCGTAGAAAAATGTCTCGTCATGACGGAGAACAAAATCCATCAGCGCATTGACCTTCGGAAGATCGCCCACCAGTTCGGGATCATTGATGCCGAGGTTGATCAGGTTGCCCCATGCATTGGCCGTCCAGAAGATCGTCGGCACGTCGTCCTTCGAAAAAGTTTCCACGCCTTGTGCGAACGTGGCGGCATCTTCGTCGAACACCGCGTTGAATTTTTTGTTTTTCCGGAGGACCTTCAGGCCGTAATCGCGCGCCCGGATGTAAATCGTTTTCGCGCGTTCGGGATCCGTGTCTTCAACGAATCCGAGTGCGTACCCGGTGTACCCCTGCGCGAGCATGGTGCCGAGTTTGTCGTCGTCGCCGTCTTTCGCGCGGTAGAGAGCTTCGACCAATTTAAGATTGCCCGGTATGGCCTGTTCGGCAAGCGTCAGGTCCGATTCTTCAAATAGCGCCGCCATGCCATAGGTGAGAATGCCGGAGGTGGAATTGACTGCAACAGATTGGACAACGCCGCATGACCATCCATGCAGGGCAAGGAAGAGGGCCGGGAAATAGAATATTTTTTTCATAGTGGAATAAAGATACGGAAATCGGCGAGAAAATTCAACATCCGTGCCTGTCGCGCATCGATTCATGCATCATGCATCGATAATCGGGGCAACGGAGTGTCGTTGCGTTATAATGAAGGTTACCCACACAATCCGAGCTTCACTGTGGGAGCACGAGAGCAGGGTGAGCCTTATCAAAAACTGTCCGATGGCAGAAGCCGTCGGCGCCGTACTCTTGCAATAAAGCGAACTTATGTATATTTTCGGTCATGACTATTCTCTTATCTCCCAATGCCATGAAGGGCGGGCTCACCGCGAACGAGATCGCTCAGGTGATGCAACGCGTGATCGACCGCGAAACGCCCGAGATCGACACGATCGTCGCACCGATCGCCGACGGCGGCAACGGCACGCTCGATTGCATCATGAACGCTCTGGGCGGCGAATACCGGATGACGGTGATCCACGGCCCGCTCGTGTCGCTGCCGATACCGGCGCAATGGGGGATCATTGAAAAGACCAGGACTGCCGTCATCGAAATGGCCGAAGCAGCCGGACTTCATTTATTGCTCCCCGAGCAGTATAATGTGATGGACGCGACAACATACGGCGTGGGGGAATTGATCGGCACTGCATTGTCATCCGGGTGCACATCGATCGTCCTGGGCATCGGAGGAAGCGCAACAAATGACGGCGGCGCGGGATGCATGGAAGCGTTGGGGGTGAAATTTCTTGATAAGCAGGGAAAACACATTCACCCGGGCGCAGCGGGTCTTCTCTCGCTGGACCGGATCGATACGCGCTCGATCGATCCGCGCCTTCGCTCGGTGCAGTTCACGGTGCTGACCGACGTCCGCAATCCGCTCTGCGGACCGGACGGCGCGTCCTTCGTGTTCGCTCCGCAAAAAGGCGCGGCGCCGGAATACCTCGCACTGCTCGACGCAGGGCTTTGTCATTATGCATCGATACTACAACGGGATCTCGGACGCGACGTGGCGAATCTTCCCGGGGCTGGAGCGGGCGGCGGCATCGCGGCGGGATTGTTTGCATTCTGCAATGCAACGATCGTGTCTGGCATCGACTATGTTCTCGACACGATCCGGTTCGATGCGCTCGTGCAATCGAGCAATGCGGTGTTCACCGCGGAGGGCCGGCTCGATGCTCAAACCGGAGGAGGCAAAGGTATCGCCGGCATTTGCCGACGGGCGGGAACATACAACATACCCGTTCATGCATTTGTGGGCCGCATCAACGGGGACAAGGAATTATTGCAATCGCAGCTGGGCCTTGCCTCTCTCTCTCAGATCTCTCCCGGCGTCCTTTCAACGGATGCCGCCATCCGGCATGCGAAACAACTCCTGGACGACTCGCTGACCGAATTCCTCTCCCGCTTCAGTACTGTCTGAACCCGCGCCTCATTTAATAACGACCAGCCGCTTCGTTTCGGAAAAAACCGAGCGTCCGTGCTGCGCCGTCATCCTGTAGAGGTACATGCCGCTGGAGAGCGTGCCGGCATCCAGCATCACGCTGTACGACCCGGCAGCCTTCTCGCCATCGAAGGCCGTTGCGGCCTCGCGTCCCATGATATCGTAGACTTTTATCGTCACGCGTCCGGGCTCAGCCAGCCCGAACCTGATCACCGTCAACGGATTGAACGGGTTGGGGAAATTCTGCGCGAGGAAGAACGACTGCGGCTGTTCCGTGCCTTCCACGCCATTCACCGTGGTCGTGATGGCCGCGTCTTTTAAGACCCAGTTCTTCGGATCGAACTGGACTGTGTCCGGCTTGTGCGAGAGGGCGATCTGCAGCAGCTGGTTCTGGGAGTTATTCACCACCGTCACCGTCGTATCCCAGCCCGCTGAGGCGAAACGAAGATCGATCGGCATGATGAAGAACGGGGGATTCGCGGTGCCTGTTGTCTGTTTGATCTGCACAGACGATAGAAATGATCCGGCATTCTTGACGGTCGACACCTGGCAGGAGTAGACAGGATATCGCTCGCCAAACACCCATTCCGAAAAGAACCATCCGAGGTCGCGGCCCGTGGTGCGTTCGAACGCGGCGCGAAGATCGGCGGTCGATGCCGTGCCGTACATCAGCGCCGGATCGTTTGCATACGCTCTCATGGAGGCGAAGAACAGCGAATCTCCCACCGCGTGACGCAGCATATGGAGCACCCATGCTCCCTTGTTATAGACGCGGCCCGACGCAAAAAGATTGTTGACGCTTGTCGTATCCTGGACGTAGAGACTGCCCAACGGTCTTTTCGCATCTGCCGCAGTGCTCAGAAGGTCGGCGATATAGGCGGCCGCGCCATACTGCTTCTCTCTATAGACCGCCTCGCAATAGGTTGCGAACCCCTCATTCAACCAGAGATCGCCCCACGTGCGGCACGTGATCATATCGCCGAACCACTGATGCGCCAGTTCATGCGCGATCGTGGCTTCGCTGAACGACGTCGAGCCGAGCGACGTGAGCGTCTGATGCTCCATTCCACCCGGCCAGCCGAATTCCACGTGGCCGTATTTTTCCCTGATGAACGGATATTGTCCGAAGAGCGCGGCGTAGATCGCGAGCATCTTCGGTGTTCGCATCGTGTTCGTACGCCACGCCGGAGAGGTTGCGCCGATCGTGGACGTCACATAATTCACGACTTCCATCGAATCGGCCGGAGCATACGCGTACCAATCCGAAATTTTTGCGAAGTTGGCGATCGTCATCGCAATGAGATATGTGGCGATCGGATAGCGCTCTTTCCATTTGTACGTCTTGGTGCCGTCCGAATTTTGCAGCGTCTCTGTGAGCCTTCCATTTGAAACGGCGAGCAGACTCTGGCTGCAGGTGATCCAGACGTCGGCCGAGTCCGCCTTGTCGTTGGGGTGATCGATGCAGGGCCACCAGTCGCGCGCCCCATACGGTTCGCTGAGCGTATATATCCAGCGCGAACTGTCTGCACGCGTCGCATCGGTATAACTGCCGAACCCGCTGGATGCGGGCAGGCCGTGATAGAAGACGCGCGTCGTGAGTTGATCTCCTGCGCGATATGTCTTCGGCAAGGTGATGAGAAATGAGGAAGCCCCCGCAGCGAATGCAGAGCGAACGCCGTCCACGAGCGCCGAATCCACGACCATCGTGTTGGTGAGATTGTATTCGATCGATGTGATCACAGGGTCGGTCACCACCGATACTGCGGTGACGTCACCGGAGAGATAATTTATACGGTCTGCGGCGCGGATGTTCAGCTTGTAGTACTTCACATCGACGACCCGCTTGATGTCCGCGGTGTTGAGCAGCGACCGCGCGCGCACCAGGTATCGGTCCATTTCGCCGTGCCGAAGCGCGTCGAATTCGGTATCGACGGACTGAGCCCGCAGGGGAAGCGCTTCGGCCAGGAGAGCCGCACAGAGGAGCAGCCATCGGTTCATAGGGTTGACACATCCGTCGTGGGAAAAGAACGGCCGACGCATGACCATGTGCGGTGCCATCATTGATGGGTAATCTACAAAACACTGCGGGGCATGTCAAGGCATCCAAGTGAACGCAGTCATCATTTCATCAGCGCGACCTTCCTCGTCATCTGTTTTCCGTTGAACTCCAATCGCGCCAAATAGACGCCGCTCGGCAGGCTCGAAGCATCGAACAAGACGCGATGGACGGAGCCTGTCTGTACAAATCCGTCAACGACCGTTGCGATCTTCTGTCCGAGCGCGTTATAGACCGTCAGCCGGGCGCGTCCGTCCGAAGGCACCATGAACGACAGCGTCGTGGCCGGATTGAATGGATTCGGATAATTTTGAGACAACTCGAAGACGTTCGGAACATTCCCCGCTTCGGTTTCAAGCGAACCCGAGTATTCGAACCTGCCGTCGCGGTCGATCTGTTTCAATCGATACAGATAGCCGCCCGATGAAAGCGTCGCATCGGCAAACCGATAGTCATGCGGCGCGTTGCTGGAACCAAAGCCGGGAACGAAACCGAGACTGAGCCATCGCTGCATGCCATCCCGCGCGCCGGTGCTCGCTCTCTCCACGTCGAATCCGGCATTGTTTACTTCCGTCGCCGTTTTCCAGTGCAGCACGACCTGATGATCGTTCACACGCTCAATCGTAAACGACGCGAGTTCAACGGGCAGTGCGCCGCTGGCCGACAAATAATTTTCGAAGTGCACAAGGCCCGAACCGCCTTCATTGTCATCGTAGATCGACGCGTCGATGGCCGCGGGATCGGTCGTGCCCCAGTAATTGCCCTTCGCATAATGCACCGCCGTATTCTGATTATAGACATTGTAATGTCCGTTGTTCATGATCGTGTTCCGCCCGGGACTCGAGAAAGCACCGCCGCCAAGATCGGGGGACGTGCCGAGAGGGGCCCCGTCCGTCAATGTCACTCCGTACCGCGCATTTCCCGTGATGGTGTTGTCGTGCATCGAGGCGGTGGCCACTCCATGGAATGCGATGCCGCTATTGAAGAGGGTGATCGTATTATCATAGATCTCCGCATATCCGTTCCAGCCGTTGAACGAGATGCCGGCGGTGGTCGGCATATTGGGAACGGCAAGCGCCGAATCGGTGACGGTTCCCTTGAACCGATTATATCGTATGACCAGATTGGAAGGCAGCCTGTTCATGGCACCGAAGATTCGTATGCCCTGTCCATAATACGATTCACGCGATCCGAAAAATGTCGAGTTCTGTATTGTGCCTTCTGAGAAGTGCGTCGTATCCACCGGATATTCCGGCCCAAGAAACGTATCCCCGTGCAAGTCCGGATAGATATCGATGATATGGTCTATCCTGGCGCCGCCCGTGAGATGATTGATCGAAAAATGCGAATCGACGAGCATCACTCCGAGATCGCAGCCCTGATAGTATGTCTGGGCGGGTCCTGCACTGTCCACAAGCACGGAACCGAAGTTGTTGATACCCGTGATCACGACAGAATCGATGTCCATCGAACCGTTCACGTCCGCAATCGACACGTTAAAGAACGCCACGAAGGCGCATTGACGGATGACCGTCGTGGAGTTGACTGCGACCACTCCCCGCCTCCCGCCGTCCTTATCCGAGCCGCCGACAAATTGAATATTCCGCAACACCACCGACGCGTTGTCAATAAAAAGAGCCGTGCTGTCCGGACTGTTTGCAGCGTCGTGTATCATTGTCACATCCCGGCCGGCCCCGATGAGTGTGAGAGTTTTTGCTATTCGCAGTTGTTCATCAAATCTTCCGGCTGCAATCGAGATCGTATCGCCCGATGAGGCTGCCGCGATCGCGGCCGCGATCGACGTGTACATCCCAGGAACTGTTTTCACGGTCTGTGCACGCAGCATCGGGATCGATGCGCATACCGCAGCCAGCAGCATCAGGCGTTTCATCATTTTTTAACTCGGAAAGACTGGAGTGTGTTGAATTCTATCTTGAATGTAAAATTTATGCATAAACCGTACCAGGGAACATTCCCCCAAAAAAGACAATTTTAGCTTATTCTAATGGATGGAACTTCAGGTGGCCGTGTAGAATGCACAAATTTCATACTTATGTTCACTGTAGCGAATTGCCGGGTGTGGATTGCACACTGCACATTGTATACATCATCGGCGCATCGGTGAGTTTCATGAGGGGAATTTTGCGGGATGGCTCAGGCTTCGCGTGCCGTCATGTGCAGCACTCGTTTCGCACGCGAGCGAAAACCGGCGCCTGAGAGCGGCAATTGCTGTTCCACGACCAACCGGAGTTCCTTTTCCAAATCCGGTTCCTGGTGCGCGATGCGGGCAAGCACGGTCATGGAGAACACCTTCACGGCGATCGGTTCCTTGGGTGATGTGAGAAGATCGAAGCACAGGTTGGTGACGGCGCCCAGCATGGTGCGGGGTATATCGATCGTCTGCAGTATCCGTACGAAGTTGCGCTTCACGGCGGCATGGACGCCGGGCTGTTTCATTTTCACGGTCATCTTTTTGATGTAAGGCTGGAACAGCGCTGCGTGCGCCTCTCCGACAATTCCAACGACCCATGCCGCCCTCTGAACGATAAGGGGTTGACCGGAAAACACGAGCCCCATCAATTGATCGAGGCGCCGAGCATCGCCGCCGACCCAGGACGCGATCTTGAGCGCCTGCTCTTTGGAATGCTCTCTGAGAAGTTCTTGTTCCAGATTCATAGTCAACATGCCCTTCGTCATGTGTATGCTACCCGAGTCCGCTGAAATCATGGTATGAATTTTATCCATTTCAAACAACACAAATTTATCGCTATATTATGCCCGAACCGAGTCCGCACTGCACAGAGCAGCGCAGCCGTCAGGACGCGCGCACGAGTGTCTCACGATCACCTTGTCATTGTCCATCCCGGAGATCCATTCATGAAAAGCATCCTCATCTTTTTGCTCTTCCTTGCGTATGCTGCGTGCTGCGCACAGAGCATACCCGACAGCATACGCACGACGATCGAACACGGCGATTTCACCGCCGCACAACGCGCGATGAAGCTGCTCATCGATTCACCGCGCACCAGCCAGACGCAAGCGCTGGCGCTGAAGTTTGAGATCGAACGGCTGGACCGCATACGCAAGGACTTCCGGAATACGGAAGCCGATGTGCTCAAGAGCCTGGGCGCGACGTATCCCGGCATCACAACAAATGATCTCGCGAAATTCGAGTCCGACCGTTCTCTCGAGGCAAGAGTGATCGACGGAGAGAAGCGCTACTTCAATTATGCCGTGCCGAATCTGTTCCGCGTGAACAGGGAGGCTAAAAATCACAAAGAAAAAATCAGCGGCGTGCAGGAAAACAAATTGCATACGTTCCTTGCGTCCTATCTTCCCACGGTGCTGGCTGAAGCCGGCAAGAGCAGCGGCCATATCGTCGGCCCCATCGATCTCACGCTCACCTATACGCTCTCTGTGAAAGCCGACGCCGTTCCGGATGGGGAAATCATACGCTGCTGGCTGCCCTATCCGCGCGAGACGCATGAACGGCAAAAGAACGTACGCCTCGCCTCGCTCAGCGAAAAAAATTATATTCTCGCGGACAACACCATGATGCAGCGAACGCTCTATACGGAAAAGAAGGCCGCCTCAGGCGCACCGACGGTGTTTACCATGGTGCTGCGCTACACGTCATCGTCGGACTATTACAATGTCGGCGCGCGAACTCCCGGTGCGGGGCTCGTGTTGTCTCCGGACTCCGCCACGGCATTCACCGCCGAGCGGCCGCCGCACATTGTCTTCACACCTGCGATCCGGCGGCTGTCTGCATCGATCGTCGGCAGCGAGCGCGATCCGTTGAAGAAGGCGTCTCTGATCTTCGCATGGATCAGCGGACATATTCCGTGGGCGAGCGCACTCGAATATTCGACCATTCCGAATATTTCCGACTATTGCATAGAGAACAATCACGGCGACTGCGGCATTCAAACACTGCTGTTCATGACGCTGTGCCGGTACAACGGCATTCCCGCAAAGTGGCAGAGCGGATGGATGCTGCATCCGGTCGAAGTGAATCTCCACGATTGGTGCGAGATCTTTCTGGACGGATACGGCTGGGTGCCTGCAGATCAGTCGTTTGGCATACAGGAATCGGATGACCGGCGTGTGAAGTATTTTTATCTCGGGGGCATCGATGCGTATCGGCTGATCGTGAACGACGATTTCAGCCGCGATCTGTTTCCCGCAAAAATATTTCCGCGCAGCGAGACGGTGGATTTTCAGCGGGGAGAGGTCGAGTGGCGGGGTGGCAATCTTTATTTCGACGCATGGTCGTACACCATGAAGGTGGCATACGGCGCCGCACAGAAGCAGTAGCGCTTTTTGCGTGAATGATTGTATGCCCCGAGTCACTCGCCTCCGTTGCGGCGGATATCTATACCTATTTAGAATATAACACTTTCAGAACGAACCGCTGCCCGGCGATGTCGAGGACACTGAAGTATAGTCCCGTTGACAGCGATGCAGCATTGAACAATTCCGTATGTTCAATCCCCGCTTCTATCTCGCCGTTGAATAATGTCGCAACGATCTGTCCGATCACATTATAAATTTTCAACGTGCTCGAGCTTCGCCGTGGGAAGATCGATGATCGAATATGCACCGTCGGCACCGACGATCATTTTCTTCATATCCGCCGACACTTCATAGCCGTTCACATCGCCGAGTTCTGTTTCCTTCTGCTTGTCGAGTTCGAACAAGAGGAGCATTTCGTCGTCAGCTGGACCGGCTCGGATGTGCCGTCCTGCGTACGGATGTAGATCTATGCCATCTTCTTCCCGTCCGGCGAAAACCGGGCGAACATTTCCATGCCGATGTCGCTTGTGAGTTTTCGCGCGACGCCTCCACGAGATGGAACCGAATACAGGTCACCTGCATAGGTGAAGACAATGTTCTCTCCGTGAATGGCGGGAAACCGGAGCAGGCGGGCCTCATCCTGTGCAACGGCGCAACTGACGGCAACCAAAAGAAGCAGGGCGATTTTTTTCATGGAGAACATTCCTACGGTTATGGCGAAGGAGTGACGAAGCGGCGTTTGCATTTCTTTATTCACGGTGATTGTATTAGTTACGGTGCTTTTTCCATTCCATCGTCCAGCACGCGACGGATGGCGCGGAACACTTCATACGGACGGTAAGGCTTTTGGATGAACGCTTTCACTCCATCCTCAAAGATCCTGGCATGAATCCCCGGCTCGAGGAAGCCGCTGGTGATGATCATCAGGACGTTCGGGTTCAGCAGAGCGAGTTTTTTATACAATTCATATCCGGTGAATTTTGGCAATCCAAAATCGGACAACACCATATGGATCTCATTCCGATGGCTTGCATACAAAGCAATAGCGTCTTCGCCGTCAATTGCCGTCAGCACGGTATAGCCTTTTGATTCAAGAGCGCTTCTGGCAATATCCAGGAGAAGCACTTCATCTTCCACCAGCAGCACTGTTTCAGTGCCGCCCGGCACCTCGGCGGGTATTTCATGCTGGTCGATAAGCAAATCATCCGACCGTTCTTGAATGGGAAAATAAATTTCAAATGCGGTTCCCTTGCCGACGTCACTGCGGATATTGATGCATCCCTTGTGGCTTTCCACAATGCCAAACACCACGGCCAGTCCCAACCCCGTCCCCTTCCCCTGTTCTTTCGTTGTGAAGAACGGCTCGAAGATTTTTTTGCACGTCTCTTCGTCCATCCCGCTGCCGGTATCCGCAACGATAATCTCAACGTAGTGGCGAGCGCCGGCAGAGAAGGCATGCATATGGAGAGACTCGGAGGGCACAATATTGGTCGTCAAGAACAGACTTCCGCCGCTGGGCATGGCGTCCCGCGCATTGATGCAGAGATTCAAGATAACCTGATGGATCTGCGACCCATCGGCAACGATCGAAGGGATGTTCGGATCAAGATCTGCGACAATGGCAATATCCTTTGGAAAGGTTTCTGTAAAGAGCCTGTGCAATTCCTGAATGATTTCATTGACCTGTATCGGCTCGAGCGTTGCGGTGCTCTTACGCGCGAATGTGAGCAGCTGCTGGACGAGCGCGGCGCCCCGGTCAGCCGCTTTTCCAATTGCCCCGGCGTGCCTGCGAAGCGTCTCTGCACTGCACTGTGTTTGATCCAGGAGCTGCACATGCCCCGTGATGATGCCGAGTATATTGTTAAAGTCGTGAGCGATGCCCCCGGCCAGGGTCCCAAGTCCTTCCATTTTTTGCGCCTGAAAAAACTGCTGCTCCAGCCGCTTGCGTTCGGTGATGTCGTGGACGATGAGTTGAACGGCTGGTTTCCGTTCATAGGTCAACGCCATAGCTTTAACCTCGACATCCACGATCGTGCCGTCCAAGCGAATAAATCGTTCTTCTTCCGTCGGCAGCGATTTGGCGTTCACCGCCACATCTTTCATCCGTTGAATGACACGAGCTCGATCATCCGGATGAACAAATTTCATCACAGGTTTGCCGAGCAGCTCACCGGTAGTATTGGCTGCCATCAATCGGACACATTCGTTGTTGACGAAGACGATTATTCCATCGACATAGATCGCGATGGCATCGGGAGAATTTTCGACCAGCCCGCGATATTTGTCTTCATTTTCACGCAGGGCTTCTTCCGCCCGCTTGCGTTCCGAGAGTTCGGTCAACAATTGCATGTTTGCTCCGAACAACTCAAACGCCATTTCAATGGACGACTGAAGGATGAATTCATCGGAATTCTTCAGCACGTATCCGTAGCGCGTGATGCCGCGCACTTTTTCAACTGTTTCCCGTTCGGTATGGGACGAGAGAAAGACGATGGGAATATTCCGCGAGGCGAGGATCTGTTTCGCGGCTTCAGTGCCGTCGATGCCCTCGCCAAGGAGAATATCCATAAGAATGAGGTCTATGGACTCGTCGTGTATGCCAACGTCAACAGCCGCTTCACCGGTGCTGACGGAGACCACGTCGTAGCCGAAGCGTTGCAATTGCCGGGCAACGAGCTTGACTGTGCCGGTTTGGTCTTCAACAAGGAGGATCGTTTGCGTAGGATTCATAATAGACAAATACTGAAAAATATCGGAAAACAGCAATTGCGGCTCAATTTACCCATTATCGAATGTAATCCAATTCGTAACTATATGCAATCTGACGTATGAATTATTTGCCTGTAGTGGTATTTGCCTGCAGAAGTTGTATGATCGATGCCAGTATGTGATCGATCAATTACAATTTTTCCAACGCCGATTTAAGCGCGTCGAACTGCGCTTCGAGGTCGGCCATATTATGCGCGACGATGTCCAGATCGCCGGCCTTGACCGCTGCCTCCATTTGGGAAGCCGCGTTCATGAATCGATTTCCTCCCATGTTGCCCGCCGCCCCCTTGATGCCTTGCACCTGGCGTATAGCACGCGAAGCATCGCCTGCCGCAAGACATTCTTTCAACACGGTGATCTGCCTGGGGATGTCGTCGAGAAAACCTGCTGCCACCGTGCGCGCCAGGTCCTCGTCATCGATCAAACGGTCAATGAATCCGTCCCGGTCGAAAATAGGAAGATAAGACAAGATCTCATGCAGCGGGAGTACGAGCTCCACGGTTTTTTGTTTCGCATGTGCGGCGTCGTGCTGCATATGCCCGGCATCGTGTTCCATGTTTTCGGAGTCCTGTTTCAATTGATCTACGTCCTGTTCCCCG
Organism: uncultured Ignavibacteriota bacterium; assembly: GCA_903884005.1. Lineage (GTDB taxonomy): Bacteria > Bacteroidota > Ignavibacteria > UBA10030 > UBA8401 > CAISDA01. The sequence continues at coordinate 60,670 of CAISDA010000020.1, read as the reverse complement.
GACAACCACTTCTTCAACATTTCAGCCAATGCACGGGGAGAAACCGGTTTGGTCACATAGCCGTTCATGGCCGCGCGCCGTACGGGCTCTACTAGCATGTCAAATCTGAACGCCCGCAAACGCATACCTCGTCTGCGCGCTCATCAATCGCCGCATGGTATGCAGTTACTTCATTTCATTTTTTTTCGCGTCATCGATATAATATTTGGGATATAGTTTCTTCGCACAATCCGGGCAGATGTCGTGGCTTAAATCGGCTTCGCTGAGATCGCGGACATACGCCTCCACCGGTTTCCAGCGTCCGTGTTCGTCTTTGATATTTTTGCAGTTTGCACAAACAGGCACAATGCACCGCAGGGTCTTGATCTCGATGAGCGCCTGCTGCAGTTCCTCGACCTTGCGGGCCAGTACGTCCTGCATTTCGAGCATGCGCCGGCCGACATTGATACGGGCGCGAAGTTCGCCAGGGTCGAGCGGCTTGGCCATGTAGTCGTTGGCCCCCGCTTCAAGCCCGGCAATAATATCGACCTTCTCACCCTTGCTTGTCAGCATGATGATGAACGGCGGCCGATCTGTGTGCATGGCACGCACACAGCGCACGACCTCCGGCCCGTCCATCTCCGGCATTATCCAGTCGAGAATGACCATCGAAGGCGCACCCGGCTGCTGCAGTGCGTGCCACGCCTCAGCACCGTTGACCACGGCCGTTATCGCGTGGCCTTCTTTTTTTAATATGCCTGTCAGCAGTATCCGGCTGGTAAAATCATCTTCTGCGATCAAAATATTCATAGGGTTGTGTCCATGTGTTCATGAGTAATGCCAGTAGCGGTTCTTTCATTTATAAATTTTCTAACGCCGATTTCAGCGCATCGAACTGCGCTTCAAAATCGGCCATCCCTGCAGAGACGGCGTCCAGGTTTCCGGCCTTCGCCTCTGTCTCTATTAGCGAGGCCGCGTTCATGAATCGATTCGCTCCCATGCTGCCCGCCGCTCCCTTGATGCCATGCGCCTGGCGCATGGCACTCAAAGCATCGCCGGCCGCAAGAAATTCCTTCAACACGGTGATCTGTGCGGGGATATCGTCGAGAAAACCGGCTGCCACAAGGTGCGCCAGCTCATTGTCATCCATCAGCCGTACCATAAATCCGGCCCGGTCGAAAATGGGAAGATGAGACATGGCCTCAGTCAGCGGGAGTGCGTGCTCCGCGGTTGTTTGTTCCGTGTTCGCGGCGTCGTGTTGTGTGTTCGCGGCGTCGTGTTGTGTGTTCGCGGCGTCGTGTTGCGTGTTCGCGGCGTCGTGTTGTGTGTTCGCGGCGTCGTGTTGCGTGTTCGCGGCGTCGTGTTGTGTGTTCGCGGCGTCGTGTTGCGTGTTCGCGGCGTCCTGTTTCGTTTTTTTTGCATCCTGTTCCCTGGGCAGCCACTTCTCCAATACTTCGGCTAAGGTGCGGGGAGAAACCGGCTTGGTCACATAGTCGTTCATGCCCGATTCCAGACAGCGCTCGCGGTCGCCCTGCATGGCATGTGCCGTCATGGCAATAATGGGGATGCGAGAGACGCGGTCAATCACAGACGATCCCGCATGAACACCATCTTCCCCATGTTCCACTTTCCAATTCCGAATTACACGCGTGGCCTGCAGGCCGTCCATCACCGGCATCTGCACATCCATCAGCACGAGATCATATGGCAGTGTCTGCAGAGCCTTTATGGCTTCGGCGCCGTTGGCCACGGCATCGGCGCGCAGGCCTATTTTTTTTAAGATGCCGAGCGCCACCTGTTGGTTGATGATGTTGTCCTCTGCCAGGAGTATGCGCAAGGAGCGGCCGGCGAACTGGTTCAGCGTCTCGCCGGCCGTGTGGCGCGTGACAATGGGCCGGAGTGTTGGCCCCGTCCCGTTCCCACTCACCAGCGCCTGAGACAGCACTGCCTTCAGTTCCTGATGCCGTATCGGCTTGGCCGCATAGGCCGCAAAACCGATTTCCTGTAAACGCTGCGTGTCGCCGCGTGCGCTCATCGAAGTCAGCATCACCATCCGTACATCAGCCAGGCGCGGGTCCGACTGTATGGTGCGGCCCAGCGTCTCGCCGTCCATCCCCGGCATGTGCATGTCGATCACCGCGATCCGGAAGGCATCCTGTTCTTCCAGTGCCCGGTAGAGAGACGCGAGCGCACCCGTTCCGTCCACCACCTCCGAAGGACGCATGTTCCATGAAGACAGACGCTTCATCAAGATCTCGCGGTTGGTGCTGTTATCGTCCACGATCAACGCACGCACGCCCGAGAGGTCGCCATACCGTATGGCGGACTCGCTCACGCCTTCCGCTTGTATGCCCAAACGTACGGTAAACCAGAATTCCGAGCCTACGCCTTTTTCGCTGCTCATGCCGATCTGGCCGCCCATCAGCTCGGCCAATTGCTTTGAAATGGCAAGGCCCAGGCCTGAGCCGCCAAATTCGCGCGTGTTCGAGGCATCCACCTGGCTGAATTTATTGAAGAGCAGATCGATTTTTTCCTTCGCTATGCCAATGCCGGTATCACGAACCGAGAAGCGCAGGAGTGCGTCATGCTCATTTTTTTCGGACAGCGAAACACAAACCGCCACTTCGCCCGCACTGGTGAACTTGATCGCATTGCCCGCCAGGTTGGTGAGGATCTGGCGAAGACGGCCCGGGTCGCCGCGCAGCAGTATGGGAACGGACGGCTCCGCGACGCATGTCAATTCCAAACCCTTTTCCTGAGCACGCATGGCGTGTGCGGCGGCAAAGTCGTCCAGCACGGTAGACAGGTCGAAGTCCAGCGTCTCCAGGTCCAACTTCTTCGCCTCGATCTTCGTGAAGTCCAGAATGTCGTTGATCAATCCAAGCAGCGATTCGCCGCTGGCGCGCACGACTTCGGCGTATTTCATCTGCTCTGCGTTCAGTTCCGTATCCAGGAGCAGTCCGGCCATGCCGATCACTCCGTTCATCGGCGTTCTGATCTCGTGGCTCATGTTGGCCAGGAATTCGCTCTTGGCCGTGCTGGCCTTCTCTGCCTGGAGGGCCATCTCGTTCGCATGTGCGGTCGTTTCGCGGAGATTGCTGTTGGCATTGCGCAATGCCGCCTCGGCCTGCTTGAGACCGGTAATATCCGTCATCACGGTTAAATAATATTGGCGCTCCTGTATGACGATGATTTCACCAGACATGAGCCCTTCGAGTATCACGCCGTCCTTGCAGCGGAGTTGCATTTCGACATCGGCAATGCGCCCATAGGCCGACACATTGTCCGCGATCGAGGAATGCTCTTCAGAGGGTGCGAAGAGGCCGAATTCATCGGCGGTCTTGCCGATGACCTCGGAGCCGGAATAGCCAAGCACCTTCGTGAATGCATCGTTGACATCCGCGAACCGGCGGTCGGGCAATGAGGTAAGCGCCATCAATGCGGGATTGTTGCGGAACAAGACCTCGAAGCGCTGCTGCGCCTCCTGCTCCGAACTCATGTTCTTGGAAACACCGAATACACAGTCTGCGCCGTTCCACTGTCCGAGCCAGATGCGCGTCTCCACCGGCAGTATGCTCCCGTCCTTGCGTGCAAACGGCAGGGAATTTATTTCCCTCTCGCCTCGGATCATCGAGGCTAAAATTGCCCTGGCTTCACGGCGCTTGTCCGCCGGATGCGCTTCCAGCACATTCATCGCAGCGAGCTCCTCGCCGCTGTAGCCCAGCGTCCGTGTGACGGCTGCATTGGTAAAGAGCACGCGTCCATCGAGCGAGCCCACGACCATCATATCCGTCATGGACTCGAAGAATGTCCTAAAATTATATTCGCTTTGGGCGAGATCTTTTTTTAGTTTCCTGCGTTCGGCCTGGAATATTTGTTGTTTTTTTATCGACAGCAGTACGGCAATAGCGAAAAGACAATACACACCCACGGCCCACCATCGCTTGTACCAGGGCGATTGTATGGTAAATGTATAGGTCAACGGTTCACTGGCATAGCAGCCTGACCGCTGTGCGACAACCTGGAACGAATACGTGCCTTCTTCCAATTGGGGGATGGTAAACTCATCGCGTGTCGTAGCGTTCGACCATTGGGAAGAGACGCCAAGCATTCTCGTCCGATAGAAAATCTTTTCGGCCGGATAGGAAAGCGATGCGACGTTTGCACTAAAATACGCCCCGTGGCCAAACTGCGAATTGGTGCCGGCGGCGCTGACCGCCAATTCATTGATCGTGCAGCGAATAAATATGGGTGTCGGTGTTTTCTGTATGGTGAACGATGTGTCGTTAAACGAACAGATACCATACGCAGTGCCTGCCCATAATCGTTTTTTTCCGTCCACCACTAAACTACGGGGCGACATGGTGAGACTGGATAATCCATCCTTTGAATCGAACGTCGAAATATCTCCATTATGGTATTGCAGAATCCCATGGTTTGTCCCCATCCAGATGTCGCGATCCGCACCCGATGCGATCGAAACGAACGGCTCATTTTTGTATTCTTCAAGGTCTTTTTGAATTTCAGCCAGTCCATTGTGATAGGCCCATATTCCGCTATTTGTCGCAAACCAAATGCAGTCGTCATAAGTGAACGCAAGATCATTGACAACAAAGGCGGAAGCCGCATGAGGAATGTTTGGTGCGCTGATATTGACAAACACATCCTTGTGTTCGTCATACACAAACAGATGCGCGCCTGCTCCGACCCCCCCGGCATAAATTTTTCCGTCGGGCGCCTGACGTATGACGTTGATATGAGAAGTGATCCCTTTTGTGGAATCGTAATGGATCGATCGGGCGCCAAGCAATCGCGCCGCCCCCTCCATGCCGTCCTGGCAGTACCAGACGCGCCCTTTACTGTCGACAAACATATAATTAATGAGGCGATTGCCTTTCAGCAGAACCGGAATTCGCTCAACCCCGCGGGGAGTATGTTTTGTGATGAACGCGTCGCGATACCCGACCCACATCGTATCGCCCGACACCGCAAGACTTAACATCAGGCTTTCCGATTTTTTATAGATATTTTTTTTACTGACAACTCCGCGCGCCTGTGAAAGTTGGAAAACGGAATGGCCTTCGGTTGTTATGATTTCACCCTTGGACTGTGTGATGGACATGACATAAAAATTGCTGCTCTCCAGGGGGACGTCGGAAAAAACCGTTTTTCGAACGATCGCCATTGCGTCGTCCGAACACACCCACAGCTCTTTCCCTTTCCCGAGATAACAATTATTGATGACGGAAAATGGAAGCTCCGTATATTTCCGAAGAACGTTACGATCGGAAACATAGTATAATCCATTTTGCCACGTTCCCACGATCACTCCATGTTCGTCGTTTTCGACAAGCGATGAAACGCCGGGAACCGAATGGATGAGCGTCCACCGGAATGAATGCGACCGTGTGTTTTCATCGAGACGGAAGATTCCCTTACTGCCACCGACAATGATGTCTCCATTCGATCTCTTTAACACGGCGTCAATTAAGAAGCCGGTATTTGCCACCTGCACCGGAACAAATTTTTTCTGTTTCTGCTGAAAGGAAAAAATGTATCCCCTTTCCGATACGACAATGAAACCCAGCGACGGATGCTCGATAAATTGGAATGACCTGACATAACTATCGGCCCGATATTTTTCTTCAAAATAAAAACGGGAAAATTTGTTGTTGCGATATTCCACAACAGCATTCGGTTCGCTGATCCAGAGCGAGCCGCGCGAATCTTCATACATCGATTTGGGGTAAAAAAGAGTGGTGTCCGACGGCTGAGAATTTCCCGGAATCTTTATCGTGAATTGCATGTCTTTGGCGCCGATGCCGATCGAACTGATACCCAGGTCGGTTATTGCGAGTATTTCGCCTGCATGGGTGGCGAAGAGGTTCTTGACATACGGGCTTGGCAATTCGCTTTGAAAAGAAAGGAACTGTCTGCCGTCAAACCTGGCGAGCCCGCCGTCACTGGCGACCCAGATGAAGCCAAGAGAGTCCTGAATGATCGCCTTGATAAGATTACTGGGGAGTCCCCGTTCATTGTTATACACGGTGGACTGGTATTTTTGTGAGACTGCGGCAGAACACACGACAATGGGAACCGCCGTGAAAAGAAGCACAAAACGCAATAGTTTCATTTCATCCGCTCCAACCGACGGAAGCATTCTCTTGATGACAGCATTTGGAGTGCACACCGAGAAGCAAACGTGAATCCATGGTCAATATTCATAACAGTTCGCCGGGATTAAAGTAAATGAAAACACGACCGTCGGATCAGCATTGCAGGGCGGGAGGTTATTTCGCCCATATTCCGCACACGCTCGTTCCAAGAAATATACGAATTTTCATGGTACCAGTGCACATATATTTACCACAGGTTAGTGCTGGGTGCACCGGAATCCGACCACATTAATGCGGGGACTTGGAACGTAACCGACGCCGACTTGCCGCTCTGCATACGCTATCGGGGCGAGAGGGCAACGGCGATCTGACGCGTTTCATCGAGCGCAACGGCAGTGTAAAAATGATAGTGCGTATCCCGCGTTCGGACAATGAACGGCTTGCCTGCGTGCTGTGCGTCGTATGATCCGGGTGCACCGATGGTGAGCACGGGATTGTGTTCGTAGACTCTCCATCCGCGCGGGAATTCCTCATCGCTCGTCCATGCGAGCCCGTCGGATGTATTCTTCTTGTCCCAGCTGTACCACGCCATATACCACTTGCGGTCGGCGCTGAACACACTAGGATCGCCTGCGCGGCCCGACGCGTCCCACGTTCCTTTGATACCGCTTCCCGTCACTATGGGCGAGTGTTCGTCGTCGACGTTCCAGTGGAAGAGATCGTCTGAAACGGCATACCCGATAAACTCCTCCTCTTTTCCGCCTGCAACACCCGATGCGTTAAAAAAGAGGTAGTACGTGCCGCCGCGCTTCACGATGTTCGGATGCCAGATCGCATCGCACCTCCATCCGGTTCCTGAAGGAGCAATGATGGGATTGCCCGCGTACCGCGTCCACCTCGAGAGATCGTGCGACGTGGCAACGTTCAGCGTCTTGGTGCCTTTTTCGTACCCCGCACCCGTCACGCCAAAATAAAACAGATAGTACGTTCCGTGCTCACTCCACATGAATGGCCCCGATACGCCGCGGCTGTCTGTGGATTGAGGGACGCCGCTGCCTGAAAGGATCGGATTGTTCGCATCTTTCTTCCAATGCAGGAGGTCAGTGCTCCACGCCAGCCCGACGCGCGGACCTGTCACAAATTTATATCCGCGTCTGGTTGTATCCGTCCGGCCGTATCCGGTATAGACCATCCCATACATCGAACGGGAGGAATCGTACCACACGGCAGGCGACTCAACCATCCCTGCGTCCCAATCGCCGTTGCCGCCCACTGGCAGCACGACCCCGTATTTGGCGAGCGTTGTTCCGGGAAATGCTGCATCGATAGCCATTGAACGCTCCGGTATGTGTGCACAGGACAGAAGAAACAACGATAGGCATCCCGTGACGAAGATACGACAATACAAAGAAATCATGATCAACCTGTCCGTACTATGAATGAATCCACGGTGCACAAGCATGGCTGGGGCCGCATCACGGACAGCGCACGCATGCGATAGTAGTACAATAATTGGTGTAGAGCAAATACTAAATTCGAACGACCGCAGTGCGGAATAAAGGTCCGCTCCCCCCCGCAGCGATCACACGGTGACCGATGCTGAAAGGTAAAGATTTCTGCCGGGCTCGCGCGTGACAAGTCCGCGGAGCGTGCTCAGATGAATCCGATATGATGCATTGAATACATTCCCGATCCCGCCCCGAAGCGTGCATGCTGCACCGGCATGGGAAAAAAACGGCAGCCCGAGCGATCCGCTCGAGCAGTCGACATCGATAACAACATACCCCGGAGTCTCCGACTCTCCCACAGCGATCCGGTCTTGCCGAAGCGCATACGAGGCGCCGACAGCGACCATTCCCGCGCGCGGTATGGCCGCATTCAGCGACACAACTCCCGTCAACGGAGGGATCTGCGGAAGAGGTGCATTGGCGCGCGTGTCCTCTCCATACACATACGCGAGCGAGCAATGCGCATACGCCCACTCGAGCAATGGCACCTCGCCTGCGATCTCGCCTCCATACATCAGCGCTTCTCCGATATTTGTCTTGATGAGCGCGGCGCGTGTGGCGAACAGGCCCGGCACCTCGGCGACGAGATCGGCGAACCTGTTGATGAAGAAGTCCGCCCTGACAGCTGTTCGTCCGCCGTGAATGCCGATGCCGGCATTCAGCGACGTGCTTTGTTCCGGCTTGAGCAGCGGATTGCCCACGCGGAGCGATGAACCCAGATCGATATACTGGAAGCGTTCTTCAAGCGATGGAGAGCGGAACGCAGCCGCAACGAGACACGAGATGTCCGCTGCGGGCGAAAGCGCATACGTGATGCCGGCGTCGGCGCTCCATGAACGATTGTAGACCGTTTGCTCGTTCCACAGCAGAATCTGCGCCGGAGGCTGCCTATCCGGTATGCCGCCCGATTCGATGACATACTCGGGATTGAATGTTGTTTCGTTGTGGACGCGGATCCAGTCGTATCGCGCACCCGCATCGAGCGTCACACGATCGGGAGAAATTTTCCACACTCCGTGGATGTACGATCCGGCGCTCAGAAACGACGATGCGGGAACGGGCCGTTCTCCGATGGTCTCTTGAGACACGGAATTCACGCGCTCTCGGCGGCTCTCGAGCGACCGCTGCCAGACATCACTTCCGGCTGTGAGCGTCAGGCCCGGCTGCGGCTGCAGGCGCGCTTCGGCTTGTGCGCTTGTCGTGCCGTGCACGGCGTGGGGCGTCAGCGTGAGCGCCGGAGTCTGTATGATCTCGACATTGCGCGTGATCAACTGACGTGAAACGCGGAACGTCATCAGGTCCACCGTGCGCGAGACATCGGGTATCGTATATTCAGCGGCGGCCATTTCGCGGCGCGCCAGCGTATAGCGCGCCCGGGCCTGCTCGGCGAACGCAGCGCCGCCGGGTATGCCGGCATCCTCGGCCTGTGAACGCTGGTACGACATACACAGCATCTGCGCGTTGAACGTTTTCACGCCCGCCGAAGCGCTGAGCGTAAAATCCGTAAACTGCGAATTCACAATCGCGCCGTCGGGCGTCTGCGTGTTCCCGGCCTTCCTGTATCCGAGCCCGAGCCTGAATCCGATCCGCGGCGATGAATGATCGAATGCGAGGTGATGGGAGAACAACCCGTTCACGCTCGACACGCCTTCGTCGAGCTGAAGATGTGAATCGGGAGTCTCGCTGAACGACGGCTGCTTCGTCATCATATGGACGACTCCGCCGAGCCCGCCCGTGCCCCAAATGGACGAGCCGGGCGACTTTACGGTTTCAATGCGTTCGAGCTCGTGCACATCCACGAGCGAGAGCGCACCGGCCACATCGTTCGCCGTTTCAATGCGCGTATTATCGACCAGCATCACAATGTTCGAACGGCTCATGCCGCGAATGGACACGGCTGTTTCCCACGAACCGTCGCGGACGAGACTCACACCGGCGATCGATCTCATCACGTCGGGCACGGTAAGGGACGGATGAAGAGCGATCTCTTCCGCCGTCACGACCGAAAAAGGAATCGGGCTCGTCGTGATATCGGATTGAAGTCGCGTGCTGCGGACGATCACTTCATCGGTTTGAATGGTGACCGGCGATAATTCGATGAGTATCCCGGCATCGCCCGTGACCGCCACGATCCTCTCGCATGCGGCGTATCCGATACGCCGCACGGCGATCGTACAACGTCCCGGCCCCGGGAGCATGAAGCGGAATCCACCCGATGTGTCGGTACAGCAGCGAATGCGCGTCTCGATCATCGAGACCACAGCGGCGTCAACGGGAAGATGCGTCCTGCTGTCTGTCACTTTCCCAGACAGCATGATCGTTTGCGCAGGAGCGGATACGCACACCGTTGACAGCACCACGACACAGGCAGCACAGACACAACGAAGGGTGCAGAGCATCGATCTGGTTATGGTCATTGTTGTTTCAACTCAGAAATACCATCGGGACGTATGAGTATACGACAGTCAGTGGTCCGATTCTTTGAGTTGCTCCGGTAGATCGCTTGCAATCTCTGTGCGGTCACTCCTTCGATCTCCTGCACTTTTTAATGAGTCTGTTCGTTGAACTATCGTGAGTGAGTGCGGCTTCAGTGCCGCTCTCGAGTTCGGGAATGATCCGTGTGGCAAGCGCCTTCCCCAATTCGACTCCCCATTGGTCAAATGGATCAATATCCCAAATGGCGCCCTGAGTGAAAACGCTGTGTTCGTATAAGGCGACAAGTTTGCCCAACGCCCCCGGAGTCAACCGTTCAATGAGAATCGTTGTGGACGGCCGATTGCCCTCGAATGTTTTGTGCGGCACGAGCCACGCGGGAGCGCCCTCGGCCTCGACCTCTTCGGACGTTTTTCCAAAGGCCAGCGCCTCGGCCTGGGCGATCATGTTGGCCAATAGCAAATCGTGATGACGGCCGAGAGGATGAAGCGGCTCAATAAATCCGATGAAATCGCAGGGAATAAATTTCGTGCCCTGATGAATGAGTTGATAGAACGAATGCTGGCCATTCGTGCCCGGTTCGCCCCAGTAGATCGGCCCTGTCTGATAGTCGACTTCTTTTCCGTCGAGTGTGACGTGCTTGCCGTTGCTCTCCATCGTGAGTTGTTGAAGGTACGCCGGGAATCGCTTCAAGTATTGTTCATAGGGAAGAACGGCGATCGTCTCCGCGTCAAAAAAATCCGTATACCAGAGACCCAACAATCCCATGAGCACCGGCAGGTTCCGCTCGAACGGGGCCGTGCGGAAATGTTCGTCCATCTGATGGAACCCATCGAGCATCTCCCGAAAATTATCGGGGCCAATAGCGATCATCGTTGAAAGGCCGATCGCCGAACACATGGAGTACCGTCCGCCGACCCAATCCCAGAATCCGAACATGTTTGCGGTATCGATGCCGAACTTCGCCACTTCCTTTGCATTGGTCGAGACCGCCACAAAATGCCTGGCGACAGCGTCGGGATGCTTCAATGTCCTGAGGGCCCAGTCGCGCGCGGTGTGCGCATTGGTCATCGTCTCCAGCGTGGTGAATGTTTTGGATGCAACAATGAACAACGTCTCTTCCGCGTCCAGGTCATGGGTGGCCTCGGCAAAATCGGTGCCATCCACGTTGGAGACGAAGCGAAACGTCAAGTCGCGCCGGCTGTAGTACCGCAGTGCCTCGTACGCCATCACGGGGCCGAGGTCCGAGCCGCCTATGCCGATATTCACAATGGTGCGGATCGTTTTGCCGGTGTATCCCTTCCACTCTCCGTTCCGTACGCGTGTGGAAAAATCACTCATTTTGTCGAGAACGGCGTGGACCTGTGGCACCACGTCGTTGCCGTCCACGACGATCGATCGCCCTACCGGAGCGCGCAGGGCCGTATGCAGCACGGCTCGATTCTCTGTGACATTGATTGTATCGCCCCGGAACATTGCATCGATTCGCGTACGGAGACCGGCTTCTTCGGCTAATTGAAAAAGAAGACCGAGTGTTTCGGAGGTGATACGATGCTTGGAATAATCGAAGTAGATCCCAAGCGCATCGACCGTCATCGTCTCGCCGCGCTTCGGATCTTCCGCGAAGAGCTCGCGAAGATGCTGTTCACTGGCCTTGAGGTAATGAGTTTTCAGAGCCTGCCATGCCGGCAGGTTAACCAGACCGTCTTCCATTGTAAATGCCAATCCATCGAGGAGCCGGCGAGCAATTTCTTCATGTTCCCTAGGAACCATTATTGTGACTCCGGCATTGCTCTGCAGCGAAGGCAGCATACCCCCGGCATCATCAAGCATAATGACGGCGGCAATGCCTTCGGATGCAAGACGGCCTTTCGCGATCTCTGCCTCAATTTCGCTTCCGAAGGAAGCAACAACAACCCGATCGAGTTCCATAGTATTTCTCCGTGTAACGATGAACAGCCCATCATTTTAAATATACGAATATTACAATATATGGAATCTGCAAGATTGTAGTGCACTGTCGGCGAAAAGAACTTTTATTATTTGCGTCATCGACTACGTGCAGAGCGCATAACACACTGCTGGTGACTCGAACACTTGAACGTCTCGATATTGGGTACGCGGTTGGGGGTTCTTTTGCCAGATCGTTGCATGGGGTGATGCGCTCCACGTTGGATGTGGATATTATTGCGGACATGCACCTCGAACACATAGGCCCGCTGGTCGAAGCATTATCAAATGGATACCGGCCGGTACACACGAAATCGCCTTAACCAGAGAGATTAAGACGATTTCAGGGTGGGCCCTGCAGGACTTGAACCTGCGACCCGCTGATTATGAGTCAGCTGCTCTAACCAACTGAGCTAAGGGCCCATGGCGGAACTGGATTATAAGAAGTATAATATAACCATATTTTACGCACAGCGCAAGATGTGTGGCAACACGATACTGCCTGAAAAATTTCAGAGGAAGGGCTCGTATGAGCAATTTTCATGGTACCAAAGGTTTAAAACACGACGGGCGATCATTTCTAATCGCCCGAGGTGTGTCTGAACCAATTATTGCATCGTTATTTCATTAATAGCATCTTCATGGTCGATACGTGGTTATCCGCAACGATACGATACAGATACATACCGCTTGTGACCTGTGAACCCGCGTCGTTTTTCCCGTCCCACACAATACTATGGTACGCTGCACTCATCATCGAACCGCTCACCAGTGTGCGCACTTTAGCACCGAGTATGCTGTAGATCTCGAGCGTAACCGGCGCCGCCATCGGCAGACCAAAGCTGATCGTTGTGGAAGGGTTGAATGGATTCGGATAATTCTGATTCAACGAAAATTCAGTTGGGACTCCGCTTGCCATGGAATTGACACCGGTCGATTTAGTCACAACTGTAAACGTCCACACTGTCGAATCGCTTAGTGAGCCGTCGGAGAACACACAGACAATTCTCTGTGTGCCGAGTGTTGTGAAGACGCCCTGCGGTGCGTAGGTGCTGTCTCTGCCTGTTTTGGCAACGACATTGTTCAATTTCCACGTATAGGTCAACGAGTCCCGGTTCGGATCTATTGCGGCCACCTTATAGTTCAACTTAAAGCTGTAGTTGAGTTGAACTGAATCCTGGTTCACAGGTATCCGGCTCACAAACACCGGTTTCAAATTTGTCTTACTGATCGTGATAACGGCATTCGCGGTGTCTGTCAATAAGCCATCGCTCACGATGAACTTCACCGTATAGACGCCAGCCGTGTTAAGCGCAGGCACCCACAGAAATGTTCGTGTGGCCGCCGTGAAGGATGAACCCAAAGGTGTGCTTATTGCGGTATACGTTAACACATCGCCGGTGTTCGGGTCTGTGGCGGTCACAATAATTTTTACCGTATCCAATTCATTTTTCGCCGTGGCAGGAATAACGGCGAATGTGGGTTTGACATTTTTCATTACGACGGTGACGACGACAGTCGTCGTATCGAACAGTCCACCCGGATCACTTGCCTTAAACAGAATGGAATATTTTCCGGCCGCCCCTATTGCCGGCACCCAGATAAAGCTGCCGGTGACACTGTCCAGCTTTGCGCCTGTGGGCAATGAGGAGGCCGAATACTTGATTTTTTCGCCGTATCCGTCCGCACCGCTCACGGTAAATTTCAGCGTGTCGGCTTCGATCACAGACTTTGCGGTAATTTTTTGAATGGCGGGAGTAAAATCTTTTTTAATGACAGTGATCGTAAACTTCACGGTATCGGCGGCATTATCGACATCCTTTGCCACTGCCGTCATTTGCAACACGCCGGATGAGCCCGTATCGGGAGCCCACGTAAAGGTTCCTGTTGTAGAACTGAACAACGCACTACTTGGCAGCGGCTTCAGATCGTAGGTAATCGCGTCGCCATTCGAGTCAATCGCAGTGATCGTGAACTTCAGCGTATCTCGTTCGGTCACAGACTTGGGCGTCACCGCCGCCAAGTACGGCTTAACGTTTTTTTTTGAAATCGTTATCGATGCGTTCGTCGCGTCACTCAGTCCGCCTGGATCCGTACACGTGACCGCGATCGTATATGATCCTTTCGCTCCGTACGGAGGTAACCACTGGAATTTTCCCGTCTTTGTATTCAATGTTGCGCCTAAAGGAGCGCCCGTCATCGTATACGCGAGAGAATCGACGTCTGGATCGGTACCAACGGCAGTGAAGCGCACGGTGTCTCGTTCAGCAGCGGTGATCGGAAGAATCGCAGTCATCGTAGGTTTGTGATTTCCAACTTTAATCCTGCCTGTATTAATGATCGGGCTTATAACATCATTGATTTTTATGAGCGTATTTCCATTTTCATCTTGAAAAATGAGGGAGGAAGAACCTAATGCTAGTATTTTGAATTGTAAATTGATTAACACCCCTTGTCCCGACATAGCAGCAGTACCGGCAACTGCGAAGCCTACCAAAGAATTAGTCGTGTCGTTAAAAGGGTAAAACCCAGTGAGTACACTGGATAACGTTCCCGCCTTGTCGTACCCGACATATTCAACAACCGACCGGTTGTATGTCAACTTAAAATTAAACCCGGTGACCTCGAGGCCTGTAATATCGCTAATGGTGAGCGGAACATTTATTGTTTGCCCAATTTGCGAAGGGTCGATGGAAAGCGACGGAAGCGTTACAGAGATCGGCAGCGATCCGGCCTGTGCAGTTATGTGTACAATGAGCAGAGAGAATGCCAGCAGTATGCCAAGACACTTTTGCTTCATAGTGGAACCCTTTCATGTATGAATAGCTAACAACTCATCACTATTATTTTTGATGCCAATGGAAATTTAGCAATAATCAAGCCAATGATGAAATATACAATTTACCCATATAAATTCATAATACTTCATTTCAATTTTAACATTTCTACATTCTCAATAAGCCACATGTCCGCATATAAACACGACAGGCGACCCTATTCGGATCGCCTGTCGTATAAAAAACTTTATGTAGTGACGATTACTTCATCAACAGCATTTTCATTGTCGATACATGTTTGTCGGCAACGATGCGATACAGATACATACCGCTTGTTACCTGCGAACCCGCATCGTTTTTTCCATCCCATGCAACGTTGTGATACGCAGCGCTCATCATTGAACCGCTGATCAACGTGCGCACTTTTGCACCGAGAATGCTGTAGATCTCGAGTGTAACGGGCGCCGCCATCGGCAGACCAAAGCTGATCGTTGTTGAAGGGTTGAAAGGATTCGGGTAGTTCTGACCCAATGAGAATTCGGTCGGAACACCGCTAACCATGTTTTCAACAGCAGTTGACTTCGTCACCACGTTGAACGTCCACACGCTCGAATCGCTGAGTGCACCGTCTGAAAATACACAGACGATTCTCTGCTGGCCGAGGGCCGTAAAGACGCCTACAGGTGCGTATGTGCTGTCGGTCCCTGTCTTTGCAACGGCGTTATTCAGTTTCCACGTATATGTTAACGCGTCGCCGTTCGCATCTGTCGCAAGAACCTTAAAATTCAACTTAAAGCTGTAATTCAGCTGAACTGAATCCTGGTTCACAGGAATCCTGCTGACAAATACGGGCTTCAAGTTATTTTTTGTGATAGTGATTGCCGCCTTGGCGGTATCCGTCAACTGTCCGTCAGTCACAACGAACGTCACCGAATAGCTGCCGGCCGTTTTCAGAGCTGGCACCCACGAGAACGTGCGTGTAGCTGCAGTGAACGTTGCACCGACAGGCAAGCCAATCGCGCTGTACGTCAACACATCGGATATATTCGAATCAGTCGCGCTGACAACAATTTTCACCGTATCGAGTTCGTTTTTCGATACCGGCGATATCACTGCAAACGTCGGTTTCGCGTTGACCGTAATGACGATGCTGCCATCGATCGTGCCGATTGCCGGTGTGCCGTCGTTGAGGACGACATTCGACAGAGCAAGCGCAGTAGTACCGCCTGCAACAGCAGTTCCGATAAGGTTGATCACTACGCCTTTACCGCTCATTTTTACGGCATTGGCACCCGAAACAATGATCTTGCCGGGTGTTGCTACGTTTTTATCGACAGACCAACCGGCAGACAATGTGCCTGTGGTTGAAACATCTGTGATATTAATGAGCGCAGGGTTATACGTAACAGTGAACACATATGCTTTAACGTTGCTGCTTGTTAAATCATCGGTTTTAACAGGAATCGACAGTGCACCGCCGATCGGCTGTCGAGCCGTTGTATCTGGTATGTTGAAAGACACAGCTGGAATATTAAATACACCGCTTGTAATGGTAACCGCGGGCACGCCATCGTTAAAGGTAAACGAAGTTAACGTGAGCGCCCATGTGCCTGTTTTTAACGGTTTCATGTTGAATCCAATGAACGATCCAACTCCCGCTAACGCAGATGCACCGGCTCCAGCAACGGTAATTTTTCCTGGCACGGTTGTGTTAATGGCAATGTTGCCCGCGAACGCATTGGCCAACATACCTGCCGTTACCACAACAGTATCAATATTCACAGCCGTCTGGTCGTACGTGAGTGTAAACGAAAATGACTTCACGTTCTGACCGGCAGTAATAGCGCCGACCGAAATAGGGACAAGCTTTGTAACGTTCACCGGTCCCGTAACGGTTGGTAAGCTGACAGCAATTTGCGCTTCAGCAATACTGCCTGCCAAAAGGAGCATCCCGAAAACAAACACGACGGCCTTAAACAGCTTATGGATGTTTCGCATTTTAGCCTCTTGTTTAGTTTTCAAAAAGTACTTCTCTGCTAAGTGTTGGTTGTAAGAAACTGCGGAGCGACGAATCGCTCCGCAGATTATTTGATATTCCTTACTTCAACATAAGCATTTTTTTCACAGACACGAACGAACCGGCTTGGATGCGATACACATACATACCAGTTGCAACCGTCTGTCCCATTTCGTTCTTGCCGTTCCAGGAAATGCTCTGGAAACCTGCAGCAACGTTATCATTGACCAAGGTGCGAACAACCTGACCCTGTAAATTGTAGATCGTCAGATTAACTTTCGAATCCTGTGTCAGCTGATATTTAATGGTCGTCGAAGGATTGAACGGGTTAGGATAGTTCTGATCCAACGCGTATTCGCTGGGGATCAAGCGAACGTTTTCAAGCGACAAGGTCTGGCTGGCAGCTTCGTTCACAAAACCTGAACCGCTGAGGCTGATCTGTGCCGCTTTGTCTTTCAAGCTGATGTTGACTGATGCAACATTGCCCGAGTTGACCGGTGTTAAGCCAGCCATTGCAACCGTAACGACACCGTCCACATTTGATGTCGCGACGATCCAATCCTTCGGCAATGATGTCGACGTGCCTTCGTACGTGGCAGTCTTTGCATCAACGTTCACAGTGAATGTGATCGCTGTGACATTTTCAGCATTTGTTACTTTCACCGGGATTGAAACTGAGTTGCCACCCGATACTGCACTACCGAATTCGACCGAACCACTGAAGGCTTGAGCGATTTTCGGTGCAAATACGACCGTATTGTCACCAGACAATTTGGTCAGCATAAGTGCCGCATCGTATGCACCAACACCGTTGACACCAGAGACATCACCAGCCCAGTAGTCGATTGTGTCTGCTGGCATGGTAAAGGTCTTCAATCCAACAGCTGCGCGCAATGCGATTGTAGCATCTGCCGTGCCGCCTGCAACGCCATCAGCGTTGATGTCGCCCTTCAAGCGTTTACGGATAACCGTTACAACTGCTGTAGCGGAATCTTTTCCATTATATGCATCGGCAACATATACTTTAATCGGATATGCAATACCGGCTGCCGACGACTGAACAAATGTCGGCGTCCATGTCAACAATCCAACTGCAGTCATCGACATTCCTGCCGGTGAACCTGCTGCAAGCGAGAATGTTACGGCATTGCCATCAACATCAGTTGCCGTATACGTGTAGCTAAGTGAATTCGTGCTGTCTTTTACCGAGAACGTTGCCGGTTTCGCAACAAACTGCGGCGGACGGACCTTGTTATACACAGTGTCAATAAAAGTCGTGTCGCGGAATGCGGCAAGACCACTATTGTCTGTTGCACGGACTGTGAACGAATAGGTCTTCGTTCCCTGAGCTGCAGTAACTGCATCATAGCCGATGGGCCAGGTTAAGAGTCCACCAACGAGTGTCGCACCTGTCGGGGCAGCAACCAAACTCAATGTTGATGTTTGGTTCAAGTCAGGATCGACGGACGTAAATGTAACTTTCAACGTATCGGCTTCTGTACTTTTCATGTTGCCGGGAGCAGCCGTGAATATTGGAGGTTTGTTGCTCTGGCTATAGGTAAAGATCGAACCCTGCGACGTGATACCACCCGTTGCATCGATCACCTTCACTGCGGGCCAGACCAAGCCGTATAACGTCGAGTTGTCATAGACACCATTGACGCTGGCCTGAAGGATCCACTTGTTTGCCACATTGCCTGAATCGCGGCGCACAAAGCGGATATTTGTAATGTCACTTGCCACATAGTCCGAATAACCCTTTGCCTGTGCTTCCATATCAAACTGATACGAAGGATTCAGCGAAATGTCCGACTGTACGAACCAATAGAAGTTCGGATAGTTCGTGATCGGCTGGCCGCCGGTGACCGCAATCGGGAAGCCGGTTGAGCCATTGGCACGCGTGTCAACATGGTTGACCGTCATGTTGATGGAGTTCTGTGGTGTTGTCTTGAAATAGGTAACAAATGGACGATAGAACGGCGCTGTTACCGAAGAGCCCGTCGGGAATTCAACGCGGCTGATGGCAATAGGAGCAGTAATATCGATGAATTTACGGACATTTCCGAACACATGGCTCTCATTCGTTCCGGTAATTGCTGAACGATCGAAGCCCTGCACCGGCTGTCCACCAGAGACTGATTGTTTCAATGTGATAACGTTCGTGCCAGTTGCCAACAGACCATTCGCAAAATACAGCGTTGCAGAGTTGGTTGCGAAGTTCAAGCTTCCGCCGCCAAGCGTCACCATATTCGTGCTGTTTGTCTTGTTGATTTTGATGTTGACATTTACAGGAACGGCTGTCGGGTTGTCAAACAGTGTGAACGCCGTGTTTGTGGCACCGGCGAACGCAACGTAGCTACCTGCAGTTGTTGATGCGAAGAAGTTGCCTGTTTTTGCTACGACAACATCACCCTGGACTGTCAGCGTATGTGCCGCCGCCAAGCCAAGATCCAAGCTGCCACCGTTTAACGTCAATGTACCCTGGACCGTACGATCGGCATGTAACTGTGTTGCTGCCTTGATCGTGACCGAACCAACGTTAGCCGTTGCCGGCCAATCGAAGCTCGATGTTGCTGTAACACCGTTATACACGATGTTCAACACACCCGATGCCGGGGGAATGATTGCAATTGTAAGAGCACCTGCCGCGTCCATTTCCAAGATGCCGCCGGGTCCGAACGTCACGTTCTTTGCCGTTGCATTCAGCAATGTACCGCCGCCGATCGCCAATGTACCGTTCACCGTCTCAGCCGCATTCAATGTTACTGCTGCCGTTGTTGTGAGGTTGTTCACCACTGCACCGAGTTCTTTTCCGGTGGTCATGGCTGCATTGTACACGACGTTGTAGTTATTGCTTGCCGGGAAGGCGGGCAATTTGTCAAGCACTGCAGCGGCTGCGGTCATAGTAATTGTTGCACCGTCGCCAATCGTGAGTAAGGCATCTGTGCCAAGTGTGAGCGCGTTGGCAAGCGAGAGTCCGCCTGTCACCGTGAACGCATTCGTACCGCCAAGTGTCATCGTGTTGGATATTGTCAAGTTCTTCACTGACATTCCAACGCCGGGTGCAAATGCGATAGCGGCTGAGTTCAGCGTCAAGACGCCTGTACCCATGGCCCAGTTGCCTGCAGTGCGCGTGAAGCTTGCGCCTGTCACAGCCAACGTGTTGATGCCGAGATCGACATCACCCGCGGTCTGTGTGAATGCACCGGTAGATGTAAAGGTTCTCGGTGTAGGTGTTGCTTCTGCACTCGAGCGAAGTTTCAGCACGCCCGTTGAGTTCACCGTGATACCGCCTGCCACTGACATTGCGGCCGCGGCCGCAGCCGTAATCGTCGGGGTTGCACCCGTGATCACAAAACCGCCTCCGGTTGTGGCAAATGAACCAGCCGTGAAGGTAAATGTGCTTCCTGACCAGGTCAGGTCGCCACCAAGCGTCGTAATGCCGCTTGTGTTAACAATGGTACCCGAAATTGCCATAGCTGCGTTCAACGTGACTCCGTTTGCAGCACCGATGAAGGTAACGTTAACCGGCGCAAAAGTCGTGCCCGGTGTTACGTCGATTGCTGCAACAGTAGCGTCAAATACCAACGTGCCTGTGCCGGTAACCGTGCCTGCACCTGTACGAATGAAGTCAGGTGTTGCAACGGATCCTTTTTGTGTATAATTAAACGCACCCATGATCAGGTTGCCAGCAACAATGGACGTTGCGCCAGTAACATTAACGCTGCTGCCAAGTGTAAGCGAGCCAGCCGTCAATGTGACCGTGCCGCCGATGTTCTGCTGAGCAGCCGCACCGCGCGTATAGGTCAGCGCACCGTTTGTCACTACCAAGTTGCCGCCGTGTGTGGACGTGGTCGAAGCAATGTTGACTGTCGCCGCATCCGTGACCAATGTCATCGCAACTGTGATGTTTCCAGTCACAACGCCTGAGGTCGTATTCATGGTGACATTTGCACCGGCGCCGGAAATCGCAAGATTTCCAGAGACGATCTTCAAATTTGTCACACCGATGCCCGTGCCGGTCAGTGTGAGATCGTTTACAGATGCAAACTCAACTGCAACAGCGCCAGAAACGCCTGTCACTGTGGCTGAATTTCCGCTCACAACAAGCGCACCGTTGGTAATTGCGCCGACGATCGAATGTGCCGCACTTGCCGCGCTTGCCGTCAATGTACCGGCAGCCGCAAGGCTAAGCGTCTGATTCGAATTGACCGTCAGGTTGCCTGTGATCGTGACTGCACCAGCGGGGGGTGTAACTGTATATGCATTACCTGCGTCGCCAGTACCGACTGTCAGGTTATGCAATTTCGCTGCAACCCATTCTGAACCGAAGCTTGCGCCAGGCCAGTTTGCGCCGCCATAGTATGTCAAATCGTAGTCTGTTGTCACCGACACTGTTCCGCCGGCACCAAGATCCACGATCTTTGCAGTTCCAAAACCGGGAAGCGTGTTCTTATAGATCGCAGGCCTGACCAGGGTTGAATTCAGTGTCAATGCCTTGCTGTTCAGATCGATATCACCGGATCGTAAATACACGATACCGGAAACTGTGACCGCTGAACCCATCGTCACGTAATTGGCAGAGCCCAAACGGATGTCGATGTTTGAGAAAACACCTGCACCCGTAATTGTGGGGTTGCCGCCTGTACCTTCAAAAATCAACGTTCCGCCGCCGGTCGATGTGTATCCGCCCGTATTGGTAAACGTGCCGGCCGCACCCTGCATACGCAGGTTGTTCATGCCGAGGTCGAGCGAACCGGAAGCGATCGTAACATTATTCAGGATCATCACCGATGCAGCCAATGTAACAACCTGGCCAGGGCTTGTGATCGTCATATTATTCAATGCAAAATTAGGAAGCATTGTAAATGACTGACCCGCTGTTCCAGACACAAAGGACAATGTTCCGGTTCCCGGTACAACCGAGCCGGATGTCATTGTCACGTTGCCTTTTACTGCCATTGTACGCACACCGAATGTCAATGTGCCGCCGGGCTGTGTGTAACTGCCGTCAGTATTGACGCCCGCGGTCCCGAGTGTGAGTCCGCCGCCGTTCAAAGCAATGTTGCCCTTGACGGTTGATGAAGCGTTGCCTGCATCATTGATCGTCAATGTGCCTGCGGTAATCGTGAGATTACCCCAAATAGTTGTAACCGCACCGATGACCGATGTGGCACCAACTGTCACATTAGGAATTCCACCGCCGCTGTTGATCGTTGCGCCGCCCGAAAGCGAGAGAACGCCGCTGCCTGCAGCAGCTGCCGAAGTGGAAATGATGTTGCCGGCGTTTGTCACCGTTCCACCAACAGCTGAAAGCGTCAATGTATTCGCATTCAATTTAATCACGCTGCCAGCGTTATTGTTGCTGACGTTGCCCGCGAATGTTGTGTTCGCAAGGATCACGATATTGCCGCCGCCGTCGTTCGCCACAGCACCTGTGGTTGTTCCGCCGGTGAGGTTGATCGTTCCCGCGCCTGTGTTTGTGAGTGTTCCTGCAATTGCGGCAGAACCACCGAACGTCAATGTTCCAGCCGCGGTATTTACCGCAGTACCTGTAACCGCGGCAGTTCCACTAATTGCCAACGTACCGGTTGTTGAGTTCGTCACCGAAACAACAGGCGTGTAGACTGTGGTCGGTGCCGCTCCCGATACGACTGCAAGGGAAGCGATCGTCATTGTTCCTGAACCGCTATTGATAATTGCTGCTGTTGCACTCGCAGCTCCAGCTGCAGCCGCCGTACCGGCGACCTTCGTGAAGGAGACGCCGCCAGATAATGTGACTGTTCCTGCGCCGCCGCTTGTGTTGGCAATCGCGGTGGCACCGAAGTTCGTACCATACATCTTCCACGTTGCTAATCCACCGACTGTCAATGTTCCAAGGTTTGTGTTCCAGATCACCCCAGGAATGTTTCCAACTAATGCATCATTTGTAACCGTTCCATCAATCTGCAAGGTACCAGCAGCAGTATTCAAAATGCTGCCCGATGTCACGGCAACAAGGCCGTTCATCGCGACGTTGCCAACGATACGAAGCGTGCCCGCACCGCTGTTCGTGAGTGATCCGGTATTAACTGTGACATTGCCATTGAATGTCGCACCACCGACGGTCAGCGTGATGCTGCCCGATGTCGTGATCGCATTCGGGAATGTCACGGTGAATCCGGTATTGCTCACTGTCAATGAACCCGTACCAAGAGACAACGGAAGTTCCGTGCCTGCGGTTACATTCGCAGTCGCACCGCCGTATGTGACGTTAACATTTGTTGTGGTGAACGATCCGCTCAACACACCGTTGGTGCGTGTGATCGTTGCACCGCTTCCGATTGTTGTATTTGTATCGACATTCAACGTACCGGCCGTAAGGGCCAGGGCTGTTGCCGTTGTTCCGAGATCAAACTGTAAACTTCCATCTGCTGTACGACCAAGATTAATGGTTTTAGCCGCACCATTAATAATGAGTCCGTAAGTAATTGTAGCGGTATTGCTGGACAAAAATGTCGTTGAAATCAACGTGACACTCTTGTTGACAGTAATCGCAGCGCCGAGTTCGGCATATGCACCAGCAGCAATGCTGATAACATCACCGTCCGCCGCCGCTGTGATCGCCACTGCGATGGTCTTGTATGGGCCGACACCTACTGCTGTTTGGGTTGGAGCCAGACCGTTATTGAGCAAGTCATCGCCGTTCGAACTATTGACGTAGCGAGTACCTGCCAAAACGAAAGAGCTCAACATCAGAGAGAGTACGAAAACAACCGCACCCATCTTAAAGATGTTTTTAGAGTTCATTTGTTACTCCTGTTTATGGTAGTTAAGTAAGAGATTTGAAGCCTTGTTACAAAGTCGTTCTTTGCGAATCTTCATCACTGCCCTTCGTATAACAAAAAAACAAATTTACGAAAGGGTAAAAACATTTTGATCAACTAGTATTGTTCAATCTGTTCATTCGGTTCGCTCCTTGTGTTGGTGGAAAAACATTGTTGATCTTTGTTAAATTGCTTGTTCATTCAAAGAATCAGCCGTTATGTTGTGATGGTAATGCTAATTTACTACTCTTTATTATCCATTGACAAAATGTGCGCTGGTTCGGACAGCAGAGAGCCACAACCGGGTGCGTACATGGAAAAGTGCGCCACCGCGTGCGCCATTTTGAATTAAGAAGGCTTGCGTGCACAATAAGAATCAGGGTGTATCATGAGTCCATACACAAAGATACGCGTTTAATATAAAGACAATAGGTTATTATGTCAAGTATTTTAAAAAATGTACCTAATTAAATTATTCCTACAGGATATTAGAGAAAACAGGACATATTTGAAATTAATACAATAAATTAATTTGAACGAAAATTCAACGAGACGACTGGGACCCAATAGACCGATTGACTGGCGGCTTCTATTATATAATGACTCTGGTCCGGATAGGGGAAGCGTTCTGATCAGGCATCTGCAGACACTCTTTACGATAGAGATCCGCCGGACTGTGGGCGCCCCGCACGACACCACGCACTCGAAGCATGCCCCCTGAAAGATGTAAATTTCGTGAGAATATTAAAGGAAATTATAAAAAGTGTTCTCTAATGTCAACTAATACTAAGTTAAAAGAAGTTAATGCAATTGTTGTGTTTTGTATCACATCGGCAAATCGGCAGCGCCATCTGTCGCCGGGTCGGATTCCTGTGGCGCGATATTTTTTCAATGACAGTCTCTCATCCTCGGCGCAGGAACATCATGCATCGCACAATGTTGAGAGTGAACGTACGCATCGTGCGGCCATGCACCGCCTGAAGGGGTGCATTCTTCGTGCCATATATTTTCGCTTAAATATCAATTTTTATGGGGGTTATGGACCGCCGTTATGCACGATTTGCGCATGAGCCATGCATGGTTTGCATTATGAGTGAAGGGGGCACATGCAGAACATTCACGGCGTTTCGGGGCTCACGCGCCGGGCCGTCTTCCCTTAAAAAATTCCTTGAGGAGCGATCCCGATTCGGCGTCCAACACGCCGGCGATCACATGCGCACGGTGGTTGAGGCGCTTGTCTTCGGGTATAGTATAGAGACTGCCGCAGGCGCCCATCTTCGGATCGTAGCAGCCGAAGACGATCACCGGAATGCGTGAGAGCACGATCGCCCCGGCGCACATGGGACAAGGTTCCATTGTTACGTACAAACAGCAGTCCTTCAGCCATTTCGAATCGAGATGCGACTGCGCGGCGGTGATGGCGATCATCTCCGCATGAGCCGTCGCGTCCTTGAGCAGCTCCACCTGATTGTATCCTTTACCGATGACGGTGTTATTGTGCACGACGATCGCGCCGACCGGCACTTCGTGCCGATCGTACGCGTGCGCCGCCTCGCGAAGCGCGAGAGACATCCATCGTTCGTGTTCTGTCATTGTTCTAAAAGTTTGGCGGCGCGGTCGGCGAGGCGGATCTGCTCTATAAGAGACCCGATATCCCCGTCTATGATGTCCGAAAGATTGTACAGCGTGAGGCCGATGCGGTGATCGGTCACGCGGTTCTGCGGAAAATTATATGTGCGGATCTTGTCCGAGCGGTCGCCCGTGCCCGCCTGCAGTTTGCGCGAAGCGGCGACGCCGGCAGTCTGTTCGTTGAGCTTTCGTTCATACATTTGAGCGCGCAGCATTTTCAACGCGCGCTCCTTGTTCTGAAACTGCGACCGTTCCTGCTGGCATGCCACAATGATGCCCGTCGGTTTGTGCGTGATGCGCACCGCGGTCTCGACCTTGTTCACGTTCTGCCCGCCCTTGCCGCCCGAGCGGAACGTATCGACCTGCAGATCGGCGGGATTGATGTGCACTTCTATTTCATCCACCTCGGGCAGCACGACCACGGTCGCGGCGGATGTATGCGTGCGTCCCTGCGTTTCAGTCTCGGGCACGCGCTGCACGCGGTGCACGCCGCTTTCATACTTCATCACGCCGTAGACGTCCTCTCCCTGCACGCTAAAGGAGATCTCCTTGAAGCCTCCCTTGGCTGTTTCGTTCCAGTCGAGCGTGTCAACACGCCACCCCTTGCGCTCGGCGTACCGCGTATACATTCGGTACAGGTCCGCTGCAAACAGTGCCGCCTCTTCGCCGCCGGTGCCGCCGCGTATCTCGACGATGATGTTCTTGGAATCGATCGGGTCTTTCGGAATGAGCAGCTGCTTGAGCGTTTCTTCGACTGCAGGCATTGTCGCTTCGAGCTCGGCGATCTCAGTGAGCGCCATGTCCTTCAACTCGGCATCGCCTGCGGTGTCGAGCAGCGTGCGGCTGGCGGCGAGATCGTCGTACATTTTTTTGTACGTGTCGTACGCCTTCACGATCTCTGCCAACTCGTGGTATTCGCGGCCGAGCTCACGCTGCCGGTCCTGGTTGGCGATCACTTCGGGTTCGCTCATGAGCTGCGTCACCTCGGCAAACCGCTGTTTAATTTTTTCAAGACGTTCAAATAACATTCACGATCCTTTTGTAAGTCGCTTTTATAACAATGGCACATATATTTTTATGTGCCATTGTTATACACCATATGTATTCATTACCAATGTCTATATTTTTCATTGTTAAAATATAGCATTCCGCTTCCCAAGATGCAAAACATCCAGCCATGTCAGTGCCAGAGCTACCAGCCGGCGGCTTCGCCGTAACCGCGTGAGTCGCTGGCGCCGTCGATCGTTTTTTTCTTGTGATCGAACAGCAGTCCTTCGGCCAGCCCCTGCGTGCCGGCGCGAAGTTCGAGGATGTGGCCCATGCCGCGCAATGAATCGATCGTGCCGGTTGTCAGTGCGCCTTTTTCATAGTACAGCTTGTCCGGCAGCCATTGGTGATGGATGCGCGGCGCATCGACCGCTTCTTGTATATTCATGCCGAAGTCAACGACGTTCACGATCACCTGCAGCACGGTCGTTATAATAGTGGAGCCTCCGGGAGAGCCGATGACCATGAAGGGTTCGCCATCCTTCACCAGTATCGTGGGAGCCATTGAACTAAGCATGCGCTTGCCGGGCTGGATGGCATTGGCTTCGTTGCCGATGAGTCCGTATGCGTTCGGTGTGCCGGGCTTTGCGGAGAAGTCGTCCATCTCATTATTGAGGAGGAATCCGGCTCCTTCGACCGTCACGCATGAGCCGTAGCCGCCGTTGAGCGTTGTGGTCACGCTCACGCAGTTGCCGAACTTATCTGCCACGGAATAGTGCGTGGTCTCTTCGGATTCATGTGCGGCAGGCGTGCCGTGAGAGATCGCCGCGCTCTGTGATGCGTGGATGGAATCGATGTCGGCGCGACGCTCGTCCGCATAGCGCTTGGACAGGAGCCCACGCTGCGGCACACGATAAAAATCGGGATCGCCTAAAAATTCAGCGCGGTCGGCATAGACACGGCGCATCGATTCGGTCATGAGATGCACGGTCTTCGCCGAATTCCAGCCGAACGAGTGAAGATCGTATGGCTCGAGCATGTTCAGGAGCTGCACGAGCGCGATGCCTCCGGAACTCGGCGGCGGCATGGAAATCACGTCGTACCCGCGATAGGTGCCGCGCACTGCGTCGCGGAACACGGGCTGATAGTGTTCAAGGTCGCTGTGCGTGATGAGCCCAGCGCCGCGCTTCATTTCGGCAACGAGCAAGCGCGCGACTTCTCCGCGATAAAACCCGTTCCTGCCTTTTTTAGCGATCACGCCGAGCGTGCGTGCAAGGTCGGGCTGCTTCCACACGTCGCCTTCACTGAACGCGGTGCCGTTGTTCGTAAACGAACGCACGGAGCCCGGAAACTTTGCGAATTCGGACATCATATGTTTAAGCGATGAGGCGAGACTCCGGTGCAGAGGAAATCCGTCGGCGGCAAGCGCTATGGCGGGCGCCATGACCGCTGCGCGCTTCATGGTTCCGAATTTTTCGAGCGCTGCGAGCATGCCCGCGACCGAGCCGGGCACGCCAGAGGCCAGATGTCCGTACGTGCTTTTTTTCGGGATGAAATTTCCGGCGCTGTCCAGATACATTGAGCGCGCGGCCGCTGCCGGCGCCTTCTCGCGATAATCGATTGCGGCGGTGCGGCCGTCGGCGAAGCGGATAACCATGAATCCGCCCCCGCCGATATTGCCGGCGCCGGGATATGTGACCGCGAGCGCGAAGCCCGTGGCCACTGCGGCGTCGATTGCGTTGCCGCCCTGCTCCAATATTTTTTGCCCGACGCGTGCGGCCGTGGGATCTGCCGCCACAACCATGCCGTGAGAGACGCGCACGGGAGCGTTCGGCGCCGCCGGGGCAAAATTCATAAGGACGAACGAGAGCAGCAAGAAGAGGAAGGTTTTTTTCATGGAAGCGTAATTATGTTATGAAAAAATAGTAGAGACATTATTCAGCGTCGATGTTTTTTTCGGCGATCACGGTGTTGATGCGATTTTTGGCGGCACTGAGGATCGTGAATGTGATCGAGCGATACTGCACCTGTTCTCCGGAGCGCGGAATTTTTCCAAACACGTGCAGCAGCAATCCGCCAAGCGTATCGAACGATTCCTCTGTGTGCAGATCCGTGTCCAGCATTTCGCCCGCCTTGTCCAAACTGATCGCCGCATCGAAACGGAAGCGCGTGGGAGATATCTGCTGCGCCAGCTGGGCGTTGTCATCCATTTCACCTCCCACATCGCCCACCATGCCCGTGATAATGTCCTGGAACGTCACGATCCCGGCCGTGCCGCCGTATTCGTCCACGGCGATCGCGACATGCGTTTTCTTCTGGCGAAACTCCCTCAGGAGCGCGTCGATATTCTTGCTTTCGGGAACAAACAGAGGCTGTCGAAGATATTTGCCGAGGGAAAACGCCTTTTTCTCGTGTTCGGTGCCGATATGAAGGAAGGGCAGGAGCTCTTTCGCGAACACGATGCCGCGTATATTGTCTATCGAGTCCGAGTAGATGGGAATGCGCGAATGCCGCTTTTCGACGATCAGGCCGATCAGCGCATCGAGCGTCGCATCGTCCTCCTCGAGGGCGTCCATCTCCGTGCGTGGAGTCATCACTTCGCGCACCACCGTGTCTTTTGCATTGATAAGACTGTGTATGATGCTGCGTTCCTCGTCGTCGATCTCTCCTTCTTCGCTGCCCACGTCGACCAGTGTCTTGATGTCGTCTGCGGCCAGCGCGCTTTTACCTTTTCCGTACGACGCGAGGTGCTCCACTTTTTTAATGAGCGCATCGAATGCCGCAATGAAGGGCGTCAGGAGTTTGGCTATGATATAGAGAGGAAGCGCGACCCGGCGCGCAACGCTCAACGGAGAGCGGGAGGCCAGCACCTTCGGCGTCAATTCGGACATCACGATAATGACGAAGGTCACCCCGATCACCTGTATGACGAGGGCGATCGTTTCGTTCCATTGGAAATGCGAGCTCAGCTGCACCGCCATGATGGCAGTGATGAGCGCTGCCGCCGTGTTGACGAGCGTATTGCCGATGAGGATGGTGATGAGCAGCCTGCGCGGATGCGCGAGAAGCACGGACACGTAGCGCAGCGCATGTTTTTTTTCGCCGCCGATGTGTGCGATCATTGCCGGCTGGAGGGAGAACAACGCCACTTCCGATCCGGAAAAAAAGGCGGAGCAGAAGAGCAGGACGACGAACACGGCGATGTCGAGATAAAATTCAGGAGGCATGCATCAATGTACACATTTCAGGACGGAAATAAAACGGGTATTCGGGCGGCGGGCAGCACCGGCTCCATAGGAGCGCGGCATGTTCGCCAACGGCGCACTTTTTTTTCGAAGTAACTCGCTGCCGTTGCATCGGTGCGCACGCAGGGCGAGATGTTCTCTCGCCCGCTCGAGCGAAACGGTGCAAATTTTTGTGAGTGACGAGAAAAAAAAATCGCCCCGATGACGTTGGGGGCGATTAGTATTGCTGATGCCTGTACCATAAGAACATTAGAACGGAAGATCTTCATCCTTCGAAGGCGCCGACGGTTCCGGCATCGGAACGGCGTCGCTCGATTCGCCCTGGGGACGTCCACCGCTGCCGCCCAGCATGAGAAGCTGGTCTGCGACGATTTCCGTGATATATTTTTTGACACCCTCTTTGTCCAGATAATTTCTCGTTTGGATCTTGCCTTCAATATAGACCTGGCTGCCCTTTTTCAGGTACTGGCCGCAGATTTCGGCAAGTTTTCTCCACGCCACGATATTGTGCCATTCGGTGCGTTCCTGCATGTTGCCTTCCTGATCTTTCCAGGAATCCGACGTTGCCAGCGAAAATGTCGCGACCGCGACGCCGCTGTTCGTGTATTTCAATTCGGGGTCTTTTCCCAAATTCCCGATCAATGTCACTTTATTTAATCCTCGAGCCATAGCGCACCTCCCCCCGTTTAGTGTGATGCATACACATCCAAATTGTAGTTCAACATACAAGATTATGCATAAAAATGCAAGAGTCAAAAAATGCCGCAATACGCCCGGGGGGCGGGACTGCGGGGCGAGATAACATCTCGCCCTACAAATTGAAGTACATCGTGTATTCGAACGGATGCGGCATGGTCCCGATCGCCTTGATCTCCTCTTCTTTCACTTTGACCCACTGATTCAACAGCGCATCGGTGAAGAGGCCGTCGCGGCGCAAAAATTCGTTGTCGAGCGCAAGCGCGTCGAGCGCCTCCGTCAGGTTGCGCGGCAAAAAATGCACAGCATCCTTGGCGGCGCCCTGCGGCAGCTGATCGACGGGACCGTATCCTTCGGCTACCGGATCGATCTTGTTGACAACGCCGTCGATGCCCGCCAGCAGCATTGCCGTGAGGCAGAGATACGGATTCGCCGTTGCATCGGGCGGACGATACTCGAAGCGCGTTTCTTCGGGATTGATGACATACGATGGAATGCGTATGGCCGATGCGCGGTTGGCCTGGCCGTACGTAAGCGCCACCGGCGCCTCGAAGCCGGGCACCAGCCGCTTATACGAATTCGTGGACGGATTGGTGAACGCAGACAGTGCCGGCCCGTGTTTGAGCATGCCGCCGATAAAGTACCGGCCGAGCTGGTTGATGTTCCCGTACTCTCCCTTCTGATAGAACATGTTTTTGCCGTTCTTCGTGAGGTAGAGATGCAGGTGCATGCCGTTCCCCGCCTGATGATACATGGGCTTGGGCATGAATGTGATGAACAGATTCTTCTGCCGCGCAAGATTGAAGAGCGCATACTTCGCGGTGACGATGTTGTCCGCGGTGGTCAGCAGATTTTCGAAGTACGTTTCGATCTCCTGCTGCCCGCGCTCGCCGGCTTCGTGATGATGGTACTTCACGCGTATGCCGAACTGCTTGAGGAGTTTCGACGCCTCGTCGCGGAAGTCGTCGTAAACGTCGAACGGATTGGCGGCGTGATAGGCGTTCTTGTAGAACTCTTCGGCGTGCTCGACCTCGTAAAAGGCGGACGAGGTGCGCGTATCGAATTTGACGCGGGAGAAAATATAGAACTCGAACTCGGGCCCCCACAGGATCGTGTCGGCGCCCGTGTATTTTTCGAGCAGCGTGGAGGCAAGCTTCGCAAGATGTCGCCCGTCCTGCACGAACGGCGACCGTGCTTCATCGGTAAGGACGATGTTCGCGTAGAAGCTGAGCGTGGGCATGTCGCGGAACGGGTCGACGACCGCCGTGCTCAGGTCCGGAATCATGATCATGTCGCTGTTCTCGACTTTTTGAAATCCGTAGCTCGATCCGTCGAAGCCGACGCCTTCGGCGACAAGCTTCGTGAGTATGCCCGGAAAGACCGGAAGCGTGATGTGATGCAGGCGGCCGATGAGATCGATGCATTTCAGATCGACCATTTCGATGGCGTGTTTCGCGATGAGCGTGTTGCACGACGCGAGTAGACTTTCAGACATAGTGTGCCCTGATATTTTTATGGGGAATTATGAAGTGCTGTAAACATAGGAACATTTCTTGAAGGATACAAGAGGAAGGATGCAACGCCACAGATACGCTTCCGTCTCAGGGGCGGGATACCATCTCGCCCTACGATGAAAATACTCGGCGGCGTATGTGGTGCATGTAGGATGAGCTTTAGCTCGTACAGGGCGAGATAAATTTCGCCCTACAACAATTCAGTTACAGCGGTTTGCCGAATGTACGGGTGAACTGCTCGTGGCAGCCGCGGCTCATCACGAGCTGGGCGTTGGTGGTAAGGATGATCTTATATTCCCCGTTGAACCAGGGATGCATTTCCTTGACCCGTTCGATGTTCACGATGGTGGCGCGATGAATGCGCAGGAATTTCGACGCGTCGAGCTGTGTGAGGATGCTGTTCATGGTCTCGCGCAGCATGTGCGTGTCCGCGCCGCAATGCAGCTTGATGTAGTTGCCCGCGGCTTCAAGCCAGTCTATATCGTCCTTCTTCACGAACACCACCTTGCCGTCTGTCTTGATCATCAGCCTGTCGGCCCCAAGCGGCGATTGGGGGGCGACATCGAGGAGAGAGCGCAACTGATCCTGCACCGCGTCGGTCAGGGGCGGCTTGAGATGCTCCCGGGCATGAACGAGCGCCTGCGAGAATCTGGCGCGGTCGAACGGCTTCAGGAGATAGTCGAGCGCATGCACGTCGAAGGCCTTGAGTGCGTACTCGTCGTATGCCGTCGTAAAAATAACGCTCGGCATTTCCTCCGCATTCAATTCGCGAAGCATGGCGAATCCATTCATCTCCGGCATTTGTATGTCGAGAAAGATCAGGTCCGGCGCGTGCGTGCGAATAGAAACAATCGCATCCTGTCCGTTCATGCATTCATCGACGATCTCGATGTCCCCTTCCTTTTTTATGAAGAGACGGAGTTTTTGCAGTGCGAGCGGTTCATCGTCGATAAGGATAACGCGCAGCGACTGATCGGCTTTCTTCTGTGGGATCATCGGTTTCATACTCTTCATTACGGAATGGGATCCGCAAAGTTACAGTCACGCCGCCCTCGGAATTATCCGCGAACAGGATCTCGTGGCTGCTAGGGTAGAGCAACTCGAGGCGCTCCATGGTATTCCTGATGCCGACGCCGTTCGAGGATGTCGGCACCGAGCGTCCCATTCCCTCTCCATTGTCGTGTATGGTGAGTTCCAGATCCGTGCCGATGCGCCGGGCGCCGAGCGTGAGCACACCGCCTGTTTTGCGCGGTGCGATCCCGTGCTTGATCGCGTTTTCAACGAGCGGCTGCCACACCATGCTCGGCACGAGCGCCGGAAGGGCCGCTTCCTCGATATTCCGTATAACGGTGAGCCGGTCGCCAAGCCGGGACTGTTCGATGCAAAGATAGCTTTCAAGAAATTCGAGCTCCTGGCGCAGGGGCACTTCCTGCCGCCTCATCCGGTCGAGCGAGATGCGCAGCAACTGGCCGAGATGCGCGATCATGCTGTCGGCGCGGTCCACGTCGAAATGCATCAGCGAGGAGATGGAGTTGAGCGTGTTAAAGAGGAAATGCGGCTGCAGCTGCATCGAAAGCGAAAGCAGCTGGGATTCCTTCAGCCGGGCCTCGAGCTGCGCCTGACGGCGCGATGCGATCAGCGTGCGGTCCTTCGACCTCCGATAGACCTTGTGTGCGACGGCGCCCGACAAGGCGATGGCGGCGAAACACAGGATGTAGAACCAGTACGTTTGGTAAAAATGCGGGAGCAGCGTGAAGGCGAGCGCAGCGCCCGTGTCGTTCCACACGCCGTCGCTGTTGGCGGCGATCACGCGAAAGCGATAGGAGCCGGGAGGAATGTTTGTATACGAAACGAACCGGCGCGTGCCGACATCGATCCATTCGGCGTCGAATCCTTCGAGCAGCACTTTGAAGCGGACTTTATCCGAAGCGGTAAAACTGAGTCCGGCATAGGTGAACTCGAGCACGCCCGCGCCCGGATCGATCTCTGCGCGCGGTGACGGCGCGACCGTTTTTTTATCGGCACTGAAGAGTTCGATCGCCACCGAGGGCGGAACGCGGTTCACGGGCAGCGACTGCGGATCGACCATTACGTATCCCACCGTTGTGGGAAACCACATGGTGCCGTCGGTTGAGGTGACGCCTGCATTGCCGAACCCTCCGTTGCATTCATCGCTTCTCATGCCGTTGCTCATGCCGTATGCGTCGAACACAATGGAGGCGATGGTCCCGTCCGCGGCATCGTTCAGTATTTTTTTTGCAACGCGGAAGACGCCGTTATTGGAACTCATCCAGAGACAGCCGAGGCTGTCTTCTTGTATTGAAAAAATGGTTTCGTCGAACATGTTCTGTGCGTATGACAGCTTCGTGAATTTTTTTCCATTCCACCGGACGAGTCCGCCGTTGAGCGTACCGAACCAGACCATGCCCTCCGCATCTTCATGAATGGCCATGACGTGAAGAGACGGCATCCCGTTCGAAGAATCATAGACGACAAATTTCCCGTCATGCAGGCGCGCCACACCGTGCGACGATGTGCCCACCCAGAGATCGCCGCGGCGGTCTTCAGAGACAACGCAGACATCCGAAAATTTCAGGCTGTCTTTTGTCGTCCACGGTTGGTGCTTGCCGTTGCGATAGCGCTGAAGTCCGTGCCAGAGCGTCCCGACCCACACATCTCCCCTGCGATCTTCCATGATGGCGTTCACCGGGCCGAATTCCTTATAAGTGTAGTCGGCCGATGTCAGCACGCTTTTGCGCCACGCGGGGATCCGGTACAGGCCCGACCGTGTGCCGGCCCAGAGCACGTCCGATCTGTCGTGCAGGATCGCGGTCGGCGCGCTCGTGAAGGACGGCCCTTTGACAAATGCGGGAACGAATTTTCTTTTTTCCAATCGCAGCAGCAACGACGGTTCTCCGCCTCCCCAGATCGCACCGTTCTGGTCCTGATAGACAGACCAGACCATCGCCGGGCTGGCGGACGGAAGATATGTCGTGAATTTTGTATTGGTGAATCTGTTCAGTCCCCCGCCGGTTGTGCCGACCCACAGGTTGCCTTCCCTGTCCTCGAAGAACGTTTCGGCAAACGTGCTGGATAATCCGTCTTCGGCTGAGAACGAACTATATTTTCCCATTGCGTACCGAAAGAGCCCCATGCCGCCCGTTCCGATCCACAGCGTTCCGGCGCGGTCCCGGAACAGCGTGAGGACGGTGGTTGTGTGAAAACGTTCCTTCGCCCCCGAGTACGAGACGGAACTGTCGCGGTTCAGTTGAGCGATGCTATTGTACCCGGCGATGAACCGCATCGTTCCGCCGCTGTCTCGGAACAAACCTCTGGCCGGATGCGCCATGGACGGGTATTGTACGAAGCGCCCGTTGCGCAGCATCGAGATGCCGAATTTTGTGCACGCCATGATCGTGCCGGAGGAATCTTCGGCCACACTCGTCACGCTCATGTACGGCAGACCCGACGCTTCGTTCAGAAGCACATGAGTGGAATCCGAGGGCACAACGTGCAGCACGCCCACAGGCGAAGAGAACCAGAGCGTATTCGAATGGTCCTTGAAAATATTCCACACGGTGGTGTTGAGGAATGACGGCTCCTTGGTGAACCGTGTGAAGATGCCGGACGCAAAGGACACGATGCCGCCGTCGGTAAAACCGATCCAGAGCGTGCCGTCCTGCGCTTCGCACAGGGAACGGACCTGATTGTTTTTAAATTGGGGAGTGGTGCGCGTAGTATAGACGCGGAATTGGAGACCGTCGAAACGGGCGAGGCCTTCGTCCGTTGCAAACCAGAGGTAGCCGTCGCGCGTCTGCACGATCGCGTGCACGGAATTCTGCGGCAGTCCGTCCTTCTTCTGCCAGATGCGGTGGCTGTACTGGTACAGTTCCTTGGACGGATCGAGCCCGAATCCGTCTGAGGCGTGCGCAAAGAGGATGCCTGCGCCGAGGCACGACAAATAAATAGAGAGTAGTGTTTTCATAGTCGATGCCGCGTGTGCGGCGCTGCTGGAGTGTACACAAATATTTTTCAAAATAACAGCATCGCGGCTATGCGGCGGCCGGCAGATGATGATGGTGATGTCTATAAAATACGCGGAACCGTGCATGGCGGCAACCTATTTGAGATGAACACGCACAAGAGAGTGATGGATGGCATTTATGTGTGATAAGCGGCATGTTCGCGTGATGGACGGCATGCACGGGAGTTCTCCCTTCGCGCTCTTAATGACATCATTCGCAGACTCTGCAAGCCCAGTCATTCTGAAGGAGCTCGAGGGGGTCGAATCTTTCGGCGCGACTTGTTTTTGGTGTTCAACTTTATTATCATCTCTGTAGATGGTGGATTGGGGACGAGACGGTCGAGGCGACACCTTTCTTCTATGGGGAATGAATGGCATGGCAAACGCACCCGTTAAACTGAACATCTCCATCCTGCTGGTGGAGGATGAGAAACGGCTGGCGCGATCTGTCGAACGCCAGCTCGTGAGAGCGGGCTACGATGTGGAGATCGCCTACGACGGTGTCAGCGCATCGCAAATGGTCACATCGCGGGAATTTCATCTGGTACTGCTGGATCTTAATCTGCCCCTCAAGTCGGGCATCGATGTGCTGCGCGACCTTCGCGCGCAATCGTACAACACGCCCGTGCTCATACTCTCCGCGCGGGACGGGATCGACGACAGGATACAGGGCCTGGAGATCGGTGCCGACGATTATCTGACGAAGCCGTTCGACTCGGGAGAACTCTTCGCGCGCATTCAGGCGATCATGCGGCGTTCGGGAATGATCCGCACGAGCATCCTGCAGGCGGGTGATCTCACGATGGATGTGATCAAGCGGGTCGTTAAAAGAAACGAAAAAGTGATCACGCTGACGCAAACGGAATTCTCGCTGCTCGAATTTTTTCTGCGCAATAAAAATACGATACTCACGCGCAAGCGGATCGCCGAGCAGGTATGGGGATACAAATTCGAGACGGGCACGAACATCGTCGATGTGTACATGAGTTATCTCCGCGATTCGATCGACAAGGAATATCCGAAAAAATTGATCCATACGGTGCGCGGCGAAGGGTTCATCATTAAAGAAGAGTAGCACGACCGTACTGTTATCGCGGCGATACAGAGCGAGACGACATCCCGCCCTCATAATGAAGCACTAACGACGGAAGCCCTCTCATGGAGCGCGCTCACATTCTCATCGTCGAACATGATCCCAGCGTCGCAAAAAAAATCGAGTCCGCTCTGCGCGGTTTCGGGTACGACGTGTCCGGGATCGCGAGCTCTGCCGACACGGCGCTGAGCGCGGTTATAGCATCTCCTCCCGATCTGGTCCTGATGGATATCAAATTGCATGGACGGGTCGACGGCATTGAAACGGCCGACGAGGTCATGCACCGGTACGACATTCCCGTGATCTTTCTCTCCGCTTTTTCCGATGAATTGACCATTCAGCGTGCCAAGGAAACCGGCCCGTACGGCTACCTGTTGCAGCCGTTCGATCCCAAAGAGCTTCACGCGACCATCGAGGTCGCGCTGTACAAGCACGGCATGGAGAAGACGCTCAAACACAATGAGCGCCGGCTGCGTTTGATCACAGACACCATGCCGGGCATGGTAAGCCAGACCGATGCCGAGGGGGTCTTCACGTATGTGAGCCCGTCGTATACGCACGTGCTCGGGTACGACACCGGCGAATTGATCGCAACACGGTTCCTGCAGTACGCTCATCCCGACGATGTCGACCACGTCAAGGCCAAGATCGAGGAAGCATGCGCGCACCAGGGGCGGAGTTCATTCGAATTCCGATGCCGTCACCGCAACGGCCGGTATCTAAGGCTGGAATCGGATTGCACATGCATCAGGAGTTCGACCGGTGAACCCGCCGGCGCGGTGTTCGGAGTCCGGGATATTACGGCGCGGCATGACGCACAAGAGCGCACACGCAGCAGCCGGGACCGGTTGGCCGGCATCATTCAATCGGCGATGGATGCGATCGTCACCATCGACGAGGGGTTCCGCATTGTGCTCTTCAACGCCGCGGCGGAACGGATGTTCGAATGTTCAGGGACGGAAGCACTCGGCCGGCACCTGGGTGCGTTCGTGCCGTCGCTCATCGCCGGTGGAGACACCGCGACTGCGACGCCATTCGCAGGAAGCGCGGACGATGTCCGCCGGCTTTCCGGCATGATGGCCAACGCGAGAGGCGTGCGCGGCTCGGGCGAAGGATTCGCGTTCGAGGCGTCCGTTTCGAAGACCGACGAAGACGGCAAGCCGTTGGTGACGGTCATCATGCGCGATACAACCGCACGCAAGCGCGCGGAGGACGCGCTGCGACGGAGCGAAGAGCGCTACCGGCTGCTGATGACACAGCTGCCCGCGCAGGTATGGACAACGGATTGGACGCTGCATTTCACCTCGACGCAGGGCCTCGGATTCGCATCGATAGGCGTGGCCCCGCATCAGCTTGACGGCCTGGCCATTCAGGAATTTTTCAACACGGACGATTCCCGCTCTGCGCCGATCGCGGCGCACCGGCGTGCACTGCTCGGCGAATCAGTCAATTATGAGATAACAATCGGGGGGCACACCTTCGAAGCACATGTGGAGCCCCTGCGCGATACGCAGGGCGCCATTACTGGCACACTGGGCGTTGCGTTCGATTTCACGGAACGAAAGCACGCCGAAGAGGAGCTCTCGAAGGAACGGAACCTGCTGCGCACGATCATCGAAGCCATTCCCGACGAGGTCTATGTAAAGGACAAACAGTGCAGGATCATTCTGGCCAATCAGACATCGATCCGTATGTGCGGAGCATCGGACATCGACGACCTGCTCGGAAAAACCGATCCGGACATTTTCGGCACGGCCGAATCGCAGCAGACGTTACGCGATGAGCAGCGCATGATCGCAACCAGCATTCCCATGCTCAATGTGGAAAGGGACACGCATCACCATTACACCGGATGGCTCGAACGATCGATCCTTGTGTCCAAGTATCCGCTCCATGACGCGCAAGGCGCGATCATCGGGCTGGTCGGCATCAACCGGGACGTCACCGACCGCCGGCGTTCGATTGAGCAGATGCGCCGCGCAAACCTCGTCATCGAGAACACCGATACGATCATCTTCATCTGGAGGCCGATGCACGCGCTGCCGGTCGAATATGTCTCGAATAATATTTCACTCTTCGGCTATACGCAAAACGAATTCATGAGCGGCGCCGTTTCATTTCCCTCGGTGGTCCATCCGGACGATCTGCCGCTCGTGCTCGATTCGATCTCCGACACAACCGTGCGCGGCGGGCATCGGCCGCACGAAGATTTTCGCATCATGTGCAAGTCCGGAGAAACCCGATGGGTAAGCAACCGGCTGAAGATCGTCCGCGATGCGGACGGAGGCATCGCGCACTTTGAAGGCATCCTTCAGGACATTACCGAACGCAAACGCGCGGAACTTGCGCTGCAGCTGACACAGTTTTCGGTCGATCACGCGAGCGACGCCGTTTTTTGGATCAGCAACACGGGAGTGTTCATGTATGTGAACCGTGCGGCGTGCAAACAGCTCGGGTATGCCCGGGACGAGCTCATGACGCTGTCGATCACCGACATCGCTCCGCGAGCCTCGATCGAACAACTGTGGGAACAATGGCACGACTGCGAGCGCCGCGGAGAGTCGTCGTTCATAGCGGACGTCACGGCGCTCACAAAGAACGGCGAGGAAATTCCGGCCGAGGCGACGATCAACCGTATGGAATTCGGCGACACCGAATATTTTTTCGTCTCGGCACGCAACATCACGGTGCGCAAAGAAGCCGAAGCCGCGCTGCTCACGTCGATGACCAACGCGTTAAAATTTTCAACGCTCGCCGCGCACGAGCTCCGCACACCGCTTGCGATCATACGCAACCAGCTCGAAAACGCCCTCACGCCGGGGATCACGCCGAAGAAATTACGCGAAACCATTGCGGGAGTGTACGATGAAATGTTGAGCCTGGCCAATATCGTAGGCGACCTGCTGAACCTGAGCAAGATGCAGGCGGGAACGTTTGAACTGCGGTTGGCGCGCACGCCGCTGCACGAAGTGATCAAGGAATTTTACGACGAGGCGTTGTTTTTGGCCCGTCCGAAGCAAATCGAGGTCGTCCTGAAACAGTACCCGATGGCGTTTGTTTCCGCCGATGTACCCCGGCTCAGACAGGTGCTCTTCAACCTTCTGGATAACGCGCTCAAGCATACGCCGCCGCACCGTCAGATCCGCTTCGGCTATACGGTGGACGAATCCGTCATCAGGATGTATTTCGAGGATACGGGCGAAGGCATACCGCCTGATAAGATCGCGAGGATCTTCGATGCGTATTTCCGCGCAGGGGAAGATCTCTATAAAACCGACGGCGTCGGCCTGGGGTTGACGCTTGTCAAATGGATCGTTGAACTTCACCGCGGCACGATTTCCGTGGACAGTACGCCGGGAACAGGAACATCGTTTTTCATCACGCTGCCCCTCGATACGACGGCCGTTGCGGGCGGCGAAGAGCAGACACGACAACAGGGAACGCCCGATCGGCTTCCATTAGAAAGTTCTAATGTGCATTAGAATTTTCTAATTTGCTCACCGGCGCGAATCTGTATATTATTGCACTACTCATGCAATCACTGACAAGGACACCACCGATCATGCCTGCACTTCATCTGCTTTTAATAGACGACGAAGAATCGTTTCGCCGCACATTTCAGCAGACACTGACAACACAGGGGTATGTTGTCGATGTGTGCGCCTCCGGCGCAGAGTCGATGGGACTCCTTGCACACACCCGATACGACATTGTACTGCTCGATCACGCCATGCCGGAGATGACCGGACTGCGCGTGCTGGAGTGGATTCACGATCAAAAAAACGACGTCCCCGTCGTGCTCCTGACCGGCCCGGAAATGGAAAACGTGGCGGCCGAGGCGATGAGACTCGGCGCATACGATTACATCAGAAAGGATTATTTCGAATACCACCATGTGCCCGTCATTATCGATGGAGTCTACGAGCGGTACTTGTTCCGGAAAGAACGGACATCACGCGCACTCCTGGAGAAAGAACAGGCGCTGCAGCGCCCCTCGCTTGAAATGCTCCGCGATACGGTGGCGTCGATCGCGCATATCGTAAATACGAACCTGTCGGTGATCTCTCTCAACATCGATGAGCGCGGCCACGAAATGGAAACGTTCATCAACACCGAAGGCAAAGAATATTTCGATAAGGCAAACGTTGAAATGAAGCAGGAGTACAATCTCATTTCCCTGATCAGCAAATCCCTCGTTGAACTCTCGACCCTGATGTATGAGCGGTTCAAAGGAGTTGAAGATACGCGGGCCCTCGAAGCCGAAATGCAGCACAAGATCGAGTCTCTGTTGCGCGAGCATCACGACACGATGGCCCGATAAGCGGTCCGGTCAGCTTCCTGCAACAAACGGTTCAGGCAGCGCTGTGCCGTAAAAATAATGCGACAGAATACCGACGATGCGTTCGGCCGCCTTGCCGTCGCCGTACGGATTCACAGCGTTCACCATGCGGTCATACTCCGAAGGATCCTCCAGGAGCCTGGCTGTTGAGGACACGATGAGGTCTTCGTCGGTCCCGACCAGCTTCGCTGTTCCGGCGCTGACGGCTTCAGGGCGCTCGGTTGTGTCTCTCATCACCAATACCGGCCTCCCCAGGCTCGGCGCTTCCTCCTGCACTCCTCCTGAATCCGTCAAGATCACCGTTGCGCGGCGCATGAGCGCGACGAACGGTACATAACTGACGGGGGCGATGAGATATATGTTCTCCTTGCCCGAGAGCATCGAATACACCGGCGACTGAACATTCGGGTTGAGGTGCACCGGATACACAAACGCCACGTCCGTGAACCGTTCGGCAAGCCGTGCGATCGCGCGGCAGATCGTGAAAAATCCTTCGCCGAAATTTTCCCTTCTGTGGCCGGTAATCAGGACAATTTTCCGCCTGTCGGTTCCAGTGAAAAGTTCCGCGGGCAATCCGGGGATATCGGGAACAGCATTGGAAATTTTTTCGGTCACCATGAGCAGGGCGTCGATGACGGTATTGCCGGTGACAAAGATGTCCTTGCCGGCGATGTTTTCAGCAGCCAGATTCGTCTGTGCCGCAATGGTCGGTGCAAAATGCAGCTCCGCCAGTCTGGAGGTGATCAATCGATTGACCTCTTCCGGAAATGGCGAATACTTATTTCCCGTGCGCAGTCCGGCTTCAACATGGCCGACAGGGATCTTCTGATAGAACGCGGCGAGTGAGGCGGCGAACACGGTTGTGGTGTCGCCCTGCACGAGCACCATGTCGGGCTTCGAATCCCGAATGTAGCCGTCAACCGCACGGATGGCGTCCGAGGTGAGCGATGCCAGTGTCTGGTTCGGCTTCATCAGGTCGAGATCAACATCGGGAACGATGTTGAAGATGGTGAGCACCTGGTCCAACATCTGCCGATGCTGTGCGGTCACGCATACTTCAACCGTAAACGAGGCGGTGTGTTTCAGTGCAAGAATAAGTGGGGCGAGTTTTATTGCTTCCGGTCGTGTGCCAAGAATGATCGATATTTTTTTTCCCAACGGTTCTCCCTGTGTATGACATCGTATGCGCTCGCATGATCGTCATTCTGAATGAGTGCCTTGTTCAGCGGCACGTGCTGAATGTATTGTCTTTGGAATACCACTCTATGATACGGTATTTTCGTGAATAATTCAGGCTAAATCACTCTCAGAGATCGAAATTTGCATTGGCAGCACTCATTGATCGTCGACAACGAACGGCCTCGCGGCGGCAGCGCGCGATGACACCTGTACCGCACGTGCAGGGCGAAATGCCATATCGCGAGCGGGCGAGATGGTATCTCGCCCGCTCGAGCGAAGCGGTGCATGTTTTTGTGAGTTCCTTAAGAGGGGAAAGCGCTACGTCCGTTTGATCTTCCCCCCCTGCGTCTTCGGGAGGGATGCGACAAATTCGATGTGCTGCGGCACTTTAAAATCTTCCATATTTTTTCGGCAATGCGATTTCACTTCCTGCACGCTCAGCGTGTGATGTTCCTTGAGCACGATCTCCGCACGAATCGCC
Source organism: uncultured Ignavibacteriota bacterium (assembly GCA_903884005.1). Classification (GTDB taxonomy): domain Bacteria; phylum Bacteroidota; class Ignavibacteria; order UBA10030; family UBA8401; genus CAISDA01. The sequence continues at coordinate 17,897 of CAISDA010000020.1, read as the reverse complement.
TGTCCCAGCACAGCGTCGGGAACGCCGATCACGCGCGTTTCGAGCACCGCCTCGAGCCTGTAGAGCACATCCTCCACCTCGACCGGGCTCACTTTTTCTCCACGGCTCTTGATGAGTTCATCCTCGCGCGCCACGAAATGGAAATAGCCTTCGTCGTCGGTCATGAAGAGATCCCTTGTGCGGAGCGTTTTTTCCCACGGATACCGTCCGGGCTTGAGTACTTTCGCCGTTGCATCGGGATCGTTCCAGTATCCCTGCATGATGTTCGAGCCGCGCACCATCATCTCTCCCACGTGTCCGGCGGGCACGCGGTTCCCGGCGGCGTCTTCGAGCCAGAGTTCAACATTCTTCATACCGGACCCGACGGAGGTCGGCTTCGCGTCTATCTCCTCCGGCGGCAAATACGTTGTGCGAAGGCATTCGGTGAGGCCGTGCATCAAATATATTTTTGTTGACGGGAATATTTTTCGCAGCTGCGGGATGAATGCCGGAGGCATCGCCGCAGCCGCATTCGTGATGTAGCGAAGCCGCGAAAAGTCTTCACGCTCAAGGCCTTCGAGCCGGAGAATGATCGCGAACACCGTCGGCGCGCCCGCAAACCCCGTGACGCCTTCATCCTTCATCCTCTGGATGACCTCGTATGGATATCCGAAACCGCGTTCGAGAATGATGCGCCCGCCGGTGAAGAAGGTCACCAGCACCTGCAGCAGTCCGTAGCTGGAGGAAAGCGGCAACACCCCGAGTATGACGTCATCGGTGGTATGTTCCAGATAGCCCGAGACAGTGTCGACGACGGCATCGATCGTCCTGTGGAGATGCGTGACGCCCTTGGGCTTGCCTGTCGATCCGGACGTGTAAATGATGGCGGCAAGATCCTCATCGATGATCTTCGGCGGTGCGAACGGCAGTTCCGTCGTGCACGCCTGCTCAAAACCGGCACACGATTCATCGGCGTCGAACTGGCCTGTCAGGATAAGACCGGGAGGCACGGCGCACTGCATGCACGCTTGTTTCACGGCCGCTATTTTTTCGGCGGCGGCGACGATAAATTTGGCGCCGGCATCGTTCACAATGAACCCGAGACGGTCCGGATGTGTCGAGGGATTGACGATGACGAGACATCCGCCGGCCTGCAGGACGCCGAAGATCGCGACGACGGCGTCGATGGTGCTGTCGATAAACACTGCGACCCTGTCCCCTTTTTCAAGCTCCTGCGTGAGCAGGAAGGCGGCAAAATTTTTCGCGCGCAGGTTGAGCGTGCCATACGAGATGCGATGCTTTGCGCAGACCACCGCAATTTTTTCGGGAAACCGTGCTGCCGTCTGTGAAAGATATTCGTGGATCAGCATAAAGGACGCCTCCTTCTTTGGTCTCGTGGCGCAGGACGCACTTAGTGATGGCCGTCCATTTTTGTTTCCAAAAACGCGGTGATTTTGTCGATCGAATCGAAGTTTTCACCGATGAGTTCGTTGTCGTTGAACTTCAGGCTATACTGTGATTCAAGAAATCCGATGAGTTCCAGAATGCCGGTCGAGTCGACAATGCCCGATCCGAGCAGCGATGTCTGCCCGTCGACGGTCTTGGTGTCGTCGAATATAAAATTGTCCCGGATGAATTGATGGACCTGGTCGCGAACATCGATCTGTGCCATACTCTTTCCCCCCATTCTCGTGAACACTGAAGAGAACTTCTATTATTTTTTTTACTTACCTACACAGTGCGCACCAAATCATTGTCATCCTGAGCGAAGCGAAGGATCTAAAACAGTGATTGATACATGCAGCAATAAATTCATGTTCCCCGCTGTTGATGCTTTTTAGATTCTTCGGTCGCTCGAGCTCCCTCAGAATGACAGGGACTAATGATTATGCTGAGTAGTTGTTTTTTTTACTATCGTCGATCATCGCTGCAATGGGATCCACTGTTTCCATCGTCAGCGCCGGAAGATGAAGCGGCAGTGTCGCGCGCCGTTTCGCCTCGATATCGTTGTAGACCCGCATGACCTGGTCGGCGGTCAATCCCAGAGACGCGGCGACAGTCTCGGGAGCGAGAGCATGGTTGAACGAGTACAGACAGGCATCCATTTTTTCGTACGGCAGGGCGAAATAAAATTCTTCCTGTGTCTGCTCGAGCGAATACGTATCGGTGGTCGGAGTGCGCGAACAAATGCCCTCGGGCACGCCAAGGGCGCGCGCCAGCGCATAGACCTGGGTTTTATAGAGATGAGCGATGGGTTTATAATCGGCGAGTCCGTCGCCGCCCTTCACGAAGAACCCCTGATCGTATTCGAGCCGGTTCGGCGTGCCGCACACGGCGTAATTGAGCCGGTCGGCGTGGTAATATTCCATCATCGTGCGGATGCGCTGTTTAAAATTCGTCGCAGCCACGAGCTGGCAATACTGGTTCATCGGCAGACGCTCTGTCCTGTATTCCCCTTCGGGCGTCTGCACGGTCAGGCGCGACACGTTCAATCGGTCGCCGTCGAGGATGGATGGAAGGATGATTTTGTTTTTCCATCCTTCGCCGTAGTCGGGGAACACATGCCTGATCGCTTCGAGCTGGCGTTCGTAGCAGCGTGCGCCTTCGAGGATCGGCGTGATATTTTCTTCGACGCACGGGATGGAAAATGTGTCGGCCAATTCCAGGCCGAGGCGTTTCGAGATCGCCGATGAGTCGCGCTCGGGCATCAGAAGCGCCAGCACGTTGCCGCTGCCGAGCGCACGCACGGAGAGCGCTGCGCAGACGGCGCTGTCAATCCCGCCGGATACGCCCACCACGGCGCCGCGGCGCCGCATCGTGGTCCGCACCGTCTTGCGTATCACGTGCGCGATTTTTTCGATCTCCTGTTCAGGATCGATCTTCAACATTTCGCCGCTGGTCATCATGCATTCCTTTGTTTGAATGAATAAGACCCGCTATTGCGCCGAACGCCGTTCCCATCGTATTGCTGAGCACGTCGATCATGCTGGAATAGCGGCTGGGTAAAAATATTTGAAGAACTTCTGCACTGACACTAAGCGACATGCCCATGATCACCGAAAGCGTGATGATGGCAGCCTTAGTATTTACGCCACGACCAAAAAATAACGTTGAAAAAAAACCAACCGGAAGGAAAAACAAAATATTAGCAGCGATGTCTCGGACAGAGAGCCGCTGCTTCCCCAAAAAGTGAAATGTATCGAACAGTGTTACCTTGCTGTATGGCTGATACAGCGCCGGCACGTAAAGCGAATCGGCGTCCGTACCGCTCGATCGGACATAAAGCGTCCTCCCCTGATCGAACTCGTAGTGAATGATAGAAGAATATTTTTTAAAAATCAAGACCGGCCTCTGCAATTCTGTCTCCGTGCACGACCGGTCGAGGATCGCCACCGTATGCAGTATTCCTTCCCACTGCAGCAATCCATTAGGGTCCGTGCCGACGACGAGAGGATCGGCGGCATCCCACTGTGTCAGGGCCATGGGGCCTGTTTTGCGTTCCGATTTCTTGACCCCGTTCACATAGCAGCGGAGAATGTCGCCAGTGAACGTAATGGCTATCCAGAGCGGATCTTTCGTCCTGAACACGTCGGGGATCGTCACTTCGTTATAGTGCCGCGAATCGCGGCTGAACAATTGGATAGTGAGCGTGTTGCGTACTTGGGAAATCGCAAAATTCTGGGAGTAGAAGTCTTTTGCCGAGCTGAAGATGCGCCCCGTGCGGCCCAAATCGTCGGTCTCGGGCGAGAGGTGGAGCAGTATCGTGAACTGATATAATTGCGCCAGCGCCTCGTGAGGGTGCGTTGTATATCCGGTTCCGGGCGACGTCAGAGAAAGGCCGACCGAGAAGACCGCATTATTGTTCTGCCGAAAGTTATACGGGTACAGCGTCAGGATATAGAAACAGAGCACACAGCAGAGCAGGAAGCGCAGCGGGTATCGTTGAAATGGAGTCTGATGTGTGCGCATGGCATCCGGTGTGAATTGTTGGATTCTCCATAAATGATACAGAAGAATGCCGTCACATTCAAGCCGCAGCACGGCCGCAGCACGGCAGAGCGGCAGGTTTTTTTTTCAACAGCAGTACCGCACACGGACCGTCATCGATGTCTCGCACCTGAATGGAACAGGACCCTCTGTCCGAGGTTTTTTCGCCGAGTTTTTTTCGCCGAGGTGTTTTGGCCAAGGCGTTCTGCCCGGCGCACCTCGGTGTTGCATCTCGGGTTCATTTCATTTATTTTGCGCTTGGTTACGCACTTCATGAGGGGGATAGCATGAAAGCATGCATTGCGGCAGTTCTCCTGTGCCTCGGAGTGATCCCGGCACACACACTCGCACAGCAGGTGTTCCCGTATCGGGAAACGTTCGATACGGCGCGCGTTCCGTTGCTGCCCGCCGGATGGACGACCACAAAGGCGCGGTCGTCGACGGGAGACTTCACCACATCATCCGCCACGCCGCTCTCGGCGCCGCTGGCCGCGCTCTCGACCGATGCCCGCATCGGGCAGTGTCTCGTTTCGCCGATGCTGTCGTTCAGCGGCAGAGTCGCCTCCTCGGTTGAATTCTACGAACGCCGTTCCGCTTCGTTCACCGCGGGGATGCTCGTTGAAGCCTCCGTGCGCGATGATTCATCGTCGTGGACGCCCTTTTCCGATACGCTGCTGCTTGCAAGTTCTTCGTCCTATATCCGCCGTGTGCTTGCGCTGCCGGCATCGGTGAACGGACAATCGCTCGTGCGGTTCCGCTGGCGCACGCTCGGCAACGGCACTGGCGCCACCGGAACGCTCCGCATCGACGATATTCAAATTTCAGTGCAGAAGAGCGCGGACCTGGCACTCGATGCCGCACCCGCGGTGACGCCGCTTGTTACCGCGGGGGATGATGTGCCGTGCACGCTGACGGTGCGCAACAAGGCGGATGCAGGCGAGTATGCGTGCGCACTCGCGATGATCGATTCGACGCTCGGCAGGCACATTGCGGACACAGCGTTCACACATTTCTTCGCCGCAGGTGATTCGTTCGCTGTCACTCTGACGTACCCCCGCATCGACGGAGGCATACACAGACTCGGCTTCCGCTTGTCGCTGCCGGCGGATGAGGACACATCCAATAATGCCGCCGCCGCGGTCCTCGCCGTCCGAACCCCCGCCCACGCCCTTGTGATCAACGAGATCATGTATGAACCGCGCGCGGGTGCTCCGGAGTATGTGGAACTCTACAATCGCAGCGCTGCAACCATTGACCTGGGCACCTGGAACATGGGCGATGCATCGGGCACCGTGAAAAACCGTGTCACCATTCCGCTGCCGCGCTCGTCCCACACCGTGCCGCCGTACTCGCTGTGCGTCATCGCGACGGATTCTTCGGTCATCGACATGATGAATGTGAGTCCGGGTGAAACGGCGAACGTGATCGTCGTCCCCTCGCTCGGGCTCAACAACTCGGGCGATGATGTGATCCTCTTCGATCCGTCGGGAGCGACCGTCGACAGCGTGCGCTACTCTCCCTCGTGGCATCTCCCCAAATGCACGACCGCGGGAAAATCCCTTGAGCGCATCAATCCACTGCTTTCGGGCGCCGATCCGCGCAATTGGAGCACGTCGGTTGCCGCGCGCGGCGGCACCCCGGGCGTGCAGAACTCGATCTTTACGTCGGCGGTTCCGGCCGACGCGTCGCTCGTGTTGTCGCCGAATCCGTTCTCGCCGAACAATGACGGCATCGAGGATTTTTTGGGGATCGCCTATGCGCTTCCGTCGGCGGCCCCCGCCCTGCGCGTGCGCATCTATGATACAGCCGGGCGGCTCGTCCGGACACTGGCCAACAACGAACCCGCCGCGTCTGCAGGCACAATCATCTGGAACGGGAGGGACGATTCGAACACGCGCGTACGGATGGGCATGTATATTGTGTTCGTCGAGGCGCTGGATGTGCGGGGCGGAGTGCTGCGCGCGCTGAAAGCCGTCGCCGTTGTCGCAACGAACCTGGAGTGAACGCAGAACGCCCGGATTCCCAGGCGACATACATGCCGCCCTGCAACAATCTGTTCGCGCACCATACTTCGCCGGCCGATGTATCAGGCTTTCGGCTCGAGCGGCCGCGCGATGATGATGCCGGTATCGTCCTTGAATTTTGCGAGGTAGTCGTGCAGCGTGGTCGGCGTGATCTGCACTTTGGCCCCGGTGATCGGCGCATGCATGAAATGCAGATCGCCGTTCTCCATGCGTATCGCGACGCCGGTATGTTTGATGTCCATGCCCTTCATGTTCGTCGTGATGCCGATGAGGCTGCCGGTTTCGATCTTGTCGGCAAACATGTGCACGTTCCCCTTTGGCAGAAAGACAAGGTTGCGCGCGTTGATCGCGTCTTCCTGTTTTTTGATCTCCTCGTAGAACGCGTCGTTCGCCAGCTGCTTGTACGATGCGCGGTGCGTCGACATAAAATTGATGGGCTTGGGAATCGGCTGCAGGTTCTTGTCGTCGGCAATGTCCGCCGTGACGACCTTCAGCACTCCCTTCTTCTCGTTATCGAACCAATAGTCGGTCGTATAGTGCAGGCGGCTCGGATACCCGTTGATGACGCCCCCGCGATAGCGCACGAACGTGAGCTGGCGCTTGTATTCGTCGAACGTATATTTTTTCAGTTTCACGCAGCGCGCCAGCACGAGGCAGTTTTCGTAGAACGAGACACAGTCCAGCGCGCGCATATTCACGACAAGCTTTTCGTCGCCGTCGGATTCGAGCACATGCCCCACGTACTCGGTGCCGATGAATGTTTTTCCGATCTCGATCATCACTTCATTGATCGGACGGTCGGACAATTTTTTGGCGAGGGAAAATTCGAATTTCGACATGCAAATTTTTTCATCGTCATCGATCTGCAAGAGCATATCCATCGATTTCGCATAGGACGTGCGCGCCGCCAGCGGCGCGAGTGCGGCAAGCGCCGCGGCGCTTAAAAATTTTCTGCGATCCATCGTTGTTCCCTTTCACACACTGTTCGCGCACGGTTGATGTGCCGTGCGCGCGTTATTTTAAAAACCCGGTTCGTCGCTGCCGATGGGAGGAGCATAGTTGTCGAACGAAGGCATGGCAAGGTTGTCGAACCGCGCGTACTGTTTGATGAATGCCAGCTCGATCTGGTCGGTCGGGCCGTTACGCTGCTTGCCGATGATGATTTCGGCGATGCCTTCAGCCGACGAATTGTCGTCCTTTTGCAGTCCGTATTTTTCAGGCCGGTGCACGAAGATCACGACGTCGGCATCCTGTTCGATGGCGCCCGATTCGCGAAGATCCGACAGCATGGGGCGCTTGTCGGGCCTGGCTTCGAGCGACCGGTTCAACTGCGACAATGCCAGCACGGGGATGTTCAATTCTTTTGCCAGCGCCTTCATCGAGCGGGAGATGTGGGAAATTTCCTGTTCGCGGCTCTGCGAGGATTTCGGTCCCTGCATTAGCTGGAGGTAATCGACGATGATCATGCCGACATTGTGTTCCACCTTCAGCCGGCGGGCTTTGGCGCGGAGTTCCAGAATTCCCAAGGCCGGCGTGTCGTCGATAAAGATCTTGGCGGCATAGAGCTTGCCGATGCGCTCGCTCAATTGGCGCCATTGGTCCTCGGGCAGGCGGCCGGTGCGGACGCTGTGGGCGTCGACGCGCGCTTCAGCGCAAATGAGGCGGAGCACCAATTGCTGTGCCGACATTTCGAGGCTGAAAAAGCCCACGGGAACGCCGTGATCGACGGCGGCATTGCGGGCCACGGAGAGCACGAATGCCGTTTTTCCCATCGAAGGGCGGGCAGCAATGATGATAAGATCGGACTTCTGAAAGCCCCCGGTGAGATTGTCGAGCCGGGGGAATCCGGCCGGCACGCCGGTGACGCCGCCGTTCGAGCCGTGTATGCTTTCAAGCATTTCCATTGTCGAGACGACAGCGTCGCTCATCGACACAAAACTTTTCTTCAGTCTCTTTTCGGAGATCTTAAAGATCTTCTGTTCCGCTTCATCGAGCAGGTCGAGCGCATCTTCGGCTTCGTTGAACGCGCGCGACGAGATTTCGGAACTCGCGCTGATGAGGTTGCGGAGGAGCGATTTTTCGAGCACGATCTTCGCGTGATATTCGATGTTCGCCGCCGATGTGACGCGCATCGTGAGGTCGGAGAGGTACATCGGTCCGCCGATCTGGTCGAGCTCGCCTTTGCGGCGCAGCTCTTCGGCAAGCGTGATCGAATCCACAGCCTCGTTTTTTTCGAAAAGGCCGATGACCGCCTTGAATATTTTCTGGTGCGCCGGCTTATAAAAAACGGTGTCGTCCAGAATTTCGAGCGCGCGGGCGATCGCATTTTTTTCGAGCAGCATCGCGCCGAGCACTGCCATTTCAATGTCCATGGCCTGCGGCGGAACGCGTCCTTCCGCCTGGGCTGTGGTGTGAACCTGATGTCCGTCCTGCATGGTTATCCTGTTGCAATAATGTCGTCGTACATTTTCCTGAATTTTTGTACATCCTCCCACGTCGGCCGTTTCCAATTCGGATTCCGAAGCAGGGCGGCCGGGTGGTATGTCACGATCAAGGGAATGCCGCGGTAGGTCTGAACCGATTCGCGCAGCGCGCCGAGCGAGGCGTTCGATTTCAAGAGCGTCTGCGCCGCCGTGAGTCCGAGGCACAGGATGATCCTGGGTTTCAACACTTCGATCTGCTTCCACAAGTACGGTTCGCACAACGCGACTTCGGCGGGCGTGGGACGGCGGTTGTCCGGCGGCCGGCATTTCAAAATATTCGCGATGAAGACGTCCTCGCGCGCGAAGTTGACAGCCTCGAGTATTTTCGTGAGCAGCTGTCCGGCCCGCCCAACGAAGGGGACTCCTTGCGCATCCTCGTCGGCACCGGGCGCTTCGCCGATCACCATGGCGCCCGCGTCGGGATTGCCAGAGCCGAACACGAATTTCGTGCGTGTCGCTCCCAGCGCACATTTCAGGCAGCCGCAGATCGCCGCATTCAGCCCGGAGAGCGCCGTGGCGTCGAGCCACGGTTCATGCACCGCGGGCGCCGTCTGCTTCACCGGAGCACCCACTGTCTCGGCTGCCGCAGCCGCGTACGGTGTTCCGGAGGCGCGTGTGTTCGATGTCGTCAACGGCGTCTCGTGCACGGACTGTGCTGGTTGTATCCGGTCTTCGGCAGGCGCAACATATGACGCCGTTGCGGCATTCACGAACACCGGAGAGTGGTAAATGATATTTCCATAGAGACCCTGCTGCTGACGCAAAAATTGTTCCGCAGCCGTCAGGGCTGCAAGACCCTCACGAAGATCGATATCGTCATTCGGCATTATCAGTACTTTCTACGCACGCACTCAGCGCAATCTATTGTCCCTGTCATTCTGAAGGAGCTTGAGCGACTGAAGAATCTTGCCGGCTGCACACACGATGCAAGATTCTTCGCTTGCGCTCAGAATGACAAAATACTAATGTCATATGCATGAAGATTCTTGGCTTTGTCAAGACGAGAACCTACACTGCATGCGGCGTGGTGCCGCCGCTTTTCATCAAGTGCACAACCGCATCTAAAATTTTTTCTGCGGCATTGTCCTTCGACATTTTCGGCAGCGGTTCGGTCTTCCCGTCGCGAAACACAAGCGTCACAACATTCGTATCGGTGCCGAAGCCGGCGCCTTCGTCGCGCACGCTGTTGAGCACGATCATGTCGCAGTTCTTCTTCCGCAATTTTTCCTGGGCGTGATGGAGTTCGTTATCGGTCTCGAGTGCGAAGCCGACGACGATGCCGTGTTTTTCGGCCCCCAATTCTTTCAGGATGTCGGTGGTCGATCTTAGTTCCAGAATGAGTTCCGTGCCGCTTTTCTGTTTTTTGATCTTTGTCGGCTCGACGGTTCCCGGCGTATAGTCGGCCACGGCCGCGGCCATAATGACGATCTCGTTCGTCCGGTACTGTTGCAACACCGCATCATGCATTTCAGCGGCCGTTTCCACATCGATGCGCGTGACGGCCGGAGGAGTATGCAGGGCAACAGGGCCGCTGACAAGCGTGACAATGGCGCCGCGCCGCGCCGCACATTTGGCAAGCGCGAATCCCATTTTTCCAGAGGACCGGTTGCCGATGAACCGAACGGGATCGATCGGTTCGTACGTGGGCCCCGCGGAGATGAGTATCTTCCTGCCCTGGAGATCGCATTCGAGCGGCAGAAGAACGGAGGTCAGGTATTCCACGATGGCTTCCGGTTCGGGCAATCGGCCCGCACCGGATAATCCGCTTGCGAGCGCGCCGTGTTCGGGCGGAAGAATGAACACACCGCGCCGCCTGAGCGTCGCGCAATTTTCCTGCGTGGCGGGGTGTTCATACATGTCCATATCCATGGCCGGAGCGACGATCAGCGGGCAGCGCAGCGCGAGCGCAGTTGATGTCAGCGCGTTGTCGGCAAGTCCGTGTGTGAGCTTTGCGATGGTGTTCGCGGTGGCAGGAGCGACGATCATAACATCGGCCCAGAGGCCAAGCGTGATATGGCGCACGCCAGCCGATGTGGATTCATGGCCGGTATCGGGCCACAGAGACACGGTCACTTCTTCCTGTGACAGCGTGGAGAATGTTATCGGCGCAACGAATTCCGTCGCGGAGCGTGTCATGAGAACGCGGACGTCGGCTCCCGCTTTTTTCAGGAGCCGCACGACGCTGCACATTTTGTATGCCGAAATGCCGCCGCAGACACCGATGAGAATTTTTTTTCCGGTCAACATACAACGCCTCGTGGTGAATGATTAGCACTGGAGACACGCATCACACCCATGACATCGCCTCGACCGTCAGTCTGTGCGAAGCGAACGGACGGCGCTCTTAAGCAGTTATACCGAAACTTGCACCGCTTCGCTTGAGCGGGCGAGAGAACATCTCGCCCTACATGCGCGCCGATGCTACGACAACGAGTTACTTCGCTTCCGTGTCTTTATACCGGTGTTCCAATTGATCGGACATCAGTTCGGCAATGGCCTCTTCGGTCGGTTTCGGACGCTTTTCGAATTCGAGGCTGATCTTGAGTTGATCCGGATTCAATTCCGTTTCTTCTTCTTCGGCATTGACCGTGGGCGCAAGCGCCTGGATCGTTTCAACCCTTTGGCTGAATTCGAGTTTCGTTTCTTCGTTGATCTGGCGTGCGCGTTTCGACAGGACGACAATCGCCTCGTAGATGTTCGCGGCCTTCGATTCCATCACCGAAATTTCAATTGGCTTTATGGGCATAGCATCCTCGTTAGTGTTACTGGGACAGCTGTTTCATGATAAGTGCGTCGACATCGTCGATGGCCTTCGCAAGGTCATCATTGACGACGGTAAAGTCAAATTGTTTTCCCATCTCCATCTCCATCGCCGTGCGCTCCATGCGGCGGCGCACCGTTGCTTCGTCTTCGGTGCCGCGGCCGCGCAGGCGCTCTTCCAACACTTCGATGCTTGGAGGCGCGATAAACATGAGCACCGCCCGTGCGCCGTACATGGCCTTGATGGCCAGTCCGCCGCGCACGTCGATATCGAACACCATGGACGCGCCCGCGTTCAGTGCGCGGTCCGTTTCGCTCTTGAGCGTGCCGTAATAATTACCGTACAGCTGTTCGTGCTCCACAAGGTCGCCCGCACTGATGAGCTCTTCAAATCGCTCCCGGGTGAGATAACAATAATCGCTGCCGTCGGTTTCGCCGGGACGCATGGCCCTGGTCGTGGCCGATACTGAAAACTGAAACTCCGGATGCCGCTCGAGCAGCGCCTTGATGATCGATGTTTTCCCTCCGCCGCTTGGCGAGGCAAAGACAAGCAGTTTCGGCGCGCTCATTCGATGTTCTGCAGTTGTTCCCGAATCTTTTCCAATTCTTCTTTTATTTCCACCACGTGATGCGCGATGACGACGTCGGTGCATTTCGATCCGATCGTATTGGCTTCGCGATTCATTTCCTGTATCAGGAAATTCAGCTTCCGCCCCGCCGCATCGGTAATGCGAAGCGCCTCGAGGAAAAATTTATTATGACTATGAAAGCGGACGCATTCTTCCGTGACGTCCCATTTGTCGGCCAGGAGCGCGATCTCAAGTTCGAGCCGCTGCATATTGATGATTTTCGGGTCCTCAACGAGCTGGGCGATCCGTTCGCTCAAACGCACCCGCTCTTCAGGGATGCGCTCTTTCGATAAGCGCTCCACTTCGCCCAGGCGAACATCGATCTGCGCAATGCGGGCGATGAGGTCCTTGCTCAGTTCCTCGCCTTCCTTCGAGCGCATAGTTTTCAGCGATGCGACGGCGTCGCGGAGCGCCTGTTCGAAGACTGCCCACTCGACCGCATTCTCTTCTTCCTCGCTGACGTTCGATTCGAAGATCTCTGAAAAATGAATGAGATGTTCAAGCTTCACCGTTTCTTTGATCTTGACCGTTTTGCGCAACTGATTCAAGAGCGAGTAGTACGATTTGGCCGCGGCCGTATTGATCCCTAGCGGCGCGCCGTCGGATTCCTTTTGCTCCGTCACGTTCACCGTGATCTTGCCGCGGTTGATCTTCGAGCGGATGATCTCCTTGATTTCGTTCTCGCGGAAGGACAGGCTCCGCGGCAAACGGGACGATATCTCTAAAAATCTGTTATTGACGCTTCTCAGTTCGACTGTGAAAACGATCCCGTTGCGGGCAGATTCTCCACGCCCGTATCCCGTCATGCTTTCTATCATGGTGATTCTTGGCTCCGATTCTTGTATCTTGAAAAATACGAAAATTCGGCATGATTGACAAGTGAAAGTTCTCCCCACGTTTTTCACCAAGTTATCCACACGCCGGGTTTTGAATACGGGGCAAATTTCGTATATTTCAGCAGGAATGTGGATAACCATCGCATGATTTCAAACTATTTTACGATTCTGCACGTAGCACGGTCCATCGATACCGGCTGTACCGGCGCGTCGGTGGCTGAAATTTATACGCAGGAAAAGCGGCGTCTTTCCATCGCACTGGCCGACCCATGGACGACGACCATCGTCATTTCCTGCGTCCCGGGTGAAAACGCCATCTATACCACGGACGGAAAGCATCGCGCACGGCAGAATGCGGCCGACATTTTTTCCGATTTTTGCGGCAAAACGCTCTCGGGTGCGGTGTGCGACGGCATGGACCGGGTGGTGAGCCTTCAATTCACCGACGGCTCAGAGCTGCGCGCAGAATTCTTCGGCGTAAAGGCAAACGTGATCGCGTATGCATCAGACGGCCGCCCCGCACAGTGCTTCCTGGGCGGCAGGGACCGCGTCGAGAACCGGGCGGACGCCGCGCCTCTTGTCCCCCTCCCCCTCGATGCGGCACTGCGCGTCGGGGCACTTCATGAGTTCACCGCTGCATTCCGCTCGGCACAGAAGCCGTCCGTCCTGACTGCGCTCAAGACCGCCGTGCCCGTGCTCGGCACAACCGTTGCCGAAGAACTGCTGCTGGAGGCGGACATTCTGCCCGGCGCCGCTCCCGGTTCGATCTCCGATGAAAATCTCAAACGATTGCACGATTCGTCTTTACACAGAGTCACGGATTTGTTAGATTGTAGTACTGAACGTCAATCACGTATCTATTGGGACGAGCGGCGGCCGGTGTGCTTTTCACTTTTTCCGCTGCACTCGAGATCGTTGTTCCGCGAGGAAGTATACGGCGATTGCTCCGAAGGCATACGCCGCTTTATCGGGTCGTCGCGCGCACGGGAGGAATTCGACAGCGACCGAAACTCGCTTCGGTCGTGGATGCAGAAGGACCTGACGCGGTGCGAACGCACGCTTGAGAAAATGGACGACGATGCCACACGGCACAATCGCGTCGACGAGTATGAAACATTCGGCACGCTCTTGATGGCGCATCTTCATGACGTGAGAAAAGGCATGACGTCCATTGTGTTGAACGATTTTATGACGGATGCTCCGCATACGATCGCGCTTGATCCTTCGCTTGCGCCTGCGCAGAATGCAGAGCGGTATTATTCGAAGGCGAAGCACGCGAAGGCAGCGCGCAGCGAATCCATCGACCGGCGCTCGTCGTTGACGGACCATTGCACCGCGCTTCGTCCATTGCTGGCCGAACTCGACGCCATCCGCATGCGCGACGATCTGAAATCGTTCCGCGCGCGCGCAGGCGGCACATTGAAATTGTTGGGATACATGACAGACACAGAACGTGAACAGCTTCCTCCATTTCGCATTTTTACAGTCGACGGCGGATTCCAGGTGCTGGCGGGAAAGAGCAGCGAAAACAACGACCTCCTGACAACGCGCTATGCAAAACCGAACGATCTCTGGTTTCACGCGCGCGGCTCCAGCGGGTCGCATGTGGTCCTGAAGATCGCCAGCGGGCACGGAGTGCCGTCGAAAAAAGCGATCCATCAGGCTGCATCGATCGCCGCCTATTACAGCAAGATGAAAAACGCATCGGCAGTGCCGGTGGCCATGACCGAAAAAAAATTTGTGCGCAAACCAAGAGGCGTGCCGGCGGGAACGGTCACCCTCGACCGGGAAAAGGTCATTTTCGCGGAACCGAAGCTTCCCGACGACCTTCATCTATCTTGAAAGCATCTCATGGCGGCAACGATATTGGTGGCGGACGACGACGAATTTATTCGTCTGTATTTGAAGAAGCGATTGACCGGACAGGGATACACCGTGATCTCCGCCGTCGACGGGGCGGAAGCGTTTACGCTGGCGCAGGAGCACCTTCCCGATGTGATCGTGTCCGACTGGATGATGCCGAACATCGACGGCATCGAACTGTGCCACAAGATCAAGGCGGACAGTCGTCTCCGTTTCAGCTATTTTATTTTTCTCACGGCGCGCGACAAGCAGGACGACAAGATCAGCAGCATGAACGAAGGCGCCGACGATTATCTTGCCAAGCCGTTCCAGGACAAGGAACTGCTCGCACGGATCAACGTGGGCGTTCGCATCACGGCGCTGCAAAAGGAACTGATGGCGTATCAGCATCAGCGCGCCATCACGGAACTGGCCGTCACCATCGGGCATGAGATCAACAATCCGCTCGGCATCATGATGCTCACGCTCCAGGTCATGAACAAACGGCTTCATGCACAGAACATGAATGAACTTCCCAAAGACATCGAAACATGTCTTGCCAACGGGAGGCGTGTGGCGGAGATCGTCAAAAAGCTCTGCTCGCTCTCCGATCCGCATTTTAAACCGTATCTTCACGACTCGCGCGTCGACATGATCGATCTCACGTGACGGCGTGTATACCGCGACACCACATGCGCTGGAATCTCCGATGCCGGCTCGCGGCGTTCTGTCTGCTCTTTCTGGCGGCCGGTGCGCGGCTCGATGCACAGCAGGCTGAGCCGTTGTTCTACCACGGCCGCACGTACGGATCCGAATCGCTTTACAATCCCGCGACACTCATCATCAACGGCGGGTTGGACATACTCCAGTCCGCGACGCATTCGCGCGACCTCTCGACGATCAAGTTCGGCACAGGCGCAAAAAATCTCTGGGACAATCTGATAGACCCCTTCACGCAGATCGAGAAGTACGGATGGAATCGATTTCTCGGCAACGAGGTCATTCCCATGAGCCTGAAGATCGATCAGGCGCAGTATTTTCCGAATTATACGCTGCATTTGATAGGCGGCGGCATGGAAAGCCGCATGATACACGAATGGTATATCGCCCACGAGGTTCCGCTGCCGTCGCTGTTCACCGGGCTTACGATTGCGGCGTATCATTTTGTGAATGAATCGGTCGAAAACGACGGTTACGTGGGGCCGAACGTGGATCCGATTGCCGATGTCTACCTGTTCGATCTCGGGGGCGTGCTCCTGTTTTCATCGGATGCGGTTGCCGAATTTTTCAGCCGCACGTTCCAGTTGACCGAATGGTCGGGCCAGATCGCCTACAACCCCGCGTTCAACACGATAGAAAACCACGGGCAAAATTTCGTCATGAAATACAAGATTCCGTTCGCCCCGACGACAAGTGTGTTTTATTATTTCGGCGACAGCGGAATGCTGGGGCTCTCGTTTCTGCGCGGCGAACATGATTGTATTTCCGTCGGAGGCGGCTTCGTTGCCAAATCGCTGCGAACGGTCGATTCGCGCAATGGCGCACGCACGGTGTCCATCGACATGGGACTCATCGGCGGCGTTTTTTACGACCGGGAAAATTCGCTGCTGGCATCGGTGATCGTCTCGGAACGCATGAACGAACAAGTGAAAGCAAATATCTACCCTGGCGTCATCCACATCGGGCCCGTGTCTCCCGGACTTTTCGTGAGCATCGGGAAAGGCGCACAACTGATCGCGGGGATGACGATTCGATATTCCCCGGTCGGCATCGCCTACAGGAGCGGCGAATAACACACGCGACGGCGGTATATATTTTTTTTAAAAAATTCAGGAGTCACACATGGTTTCATTAAAGAATAAAGTGGTGTGCATCACGGGCGCGTCCAGCGGCATCGGCGCGTCATGCGCCGCCGTCTTCGCACAGATGGGGGCCAGGCTGCTGCTGTGTGCACGCCGGACCGATCGTCTCGCGCGCGTGGCGGACGATCTCGTAAAAAAATACGGCGCAGAGGTGCATTGTATCACACTCGATGTACGGAGCCGAAAGAACGTCGAACAGGCATTCACGGAACCGCCGGAGGCATGGAGGAATATTTCCGTGCTCGTCAACAACGCCGGGCTCGCACGGGGACTCTCGACGCTGCAGGACGGCGTTGTGGAGGATTGGGAAGAGATGATCGACACGAACGTGAAGGGCCTATTGTATGTGACGCGCATGCTGCTGCCTGGCATGATCACCCGCAGCGAGGGGCACATCATCAATATCGGTTCCGTCGCAGGGGTCTCGGTCTATGCGAAGGGCAATGTCTACTGCGCCACAAAATTCGCTGTGCAGGCGCTGACCGAAGGCATAAAAATGGACACGCTCGGCACTCCCATACGCGTGAGCGTGGTGGCACCCGGGCTGGTCGATACCGAGTTCAGCACCGTTCGTTTCCACGGCGACAAGGAACGCGCCGATGCGTCGTATAAAGGAATGACGCCGTTGACCGGCGACGATATTGCGGACCTGGTGGGTTTCATCGCCACGCGTCCGCAGCATGTGAACATTCTGAACCTCGTCGTGATGCCGACCGATCAGTCCGGGCCGACTCTCGTGCACAGGCGGTAATCATGCTGCAGCATTATATTATCGATGGGTACAATCTCATTCATGCCATCCCATCGCTCAAAAAGCTTCTGCTGCGCGACGCCGCGCAGGCGCGCGAATCGCTGATCGACCATGTGGCGCGGCTCACGCACCGGAAAAAATTCCGCGGCACGATCGTCTTCGACGGCGTGAAGCCTGCCGAGGATTTTACGGCATCGCGCGCGCCCATTCACGTCGTGTATGCGGCGCCTCTGTCTGCCGACGACAAGATCAAGGCGCTCATCGAACACGCCCCGAACCGGTCGTGGCTCGTCATCATCTCGTCGGACCACGAGATCCTCAATTTCGCGCGCGTCTGCGCGTGCACTACGCACACGTCAAAATATTTTGCCAACCTTCTGTTCGAAACCGACACTGCGGGCGAGGAAAAGGAGCAGTCTTCGCTCTCGAAGTCGCAGGTGGATGAATGGCTGCGGCTCTTCGGCGAATAGCGTGCCGGGACGTTGGTGAACCAAATTGGCTCGCGGGATGTTCTGTATAATACCTTTTTTAAACAACTGTTCACGAACAGTAGTGTCCGGTTATAAGTCGAATAAATACAACTGGTTATCATCTGATGAAGTCTCAATTTGCAGTGGTATCTCCGTAAGTAGTTGAGAAATAAGGGTTTTCTCAAATAAAGACACACTCAATATTTGTAGAATTGTGTAGAGCGATAATTTGCTGTTCAGTTTTTTTCGCATAATCGCAACGAGTACATATGTT
>CAISDA010000019.1 GCA_903884005.1 uncultured Ignavibacteriota bacterium | reverse complement strand
GGTTCGCTGTTTTTGATAAGGCAAAATCGGCCGTATGGCAGATGTAGCAATCGGTCGATGTGCCTTTGAATATCCCGTTCTTATGGCAGAGCGAGCAGTCTGTCGTGATATGCGCGCCGAGCAATGGGAAATTTGTTTTGTTATGATCGAGCGTGGCGGGCTTCCACGCGTTCATTGTGTGGCATGTGGTGCAGTCGTGAGAGAACTGCCCGGTCACATGGTTCGCTGTTTTTGATAAGGCAAAATCGGCCGTATGGCAAACGTAGCAATCGGTCGATGTGCCTTTGAATATCCCGTTCTTATGGCAGAGCGAGCAATCTGCCGTTTGATGCGTTCCGACTAAAGGGAATAATGTTTTTTTATGATCGAACGTGGACGGCTTCCACACTGTCATGGAATGGCACGTTGTGCAATCATGTGATAACTGCGCAGTTTTATGATTGGGGGTTGTTGTTTGGTTGTAGGTCTGCTGATGGCAGGAGAAACAGTCACTTGGCAGGCCGGCGAAACGATCGTTCGTGTGGCACGACGCGCATACGACTGTTTGATGAGCACCGACCAATTGAAAATTTGTTTTTGCATGTTGAAAAACGGACGGCCGCCATCCATTCATGGTATGGCACGTTGTACAATCATGCGAAATTTTCCCGAGTTTATGGTTGGGCTCCAGTGCAGTCGAGAAATCATCGTCGTGGCAGTTAACACATGCCGTAGGGGTATCTGCGAATTTATTGGTTGTGTGGCATTGCACGCATGCAACGGTGGCGTGCTTTCCCTGTAATTCGAACATTGTGGATGCGTGTGTGAAAATCGTTTGCGTTGCCAAGTCTTTCCATGACGTTGTCGTGTGGCAATCGGTGCAGGGAATCGATATCGGGCCATGCGGCGATTGCTGGGCCTGCATGCGTGGAGAAAGGAAGCACAACGAACACATGAGGAGAACAACAAATTTCAAACCGTTGGAAAGCAATTTCGACATGGCATGCCTATCGGTTTACTGAATGGTCCGCGTGTGCATCTCAACACCTATTTTATTGAGGAATGCATACGGCATTTCTCCGCCCGCAAAAATAAACACATATTCATTCGCAAGCTCCTGATCGCCCAGTGCAGTCTTCAGCACCACCGTCTTTTCGAGTATTTGCTTCACTTCCGAATTGAATATGACAGTGATCTTTTTCTTGCCACAACATTCATCCAGATGCTTTTTGTTCCGTTCCTTGATCCGCGCGAATTCACCCTGGCGGTACGACAGGGTGACCGTATTGTTTTTTTGCGTCGCCAGGCCGACCGCTGCTTCGACCGCCGAATCGCCTCCGCCAACGACAAGCACATGTGTATGTTGATACGACGCGGCATCCATTAAACGGTATGTGACCTTCGACAATTGTTCGCCCGGCACTCCAAGTTTTCGAGGTGTTCCCCGTCTTCCCATTGCGAGCACAATGTGGCGAGCGGTGAATTGCTGTTTGCTTGTGGTCATCAGAAAAATATCGTTCTCTTTGTTAATGTCGGTCACTTTTTCTTCAGTATTGATCACGAGCGACGTTTTTTCGATGATTTTTTTCCACGTGTCGAGCAGCGTTTCTTTGCTCACATTGGAAAATTTTAATTTGCCCCACAACGGAAGTTCCACCGGAGCCGTCATCACTACTTTGTTCCGTGGATATTGAAGCACTGCCCCGCCGATATCACTCTGTTCGAGAACAATGTAGCGCAGGTTATTCTGCAATGCCATCAAACCGGATGCGAGTCCGGCCGGGCCTGCGCCTATGATCGCAATATCATACTGTGCGGAATGGGGTCTTAAATGTTCGGTAACATACTTAACCACGGTAGTCCCCTGCGACACGGCGTTCTTGATCAAACTGAGTCCGCCGAGTTCTCCCACGATGTATATCCCCTCAACATTTGTCTCGAATTGTTCGTTGAGGATCGGCAGGTCCGCACTCCGTCCCGGCTTCGCCATTAGCATGACGATACCGCCGACCGGACAGGCATCGGCGCACATTCCGTGCCCGATGCATTTAGCACCGTGGATCAGCGTTGCTTTCCCGTCGAGGAGGCCGAGCACTTCGCCTTCCGGACATGCGCTCACGCATGCCCCGCAGCCGATGCATTGCAGCGCATCGATATGCGGGTGCATCATTGTCGCTTCGTGCAGGCCGGTGATCTTCAGATCGTGATATTTTTTCCGCGCCTTGGATTCCTTGCGCCGTATTTTTTTGAGATACGGCACGACGGTCAGCGCAATGAGTATGCTTGTAATGGCGAGCGTAATGAGTGTTTCATTCATATGCTAAAACCTGATCCCGATCTCTCCATACATGCGGTAGCTGTTCATTGTCGCATCGATGACCCTGTCCACGCTCAGGGATGAGTAGAGTGCGCGTGAAATTCTGTAATTTAAATTTGCGGTGATCGTCTGCGTTATGTATGACTGACTCAACGCCGTGATCGAATACGCATAATAATCATACCGCATGGAAACAGACAGCGTTCTGAAAAAAGTCCGATCGAGATCGAGCGTCCAATTTTTGCCGTTTGTATACACGCCGGCGATGTCCGAATACCGCAGTCCTGCGCTCACGTCACTTCCGGCTATGTCGCTCATGCGGAATGTCGCATCGAGCTTATAGGAATTTCGCTCGTCCCCTTTTTTTGTCCGGTACGAGCCGTTCAGCGATAAGGACATAAAATAGGGCAGCCGAAAGTTAGTGCCGGCCCGAAATCCCTGCATGATGTTTTTATCGAACAGCGTATCGGGAAATTCCTTCATTGTTTCAAATAAATAGACGCTCCGTGTCGCATCGTACCCAAGGTTGGCCGAGAACCATTGACCGGGATAATAACTGACGGAGAGGAACGTGTTCGACAGGGACAGCGCCGGCGTGCGGACACCGTTGGAAATATCGTTCAATTCCATTTCCGAGCTTTCATACATCGACAGGGCCGAACCCAGCATGAGCGAATTCTGGAGGTAGACAAATTCTCGGTCAAGTTTGCCTTCATACAACTGCCTCGCGTATGCGATGGTGCCGTCGTATTGATGGAGGAAATCGGATCCGGATTTGTAGTTCACGAACAGTGCGCCTTTCCTATCGTCGCCGTCAACTTCCATTACACGGTCACCGACTTTCGCGCCGTAAATGATTCCTGCAGTAATGTTGTTCTGGCGGACGTACACCTGCGCACCGTCGAATGTGCCAAGCCCGCCGACAAAATGGGATGTCATTCGGCCGAGTCCGTACCCGAAGGCGCCATCGGGCAGGTCCTGTTGAAGGGAAAGCTCATACACCCTGTTTTTCAACCGCGAGGTTTCGCCATAGCGATTATAATTGTCGGACAGGTCGTAATAATTCCGGCTGTACATTGTGAACGCCGTTCCGGTGCCGTACACATTGGCAATATCCAATCGAAACAATGCCGATGGCTGACTGTAATTAAAGCGGGAATCTTCGGCAATCACACCGGCATACTGCAAGCCGAACCGCCCGGACACGATATTTTCGGTCCTGGAAGGCGTCGCAACGGCACCGCGCGGCTCCGGCGCAATGTTCGCCGCCGATGCGGAGTCTTTTGCTGCGATGACCGCTGCGTGAGGCCGTTCGACGGGAATGGGTTTTACGATCAGGGCGCTGTCGCCAACGGCAAATGCCTGCTGCTGCGTCTGGGGCTGTGCTGCGCATGAATGCACCGAGACTGCGGTGACCGTGGCTGCGCCGAGAATTTTTCCGCTGCGCGTGATGCGCAGCGTGTCGCCTATCGCAATGTGCTGCTCGCGTCCTGCATCAACATAGACAACAGAGGCGGAAACGTACGAAACGGCATAGCGATATTCTTTTTTCCCCTGCGCGCCGGCTGTCGAAGCAGCCGCCAGGAGGATGGCCCCGAGCACAATGATCTTCATGTTCCGATGTACACAATGCATATGACAAATTCCTTACTACTGCGATGAACGCCCGTGTGCACGAATTACATCTCCCTTACTTTCAGCTCGCTTCACCGCGCGAATGGCATCGATAGCACGCGCTGCTGAGATATTCATATCCCCGCCTCCCCGAATGATTGCTGTCGGTCTGGGATTTCGAATGCTCGTGGCAATTGATGCATTCAAATGCCGCATAATTCGATTGATTGCTATGACAATCGCTGCACGTCGTCCACACTCCCGGACTATGGCGCGCACCGGCAGCGATCGGAAAATAACTGTCATGCGGAAAAAATGCCGCAGGCTGCCATGTCAACGCGCGGTGGCACACGGCGCAATCCGCCGAAAATTTCGCGACCCGATGGTCCGGATATCTCGCAGCGTCGTACTCTTTTTGATGGCAGGCAACACATTGCACGGGCGTTCCGCGGTAACGGTTGTTCACATGGCATTGTGCACACGCGACGCCATCATGCGCTCCGCGCGTCGGGAACTGCGTTTTATCATGATCGAAATTTTCGAGCCACGACTGCGAGTCGGCCGTGTGACATTGCAGGCAGTCGGTGCTGAACCCCGCCTTTTGATGGTCAATGAAACCCTCCGCCTCATAATCCTTCCGATGGCATTCATAACATTGCGCCGGGGTGCCGGAGAACTGCAATGTGGTGTGGCATGCCTTACAGGCAATCACTCGATGCCGTCCATACAGTTGAAAAGCAGTCGTTGAATGATCGAACTTCATCGACGCAGGCAATCCCTTCCACGATGCTGTTGTATGGCAATCAGCGCATTGCAGAGTAAGCGCACCGTGGGGCGAATGCTGTGCCTCCATGCGAACGATGAAAAACGGGACGATCAACACCAACAGCGCCCTATTTTTCATTTTGCTTGATGACAATCGATGCATGCTTTTCCCAATGGTTTATAGCGAACTATTTTTCGCCGATTGACAACGGAAGGTGTATGGCATTTTTCACAGGGTACATCCGCATGTTTTCCGGACAATGAAAATTGCGTTTGTTTTTCATGATCGAAGAGCAGCCCCTTCCACCCTTGTTCCGCATGGCATCTCTCGCAGCGTGTAACGCCCGCAATGGCAAATTGCCGGTCGTGTTCATCGGTGTGGCATTCGTAACAGCGCGTGACGGTCCCTGCATAGTTCACAACTCCGGGAGCGGCGTCGGTCTTCTTGTGGCATTTCGAGCATTCGGTGACCGCATGTTTTCCCTTCAGCGGAAATTTTGTTTTTTCGTGTAAGAACGTGACGGTCTGCCACGATTCGGTGGTATGACAGGTTTCACAGCTGTTCGTCATTGTCGCCGCAAATTGTCCTTTATGCACATCGCTATGGCATGTCGCACACTGTATAGTGCTCTCCCAATGAAATTGACGTGAACTCTTTGCCTTTATTTTCCCAGCTTCATGGCATTTCGCGCAGGGCACGGCCAGATGCGCGCCGGCGAGGGCAAACGTTGTGCGCGCATGGTCCGCCGCCGAGTATTGCACGACCGTAAATGTACGTTCCGTATGGCAGGTTTCGCACTTGCCCCGATCTGCGCGTCCGTCGAATTGACGGGCGTGGGCATCGGCGTGGCAATCCTGGCACAGCCGATATTTCGTGATGTGGAATCCGGTTTCGCCGCTGATATTTTTGGCTTTGGGATTGCTCGCATGACACTGCTCGCACTTCACGGCCGCATGTTTTTCCTTCAGAGGAAATTGTGTAATGGCATGATTGAACGCCGCACCCTTTACCTGACGAAAGCTGTCTGTCGTGTGGCACTGGGTGCATGCTTGTGCGAATTTTCCCTTGTGCGGATCGGCATGGCACGCTTGGCACGCTGCGAAATCCATTTTCACATACTGGATCGTCTTTCCATCGGCAAGTTTATTCTTGTGGCATTGCACACATTCCACTTTTTCGTGCTTTCCCGTCAATTGGAACTTCGCCCGCGCATGCGCGAATTTGGGGGCGGGTTTCCATTGGTCTGTTGTGTGACACGTTGCACACTGCTGCGACAACTGCCCGCGATGCTGGTCCTGATGGCACGTGATGCATTCCTGCGACAGGCCCAGCAGCGTTTTCTGTTTGCGCGTGTCGGAAAACGCCTGGATGTCTTTTGCGGCGACCTTGTCCTTGGTGTGGCATTTTTCGCATTCCAGTTTCGTGTGCTTTCCTTCCAGCGCAAAACCAACGGACGCATGATTGAACGACTTCCTGTCGAATCGATTGATTTCGAATTGCCTGCCGTGATGTTCCTTGTGACAATCGAAACAATGTTTCGCCCCGATGGAAGCGTGAAATCCTTTTTTCTGTTCGATGCGTGTTTTTATCTCCCGATGGCAGGAGAGACAATGTTCGTCAGAGATGGCTTTGCCGACCGAATGGCATTGTGTGCAATTGTTCACCCCCTCAAGCTGCGCATGCGCACCGGACAATTCACCGGGAGAGATTTGTCCCGAAGACACCTGCGCGAGCGCACACAGCAGGGCCGCGACCAACACATATGTAACCATCTTATCGTCCAATCGCGGCCAGCCCTGCCTTTGCTTTTCGCGCTTCTTCACTTTCAGGCGCTGCATTGAGAATTTTTTTCCACGCGCGTCCGGCATCCGCCGTCTTCCCGAGTGTTGCCAAAAGCGCGCCTTTATTATAGAGTGCCGTGAGATTCGCCGGGTTGTGCTGAAGCAAACGGTCGGTGACCGACAAGGCCGCGTCATATTTATTAACGACGGAATAGCACACCGATAGATCGAGCAGCAGAGAATCGTTCTTTGGCTGCACGCGGACAGCCCGCTCGAAATACGTAATGGCATCACCCGCCTGATGTCCATCCATCAATAACCTTGCCAGCATTGCAAGGTGGAATACGTTGTCAGGATGTTTTTCAACGGAAAGTTGCAGCCGTTGGACCTGCTGCCCGAATGCCTCATTTACGTTCTTCTTTGATGGAATATCTCCTGCACTCGGGTGGCTCGGGAATTCCTTGGATACAAGCGCGGAGCTGCCGGCATCCGACGCATGATTCCTCAAGAAGTAGATTGTAGCAAGTGCCACGACGGCGGCGGCCGCACACACTCCGAGAAACACAATTGTAATTTTTTTCATATCACCAGATCCATGTATACCCAAATGTCACGGCGACCCCGACGTGAACGATTAAAATGACGAACATGATGATCGAGAACGGCAAGTGGACAACATGCCAGTAATGGAAGAGGTTTTGTATTTTTTCGAGGAATGCGATGCGCCTCTTCAGAATGATTTGCTCGCCGGCAACATGCGCAATTTTTTTGATGAAGTGGCTGTCGACCGACTGGCGGCGCAGGTAATTGTTGATTTTTTTAAGCTGGCTCCGGCGTGTAATGTCGCTCAGCAGCATGTACCACAGCATTTCAGCTGTCGTCATGAGTTCAAGCGGCTTTTTGGAAACAGTCAACGCGTCGAGCGAATGAATGATCTTCGGAGCCAGACCATACTCGCTTTCAAGCCTCGCGAGCAATGCCCGGCTTTCTTCTTCCAATTCATTGACCGTCAGTTCATTGCCATGGATCCCCTTCGGCAGTTGGACGTACAAATACCGGCCGACGATGCCGCTGGCCGCAACCGCCATCATACTCCAGAAACTCACGGCCACTATGCCTCCGAACTTGAATGTGGTGTGATACATCACGAGCATCGGCCCGAGCAGACACAGGAAGATATGAAACTCCAGCACGTTCTTTATTTTGCCGACACGAGAAAAAAATTTCACCCGCTTCCGAGTGGAATACAACACGACCCCGGCCATGATCATGGCCGTGCCCAGAATGCCGATGCCATGACTTTCATAACCGCTTGGTTTCAAATTCTCGTAACGGGGATGAAAAGGGCGCTCGTAGTTCGGCAGGACATAATAGTCCATATTTCTCACGAGTATGCTTGCGCACGCAAGCACGCCGGTGACAACCAATATTAAAATGTAAATCCTGTGCACCATATGGCAACATAAATAGATTACAAGGATACTGACGTATGATATCCCTATAATAAAGCGGTTGTACATCACTTTTGCAAGCGATACTTTCTTTTATTTTAACGGAGGGCTATTTACGCCTTAGTTTCTAAGGCATCGGTTTCTTTTTCTGACAGTTGTGAATGCCATAGTGTCAACATATTTCAATAGTCGATGTATTTGGTGCATTCATCGTGCCATACTTTATTCGTGAATACCATCCGTATGGCCTCATCGATACTGGCTGCCGCGCAAACCATGCGCACGTGCCATGCATCCTCTGCACAATCGTGAATACACGCATGCGCACGTTCGGCCGCAAAAAGTTATCGTTGCAAGTTCCATGTAAAAAGGCTAGATTGTAAAAAAATATTTGGCAATTCCCCATTCCTCACCCATATGGCAAACGATCCATCACTCTGGCTCTTGATCGCTCTCGGTCTGGGAGCAGGGCTGCTCTCCGGTTTTTTCGGAATCGGCGGAGGCATCATCATCGTACCTGCGCTCATCTATATTGCCGAATTTTCGCCGCTCAAGGCGGCGGGCACGAGTCTGGCAGTGCTGCTGCCGCCGGTCGGCCTTGCGGCGGTCTATACCTACTATCGCAACGGCAACATCGATATACGCGCCGCCGTCGTCATTGCGTTGTTCCTCTTCATCGGCGCTTGGCTCTCTTCCCTTTTAGCCAATAAGGTCAACCCATTCGCGATGAAAGTGAGCTTTGGAATTTTCATGATCGCGATGGGCATCTACATGGTAACAAGCAACTGGGGAAAATTGATGGGAAGGCTGTGATCGCACTACGGAATGCCGTCCAGGCGGACAATCTGATCCTCGCGGAATTCGGCGCCCGCACATTTTTCGAGACGTTTGCAGAATACAACACCGAAGAGAATATGCGGGCTTACCTTGCCATGACATTCTCACCCGATACGCAGGCGCGCGAACTTATCAACCCGAACATACAATTTTTCATTGCAGAATCGGACGGTGCCATAGCCGGGTCTGTGAAACTTGTGGGCGGCAATGCCCCGTCCTGCGTGACCGGAACCTACCCGGTTGAAATAGCCAGGCTCTACGTGGAGAAAAAATATTTCCGCACCGGGATCGGCTCGCTCCTAATGGAACGGTGCCTGCATGAGGCGCAGCACAAATGCTGCGACGTTGTCTGGCTCGGCGTATGGGAACACAATGCACGAGCGCTTGCATTCTACCATCGGTGGGGGTTCGAGGAAGTCGGATCGCACATTTTCCAGCTCGGCGACGATCCGCAGATCGACCTCCTCATGGAGCGTAGGCTGCGGATACCGGAATAAGAGAGAGATGCTGAACAGAGGGACCGTGGCCGCATTTTCCCACTTTTCAGAAATATTTTTTTGCAAATTCTCATTAGTGTGAAAAGTTGTTCCAGAAAACAGCCCATTTTGCCTGAATTCCCCTTTTTGTTTATGGCACAATTATTGAAAAGATCTGTTATGGAAAATTGCAAGGACAACCCCTTATGAAAACAACTTTACTACTCTCTCTTTTTCTCATCAGCATGGCGTGCCAGGCTCAGTATCTTTCGGGCCGGTCGAGCACATCGTTCTATACGTGGCAGGCGAGAGAAACCACAACCCCAAGTGGGTCATCCACCGCATCGGCGACGAGCATCACCCTTGCCCGTTTCTATGAAACGGTACAGGCCGATGTGCTCGGCAGCAAGTTCGGGTTCAACATCAACGGCCAGTATTCGAGGGATTTCGGCGACACGAAGGACGACGAGCTCCGGATCTCCCAACTGACATTCAAAGCGCGGCGCATCGCCGATGTCGCGGATATTTCCGTGGGCAGGCAGTTCGTGCTTTCGGGTGTCGGCAGCGGCTTTCTCGACGGCGGCGTGATGAAACTCTCGCTCATCGACGGGCTCGTCGGAGCCCAGGCATTCGGCGGGTACTCCCTCATCGATACGCGCACGTTCCTCTTCAAGGACGCAAGCGCCGATAATGGGTTCTATGGCGGACAGATCAGCGCCACTCCCTTCACCGATGTCAATGTGGAATTCAGCTACATGAAGCGCTCGCTCAAACGCGATGCGTTCAATCTGACAAAATTCGATTCGCTCTTCAATCCTACGGTCGTCGTCATGTATTACCAGCCGGTGGAACAGGAAATGGCCGGTTTCGATCTCCGTTACGATATCACGAGCGGCACGAACGTCTACATGCGCACCGATTACGATATGAACAACGAGCGCGTGCATCGCGTCGAAGCATCGGGCCGCGTCGGCCTCTCCTCGTCGCTGGCGGTGACCGCAGACTATATGTATCGCATGCCGCTGCTCCAATACAATTCCATTTTCTCCGTCTTCAATTATAACGAAACACAGGAAGCTGAAGGCGGCCTGGAATATGAATTCTCGCCGATCGCACGCGCGTATGCCCGTTATGGATATGTGAAATATTCCGACGACAACAGCGGCCGCATACGCGTCGGCGGCACGTACGATTTCATCAGCGCGTCGTACTCGAGCAACACCGGACTCGCCGGCGATTTCAGCGGCATCTCCATCCAGGCTGCCTACCCGACGGCCGACAGAAAATTTGTCCCCGCCCTTGGTTTCGGCTATGCGACATACAAGATCTCGGCCGATGCGGCGTCGAACACTGTGATGAATGCCAATCTCGGCCTGACATACCGCCCGTCTGCTGCGGTTGCTGCCGACATCACGGCACAATGGATACAGAATCCTGTGTACAACAACGATGTTCGCGTCTTTCTGAGATTCAGTTATCTCTTCAGCAAGAAATTGTCGGAATTGCTCTAAGCGGCCGGACGCCTTACGATGTCACACAACGAATGTTTTGAGGGCTTATAATGAAAAAAACTATTTCTGTCTTCACGCTGGTACTCTGTGCTGCGATGTTCCTGATGTTCGGCCGATCATCGTCGAATGCCGGAACGGAAAAGCCGAACACATTCTTAAAATTCTCGCATAAGCTCCATATCGATTCCGGCGCCGAATGTGTCACATGCCACGAGGAAATCGCGGGCAACGAGAAGCTGACCGACAAGATCATTCCCGGCCACGATGTGTGCAAGGGCTGTCACGAAGACCAGCTTGCCAACAACTGCAAGTTCTGTCACGACAGCGATTCGCCTGAAAAACCGTCTGTCACCCCGGTGCGTGACCTGACATTCAACCATAAGGAGCACATCGGCCGCAAGGTTGAATGCATCACATGCCACAAGGACATCGCCACCGTCGAAGCGCCGGGCACACACGTCGCTCCCGCCATGGCCACATGCGTGACATGCCACGATAAAATTACCGCCGGCAGACAATGCGAGTCATGCCATAAAAATGTCGCAGGGCTCTTCCCGAAATCTCACACGAAGGGAAATTTCAGGAAAGACCACAGCCGTCTCGCGCGCTTGAATTCGTACGACAACAAATGCCAATCGTGCCACGACGAAAACTGGTGCGCACAATGCCATGACGGAACGAATCTCACGAAGATCTCGCCGCAACAGAAAACGGGCATGATCTCCCCCCGCACGCTCGGCACGGATAAAGCCAAAGCGCTTGCCGGCGAGTCTGTTCATGATCTCAATTTCAAATTTACACATGCTATCGAGGCCAAGGGAAAAACAAGCGATTGCATGACATGTCACAAATCGCAGCAGTTCTGCAACGACTGCCATCAGAATGGTTCCGCATCAGTCGGCGGCGTTCTTCCGGTCTCGCATCAGACCGTCGGTTTCGTGGTCCTTGGCGGCTATGGCAGCGGCGGCGGCAGACATGCCGATGCGGCGCGCCGCGACATCGAACAATGCGCAGCCTGCCACGATGTATCGGGCAGCGAGCCGGCGTGCGTACGATGCCATATGGACAGCGACGGCGTGAAACACACCAATCCTAAAACGCACAAGAGCGGGTTTATGAGCGATACTCACGGCGATTGGCACACCTCGCCGGGTGCGACATGCTTTGTCTGCCACACCGACGCGAATGCGCGTCCAAACGGTGTTTCGGGACAAGGGTTCTGCGGTTATTGCCATGGTAGAAAATAACAACGAGGCTTTCATGAAAAAATTATCTCTTTCCATTATCATCGTGTGCGTGCTCGGATTCTTCGGCTGCAGCAAACTGAAGAATGAAAATCCAGCCACGCCAACGCTCAGTGTCGATGTGCACCAGGACGGATGGGCCTCGCCGGCATCTGCAAATTTTCACGGCACCGCCATCGCCGCGCAGAATGGGGACACCAAATCGTGTACGAAATGCCACGGCACGGATTATAACGGCGGTTCATCGCAAAAATCCTGCAACGGCTGCCATAAGAGCAATCATTCGGCCGGAGTGGCGTCGCCTGATTCGGCGAATTTCCACGGCAAGATCATTGCAGCCCGTAACGGAAACATGCAAAAATGCACGCTTTGCCACGGCACAGATTACAACGGCGGCATGTCCGGCAAATCGTGCAACGCCTGCCATACGCACGCGACCGGAATGTCATCGCCGTCATCGGCAAATTTCCACGGCAAGGTCATTGCAGCGAAGAATTGGAGCCTGAGCTCATGCACGAAGTGCCACGGCACGAATTATGCGGGCGGACCTCTGGCTATCTCGTGTCTCACGTGCCATACCAAGCCAAACGGCCCTGAGAACTGCACCACATGCCACGGCGATGTGACCAAAGCCGCAACGATCGCCGCGACATTCGTCGCGCCTCCGACCGATCTGGCCGGGAACACGTTGTCCTCCGCACGCGGCGTAGGCATGCATCAACGACACTTGACCGGCGGCGGCACTCTTTCGGCCACGACGCTTCAATGCAACAATTGCCACGTGGTGCCGAGCACGCTAACTGCACCTGGACACATCGATGCTACGCAACAGTATGCCCAGGTTCGATTCGATTCGACGGGAACCATTGCATTCACGAAGACGAACGTTGTGGGCACAAGCGGATCCGCGCCGTATGCGTCGACACTGCCGACATTTATTCCCGCTCCATCGTACTCTTCGGCGACAATCAAATGCTCCAACACGTACTGTCATGGCAATTTCAAGAACGGCAACCCGACGAACGCACCTATGTGGAATGACGTCTCCGGGAACGCTGCCGCATGCGGAACATGTCACGGGGATGTAACGAAGGCCTCGCTCGGCGATCGCGCGCTGCCGAAGACGGCTTTAAATGGCGGCACACATTTGCCTGTCAATACCTGCAGCAACTGCCATTCAGACGTCGTCGATGCAAATTGGAAGATCATCAATCCATCGAAACATATGAACGGGAAACTGAACGTGTTCGGACAGGAAATTCCCTACTAAACACTGCGCATCATACACAAAAAAAGCCGACTCAGTACTGAGTCGGCTTTTTTTTGTGCCTGCACGAAAGGCGCACTTTTTTCCCGGAAGCAACTCGCCGCCGTTGCATCGGTGCGCATGTTTTTTAGATTCTTCGGTCGCCACGCTCCCTCAGAATGACATGGACAATAGGTTACTCTGAGTAGTTACCGAATTTTAAAAATACGGCCGGATGCGATATTTCACGCCGATCTCCTCATCGACGAATCTCTTTGTCTCTTCCAGGTCGATATCGGGAATCCCCACCACGGTCATCACGACGTCCGCCACGTACTTCTTTGCCTCCCGCGCAAAGTCGACCATTGCCGCATGATAGGTTGGTCCGTCAAGATTCATCAGCGCGCCGTACTGCACCGGATCGATCGAATTCAGGCTGATGGACACGACATCCACGAGCCCCTGCAGTTCAGGGGCAATGTTCCGCTTGTTGATGATCGAGCCGTGGCCGTCCGTATTGAGGCGAACGGATCCGCCGTGCGTCTTGATCCATGCCGCCACTTCCTTCAGCACATCAAACCGGATGGTGGGCTCGCCGTATCCGCAAAACACGATGTCGCGATAACGCGCGGGATCGCCGATCCGTGCGATCACCTCCCCGGCATCGGGCTCGCGCGTGATCTTCAGATTATAGCCTTTGATCACCGCATCGCCTTTCCGATCGCAGAACTCGCAGTCGGCATTGCACCGATTCGTCAGGTTGATGTACAGCGATTCGCCAAGCTCGTACGTGATCACCGGCTCTGGCAGCGGGCCCATGCCGAAGAGTTTCAGCGCATTGTATGTCGATGTGCGTTCAATATCATTCACCGATGCGCCGCAGATCTCGGCGGCCTTCTTCGCAATGAGCGGGATGTACGACGGTTCGTTGCGCTTGCCGCGATGCGGCGCGGGGGTGAGGTATGGCGAATCGGTTTCGAGCATCATATGATCGTATCCGATCGTGCGCAGGACCTCAACGGCGGTGTTATTCTTAAATGTCAGCACTCCGGGAAACGACACTAAAAATCCGAGTCGGATCAGACGTGATGCCGTCTGGGCATCGCCGGAATAGCAATGAAAGACCCCTTTGAGCGACTCGTATTTGCCCTTGGGATGTTTCCGTTCTTTCCTCCATTCCGGATGAGCGGCAACGACATCGTCGGCGACAGCGACGGCATCGTCCATTGAATCGCGTGTGTGGACGATCACAGGCAGGCCGTGCTTCACGGCGAGTTCCATTTGCGCGCGGTAGACCTGCCGCTGCAGTTCGCGGGGCGAGCGGTCATAATAATAATCGATGCCGATCTCTCCCACGGCAACGACCTTCGGATGAACGAGTAATGCTTCTATCTCTCCAAGCGACCCGGTGTTCCACTCTGCAAGATCGAGCGGATGAAATCCGACGGCGGCGTACATGCCCTCGAACCGGTCGGCCAAAGCGACAGCCTGTTTGCTCGTTTCGAGATTGGTCCCGGGCACAATGCAGTATTCCACCCCCGCGTCGCGCGCCCTTTGAAGCACGTCGTTGATATCGTTTTCGTACTCGGCGTTAAACAAATGCGCATGTGAATCGATGAACATGACTAGTGAACCTTTTTATATGCGTGATAGCGTCCCGTAGTTTTCTTCCAGAACGAAAACCGGGAGGCCCCCGGAAAAACAGGGATCCTGCGGATCTCGAATGGATCCTTCCAGATATTTTTGCCGCCTGAATCCGTCGCAACGCCGAATGTATATCCGGCATGCCTGGCGAGCGCTTTGATCTCTTCGTTCACCGCACCGTACGGATAGGCAATCGACGTGACCTCGTTCTGGAGACGCTGTTCAAGCAGTTTTTTTGATTCTTCAATTTCCTGCCGGGCGCGATCCGGGGGAACACTGGTAAGGTTAACATGATGCATCGTATGAGCTCCGAAGTCGATGCCGTACCGGACCATTTCCCTGCACTGCTCGTCGCTCATCAGGGCCGCTTCCGGCTCGCCGTCGTGAACGTCCCACAGATTCGTCCGGATGGACGGATCGCCAAGCACGAAGATTGTGGCGTTCATGCCGTACTCTCGAAGGAGCGGAAACGCATGGAGATAATTGTCCTCATATCCGTCGTCGAACGTTAACAGGACCGGCTTTGGCGGAATGACCGTTTCTCCGCGGACGATCCGGCCCATGTCGCGCAGCGTCAGTGTCGTGCATCCTTTTCGCTTGAGCAGGCGCAGCTGTTGTTCGAATTCGCGAGCCGTCACATAGATCCCATGTTTCGTGCCGCGGGGAATGCCGTCGGTGACGCGGTGATACATCAGCACGGGAATTTCACTGATGCCGCGCTTTGACGCGATCGCATCGGCGTACACGGCGAAGAGTTCGCGTGTAATGTGCACGGCATCGAATTCCTGAAGGGCAAACTCCATTCCCCAGCGGGAGATGGACGGTGCATGAGCGAGCGCACTCACAATATCGCGCACGGCTTTTTCGACATCCATATCCGAGGCATCTCCCGCGTCGCCGAAATTCGTGGCAAGGGCCAGGCCCCGTGTGTCTCGATCGACAAGCCCCACATAGCTCGATTCGCCCACTGCCACCACCGCTGCGCCGCACGCGAGGGCTTCCATTGCCACTCTGCCGGAACCGATGATCAGTGTGGAAGAAGAATAGACCTGCCTCACATCCTTGATGAAACCCACGGCACGCACGGCAGTGGCGCCGAGTCGGGCATTGACCCGGGCGATCGAATCCGTTAAGCGGTCTGCATTGTTCATGCCGCCGACAATGTGAAGTTCGGCATCCGGATGCGCCGCAAAAATTTGAGGGAATACGTCTTCCGTTATTTTCCGCGCCACTTCCCCCTTCGGGCCGGACAGCCGGCCGACGAGAGCGATGATTTTCTTGGGCCATTGCGAAGCCGCCACCGGTATGGGATGCCAAAATCCGAGATCGATGCCGTTGCGTATGACCGCAATATCACGCGATGCATAGCCGAGATCTCGCTGAAGATGTTCCCCCAGCGTTTCGCACACCGCGACGAGCTTTTCGCCGAATATTTTCGAATGTTTCGATGAAAAATGGATATGCTGCTTGCCGTGGATCATGGATACAAGAGGAACGTCCGTCCCTCGCGTTGCAAAGTACGACACCCAGCTCGCCGCCCGTGAATGCGCGTGAACCAGATGTATGGATCGGTTCCTCATCAGCGACCGCAGCGAGGCGATATTCCTGACGCGCTGAGCGATGTCCCGTTTCCCGACCGGGAGCGAGATCACGTCGGCAGCAGTGTCCGTATGGAACGTATCGGAAACGATCGTCACCGTGTGGCCGCATGCGATCTGGCGGTCGGCGATGGTCGCTGCAAGTGTTTCAGCTCCGGTGACTTCGAATTGCGATAAGACGTGAAGAATATTCATGCACTGTGGGCCGAACAGCTGTGAAAATTGAGAGAATTCATCGTGTAAAGTACCAACAATCGAATCGAATTGCAATAATTAAGAGCCGGACATTATTGCTTCTCCATTTCCCTTTCGTTAAATTTTCATTCTACATAAACAAAGGGCTTATGAATAACCAGAACACCGCTGCGGTTTCGTATCCGACGATCGTCGATGAATTGTGGACATCGAAGCAGCGCCAGGCATCCCCGCTGCACGAGATCTCCTACCGCGCCTGTTTCAAACCTCAACTGCCCCGCTACTTCATCGAACGATTTTCGAATCCGGGCGATCGTGTCTATGATCCGTTCACCGGTCGTGGAACCACGATCATTGAAGCAGCCATGACGGGACGGCGCGTGGCGAGCAACGATGTGAATCCGATCAGCAGAATTTTCACCGAGCCCCGCCTGCTCCTTCCGGCGTATGATGAGATCCGGGAGCGGCTCGAAGCGATTCCCATGACATACGCAGGGGGCTCAGGGAACGATCTCTCCATGTTTTTTCACCCCCTCACGGAAACCGGACTAACCGCGCTCCGGCACTACCTCATGGAGCGCCGGGCATCGGGCGCCGAAGATGCGGCCGACAGCTGGATACGCATGGTTGCCACGAACAGGCTCACCGGACATTCACCGGGATTTTTTTCCGTCTATACGCTGCCCCCGAATCAGGCCACGAGCCGGGAGCGCCAGGTGCGCATCAACACCCAACGGGGACAAACGCCGGAGTATCGAGACATCAAACGGCTCATCCTGAAAAAAACGCACATGCTGCTCAAAACGCTCACTCCCGCCGTGTGCGAGGCGATACGGAGGATCGGCGAAAGTGCCATGTTCATGCAGGGCGATGCCCGCTCCACGCCGTGTATACCTGATGAATCGGTGCGCATCACCGTCACTTCCCCTCCGTTCCTTGATATCGTGCAGTATTCGAGCGATAATTGGCTGCGCTGCTGGTTCAACAATATCGACGACAAGGAGATCGGCAAGTCGATCACAATGAGCCGCACGGTGGAAGAATGGTCAACCGTCATGCGCGGGGTGCTGACCGAGCTCTTCCGCGTCACGCAGCCAGGCGGACATGTCGCCTTCGAGGTCGGAGAGATTCGTAAAGGCACCATCAAATTGGACGAGGCGGTCATTCCGCTGGGGATCGGCTCGGGGTTTACGGTCCAGGCCCTGTACATCAACGAACAGCAGTTCAGCAAAACATCGAACATCTGGGGCGTACACAACAACGCCCACGGAACGAACACAAACCGCATCGTCCTCTTCCAAAAATGACGCTCTGTGCGGACCATGTGTGCACGACAGACGGCACGCGGCCATCCCGACCATGCTTGAACAAAAGCGGGAAATACTATGTACTCTTTGATTTTGTTTGTATATTAATGAAATTGGAAGATTAAGGAGGATGTCTATGAAGGCTTGTGCTGCGTGGCTGCTTGTTGCAATGGTCGTATCATCGGTATCGTTTGCTCAATCCCCTGTGCAAAAATATGCAGACGCCGAATCGCTGACGAATGAACAATTCGCCGACGTCGTGAAATCGGTATGGGATGAATTGAAAAAAGCGTCGGACGAGTATACCAACGCCATGAAATCGAAGAATGAATTTGAGACGACACAGGAATTTCAAGCCCGCATCCGCAACGAACGCGACACCTTCTGGAAAACAATAGTTAAATTCAACGATGATAATAAGATCGGAGAGCACATATTTCCCGTTCTCCTGAAAGTAGACCTGCGCGCCTACGACGCCGATAAACAAACATACACGATACAGTCCCCTACGTCCATCACCGTGCCTCCGTCAGGTGAACGCGTTGCAGTGACATGCGTGCCGAACCCGTACGTGCTCATCCGCGAGTCGAAGAAGCGGGGATACAAATACGCGCATATCGTCGCAAACACCGACCCTGAATTCATCTGGCACGTCAACAATGATCTCGCGCGCGCAGCAAAGGGCAGCGAGCAGAATATTTTTTTCAAGGTATGGTTCAAGTTCGACATCACACAGCAGCTCGTCGGCGGAAGTGCGCACCTGTCCATCATACCGGTAAAAATATCACTCATCAACACGGGCGACAAGACGTCGTATTGGACCGATACCATCTCCCGTTAAGCATTCTTTCAAGGATTATCCATAATGATCACGTTCAAACAGAGCATCGCAGAACTTATCACCGACACATCGTCCAACTTGCCGCCTGACATTCGCAGGGCGATCGTGAAGGCGCAGGCGGCCGAAACGCCGAACACGCGCGCGGCGCTTGCACTTGAAACCATCGCGGTGAATATCGACATGGCGTGCGGCAGCGCGGGACCGATCTGTCAGGATACGGGCATGCCCACGTTCATCATCCATACTCCGGTCGGCGCCAATCAGATCGAGATGAAGAAGATGATCCGCGAAGCAATTGCCGATGCTACAAAAAAAGGAACGCTGCGTCCCAATTCCGTCGACTCGCTCAGCGGCAAGAACAGCGGAGACAACCTTGGCACGGGGACGCCGGTGATGCATTTCGAACAGTGGGAAAATCCCGACGAGATCGAAATCAAATTGATATTAAAAGGCGGCGGGTGCGAGAACAAAAACATCCAATACTCCCTGCCGACGGAGATCGAACATCTGGGCAAGGCGGGACGCACGCTCGACGGGGTCCGCAAATGCATCATGCACGCCGTCTGGCAGGCTCAGGGACACGGCTGCTCCATCGGCGCGGTCGGCGTTGCGATCGGCGGAGACCGCACCACCGGCTACGATTGTGCCAAGGCACAGTTATTCAGATCGCTCGATGATACGAATCCCGTACCCGAACTTGCCGCGCTTGAGGCTGCGATCGTGGAAAGCGCCAACACGCTGAACATCGGTACAATGGGTTTCGGCGGCAACGCGACGCTCATCGGATGCAAGATCGGCGCCTTGAACAGGCTGCCCGCCAGTTTTTTCGTGTCGGTCGCATACAATTGCTGGGCATTCCGGCGTCAGGGCGTGATACTCGATGCGGCGACCGGCGCGATCAAGCGATGGCTGTATAAGGACGATGCACCTCCCATTGCCATGGGCAGCGGCGCCGGCATCACGCTCACGGGCAAGGAGATCGCGTTGACAGCCCCCTTCTCAGAAGACCAGATACGCGCCTTGCATGTCGGCGATGTCGTCATGCTCAACGGCCCGATGTTCACGGGACGTGATGCGATCCACGCGCACCTGATGCATCACGATGCGCCCGTCGACCTTCACGGCCAGGCGCTCTACCACTGCGGCCCTGTGATGATACAGGAAGGCGCCAAGTGGAAGGTCAAGGCAGCCGGCCCGACCACCAGCGGCCGGGAGGAGCCCTACGAAGCGGAGATCATACGCAAATTCGGCATCCGCGCCGTCATCGGCAAAGGCGGCATGGGCACGAAGACATTGGCGGCGCTCAAAGAGCACGGCTGCGTGTACTTGAACGCCATCGGAGGAGCGGCGCAGTATTACGCCGAATGCATAGAGGATGTCAGCGGCGTCGACTTCATCGAGTTCGGCATTCCCGAAGCGATGTGGCACATGCATGTGAAGAATTTTCCGGCAATCGTCACCATGGATTCGCACGGCGGCAGCCTGCACGCCGAGGTCGAGAAGGATTCGGCCGAGCGCTTGTCGCGCTTCGCCGACGCGGCAGTGTGACACGACTATCGTAATAACATAATAATAGACGCGGCCGGTGTTCACGCCGGCTGCATCGTTCCACTAATCAACAACTATTTTCTGGAGAACAATGGCACAGGAAACGCTTTCGATCACCGACAACCGAACCGGAAAGCAGTACGAAATTCCCATCACTTCCGGTACAATCAACGCCACGGAACTCCGCAAGATCAAGGAGGACCCCGAAGATTTCGGACTGATGACCTACGATCCGTCGTTCATGAACACGGCGTCCTGCAGAAGTTCCATCACCTATATCGACGGCGATAAGGGAATCCTTCGCTATCGCGGATATCCCATAGAACAGCTGGCCGATACGTGCACATACCTTGAAGTGGCGCATCTCCTCTTTCGGAACGAGCTGCCGACCGCCCCACAGCTGACCGATTGGGAAGGACAGATCAAGCAGCACTCGTTCATCCACAAGAACATCGAGCAGCTCATCGAAGGATTCCGGTACGACGCGCATCCGATGGGCATCTTCATCAGCACCGTGGCTGCGCTCTCGACGTTCTATCCCCAGGCATCGAAAGTACTGGATCCGGAGGTGCGGCGCCAGCAGATACGCCGGCTCATCGGGAAAGTACCAACGATCGCCGCGTTCGCCTTCCGCCACCGCTTGGGCATGGCGTACGTGTACCCCGAAGACGATCTGGGATTCATCGAAAATTTTTCGAGCATGATGTTCAAGCGCGGAACGAAAAAATTCAATCCGCCCCAAACGCTTATCCGCGCGCTCGACACGCTGTTCATCCTTCACGCCGATCATGAACAAAACTGCTCCACGAGCGCTATGCGCGGCGTGGGAAGTTCCCTGGTCGATCCGTATTCGGCAACGGCAGCGGCGGCGGCGGCCCTCTACGGCCCGCTCCACGGCGGCGCAAATGAAGCCGTGCTGCGCATGCTCGATCAGATCGGCGATGTGAAGAACGTGCCCGACTTCGTCAAGAAGGTCAAAGCCGGCGAAGGCAAACTCATGGGATTCGGCCATCGGGTCTACAAGAACTTCGATCCGCGCGCAACGGTGATCAAGCGGCTCGCCGATGAGGTTTTCGAAGTGACGGGAAAGAATCCGAAGTTGACCATCGCCCTCGAACTGGAACGCATCGCGCTCGAAGACGAGTATTTCATGTCGAGGAAGCTCTACCCGAATGTGGATTTCTATTCCGGGCTGATCTACCAGGCCATGGGCTTCCCCGTCGACATTTTCCCCGTGCTCTTTGCCATTCCCCGCACGGCGGGATGGCTTGCCCACTGGCAGGAAATGCTCATCGACCCCGAGCAGAAAATTGCGCGCCCCCGGCAGATCTACACCGGACACGACAAGCGGGATTTTGTTCCCATGAACCAGCGGCACTAAGCGGACGTTCCGTTGCCATCGACCACCTTTCAATGGGCCCGGGCGTCACCCGGGCCCCATTGATGCCCGCTATTGCACAAAGGACAATGCATGAAAGCAGTCATTAATAATTCGTTAACGCATTACATCGATATTGGCATCTCGACCGCACAGCCTGTCGTGTTCATCCATGGCTTCCCGTTCACGCACAAGATGTGGATGTTCCCCGGCGGCCAAACGGAGGCGCTCTCGGGAACCAACAGGCTCGTCGCCTACGACGTCCGCGGCCATGGTGAAAGCGAGATCGGCCAGGGCATTTTCACTGTCGAATTTTTTGTGGACGATCTCATCGCAATGATGGACCATTTGAAGATACGCCAGGCAATCGTCGTCGGATTGTCCATGGGCGGATACATCGCGCTGCGGGCGCTCGAACGCCATCCGAACCGGATTAAAGCGATCGTCTTATGCGACACCAAAGCCGAGCCTGATTCGAACGAAGCAAAGGTAAAACGGTCGGCACACATCAAGATGATCAGGACGGACGGGACTCGCGTCTTCGCGGAAGAATTCATGAAACACGTTGTCGC
This sequence comes from uncultured Ignavibacteriota bacterium, assembly GCA_903884005.1. Lineage (GTDB taxonomy): Bacteria > Bacteroidota > Ignavibacteria > UBA10030 > UBA8401 > CAISDA01. Next base: position 39,590 of record CAISDA010000019.1, on the reverse strand, counting down.
GCCCGAATCGTTCGAGACCAAACCGGAAGCCGTCCGCTCGCTGCAAAGTATGATCGAACGCATGGCGCCCATTGCGCTGTGCGGCACGCTCGTCGCCCTCGCCGCACGGACGGACACGAGCCCTGTGCTGAAGTCGATCCAGTCCCCCGTACTCATCCTGCACGGCGAAAAGGACGCACTGATTTCCCCGGCAGAGGCAAAAGCGATGAAGGAAAAAATACCGAACGCCGAACTGCAAATGATCTCCAAGGCCGGGCACATGAGCAACATCGAAAATCCCGAAGAGTTCAATACGCATCTGGTCGATTTCATCAAGCGCAATTCGTAACCCTTTCGTCATTGCTCGCCATGCGCTCCTGAGTACGTAAGCATTCCGGATGCGGAATTCCGTGCATGGCGAGCGGACACATTCCCACATGAAAAACATACTCATCACCGGCGGCACGGGGTTTATCGGTTCGAACCTCGCCGCCGCTCTCGTGCGCCGCGGCTATTCCGTCTCCGTGCTGCACCGTACTTCGTCCGACACATCGCGTATCAACGGTCTGAATGTCCGGCACTGCCTGGGCGACGTCCTGGACGCGCAAGGGCTCCGCGCGCATGTGCGCGGCCACGATACCGTCTTCCATGCGGCTGCGATGATATCGTTCTGGAAGCCGCGGCACGCGGCCATGTTCGATGTCAATGAGAACGGCACGCGTTCGGTGGTCGATGCCTGCCTCGCGGAAGGCGTTGAACGGCTCGTGCATACGAGTTCCATCGCGGCCATCGGATACCCCGCAGTGCAAGGCGCAACCGCGGACGAAGCGTCTCCCTACAACTGGCAGAATCGCAATAACGGCTATAAGGAATCGAAGCGGAGAGCCGAATCCGAGGTCATGAACGGCGTCCGGCGGGGACTGAACGCCGTCATTGTCAATCCGGGCGTCGTCATCGGCCCGGGCGACACGGCGTTCAACGGCGGCGCCATCATACGCACCGTCGCGCACGGACTCGCGCTCTTTTATCCCGCGGGCGGCATGAACGTCGTCTACGTGAACGACGTTGTCGAGGGAATGATCGCTGCGGCGCTCCGGGGCGCTCCGGGCGAGCGCTACATTCTGGGCGGCGAAAACCTCACGCACCGCCAGGCGTTCACTATCACCGCACAGATCACCGGCAACCGCCCGCCCTTCCTTCGCCTTCCGCTCTTCGGCGTCACATTCGGAGCGCGACTCTTTGACCTGTGGGGCGCGCTCACGCACCGCGAACCGATGCTCACATCCGAGCTCGTCTCGGGCGCGGGGTTGTTCAATTGGTACAGCTCGGACAAGGCCGCACGCGATCTCGGCTATACGGTCACCCCGTTTCGCGATGCTGTCCGGCAAACATACGAATGGTACAAGGACAACCATCTCGTCTGAACCATAGTTCCTCCCTACTATTTATTCCATCCCGATCGTACACGACGACAGGCTCCTCATCGATAGAACCGATGAGGAGCCTGTCGTGTTTCTGCAGCTCACTGTTTATTGCACTGTCGCGGTAAAGCTCTTGGTGAACGTAGTATTCGCATCGATCTTCACAACGACGTTCACGATCACAGATTGGGTCGGACTCGATCCGCCGACAGTCTGATCCACGACACGGAACGAAAAGTCGGTGACGCCCGGCCCTCTGAAACGAGCGTATCCGCTATTGGGAATGATCGAGTGCGTGTCTCCGGATACGCCGAACTTCACCGTGCCGTCGGACGTGGCGGGATAATCGACTGTTACGTCGATCGTTGTTCCGGCAGGAAGCGGATTTCCATTCGCGTCATAGATCCGTATCGATATCGGGTCCGATTGCTTTCCCCTCGGTATGATGACCGGATCAGGGATTGCCGGCACGAAGTTGATATTGCTCGTTGGCACGGATTCTAGTATCAGCACGTTCGCGGAGACATAGTTGTTGAACCGGCCTTGCGTCTGTGCAGTGACCCAGAAATATCCAATGCGCGGCTGCGCCCCGCCGATTTCGTTATAATAGAGATCGGTCGGACCGGGCACGTAGCAATAGGGCGCCCGATCAGGAAGTGGATTCACCGCCAATAACGACACCGACGCGAATCCGGATGGATCGGTATAGGCGTTGAAATTATCTTTTCCTGTTGGTATCACGCCTGACTGCGTATGGAAGTAGACTGCCGTCCCGACCGAGACCGGATTGCTGAATGTGTCGCCGACCGCGACTGAAAAACTAGGCCTCCCCCCGTACCATGTTGTAAATAATGATGTCATCAGCGTGAAATGATCCTGATCCGGGAACCCACTATGCACCGAAAGCCTGACGGGTGAAGATCTGATATCCGTTCCGTTCACATTAATGATGACGACCAATTGGAACGTGCCTGCCACCGTCCCGCTGACGACCGAATAAAACAGCCTCCCCTGATCGTTCGTGCTGTCCGCACTTGGGATCACTCTTGGCATGTCATTACTATTGACAGTCGAGTTCGGATAGAACTGCCGCTCGTACCGGGCGTATACCCGTTTCGATTTATCGATCGCCTGCCCGAGCGAATCCTGGACCTCATAAGTGATGACGGCGTTTTCAAGCGCACCCACACCGGCAATCGAAATGTCGGATGCTGTAGCTCCGATCCAAGCGATCTTCGACGGCTGGCGTGCAGAAGGAGAAACGGTGATATTATCGACGCCGAGCAGCACGCCATGCAGCGTTCTGCTGACATTTCCCGTGACCCCCGCGACCTTGATCTGGAAACTGAGCTCACCGCCTGCCCCGGCATCCGCACGTGCATCCGTTGCCCTGAATGCAAAGTTGGTGCGTATGCCGTCCGTGACCGTATTGACATCCTGAGACAATACGATGTCAGAAGCGCCGGCGCCTGTGACTGTGACAGTGACAGTATTTCCTGCAGCCACCGGATTGCCGATGGTATCAGCAATGATGAACATCACATCCTGATAGGCTCCGTCGCCAATTGAGGTAACGGTGTCTATCTTCGTTAATGTCGGGAACGACAGGATCGGCGAACCGGTATAGAAGAACGATATCTGTTTCATGAGTCCCGGAGCGCTGCCGCTTGGCGTCGATACGGTGACCCTGCCGATTCCGTCTGCCGGCACCGGAAGCCCTCCCAGCAGCGACGCTTCCGCACGTCCGTTATTGTCCGTCGTGACAGACCCGGTGATGCGGCCAGCATTTGTTGTAAACGTGACCGGTGTGAGCGGTATCGGATTCCCGTATTTATCGCCCAATTGAACAACGACTGTTCCGATCGGTTGTCCATTTGCCCCATACCACGGATAATTTGTCTTATCGGTGAAGAGTGTGAAATGTGCGAGATCCGGAATGCCCACTTTCGATGTGTCCGAACCCGCAGGCCCGAGATATCCCTTGATTGCTTTTTTCAACGTGCCCGTCGGACTGACCACATCGATCGTCAGATCGATCTGCTTGCCGTACGTGCGGTTGGTCGTTCGTTTATCTGCAACCAGTACGCTGTACTGCGTATAGACCTTATCCTTTGTATCGGGAAGAATTGTCGAGACGTCGCCGCTCAGCACGACGCCTCCGGTATCCAATCCGATGCCCGACACGCGTATCGTTGTTCCCTGCGGAAGCGGGTTGCCATACAGGTCGGCGACGGTGAAGTTGATCTTTTTATCCGCGCCGGGAATGACGACAAAATTCGTATCGGCAACGCTGATGAGCGGAAGATATCCATACACGAACGAGACAGACTTGCTGATTATTGCCTTCCCCGATCCTACCGCTGAAACGGTCACGGTGCCGATCCCGTTGGGCGGCAGCGGGAATCCGCCGAGCAAGGATGCTTCCGCACGGCCATTGACATCGGTCTGCATCGAACCGGAAATGCGGCCTGCCGTCGTCGCAAACGTCACCTGTGTCAACACGACCGGATGTCCGAATTTATCTCCGAGCTGCACCACCACTTTCCCGATGGGCTGTCCGCCCGAGCCATACCACGCGTAATTGACCTTGTCTGTCGTCACGGTCGTATGCGTTGTATCCGGATATCCCGCTGTTGCACTGTCCGAGCCCGCCGGCGGCAAATATCCGTTCAGCGATTTTTTCGTATTGCCGTTCGGACTATTCACTTCGATCGTGATGTTGATATTTTTACCCGTGAACAAATTCGTGACGCGCTTGTCCGTCAACAGAATACTGTAATGCGTGTATGCCTTGTCCTGCGTGTCGGGAATGAGCTTGTCCACATCGCCGCTCAATGCGACACCGGAGGTATCGAGGCCGGCGCCGGTGACTTTCACCGTTGTACCTTCGGCGAGCGGATTCCCGTTCGCATCGCCGACGAAGAAATCAATTTTTCTTTCCGAACCGGTCGTGATCACGAAGGCCGTATCGGCAGTGCTGATGGTAGTCGCGCCGCTGAGAAGAATATTCATGGACCTGGAGAAGATCGATTTCGTACTCGCCGGCTGGGATCCCTCAACGGTTGAAGCAACATATGATTTCAGAGGCTGGGGAATGCCCTCATCGCCGAGCCCCTTTTTGGACAGCGCGATGCCGCTCAGGCCCGTACCGTTCCCGACGGCGATGGCGCCGTTCGGTGTTCCGGATGCTATCTGCGCCGTGATGACGGCAAAGCCGGACGGCGGGATGGGATTGCCGGTGATAAGGTCGACCGCAACGAGTCCGTCCGCTGTCGAGGAGGCCGACGACTGTATCACGCCGCCTGTCGTCGTGAAGTACACGACGGTTCCGGGCTGCGCCGGGTTGCCGAATTTGTCGCCGACAAGCGCGGTGATGGGAGCACGCAGGTTGAATTTGACCGCACCCGGCACGTTATATTTTGTTGTTCCGATCGAGAAGTGGCTGCTGTCCGCCGCCCCGCCGTAGATGGGAAGCGACGCGAGGGGCGATTTGATCGTATCGTTCACACCGTTGCTTTTCACTACTAACGCCAATGCCTGAGCCTGGACGATGCCGGCTCTTTGTCCGGCGGCAAGAATGACCGTGGCTCTGCCGGCGCTGTTGGTGCTGATCGTGTCCCGGTTGAAGGCCGTGAGCAAATCGGGACGGATGATGAACCGGAACTTCATGACCACTTTATTCACGAGATCCACCGGATTGCCGAGCGAATCGCGGGCTTCGAACGTGAGCGATGTCACATCCACGCCGCCGCTTCCATTGATGGAGAGGGACTTCTCGCTGCTGCCGATGTACACAATGGACACGGGTCTGAGGGAAGGCAGTCCGGTCACGATGACGTCTTCGGCCGGGTTGATCGCCCGCATCACGATCGCCTGCAGTTTGACTGTGGTGATCGTCGAGCTGTACGTGATCGTGAGTGTGGTATCGTAGAAGCGCGGGCGCGAGAATGTCACCGTGGTCGTGACGGCGGACGGTTCGGCCGATGAAAAGCTGATCGTGAACGATCCGTCCGCATTTTTCACGGTATCACGTCGGATCGGATCGAGTGTGATCACTGTCACGCTGTCGAGCGGCAATAAATTCTTCCGCAGAACGGTCCCCGTCACACTGACCGAATAGCTCACGGCCGTGTCAAGGGGTTTCGTACATGAAAAAATTCCCATCCCTGCCGCAATGACGACCGCGGCATATGCATACACTTTTCTCATAGACAGTCCCATCATCGTTGTCCGAATTGTTGCACTGCTCATACTCATACCCTCTCTCGTTGCGCGAAACACGGCAACGCACGCGCCCATACAGCGTGCGGCGCTCCCGCCGAACCGCTTACTCTTTTTTTGATTTTCTCCGCTCGATATCCTTCGAGTCGCTCTCCATCTGATGCTGGATCAGATTTTCAAATTCCTTCGATTTCGCCGCCACACGTTCTTCGATGCTCGGAACAACATCGACTTTGAGCAGGATGATGAGTTCCTGTTTCGACGTCAGCGCCTTGTCGTACCCGAACACATATTTCAATCCGAACACCCACCATGGCAGGTCCTTTAATATCGGAATGCCCCCGCGTTCGGTCGTCTCGGTGTTATTGTAGAGTCCTCCGAGCACCAATTCTTCCCCGTCGTACAGCACTGAAAACGTCTTCACTTCGGATGTATTGATGACAGGATCGGTGGTGCCGCTTCGGGTGGAACGGGACACCGCAATATCGAGATTGACGAATTTCAATCCGTTCTCTTCGTAGACCGTGGGCACGACATCGATGGAAATACCCGCCGATTGCTCTTTTTGAATGGTGTTTCCGGAGATATCCTTGGTGTTCGTGAAGAATTTCTGTCCGATCAGGATCCCGCCTTTTTTGCCGGAACTGACGACGATCGACGGACTGGAGAGCACCTCGCCGAGGTTATTCCCCTGGAAGAGGGAGACAAGCGCGCTGATATTCCCGAAATTGATCGACGGTATGATCTTACCCACAAAATTATTGTCCTGCGACGTCGTTGTAGATCCCGATGCCGTCGGATCGGGCAGTCCGCCGATCAAGTTCCCGCCGAACTTGACGGCCGGTTTGGAAACGGAGGAATCGCCGGAGTAGAAGAAATTCCAATTGATCCCGTAGTTCAGCGACTTCTGGACATCGAGCGAAAAGAACCACGTGGAGATCTTCACGTCGCGCGCGTGCATGACCATGCGTCCGGTGGTATCGACGCGCAGCGCCACGACCTTATTATCGGCGCCCATGGTGACCGTTGCGCCGTTCAGGGCAAAGATGCGGAAGTATTCCTCCTTCTCCTCGTACCAGCAGTTGTTTGCGTGGAGGATCGTTTCGAGCGCCTGCAGCCAGTGCATGTTGTTGATATCGACGCCGGTCGGCGCCGTCAGGGCCGTCTCGTTGACGAGGATCTTACTCGCATATTTTTTGCTCACGTCGCTGATCACCAGCAGGGCCTTGTCGAACGGCAACGTCGCCGAAAGAGAGACGATCTCGTCCGGTGCCACATAATCGTTCAGCAACAAACGCCGTTCACGATTCGATTGCGCAACACTCGTCGCGTTACTCAATAGCATCACTGCGCAAAAGATACCGGCTGCAATTTTTTTCATTGGGGTAGACCTCGTTGTTTTTTTTCGAACACAATAGACTTTGTTATCACGTCAGCGATGCCGCCGCGATTCATGGAGAATGTGACGGATCCCTCCCGTACGTTGAGGGACGACACTCTCCCCAGGTACACTTCGCTTCCCAGTTTCAATGTGATCAGATGGCCGTCTTCGGTCTGCACCAGGGCGCGTGTCGACGATAACGCTTTCACGAGTATATTCCGGGGATCCACAAGGTTCCGGGTATTCTGGGGAACGGTCGCAAAAATAAGCGGCATGAACGCATTGGAGGTGATCGGTTGAGGGGTCGAATCGGGACGCATCACCGGCTGGCTTAAGGATTTTTCGTTCGTAAAATACGACTGCAATTCGAATTCGAATGCCAACCGTACGCCGGCGCGTTCAGCATCGGGCCGCTCCGCGCTCTTGAGGACGACGTCGTGGATCTTGTACAGCCGTCGTCCGTTTTCGATGAGCCAGATGAATCGGAAGATATTCTCAAATTCGGATGTGCCATCGATTTTGTATGTATTGTAATTGATCTGCTTGCTCGCTGTTTTTGTCCCGGTGAAGGCGACATTCACCTTTAAATTTTTCGAGCCGCTTTCATCCATCGCGTCGCTTAAAAATGTATACGTGTCGGACGCGGCATCGGTCCCTGAAAATTCCTTGGTCCGGTTTTCCCATCGGAGGATGGTCTCGCGGAGCGTTGACTCCATCGCCCCTATCGCCGCCATTTGCTGCGAGTTATCGCTCAATTGGGCCTGGATTTTTTTCACTTCAATGTTATATCCCGTTATTTTCCGCGGCTGATAGAACATGGTGATGTACCCGCCCACGCCGATTACCAGCAGCAGGAGCACACCGAGCACAATGGAATTTCGAATTTTATACGACACGGTGTTCCTTTGTTAATGGTCCGAAAAAAAATCGTCACCTGTCATTGTTCCGCATTCACTTTCTGGACATCGACCTTAAACTTGTAGACTTCCTTGCCGCGGATGCTGTCCACCTGGACCGATTGCAGCGACGAATTTTCGAAAATCGTGGAGATACGGCGAATCTTCGACCGGCTCAGCGTGAAGCCTGTGAGCGCGAACGAGGTGTCCGGCTTTTGCGTCAGTTCTGTGATCCAGAACGATTTAATGTCGTCCACACTGTTGGTGAGCTGATAGAGTGTCTTGCTCCACCGGTTGTAATTCGGAACGACGGCGTCGTAGGTATCCAGCGCGCCGAGATACTGTTGGTTCTCATTTGTCAGGCTGTCCAGGATCTGCTGCAGACGTTTATTTTCGGCGAGCTGCATCTGCTTCATGATCAATTCGTTGCTGGCCTGTTTCACGCGCTCATTCATTGAAATTGTGCGCATCGTGAAGAAGAGTGTCGAAAAGAAAATCAACAGCAGGAGCACAAACCCGTGCCATGCAAGCTTGAAGACCTTCTGCCCTTCGCGAAAACTGGTCGGGAGCAGATCGATCTTGTAGTATGCCGGTTTCGACGGCTCAAGGGCGCGCATCGCAGCCGAAATTGGTATAGCGTATTCGGAGATGATTTCGGCAACGTTATCCTGCAATTCACCGGTATCGAGCGACGCAGCATTCAGATATTCAATGGGAGCATTGGAAAATTGGGGTGCGAGAAATACCTGCAATCCCGCTTTATGCGATTCTCCGGCAAGGAATATTTTATCGATGCGGGGAATGCCGGCGCTGTCCTGCTCCAGCAATATTCTGGAGTAGATCGTGTTCTCGATGTTCGGGGTCGAGCGGCCTTCAGAGATCGCGGGGGCGAAATGATAAAATTCCTTTCCCTTCATGAAGATGAGGCGGCTGAATTCGCTGCCGATATACACGATGAGAGAGATGTCCTCTTCACCGACGTCGGCATTCGTCCTCACCATGTTCATGAGTGAAATATCGGACGTTTCAATGAACGGAATTTGAGGGATGCGTTTGCCGATAAACTCTCTGATGCTTTCAATCAAATTCAGCAGGCTTAATCCATCCTCGCGGACGATCGCCAGCAGCTGGCCGTCTGCAGCAGAAATCGACGCGACCTGGTCGGCCTCCAGCTTGTCTGAACGGATCTTGGCGAGTTCCTCAAGAATTTTCCGTTTGAGCTTCTCCCCCTTGGCGTCGAAGACATCGTCGAGCGTCTGATAATAGACGCTGGGTTCGGAGACCGAATAGACGAGGAGAAATTTTCCCGCCGTAAATTCGCTCAACAACCCGATGAGCACGCTGCTGTTGGTTTCCGCCTCCACGCCTTCAGACAAGAATTCCTGCATCAACGGCGCATCGCCGGACGTGTCGCTGATCTCCAGGACGCCTGGTATGCCGGTTTCGTGACCGGCGCTTTCCTCGAGTTTCAGGACAAGCGTCACGGTGCGAAAATCGTGAAGCACGAACTTCTTATGCTTCAAGGCAATGTGAGCAAGCTTCACGTCGAATCCGTCGACAAAAAGCGCTACTGCCGTTTTACCTTCATTTTTTGAATATGGCATGTGTCGTGGTTTCTATGGAGGGCACCGGAATCGTGCGTGCCGTTCGGTATTGTACATCAACTCATGTGAAAAGCGAACCGCCGCCAAGCAATTGCTGCATCCGTTTTTTATTGTTTGAATAACTCATAGCCGCTTCAACCGTAATTTTTTTCTGCACAACCAGGCGTTTCAGGTCCTGCTCCATCGTCACCATCCCGATGTCGCTCGACTCCTGTATCATCTGATAAATTTCCCCCGTATTGCCGTTCTTGATCGCCGCGCGAACCGACGGCGAAACGATCATGACCTCGCGCGCAAGTACACGCCTGCCGTCAATGCTGGGAATGAGCTTCTGCGACATGACGCAACGGCACACGTCGGCAAAACGATGGCGCACCCGCTCCTGCTCCGTCGGGGGAACTTCGCCGATGATGCGGTCGATGCTCTCCACGGCCGACGCCGTGTGGAGCGTGGAAAACACTTTGTGCCCGCTGTCGGTGATCTCCAGCGCAGTGAAGATCGTATCCGGATCGCGCATTTCACCGATCACGATGATGTCGGGATCCTGACGCAGCGCCTGTATCGCGCCGTCCCTGAACGACATCACATCGCGTCCGACCTCACGGTGCCGCACGATGCAGCGGTTCGATACATGCACGTATTCGATCGGCGAGGCGATGACGACGATATGTCCATCGACGGTCTGGTTGTTGAGATCGACCATGGAGTCGAGCGTGGCGCTTTTCCCCGATCCGGTGATGCCCGTGACAAGGATCATTCCCTCTTTGGTATTGGCAAGCGAGACGATCTTTGTGACATTGGGATGCAGATTCAATGTATTATACGGGCGTATGGTGGAGTTGATGGCCCTCATGTTCAGCGCAACCTGATCGAGGTCCATATACGCGTCGGCGCGGAATCGGTGCATCGCTCCATCGCGCGTGATCATGTATGAAAAATCGAGATTCTTGTTTTCAAAAAGAAATTGACGCTGCCGGCCGCTCAAGAGGCACATGATGAGGATGTTCGTGTCATTAAACGACAAACGATCCACTGTCGGATCCGGCTTTTTTGTCCCGTAAATGCGGTACCACACCTGCTCGTTACCGCCGTACCCCCCCATGTCGATGTCCGATGCGTTCAGGGCAAACATGCGCAGCAGAAAATGTTCAAGGTATGACCGGAGCGCGGCTTTGTTGTGCAGCGGAAGTTTTTCGATGAGATCGCCGAAAAATATCTGGCGCTCCATGCCGTTGAGCGAGATCGGCGTCTGTGCGACCATGTCGTCCAGCGTTTTACGCGCCTTGCTCACCAGTTCGTCATCGACGGCTAAAGGCGGTACACTTTCACCCTGTGGCATAGGCCAACCCGAAAAAATGTGACGAGGAAATATCGCCGAAAAATATATTGTATCTTGTTAATATATCACCACATACAGACAAAGTCAACAAACTCTGCGGACATAGGCGGCGCTCACTGGAAACAACGCTCCACTGTCTCATTCATACCACGAGAGGATCTCCCAATTGCCGGTCGCCGGAAAGGACGGAGGCGATCCTGCCATGAAGCGCTCATCATATTGCAGCGAGAGACTATACCCATTTTTCACCGTGCCATCCGAATTATAGGTCGCAGTTGCATTGAGTATGGGACCGATCAGTCCGCCGACGATCGTCAGTGTTCCTTTCGCGCGGCTCGAAAGGCTTTCGACCACGAGACCCGTTGTCGCACTATACATCGACCCCATGACAGTAAATGCCGCCGCATTGTTGTTACGGATGATGATATCGTTCTGGCCCACAATGCCGAGCATATAGTGCTGGGATGAATCGGTCCTGGGGTCTGTTGCGTATGTCAGGTTGCCCGTTATGTAGACCTTGCCTCCGCGTGATCCGCTGCTGTTGTTTGCGAGGATGGTCACATTGCCGGCGACAGTACCCTGGACGTAGAGGTCCCCCTTGTCGATCGAAATGACGCCGTTCGATGCAAACGCCGAAAGCGTCTTCGTCGTCTCGGCACCCGCATACGTATGCCTGTATGATACCGTTCCGTTCGCATTGAATTTGAGATAGAGTGATGAATCGGCGGTTGAGGAGACTCTCTTTCCTCCGGCAATCGCGATCGAATCGAGTTTGCCGAGCGACGATGCGACGAGGGGAATATCGTATCCCCAGTCGAACGGAGCCGAAAATTTGGGTCCCTTTCCGTTTGTATACCCCGCAGAGGTTGAATCGATGCCGTTTTTAGATGTCGTCTTTCCCATGAAAACCGGCGAGTTGAGTGTGCGGAGCGTGCCGTTGGTATGCATGGGCCCCGTAATTGTGTCTCCGGTCGCCCAATACACGTTTCCTCCCCCCGATGAAACTCCTGTTCCCCAATAGGCGTACTTGCTGAACACGCTCGGTTGTACCACGATGACCACCGCATACGTGCTATTGTTATAGGTTGCCAGAGAGGTGATCTGAATGCGGTTGGTCGAAGGAATGGAGTCGACTCTCACCGTAAAGACACCGCCGTTATAACTCGTGCTCGTAATTCCGGACCTCCAATTCGGGGCCTTGTAGATCTCGGTGCAGGCCATATTGGCGCCGGCCACGGCGATCTCGTGGATCACGGTGCTGTCGTAATAGGACATCGCATTACCGAATGCCGCTGTATTCACGGTATAATAATTTTGTGCCTGCACGAAAAACAGGAACGAAAAACCCGCGACAAGCAAGAGTGCCGAACGTCCCATAGATGGATGCTCCGAAAGATCATCGTTTGCTTAAGTTGCGTGACGATAAGCGCACCTGGCGCCAATACGCGCCGGAATACTGCTGAAAATACGACCCGGCATATCCGCTGAAGGCCGTATCCGTCGCCAGCGTGGGCGACATGATATTTTCAACCTGCACGGTTATTTGAATTTCTTTGATCGTGTTGAGACTCGGTCCCGTGATGGGAAAATTCATGATCTTCCGCGCCTGATCGTAATATTTTAGATCGAAGACCGTCACGCCAAGATTGGCACCTTTCGGCGAGTCGCGGTTGATCACCCGATAGAGCATCCGGTCGCGCGGATTGGGTGTCGCAGACAATTCGGAGGCCGGTCCCAAATAATAGTGCATCGTGTCCACATTGCCATTATTGTCAACATCCGTCCGGTACGTGATCGCGTTCGAATCCGCAAGGAGAATTGCGTTGCTGATGATCTGCGACGTGTTCTTGCAGTACCCGATCTTGCGAAAATCATATTCGATAAGGTGCGTCACTTCAACGATCGCCTGCTGGACCATCAGGTCTCCGCGGGCGGTCTGCATCATTTCATTCTGCGACAGATTCAGCCGCAGCGTCATCAGCATCAGCGATCCGAAAACGATCGTTGAGCCGATGATGTCAATAATGACCTGTGAACCCATATGTTTCCTCCACCGGCTGCGAACCGGATTATCGGAGTCTCCAATAACTGAACAACGTACTGAAGACGAGCGTATCCTGTATATTGGTCGGCAGTGCGTGACCGGCTTTCGGTGCCAGCGAGTAACTGAAATTGTCTTGCAATATGGATGGGCTTGTTATTGTAACGGTCAGGCGTTTGGTGTATGTCGGCGTCGTCGTCTCGGGTACGACCGCGCCGCCGCTAATTTTGACGTATTCGACCTTTGCTCTGATGTGATAGATGGCGGTGATGATCTTTCCGGTAATATCACGAAGCGTGTCCTGCCGGTCCAAACCGTTGTAATCATCGAAGTCATCGAAGTTCGGGTACACCTCGCCGGCATCGGGTCCCAACGACGCCGGCAGCGTGCATGTCGATGCGGACACCGTCGGAGGATCGTTGGGCGGCAGCGTCAGCCTGTCGAATTCTTTTCCCTGCGCATCTTCAAGATACGACGTGGCAAGAGAGGTCGCCGTGATGCGGTACTCGCTCATTTTCACGGCTTCACCCATATTGGCGTTGTTTTCATTCACCATCAGAATCAGACGCCCCATCAGAAGCATCGCAAGGATGGTCAGCATTGTTTGTCCAGAACCCATGTGCAGCCGTCACTGTTTGAGATACATACACGTGCGCTTACTCGACACCCCGAATTCCACCGGGACGACGCCCTTTGGAATGAGGTTCAATTATAATGCCATGATTATTAAGGGAAAAAATGAGGAAACCGTGAACACCCTACAATACTTTCTACAATGTACGCAAATATAGTAGGGAAATCCAGAATGAGGGGAGTATTTTCAGTCGCGATGGTAATTATTACAACGTGAATGACCGTCATCGCTGCCGACAACGGTCATTCTTCACAGGCTTAATCGTCTTCAACGGTATTAGCAATCACTTCCTCGAGCGTCGTCGTGCCTTCTTTCATTCGTTCCATACCCGAACGCCTCAGCGTCCACATGCCGTCCTTCGATGCCTGATCGCGAATGGCATTTTCATCCACCTTCTCCCCGGCATTGAGGATGATTTTTTTGATGGCTTTCGAAAAGAAGAGCGCTTCATGAATTGCCGCGCGTCCCTTGTATCCCCCGTTGCATTTGTCACATCCGGCCGCGCGATAGAACGTATATTTTTCGACGTCAGCCTCTGTGAATCCGAACTTCACCAGGTCCTCTTTTTCGTCGTCGTCCACCGGCAGCTTGCACAGCGGGCACAGCGTTCGGATGAGACGCTGGGCAACGACAATATTGATCGCGTAGGCGATCAGGAATGGCTCGATCCCCATCTTGTATAATCGGGCGACGGCGCTTGGCGCATCGTTCGTATGCAGCGTCGAGAAGACCAGGTGGCCTGTATTGGCAAGCTTGATGGCCGTTTCGGCGGTGATCTTGTCGCGCATTTCGCCGACGAGCACAATATCGGGATCGTGACGGAGGATGCCGCGTATGGATTCCTCGAACGACATCTTCGGGCCGATCTTTAACTGGCGGGCGCCCTTGATGATGTATTCCACCGGCTCTTCGATCGTGAGCACATTCACCGTCGGATCGATCACCTGGTAGAGCGCGGCTATCAGCGTCGTCGATTTTCCGGAACCCGTCGGTCCGGTGAGGATGATGATGCCCTGCGGTTTGCTGATCGCCTTGTAGAAAAAATCCCGCGCCGGTCCCTGAAGCCCCAATTTGCTCAGGTCTGTGATCACCTTTCGGTCGTCGAGCACGCGGATCACGACGCTTTCGAATTTGTGCTTGAACTCTGTGGTGACAATAGGCATGATCGAGACGCGAAACCGGAGCTGATGCCCGTCGATCACGCGCTGTATGAATCCGTCCTGTGTCGCTTCGCGTTCGAAGCGGTCGACATTTTTGGTGCGGTCCTTGATCACGGCCAGCACGGCTTCGGGCACCGTGTTTTCCTGAACGTGCCAGAGGCGCAGGTCGCCGTCGATACGGAAAAGAAAATTCGTCCGGTTGCCTTCAGAGGCGACGATGTGAATATCGCTGGCGCCCTGCCGCACGGCTTCGACGATCGAGCCTTCGAACAAATTGGCCAGCGCGCTTTTGTTGATCTCGGCATTGAGGGCTTCTTCGTCGAACGAATCGTCCTCTCCGGTATCGACCGAGATATGGTTATCCTCCAGGAGCTTTAAGAATTCATTCTGCGGGGGAATGACGAGTTCAAGCAGCGTCTGCAGTTCTTTCAAACGGACGTAGGTGATCTCGTATTTTTTTACGTTGAAGTTCCGGGCGATGAGCGGAATCGAGCGGTCCGTCGGATCGGAACAGACGATGATGAGCTTGTCGCTTTGCTTGGTATCGAACCGCAGCGGCAGCATGCGTGTCTGCACCAGCAGTTCCCGCATCTGATCGGGAAGCCCGTCCACCAGTTTGCGGATGAAATCGATGCGCGCGGCATCGATGACCTCGTCGTTCAAATAAATTTCGCGAAAGGCGTACAGGCTTGCGACTTCACGAAACACCGCGTCGTGGTCCCCGTTGAATTCGGACACGAGAATCTGGCCTAAGTTGCGGCGGTCCTTCTTGTTCTGTTCCGATTCTTTGACGCGCAGCGATTTTTCGAGCGTTTCGTAATCGATAATTCCTTTTTTGAGAAGGGTATATCCTATTTTATCGGTAATATCGTCGGCCATAAGTTGTCGATTGTGAAGATACGTGAATCCTGATCGGGCCTGCCACCGTTATTCAACGATGGTAGGGAATAACATGCTGTATCATGCCGTGGGCGCCGGGCGCTTTCGGTCTGATGGTCGCCGTCTCGGAAGAGACAAGCGTCAGCGCCGTGAGCACGACCATGATCACCATCGAGATCACGAGCTGGATCATATCGATCGCATTGCGCATGCGGTACCCTGTTTCTTTTTCGTAATACTCGGCCAGTTGCAGGGCGACGGTTTTCACGTTGCCAGTTTCAGCCCCGGAATGGAAACGGGCCAACGCCGTCTTCGTGAACACGCCGCATGCTTCGAACGCCTCGGAAATGCCCATGCCCTTGTCGACCATGAGCGGGATGGCAATGGTCTTGATCTGCTTCTCCATATACGTGTTGCCGCACGCCTCGGCCGCGAGCTTGATCACTTCGATGTTTTCACCAGACCCGGAATACAGCGAGTAGAACACTCGGCAGAAGATTTCGATGCTCGTCTTATGGAGGAGGCTGCCCATGTAGGGAATTTTCCACATGTACTGATCGGCCAGGAGCCGTCCCCGGTCGGTGCTCAGGAACCTGAAGCCGGCAACGATAGGCGCCCCGATCGCGAGCGCGATCCAAAACATATTCTTGAGGATGAAGTCGCTCAATTTGAGCGTGAATGCCGTCATCGGAGGAAGGTCGATCTTGAACTTCACGAACATGCTCGCCGTTGCGGGAAAAATGTATCCTACATAGTAGCCGACGGCAAGAAAGAGAATCGCCAGCGTGACCAGTGGCATGATGAGCGCGCTTCGGAGGTCTTTTTTAAATTGCGCGTTGCGTTCCAGAAATTTTGCGGTGCTGTCGTAGATCTCCGCCATGTTGCCGCTCTTCGACGCCAGCCCGAGCATGTGCGCGGCGAACTTGCCGAGTTCCTTTTCGTGCTTGATGAATGTTTTCTCGCTGTCTTTTCCCTGCTTCAGATCCTGGTTGATGTCCCGAAGACATTCGCGCAGTGTTTTGTTTTCGATGTCGTTGATGAGTAGGGACATCATGTCGTTGAACGGGAGCTTTTGCTTGATCAAGTCGGCGCTCACGCGCACGAAGCCGACGACCTCGGTGATCGGCACCGCGCCGACCTTGTCGAATAATTTTTTCCGGACATAGACGACGCGGTATCCCATTTTCGATAATGCGTCATCGACTTCTTGTTTTGTGAATGCTTTTTGTTCTCCGTCGATGGGTTTGTCGGCGCCCTTTTTGACGCGGTAGAGGTAGGTCGTGCGGGGAAGAACCCCGGAGAGCTTGAATTTTTTGTCGCGGGCCATTTGTTCCGCGCGCGCCTTCGCCTGCTTATGCGTTTCAGCATTGATGATGCCTTGAACAGGTTTTCCCGCTAATGATAATCCTTCAATTCGAAATTCAGGCATAAATGACCCACCGCTCCACGAAAAATATTTCCATACCATGCATTCAAGATAAGATAATGCAGCCCGGCACAAAAAGCAATAACCGCGCGCTGATATAATGAAAATGACGGGTATTCGTCCGTCCGCGGAATTTTACTTGCATGAGTGAAGAAATTGTGCGTATATTGGCACATGGATACATTAGGGACATATTCGATCGCACCGGTCAACGCATGGCGTTGGTGGCAAACATAATTTGTTTCGCTATCGAGAGTAATTTTTTGTAACTACACAGCCGCGGATAGTGAAACTCATACTGTCCGGGCTTTGTCATTTTAAATCGCGTCCGGCCGGCATGGGCATCCTCGGCACCCCCCACCACATCAACACAGGGACACATCATGAACGATAATAAGATACTCCTTTCGGCGAATGAAATGCCGTCGCAATGGTACAACATCCTGCCGGATATCACAACGCCGATGGCGCCCCCGCTGCATCCGGGCACGAAACAGCCGGCAGCGGCGTCGGATTTTGCGGCGATCTTTCCCGACGCGCTCATCGCGCAGGAATTCTCCCCCGATTCATTCGTCGACATTCCGGACGAGGTGCGCGAGGCCTATGCGCTGAGCCGCCCCACGCCGCTCATCAGGGCGTACGCGCTCGAGAAACGCCTGCAGACGCCGGCAAAGATATTTTTCAAATATGAGGGCGTCAATTCAGCCGGCAGTCATAAATCCAATACGGCATTGGCGCAGGCATACTATAACAAGCAGGCGGGAGTAAAACGGCTTGTCACCGAAACCGGGGCCGGCCAGTGGGGCAGCGCATTATCCGCTGCGTGCAAACGGTATGGCCTGGGGTGCGAAGTGTTCATGGTGAAAGTGAGTTACGATCAGAAGCCGTACCGGCGCACATTCATGCAGCTCTTCGGCGCCGAAGTGCACGCAAGCCCCTCGGACCTCACGCAGGCGGGCAGGAAGATACTGGCCGAACATCCGCATTCGCCCGGATCGCTTGCGATCGCCATCAGCGAAGCGGTCGAACTCGCCGTCCAGCGCGACGACACAAAGTATGCGCTGGGAAGCGTGTTGAATCATGTGCTCCTGCACCAGACGATCATCGGCGAAGAAGCGCGGCTGCAGATGGAAAAGGCCGGCGCGTATCCCGACATCGTGATCGCCTGCGCCGGCGGCGGCAGCAATTTCGCCGGGCTCGGTTTTTCATTCCTGCGCGACAAGCTCAGGGGAACCAACACTGCGCTGCGCGTCGTCGCCGTCGAACCGGCGTCGTGCCCGACGCTCACCAAGGGCGTCTTCGCATACGATTTCGGCGACGAATCCGGGTATACGCCGCTGATGAAGATGTACACGCTCGGCCATTCGTTCATCCCCGATAAGATTCACGCAGGCGGATTGCGCTATCACGGTATGTCGCCGATCGTCTCGCACCTGTATCATGACAAACAGATCGAAGCTGAGGCGTACACACAGCAGGAAATTTTCGAGGCCGCCGTGCTCTTCGCCGAGACCGAAGGCATCGTCCCCGCTCCTGAAAGCGCGCATGCGATACGCTCGGCCATCGTCCACGCCGAAGCCTGCAAGGCATCCGGAGAGGCAAAGACGATCCTCTTCAATTTATCCGGGCATGGATTTTTCGACCTCGGGTCGTACGACGCCTACTTGCAGCATCGGCTCATCGAGCACAAGTCGCCGCTTGAACACATTCAGGAAAGCATCGACCGCCTGCCCGTCATCTGACGCGGAGCCGCAGCGCACTCCACACATCGAACAGTCCGGGTCCCCGGCAGTCCCGAATACCGCAACGCCCCTGTGCTCTGGCAGCACAGGGGCGTTGTCGCGTTCTGTTACGAATCCTGATGTTAATGAATTTTCACGAATGCGTACGTTGTCGGCGTTACTGTGCACTGCACTTCGACGCTGTCCATCCCGACAAGATACGTCCCCCTGCCGGCAAAGACCACCTGTTGAGGATCCACACTGATAACTGAATACGACCCGTTCTCATTGGCACTATTATTGGTCAGCAATTTCATCGTGATGTTCGCGAAGCTGTTGCCTCCCCCGCCGTTGCTGGGAGTATGATAGTAATACTGCTGAGCCCGCGACGCAAAATCCATCAGATCATTGGTGAGCGCATCCCGATTGGAGTTGATCGCATTGTCGTGGAAAATGACGACAGCCACAGCGATCATGATGCCGACAATGATCACCCCCAGAATGATTAAGAGCAACTGCTGTGTTCCCATACGATTGGTTGTATTTCCATCCGTGAAATCAGCCCGTCAAATCGGTGAAGAAAAAAAAGCAACCATAGGTATAGTATGACTGCTTTTTTCGTTCTCCGCGTTCAACCGGTATTGAAAGACCACAACACAGAGCGCCAAGGTTGACTTCGACGGTGAGCCTGCGCGTTGTGTCTTATCGCACGACAGTCAATGTGTAGTTCGTCGGCGTCACCGCGCATGTTACCTGCACGCTGTCCAGGGGTCCCGAGATCGTGTATTTTCCATACCCGCGCAGTGTGATCGCCTGGGGAGCAGAAGCGGTAATGGAATACGATCCGTTATCGTTGATATCATTTTGCGTTAATTTTCCAATGCCGGCTGCGTCGGCAGTCAATCCGGTGAATGTATTGCCGCCGCCGCCCATACCGACGGGACGTCTGTAGAATTGCTGAGCGCGCGCCGCCAGGTTGACGAGATCGTTCGATACCGCATCGCGATTGCTGTTGATGGCGTTATCCTGAAACATTGTGATACCGACAGCAACGGCGATACCGACAATGATCACGCCCAAGATGATGAGTAATAATTGTTGCTGGCCCATAAGAACTCCTTGAAAAGTGAATAAGTGGTTGAATGAAATGGTTACATTTATAGTTACTACGAAATTATACACAATTCATGCCAATAATTAAGTGCCTTATTTAGCAATGATTTAAGTGTTTTATTTAAATAACGGTATTAATTACACACATGATTACCTTATTACCAGGTAAAAATTGGCACACCCAGGCTTTTTATTCTTCATCTGTCTATCTCTGCTATATGTTTTTTCAACTACTGTGCCAAGTTTTGCGACCAAAAAAATCACTGCATTCTAATATCGATGCCGGGAATACGGTATTTTTTACCGAGATCGTGAAAATATTTCTTCAATATTTTTTCCCGGAGCGGAAAAACAGTGGTATATAGAGACAGTGGGTGTGGGCTGCAGTAAGTTTTCAGAATCCGTTAGCATTTTTTTAAACTGCATCGGACTTCTGCGTGCAACCAGTGGATTTTGGTTTGCGGATCCCGTGTGGATTGGTGTATTCGAAATGCTATTTTTTTCCGCGACGGAAGAGGTAGACATCGTGAGGGTTCGAAATCGTTCGCCTTTCTTCTGAGACTGTTCCCGGCAGTCGGCAGTGTTCAGCAGGCGGGTCGATTTTTTTAGACATAGAAAGCCCTTAAACCAAGAGATTCAAGGGCTTTTATGCGCACATTATTTTTTATATTTGGCGACGCCCTGCTCCACGAGCAAGTCGTTGATGTTCACTCTTTTTTTGGTCTTGTCGTAGACCCAGAGTTCCGCCAGAAACGCATCACCGGATTTGATCGTTTCAACGGTGACATCCTTGTTGAGCACAAGGGACGCCAAAAATTTTTTCCCTTCCGCCGCACGCTTCGACGATGCCCCGGTGGCTTTGAGCGCCGCAATGCGGTTGAGCTTCAGGACCGTTCCCGTGAGCACGATGCCGAAACCGAGATCGAGATACGCGAGGCATGTGTCCGCGCTTTCCACGTCCGTGATAAGCGCTTTGTAATGATAAAGGTTGTCTTTCATTGTCTCTGCCTTTCTTTCGCTGTTCGTGAGTGCTGTGTTAGGATTGTCCGTGGCATTGTTTATATTTTTTCCCGCTGCCGCAGGGACACGGATCGTTGCGGCCGATTTTATCATCCACATGCAATTGCTGCACCGCCTGGGGGGCAGCCGGCGCGGCGGCGCCCGGTTCGGGAGAATGCAATCCCATTCCGGCGGCGCTGTCGTGCTTCAGTGTCATCTGCGACGGACGCACAGGACGGCGCTTCGTGCGCGTTTCGAATTGCTGCTGTTGTTCCGGGAAGAGCTTGAAAATAAAATTGAGCGCCTCCTTGTTGATCATGCCAAGCATTTCGACGAACATGCGGAATGCTTCGGCCTTATACTCGAGAACGGGATCTTTCTGTCCGTAGGCGCGCAGGTAAATGCCTTCCTTCATATCGTCCATTTCGCGCAAGTGTTCCTTCCACCGGATGTCGATCACCTGGAGCATCGCCATTTTCTCGATCGCCGCCATGTTCTCCGATCCGATCATTTCTTCCTTGCGCTTGTAGAATTCGAGCGCCGCCGTGTGGGCCGCGCTCTTCACGCCGGACGCGCCGAGCTTCTGGAATTCATCGGGAGTCATCTTCAGATCCACGAGCAGGTTGACGCGCATGGCTTCCAGAAGTTCAGTCAGGTCTCCCTTATCGTAGCAACTGTCCACCATCTCGTCGATGAACTCCTGCATCATCGCAGCAATGTCGTCCTTCAGGCGCTCGCCCAGGAGCGCGTGACGGCGTTTCGCATAGATCACTTCGCGCTGCTGGTTCATCACATTATCGTACTCGAGCAGGCGCTTGCGGATGCCGAAGTTGTTCTCTTCCACTTTCTTCTGCGCGCGTTCGATGGACTTCGTGATCATGCTGTGCTGGATCACTTCGCCTTCTTCCACGCCCAGCCTGTCCATGATGCCCGCGATGCGTTCGCTGCCGAAGAGACGAAGCAGATCGTCCTCGAGCGAGAGATAGAACTGCGTCTGTCCCGGATCGCCCTGCCGGCCGGCGCGGCCGCGCAGCTGACGGTCGATGCGCCGCGCTTCATGCCGCTCGGTGCCGATGATCGCCAGTCCGCCGACCTCACGGACGCCTGGGCCGAGCTTGATGTCCGTGCCGCGTCCCGCCATGTTCGTGGCGATCGTGATCGCTCCGGGAAGCCCGGCATTGGCCACGATCTCCGCCTCGCGCTGGTGCTGCTTCGCGTTCAACACGTTGTGCGGGATCGATTTCCGTTTCAACATGCGGCTGATTGTCTCAGACACTTCCACGCTCGTCGTGCCCACGAGCGCCGGCTGCCGCTTCTCGCGCAACCGTTCGATCTCGGCGATGAGCGCATTGTACTTTTCGCGCTTCGTCCTGTAAACGACATCCTCGACGTCCAGGCGGACCACCGGCTTGTTCGGCGGGATCACGACGACGTCGAGTTTGTAAATTTCGAAAAACTCTGGCGCTTCGGTTTCGGCCGTGCCTGTCATGCCCGCCAGCTTTTTATAGAGACGAAAATAATTCTGCAGCGTCACGGTGGCAAGCGTCTGCGTGTCGCGCTCCACGGTCACGCCTTCCTTTGCTTCGATCGCCTGATGAAGGCCGTCCGAATATCGGCGCCCCTGCAGCAATCGGCCCGTGAATTCGTCCACGATCATCACTTTGCCGTCGTCGGTCACAACATATTCGTCGTCTTTTTCGAACAGGGCGTACGCGCGCAGGAGCTGGCGCACCGTATGAATCCTGTCGCTTCGTTCGGCATAGCGCACCGTGATCGCATCTTTTCTCTGCTGCTTCTCGTCGTGCGAGAGGGACTCGTCCCCTTCGACCATGCTCTCTTCGGTGCCGATGTCCGGCAGCACGAACATTTCCTTGTTCGCAGGACCGGCGAGATACTCGCGCCCCTTTTCAGTCAGATCGATGGAGTGATTTTTTTCGTCGATGGCATAGTACATTTCGTCGTCGATCTCGTGCATGCGCTTGTTCGACTCGGCCATGTACACGTTCTCGGTGTCCAGCATGAGCTTCTTGGAGCCGCCGTCGGAGAACAGTTTCAGGAGCTTCTTGTTCTTCGGATCCCCTCGCTGCGCCCGAAGCAGGAGCACGCCGGCATCGTTGTTCTTGCCGTCGTTCATCAGTTTTTCAGCCTCGGCAACGATCTTGGCGATATACGCCTTCTGCATGTTCACGAGCCGCTCAACGCTCGGTTTGATCTCGTTGAATTTTTGGTCGTCCACATCCACCGGACCGCTGATGATCAGCGGCGTGCGGGCCTCATCGACGAGCACGGAGTCGACTTCATCGACGATCGCATAGAAATGTCCGCGCTGCACCATGTCGTCCGCCGTGACAACCATGTTGTCGCGCAGATAATCGAAGCCGAATTCGTTGTTCGTGCCGTAGGTGATGTCCGAATTATACTGGACCCGGCGCTGGGCGGGATCCATGTTCGATGTGATGCACCCCACTGTCAAGCCGTGATACTCGAACACCTTGCCCATCCACTGGCTGTCGCGCAGGGCGAGATAATCGTTCACCGTCACAAGGTGCACGCCTTTGCCCGCCAAGGCATTGAGGAACAGCGGAAGCGTCGCCACGAGCGTCTTGCCTTCGCCTGTGCCCATCTCCGAAATTTTTCCCTGATGCAGCACGATGCCGCCGATGAGCTGGACGTCGAACGGAACCATGTCCCATACGATCTTCGTCCCGGCCGCATCCCACGTCGACCCGACAAGGCGGCGGCAGGTTTCCTTCACCACCGCAAACCCCGCGGGGAGAAGTCCGTCGAGCGCCTCTTTCACGATCTCGTGCCGTTCTTTTTCAATGGCGTCGATCTCCGCGAACAGTATCTCGCGCCCTTCCGGCGATTCGTCCGCTGCCACCTTCTCGTGCAGGGCGTCGAGCGCGGCATCGGTGTCGTGCGTCGCTTCGGCGATCTGCGCCTTGAATCCGGCGGTGATGGCTTTGAAGTCCTCGTCGCTCAGCGATTGATAGTCTTCAAAGTGCTGATTGATCTCATTGACGATCGGCAGCATCGATTTCACATCCGCTTCATGCTTGCTGCCAAATAATTTGCTGAAAAAACTTAACATTGCAGTCCTTTGGAATTATGGAACGTAATTTTACAGACATTAATATACGCAGAAATCGATTGAGTATCAACGCACACGCAATTACCGTGCGGATGCACTTCCCGTTTGATTGTGAAACAATTTCTCTTTACTTTATTTCGGGACAGACATTCATTTCACTCAACCGTCACATTCCGGACCGATCACATGAAATTTGCTTCGTTCGATATTGAAATTGCCAAAGTCATCGCAGACGATAATCCGGATTGGCGCTCCGCAACACCTCTTGGCATCACCTGCGCAGCCGTCGCACTGAGCGGCAAAGAGGACCCGCTGTTCTGGCACGGTACGCCGCAGATGACGCGGCAGGAGTGCTGCGCGCTCGTCGCAGGCCTGCAGGATCTGGTGCGGGACGGGTATACGCTGCTCACATGGAACGGTTCATCGTTCGACTTTGCGGTGCTTGCCGAAGAATCTGGCATGTACACAGAATGCGCGGCACTCAACGCATCACACATCGATATGATGATGATCGTGACGTTCACAAAAGGATATTTTCTCGGACTGCAGAAGGCGCTCGTCGGCGCCGGCCTCGCGGGAAAATTGAAACACGTCACGCTGAAGGATGGATCCCCTCTGACGGAAATGAACGGGGCGCTTGCGCCAAAACTCTGGGCTCAAGGCGAGTTCGATGCAGTGCTGGCATATCTGCGCGACGATGTCATACAGCCCCTTCGTCTGGCCGAACTGATCGAGAGCACGAAAGTGATCCGATGGACGAGCAATGCGGGAAAACCGCAATCGGTGGCCGTGCCGAAGCTGGTCACGGTGAAAGAATGTTTTTTGATCCCCGAACCCGACACGTCGTGGATGAAGAGCGCACCCACTCGGCGGCAATTTGTGGAATGGGCGCTGCCCCACCTTCCCGGCCACTGCTTCGCGGGGATCTGACACTGGTCCGGATCTCTCCACCGGTCATCTCTCAACGAAAAAAAAAGCGCGGCTCTCATAGGCCGCGCTTCGTGAAAAAAAAAATTTTCCTCTCTCAATGCCCTGGTTCCACCGGTGCTTCCTGTGCCCCCTTCGTGAACGAAAGCCAGAATATCAGCAGCGCTAATGCAGCGTATCCGAGAGCGAATTGATACGGGATCTGACGGGCCAATCCACCGAGCGTCCAGGGTAGATACATCGAACCATCTGGCATCGCCGAATGGATGACGCCGAAAAAGGCGAGGAACGACAACAGCGAAAGATAGACCACCGCGCTTCGCAAATGACGGTCGATGAGTTCCGCGAGGAAGCCTCCCCACAACATCGCCGTCACAATGAACCCGTTCCCCAGCGCGACCGTCACGAGAATCTCGGGAAGGAATTTCCCCGCCTTGGTCAGCAGCTCCTGGAATACTGCCGGTGGCACAATATCCGGCGTCCCATACTTGATCGCCATCAGCCTCGCCAGCGTCGGGAAGAACGCGAAGGCAACAGCCCATGCATGACGTTTCGGCACGGCGTGAAATGATTGCACGATGATGTCGAGCGCGACGAAGACAAGGATGGGAGCCAGCACAGAACGCGGAATGACCTCTACGATGAACGATGCATACCCGAGTATCCCCCCCACGCCAATGAAGAGACCGGTGAGTATCGTGTATCCCGCGCGTGCGCCCATACGCTTGTATGCGGGCTGACCGATATACGGAGTGGACTGTGCAACGCCGCCGCAGAGACCGGCAATGAGCGTCGCGATGGCTTCCGTGAGCAGAATGTCGCGCGTGTTGTAATCGTCGCCTGCAACTCTGGCGCTCTCCGTCGTGTTGATCCCGCCGACGACGGTGAGTATGCCGAACGGTATTGCCAACGGCAGATACTTCAATGCCGGGCCCAGCCCTTTCAGGAAGTCGAGCGTGGGAATGGGCAGGCCGAAATGCAGATCCAACGGAGGCCATGCGGCCGCACTCGCCCCAACAAGCCCCGTGCTGCCAAGTCCATAGTAGAGGATCGTGCCGACAACAACCGAGGCGAGCACGCCCGGTATCTGAAACGGCAGACGGATCCCTGCAACGAGCGTCGTGAGCACAATGCCGAGTGCAACCAGTCCGATCACCGGCGCGCCGAAAATGTCGATCAGGGGAATGATGCCGATCAAGGCCAGGCCGATCCCGGCGAGCGATCCCAGGAGCCCGGCCTGAGGCACGATCTTGTTCACCCAGTTTCCGAAGAACGAAAGGATGACCTTTGTAATGCCGATGAACACCATTGTGGCCATGCCGATATACCACGTCATCATCGCTGCCGCGCGCGGCTCCATGCCTTCGGCCTTCAGGCCGACGAATGCCGGGCCGAGCACGACCAGCGCGATGCCGATCGTCGACGGCGTATCGAGTCCCAGCGGCATTGCGGTCACCTTCGCATTCCCCGTTTTTTTATACAGTCGCCATGCCATGTACGAATACACGAGATCGCCGAAGAGCACACCGAACGCTGTTCCGGGAAACATCCGACCGTAAACGATGTCGGCAGGATATTGAAACGCAAAGATGAGGATGCCCGCGAGGAAGGAAAGCACGGTCAGATTGTCGAACATCAGGCCGAAGAATCCGTTAAGATCGCCGAGCACAAACCATTTGAATTTTTCGTTCGATTTCATAGTCGGGTGATTAGTATGGTGTAGAAAATGACCTCTCCGTCCGTGCCGATCTGTGTCATCCCACGAGCATGCCGGCAATCGACGCCGTCATCCACGTGGCGATGGTGCCGCCCAGGAGCGACTTCAGTCCGAAGCGCGCGATGTCGCTGCGGCGGTTTTCGGCAAGCGGGCCGATGCCCCCTATCTGAATGGCGATCGACGAAAAGTTTGCAAAGCCGCAAAGCGCATAGGTGGCAATGATGATTGATTTTTGCGAGAGCTGCCCCGCACTCACAAGGTCGGCCATGCGCGCATACCCGACAAATTCATTCAGCACGAGTTTGATCCCCATGAGACCGCCCACGTTGAGGCAATCTGCCCAGGGAACGCCGATGGTGAAGGCGACAAATTGGAAGACGAGTCCGAAGAGAAGTTCGAGCGACAACGGCTTTTGGAAATTCGCGATGAGCATTGCGTTCATGCCGGTCCAGTCGCCGAGGGCCCCGAGGAACGCATTCAACAAATAGATGAGGGCGATGAAGGCGATCAACATGCCGCCCACGTTCAACGCAAGCTGCAGTCCCGTTCCCGCACCCGCCGCGGCCGCTTCAATGACGTTCGAATGCGCCTTCTCTGTTTTCACTTTCACCGTGCCCATGGTCTGTGGCTCGTCGGTTTCGGGATACAGCATTTTCGCGACCACGAATGTGGCGGGCGCCGCCATGATGCATGCGGCCAGCAGATGGCCCGCAAAATATACCTGCGAGGCGTCGAGGGCCATGCCGGTCGATTTTGCCATCGCGCCGCCGAGCATCTGATAATAGGAAATGAGCACGCCGCCGGCGATGTGCGCCATGCCGCTGACCATGATGGTGAGCAGTTCGGATTGTGTGAGGCCGCCGATGTAGGGACGGATCACGAGCGGTGCTTCCGTTTGTCCGATGAAGATGTTCGCCGATACGCAGAGTGCTTCGGCGCCCGAAATTTTCATGAGCTTCGACATTCCCCAGGCAATGCCCTGCACGACAAGCTGCATGATGCCCAGATAATAGAGCACTCCCATCACCGAAGCGAAGAAAATAATCGTCGGCAGCACCTGGAATGCGAAGAAGAATCCGAGACTGCCCTGGGCCGCGGGACCCTTCGCCAGGCTGCCGAAGACGAACTCGGCGCCATTGCCGGCGAACGAAAAGACGAAGACGAAGAAGCGGCTGATCTGCAGGAAGATGATGCGTCCAATGTCCGTCTTGACGACCAGGAGCGCGAACACGAATTGGAGCACGATGCCCGAGCCGACAAGACGCCAATCGATGCGGCGGCGGTTGTTGGAAAACACGAATGCAAGACCTGTCATGGCCGTCAAGCCGATGAGTCCGCGCACAACAGAAACAACATCCATAGCACTCCTTCAATGGTGAAAAGAATCAGTGAGGAATATACGAAGTTTTTTTCCCGTGTGCGATATGTTTTTTTTCGTGCGGTGCGCGCATTCGTCTCGCAAGAGGACCCTCAGCCATACGGTGCGTGCAGGCACACGCAGCCCCGCGCTTTTTTTAAAGGAAGCGCTGGACTGCGAGATCACCGCGTCGTCTGCCTGAGGCGCATCGCTAGATGAGCGCGATGCGTGTATAATCGTTTTTATACGTGCGGAGCCGTCTCACCAGCGTCCACCCGTATCCGATGATGATACCGGCGGTGAGGATCCACTGCGTCGACGTGTTTTTGAAGAGCATCGGGGCCGTGTATTGAATGACCATCAGCATGATCACCAGGTAAAAGATACGGCGAAACGAACTCGGCACCACGAGCCTTCGCTTTTTATACTCTTTGGCCGATTGCATCTGTTGGTCGCGCAGCAATGCCTTGTGCTGCAGTGTTCCGAACGTGATGCCGGTACCGATACCGAAAATGACCGCGCCGGCCGAAAGGAGCGTGTACATGATGTCTGCATTCATACTATCACCTTTTCTCATTGATATGTGGATGTGGATTTTATTTTGCGTTGCGGTATGCGGGGAGGCAACTCCCCGCATACCGGGACATCTGAAATGCGGACCGAGCGTCACGATGCGCCAGCCGGCGTTCTTGCGTGTTACGAGCCGATCTCGCTGCACGCTTCGGTTCGATCATGAAAAAATGGAACCGCGTGTTATTTCCGGATATGCCGTGCCGCCGTGCTCGTGAAGGTCGATGCCTCTGAGTTCACCGGCTGCCGAAACGCGGAGCGTCCCCGTCAGCTTCACCAGGTGCATCATGATCATCGACACAATGAACGTTGCCCCGCCAATGGACACACTCCCGATCACCTGCGCGATCAGCTGGTTATAGCCGCCGCCGTAAAAAAGTCCGGTGACGATAGAAGCCGCCGTATTATCGGCACCGAGCGGTGTCGGCAAACCGAATTGTCCGGTCGCGAACAAGCCGACCGCGAGCGTGCCCCAGATGCCGGCAGCGCCGTGAACTGCCACCGCACCGATCGGATCATCGATGCGCACATGCTCCAGCAAGTCGATGCAATAGATGGCGACGGGTGCGGCGATCGCGCCGATGATGATCGCACCCAGGGGCGAGACCCAATAACACGGCGCAGTGATCGCAACCAGTCCGGCCAAAAATCCGTTGATCGTGATGCCGATATCCCACACCTTGTTTCGCGGATACATCCAGAAGAGCGCCGTGAGTCCGCCTGCGCATGCTGCAAGTGTCGTGTTCGCAGCAACGCGCCCGATGCCGATCGCATCCATGGCAGAGAGCGTGCTGCCCGGATTGAACCCATACCATCCGAACCACAGGATCACACCGCCGACGGCTGCAATGGTCATGTCGTGTCCCGGCATCGCTCCGCCGCCGTCGCGTCTGAATTTGCGGCCCAGGCGGGGCTTCAGCACAATCGCACCGGCCAGCGCAACCATGCCGCCGATCGTGTGTACAACGGTGGATCCGGCAAAGTCATGGAACGGGACGGGCTTGATGAAATTCAACCAGCCGTCCGGTCCCCATGCCCAGTGGCCGAAAATAGGATAGATGAAGCCGCTGACGCCGAAGCTGTAGATCAGGTCTCCCCAGAATCCGGTGCGGCCCACCATCGCGCCCGAAGTGATCGTAGAGCAGGTGTCGGCAAAGGCGAACTGGAAGAGGAAGAACGCCAGGATCGCAACGCCGGTGCTTCCGTACGTATCCGGAATGCCCTGCAGGAAGAAGAACTCATGGCCGATGAACCCGTTGCCCGTGCCAAACATGAAGGCGAACCCCCATGCGTAAAAGAGAATGCCGCATAAGGCGGTGTCCACGATTCCCTCCAGCAGCACGTTCACCGTCTCGCGCGTTCGGGCGAAGCCGGCTTCAAGCATCATGAAACCCGCCTGCATGAAGAACACCAGGAACGCCGTCACCAACACCCACATCGTGTTGATCGGATTGACATAGGCGGGCGTCGCCGCCGCCGCAAGAGCGGCTGCAGCTGCTGCTGCAGCCGTCCCGGCAGTATCGGCACATGCGACCGCCGTCCTGACCTTCACCGTATCTGTCTGGTCTGCCGATAGTGCAAGCGACGTCACGCCGATGAACATGACGGCCGCCGCACAGAGATGCAGGAGAAATTTGGTTTTGGAAAATGATCTCATAAATTGTTGCCTCCTTGCTGAATGAATGAATGTTTTTTTATATGCTCAGGTACAGTGAATCACCACTGTATGCCGGACCACCGGCTCCCGTTAGAAAAGGACGACTGCGCCAATGAGCGCCGTTGTCTGTGTTGTTTCCGTTCCCGGCGAGGTCTTGTCGAATGCCGCCGCGTTCGAAAAATCATAGCGCATTTCGCCGCGCAAGAGCAGCGAATGGGCGAACAGATATTCATACGTGCCTGTGACTTCCTTCACATCCAGGCTCGGAATGCCTAACCCCGTGGCATACCCTTGCGGGTCGTCGAAGATCTCGGCTCGCAGTGCAATCGCCGCCTTGTCGCTGATGGCATACCTTCCGTAGACCGCCGCACCCTTCCATATCGCCAGACCCGGATCGGTCTTCGCCTGTCCGTAATCCGCATTGATGGCAAGAGAGAGTGCGTCGGAGAGCTTCTCGGTCACGATGACATCGAAGACCGTCCGCTTCCCGCTTTCGATCGTCGTGAGGTTTTCAAATCCGTCGATCGCATTGACAATGACCCCGGTCGATGCAGACGCCGTCCAATTGAGCGTCATGCCCAGGGACTTGAAGTCGTTGTTGTCGGTGCCCGAATTCCATCCGTTCACGATGTGCACGCATGCCGCGACATTATCGGCCAGCGGATACGAGAGGCGCACGCCCGTGTGGTAATACGGAATCGCCCATGCAAAGAGCAGCGAGCGGCTGTAATTCCAGTTGTCCTTGCTCTCGATGACCTCGTTGCCCATATGCGTCACGAATTTTCCCGCGTCCACCGTGAGCCCGGCACCGATGGGAATGACGGCGGTCAAAAACGCCTGCTGTATCGTGGAGAGCGTGCTCGTTACACCCGGCTGCACAACATCATTTGCCGCTCCGTAATCGAGATCCACGCGGAATCCGACTGGCTCGGCCTTTTTCTGCAGCACGACTTCCACAAGGCTGAGCGTGAACTGATTTTCAGCGATATCGAAATTCCGCAGTTGGTTTTTGCCCGTCACCGGATGCGCAACGTTTTTACTGAAGTAGACGTCCGTGAAGCCGCTGATATCGATCTTCCCCGCCGACGAGACAAGCGAATCCTGCGCGCGCGCGGCAGACAATATACTGCCGAGCACAAGTACCGTTGTCAAAAATTGTGTGATACTGATTTTCATGGAGATTCCTTGTCTATGTTCATGAATGAGTGAGCACTACAACGCGTCGTCGCCGACTTCGTTGGTGCGAACGCGTATCGCCTCTTCGACCGGAATGACGAAGATCTTCCCATCGCCCACCTCGCCGGTCTTGCCATTGCTAACAATGAGCGTGATGGCCGCGTCGACCTTTTCATCGGCGCAGACGAGTTCCACTTTTATCTTGGGAATGAAATTCACCGAGTACTCCGATCCGCGATAGATCTCGCTGTGCCCCTTTTGCCTGCCGTACCCGCGCACTTCCGATATCGTGAGACCGCGAAACCCCGCTTCGGCTAATGCGTCCTGAATCGCATCGAGTTTGTGGGGTCTGATGATGGCTTCGATTTTTTTCATGGTTCTCCTTTATGAGTATTGAATGATAACGTGCCTGAAATGTTCGTGTCTACAGCGTACGTGGCGTGGCTTATTTAATTAAGTCTTATTGGCTTTTAACCTTTTTTTAATACGCTCGCAATTTGTCTTACCTTATATTATAAGGTTTAAAAGGATATTGTCAAGCATTATTTAAATCGGCAATAAAATAAAAAAGCAGCACAGGCGTCGTGACGGACGCTTGTGCTGCTTGGGTATGCGGGGCGGACAACATTTCGCCCGAAATAAAATGAAGGCTCTTAGGCCTTTGGCTGCTGCGGTTCCTTGATCATGGTGAGCAGCATCGTGAACTGTTTCACTGCCTTCACCGCGTGCGGCTCATTGGCCGGCATCACCATGAGATCCCCCGGACCGAGACGGTGCGGCATGCCGGAGATGACGATCTCCGCCTCTCCGTCCAGGACGTGCGCGAGCGCCTCGAACGGCGCTGTATGCTCGCTCAGTTCCTGGCCTTCATCGAAGGCGAAGAGCGTGACGCTGCCCGACGCGTTCTTCATGATGATGCGGCTCACGACAGACCCGGTCTGATATTGGATCAGGTCCGCCGTGTTCGATGATTTCGTTTCGAGTGCTGTCATAATTTTTTCCTTTTAAGTGTTAATCCAGTTTTTTCTTGAAGCGCAGTATGCTCGCCAATAAAATGCCCGATCCCATGACGAGCAGCGCACCCGCCTCGAGCCATAAATTCATGAATCCCGATCCCTTGAGTGTGATCGAACGGACGACCACGAGAAAATGCGTCATGGGCAGTGCCATGGAGATCACCTGCAGTATCTTCGGCATGTTCTCCACCGGGAACGTGAACCCGGAAAGGTACATCATCGGCATGATCACGAAGAACATCGACGTCATCATCGCCTGCTGCTGAGTCCTGGAGACCGTGGACACGAAGAGGCCGAGCCCGAGCGTGGTCATCAGATAAAATCCGGTATAGGCAAACAGGGTGATGAAGTGCCCCTTCACGGGAATGCCGAATCCGTTCACCATCACGAACAGCACCACGAGCACGTTGACGATCCCGATGAGCGTGAACGGGAGCAGCTTCCCGATGATGAGCTCCGCCGAGGTGATCGGCGTGACCATCAGTTGTTCGAGCGTGCCGATCTCCTTCTCTTTCACGATCGCCATCGATGTCAGGTTCGTGGTCGTAATCAACAGGATCATCACCAGCACGCCCGGCACCATAAAGTTTCGGCTCTTGAGCGCCGCGTTGAACCATGCGCGGATCTCCGCATTCACTCCCCCGAGCGACCGTATGCTCCCGACGGTCTCCACGAGGATGGCGGTCGAATACTGCATGATGATCTGATTCACATATTGCATCGTGATCGCCGCGGTGTTGCCCTCGCTCCCGTCTACGAGTATCTGAATTTTTGCCGGCTCGCGGCGGAGGATGCTTTTGCTGAAATCCGGTGGTATCACAATGCCCACGGTGACCCGGTGCTCGTCCATGTAATGCTGCACCATGGTGTAGTCTTCGGTCGAATAGTCGAGTACAAAATAACCCGAATTCGTGAATTTCTGTATGAATTCCCGGCTCTCCGAAGATTTGTCGAGATCGCAGACAGCCATGCTCACATTTTTCACATCGAGCGATGCGGCGAAGCCCAGGAATGTCAATTGCATCACGGGCGCTAAAAACACGATCGGCAGCAATTTTTTATCCTTGAAGAGCTGTCCGAATTCTTTTTTAAGCAGTGCGATAATCCGCTGTAGGTTCATGGCGTCATCCGAGAGTTTTTTTGAATCGCCGCACGCTCAGGAACAGCACGACGGTGATGAAGATGCACAGGTACAGGATCTGGTCCCACCAGGCCGTAAATCCGACGCCCTTCAAAATGATCGAGCGAAGGATCACCAGGTAAAATTTTGCCGGCGTGATGTTCGAGAGGATCTGCAGGAACAGCGGCATGCTCCGTATCGGAAACATGAACCCCGAGAGAATGATCGTGGGGAGCATGGACACAAGCGACGCGAGCTGGAAGGCCACCTGCTGATTGTCCGAGATCGTCGAAACGAAGAGGCCGATCGACAGGGCGGCGATGATAAAGAGGAGCGTCGCCACGAACAGGTCGAGATAACTTCCCTTTACCACGACGTCGAACATAAAATACGCCGCGGTCAACACGAGCACCGCCGCAAGCATCGAGATCACGGCATACGGGATCATCTTCCCGATGATCAGCTCCAGCGAACTCACCGGCGAGACATCGATCTGCTCGATCGTGTTGCGTTCCTTTTCCTTCACAATGGACAGCGATGTCGCGATCACCGCGGTGATTGCAAGGATGAATCCGATCAGCCCCGGCACGAGGAACTTGGCGCTTTTCAATTCGGGATTGTACCACATGCGCGCTTCATACTGGATGGGGATGTAACTCTTCCTCCCCATCTTCGCGAGGTTCTTGAGCACGATCTTCTGCGAATATTGAAGCGTCACCGCCTGCGCATAGCCGATGATCGTCGATGCCGAATTCGAATCAGACCCGTCCACGAGCACCTGTATGTCCGCCGCGTCGTTCGAGAGGATCTTCTTCGAAAAGTCAGTGGGAATGACGATGGCCATTTTTAATTTTGCATCGTCGATGAGGCGCGTGGCTTCTTCGCTCGAGGAAAGGGAGACCGTATTGTCGAAATATCCCGAGGTGACGAATGCGCTCACCAGCTCCCGGCTCTCCTTGCTGCGCTCCTGATCGATGACGGCCATCTTGATATGCTGCACGTCGAAGTTCATGGCGTATCCGTTCAGGAGCAGGAGCATCGCCGGTACAAGAATGAGCACGGCCAGCACGCGCTTGTCGCGCTTGATCTGCCTGACCTCTTTCTTCATGATGGGTACGATACGGCTTGTCATTTTTTCGCCTCCTGATCGAGCAGGTAAATAAACACGTCCTCGAGCGACGGGGTGATCCTGTTCATCACCGGCACGCCCGTCTGCTGGTCGCGCAGGAGCCTCGCAATGCCCTCGCGCGCCTGCGCCTCATCCGTCACATTGACGTGCAGATGCGTACCGAAGACCGAGGTTTCAATCGCCCAGGGCTGACTGTCGATGAGCTCCATGGCGTCGATCGCACGCGTCGTCTGCACTTCCAGGATTGGGGTGGTCAGATAATTTTCCTTCAGTTCCTTGGGACTGCCGCCCGCGATGATTTTCCCGGCGTTGATGAAGATGATGTCGTTGCAGTATTCCGCCTCTTCCAGGAAATGGGTCGTCACCAGCACCGTCACGCCTTCGCTTGAGAGGTCGTTGATGAGCTCCCAAAATTTGCGCCGCATGAGCGGATCGACGCCGCTGGTGGGCTCGTCGAGAAACACGATCTTCGGTCGGTGGAGCACCGCGCAGCCGAGGGCCAGGCGCTGTTTCAATCCGCCCGAGAGCGTGCCGGTGATGCTTTTTTCACGGCCCTTGAGGCTGGCTATATCGAGCACCCATTCCTTGCGTTCGCGAAGGTCTGCAAATGACAGCCCATAGATGCGCCCGAAAAAATTAATGTTCTCGTCCACGGTGAGGTCCTCGTAGAGCGAAAATTTCTGGGACATGTAGCCGATGGCGGACTTCACTTTCTCCGCCTCGGCATTGATGTCGAAGCCGCCGACGCGCGCCGTGCCTTCGGTCGATTGAAGCAGCGCGCAGAGCATGCGGATCGTGGTCGACTTGCCCGCGCCGTTTGCTCCGAGGAATCCGAAGATCTCCCCTTCTTTGACAGTGAACGAGATATGATCGACGGCGGTAAAATCGCCGAACCGTTTCGTCAGGCGATCGACTTCGATTGCGTTTCCGGACATGTGTCAGATCCCTTTGCCGATGGCTTTGTCTAATTTCGCTTTCGCGAGTTCATAGTCGACGAGCGCCTGCGTCAATTGCAATTTTGCCTGCAGGTCCGCCACTTCCGCATCGAGCAGATCGGACGAGACCGAATAGCCGTGTGAAAATTTTTCCTGATTCACGCGGAGGTTTTCGGCCCCCTGCTCGACCCCGAGCT
Source organism: uncultured Ignavibacteriota bacterium (assembly GCA_903884005.1). Classification (GTDB taxonomy): domain Bacteria; phylum Bacteroidota; class Ignavibacteria; order UBA10030; family UBA8401; genus CAISDA01. Next base: position 3,884 of record CAISDA010000019.1, on the reverse strand, counting down.
GCGAGAGCTGTATGCGCTTTTTTGCCTGTTCGAACGACAGATACGATTGCGTCACTTCGAGCGCCACACCGTCCTTCAACATGCCCATCGCATCCTTCGCCTGCTCCACCTGCGCCCGGGCTGCGTCCGTTTGATAGACAGTCGTGAGGTTGTTCCACACGTCGAATTGCAGCGAGAGCCCGACATCCCATGTGTCCTTGAACGCATCGACGGCGGGAAAAATACGCTGGTTCGGACGCGAATAATAATAGCTCCCCGTCAGCAGCAGTTGCGGCAGCCAGCCCGAACGCGCGGCTGTGACGCCGCTTTCGGCCATGCGTATGCGGGCGTCCGTGCTTTGAACGTCAGGACGAACGGCCAATGCGTTTGCAATGAGTGATGAGACTTCGGGATATGCCTGTGATGCAGGCGTCAGGGAAGATGCAATTCCGGTCTCCGTTTCCAGCGGCAGGCCGATCACGGAATTCAACGTCAGCGTCGCGATCCGCACATTATTCTCTGCGTCGCTCTGCAGGACGTTTGCATTGGCGAGCTGCACCTTCACTTTCAATACGTCGTTTGTTGTGGCAATTCCCTGCTTCATCATATTCTCTATATCGCTCACGTGGCGTAAAAATTGGCTCACGCTTTCGTCGCTCAAGCGCTTGATCTCGTATGCGCGGAACAGGTTCCAATATGCCGCGGTCACGGCAAAGACCAGGTCCATTTTGTCCCTCACCAGATCGCCGCTCACCGCGTGCGCGTTAAACTCGGCAATGTCCGCGGCGCTCTGCAGCTTCCATCCGGTGAACAGAGGCTGAGAGACTGTCGCTTTTGCCGCGTAGTTGTTCAGTATCACGGGAAACTCGACGGGGCTTCCCGGGATCGGGATCTTGAAAGCGGGCACGTCGCTCAGGCGCGTATACCCCGCCTGCACCTTCACCGACGGATACAGCGCGGCGGATGCCTCGCTCGATTTGGACCCGGCGTAGGCCGACCTCATCACCGATGAGTGAAGCGATTTGCTGTTCTCCAGGGCGAATGCGATGCTCTCGTCGAGCGTGATTTTTTTCGCCTGCGCGCAGACGAGCATCGGAACAACAACGGCAAGGATGAGCACTGCATATGGTCGACTGATTGTCATGGGTGAACCTCGTGGTGAATGGACTGTTCTGTCATCAACGAAATAAAAACATTTTCCAGCGACGGTGTCACCACGCGCCACTGGTCGATTGCTATGCCGGCGCCGTCCAGGATCGCCTGAACGATCGGCATATCCCGCTGCGCGTCGTTCAGGACGATGTTCAGCCTGTCGCCGAACGCCTGCACTTCGCGCACGCGTGCGTCGGCTTTCAGCAGCGAGAAGGAGCGCCGGATGTTGGAGCACACTATTTCAACGACGTCGCCCTTGAGCACCCGCTTGATGTTCTGCGGAGTGTCGCAGAGCATGATCTTCCCCTCGCTCATCAGTGCAACGCGCGTGCAGCGTTCGGCCTCGTCGAGATACGGAGTGGTCATGATGATCGTGATGCCGGATTTCAACAGGCTCGACAATATTTTCCAAAAATCGCGCCGCGACACCGGATCAACGCCGGTCGTCGGCTCGTCCAGAAAGATCACCTGGGGGGCATGAATGAGCGTGCAGGCCAGGGCGAGTTTCTGCTTCATTCCGCCGGAGAGTTTGTCTGCCAAACGGTCGCGGAATTGTGTGAGACGCATGAAGTCCAGCAGCTCCGTGCGTCGGGCCTCATACTTCTTGATGCCATGGATCTCGGCGAAGAATTCAATGTTCTCGTCGATCGTCAGATCGCCGTAGAGGCTGAATTTTTGCGACAGGTAGCCGATGCGTTTCCTCACCTCTTTGATCTTCGTGCGGACGTCGTAGCCGAGCACGGACAACTCGCCGGAGGTCGCCACCGTGATGCCGCAGAGCATGCGTATCACTGTCGTCTTGCCCGATCCGTCGGGTCCCACAAGGGCGAACATCTCGCCCGGCTCGACGGAGAGCGTCACACTATTCACTGCGGTCAGGCTGCCGAATTTTTTTGTCACAGCTGTTAAAACGAGTGCGCTCATCGACATCAATCCTATTGAATGTGAATATAGGCGTCGGCGGGCATTCCCGCTTTCAACACGGACTTGGGGTTGGGAACTTCGAGCTTGACGCCGAAGACCAATTTCGTCCGGTCTTCCTTCGTCTGCACATTCTTCGGCGTGAATTCCGCGATCGGAGAGATGTAGACGATGGTGCCCGGATGGTTCTCCTTCGTATTCGTGTCTATGACCACATCGGCGGTGCCTCCGAGTTTTATGTTCCCCAACTCGGCCTCGGTCACATAGATCATGAGGTTGAGTTTTTCCAGCCGGGCGATTGTTGCGACCGTCGCCCCGGCATTGATCGATTCGCCGATCTCGACCGGTTTCTGCGTGACGGTCCCGGCCACGGGGGCGATCACGTGCGTATCGGACAACTGCTTGTGAAGCAGATCGGCGCTTGCCTGCGCCTGGCTCACGCGCGCTCTGGCTGCGTCGAGATCTTCGGGCCGCGCGAACCGTTTCGTCTTCTGAAGACTCTGCTGGGCGGATGCATACTGTGCGGCCGCGATCGTCCACCGGCTTTCGGCGTCGTCCATTTGCTTCTGCGAGATCGTATGAGACGCGAACAGTTCCTTCATGCGCTTGTAGTCTGTCTCCGCATTTTCGAACGTCGATCGCCATTGGTTGACGGCTTCCTCTGCCGAGCGCAGGTCTTCGCTCCTGGCGCCGTTCACCAGCAGTTGATACTGCGCACGCGCAAGGTCCACGCCGGCCTCTGCCTGCCTCCATTGAAACTCAAGCGTCGCATGGTCGAGCACCGCAAGCGTGTCGCCGGCCTTCACGTCGCTGCCTTCCTGCACGAGCAACTGCTCTATCTGTCCAGAGACTTTCGCGCTGACTTTTACTTCGGTGGCTTCAAGCGTGCCGCTGGCCTCGATCGTACCGGTGTGTCCGTTCGAGCAGCCCGCGAACACCGTTGCCGCTGCGAGAATCACCAATGAGATTCGAATTTTGTTCATAACTGCCTTCCTTCTAAGATGAAATGGTTGAGAATCACTATCGTCAAGAATTACATGTCACTGCGGCGGTGCGTCATGCCCCGCATCGATATGGCGGATCGTGGCGCGCGCCTCATCGGTGAGCGCGCCTTCAAAAATTACTCCGAAAATGGAATGGATCAGTTCCTTCATTGAGAGCGACATCGACAATGCCGTTTCGGGATTCACGAGCGCGTCGACGCTTGCTAGTATCATCATGAGTACGATGCGGTCATCGACGCTCGGACGGAACACGCGCTCTTCGCGGGCAGTCTTAAACAACAATTCAATTTTGGACAGAAGCCGTTCGCGCCTGAGCGTTTCGATCTCCTTCCAGATCTGGGGGGCATACTTCCGTATGTCGTCCATGACGAGACTGTTCAGTTTGCCGCTCTGCCGGCGCTGCATCATCATGATGCTGTGCAGTTTTTCGATGAATGGCTGATCGGAGGAAACGATCTCATTCATCTCCGCTTCGATGCCGCGGAAATGAAAGCGGATCGCCTCGAGCGCAAGCTCATCCTTCCCCGAGAAATATTTGTATAACGTCTTTTTGCTGATGCCGAGTTCCGATGCGATCTCGTCGAGCGTCACCTTGCTGAACCCCAGCAGCAGCAGCCGGTCCCTCATCAGAGAGAGAATCCGGTCTTTCACGGTCTGATCATAGTTCATGTAAGCGCCTCGGTGGAAAACGATTGTATCAGAATGCTGCCCGGCCGGTGATTATGAAGGAATCCTATGGAAACCAAATTAGTTTCTTTGGTTTCCATTTAAACATACATAATTATTCCGCACGTGTCAAGGAAAATCCGCATTACAACACGTGATTCT
>CAISDA010000018.1 GCA_903884005.1 uncultured Ignavibacteriota bacterium | reverse complement strand
CAACGATGAGGAAAACGATCGGGATGGAAGAACCTGCAACAACAAGCGAAAAGAAGGTGGACTAAATCATGAAACAAGCAGGCGCGAAGCGAGGGGAATTATAATTGTCGTTTAAAGGGAAATATAATTGACGTTGATCAGGCTATATTGAATTGCCAGGAACATGCAATTCCGCTTTTACTATTCACACTCTTGACGGCATACGCACCGGTATATCTTTCTAGTTTGACCACACCAAGATCGTCTGATCCGGCGCTGAAAGTTGCTCCCATACCGCCCCAATTGCTTCTGCCTGCTGTTCCAACGACGTCGCTGATTGCAACGGCACCATCAACATTTGTGCCTGGTCTTTCTGAGAGAACTCCGGTGGTCGTCAGAATCACCTTATGACCGTCTGTTGTAAAAAGTTTTCCTGCTGTAAAGGAAAGTGATGAATTGACTATAATATTCTCAGTCAAAGTTACTCCCGATGAGTTGTTGATTCTAAGATTATCAAATTGAGTTTCTTGATCTCCTCCTATTGTTTGAGCAATGGAGCCGGCAAAAGTTACGGTATGAGAATTTGGAGTGTATGTACCGAGATTTGAAAAATCGCCATACACTGATAAATCAGCGGAAAGAATTAGTGTCCCACCGGAATTTATTGTTACATCCTTTGCACTCCGTGCATCACTGACTGTAACTGAATGCGCAATGACAACATTATCCCCCCCTCCCGGAATAGCTCCGCCGGTCCATGTTGCAGTTGAATTCCAATTTCCACTCTGGACTGAAGTTGTTGTTGTTGTTGTTGTTGTTCCTGAATAGCTCACGCTGCCGATCATAGTTAATAAAAATACGAACAGGTATAAATTCTTCATTTTTTGACTCCCATTTTTTCGATTTAGTTCTGCTTCTATTGGTAATTTTTTTTTGAACGGATTTCAGTTTCTGCGCATCATTGAAAGCCACGGCGTTTCACACCCACATTTCCGGAGGATCCTTCGGACGTATACGGAGCCAAACCTTAAATTAGCAACAATCACGCCACAAATTAATGCGATAATTTGCGCGGAATTCGATAGTCGGGATGACCGCATGTAAAGCCTGGTTGACAAATTGGCTTTACAGGGTTCCAATTCGTGGTGTGTTTCGGAGGGACTATCCGATGGTCTCAGTAGGAGTGTCGGAGACGGTTAATCGAGGGGATTGATGGGTTCTGCTGCTTCAAGGACAGGTTTTCCGACGTTGACTTTGTTCGATGGTCTTACCGAAGCAGTCATCGTTCAGAATCTTCCGGCAGCCAATTATTGTCTATCCCCCTCTCTTGGTCGCACAGGTCACGGAAGAACCATGAACACCGACGGAGGGAACCTTTGTTTATACCATGGGTAATAGTGTAAGCTGAAGTGTAAGCTGGAATAGCTTACAGTCGGTGATGTGATGGGTCGAGGAGCGAGGAGTGGAAATAAAAAGCGCCCAATCCATACAAGATTAGGCGCTTCAAGTACACCCAGAGGGAGTCGAACCCCCAACCTGCAGCTTCGAAGGCTGATGCTCTATCCAGTTGAGCTATGGGTGCGGTGATTGTGAGCTATATTGAGCGGTTTTAAGTGCCAGTCCGAGTATCACCAACAAAAAGCGGCTTGAAGTAACTTGCACTTTTACTTGCACTTTTTTACCGCTGCAAAAATAAAACGGAGCGGCTCTGCGTAAATCGTCCGGCGCTTCCGATGCTGTTTGCATACAAAGAACCGACTAACATATAGAACTTACGGAAGTGTCGACGGTTATTAATTGCGAATACAATTTACGAAAACGGCATCCACTTGTCAACCTTCCTGCCTTTTGTTCTACATTATGTGCGTACATAATACTCGATATTCACATAAAAAACAATCCTGATTCTCGTCGTGCTTTCGGCCGGCCTTTACATAGAGTACCAGCCCGGTAGGAACTGAAGAACGGTCCTTACCTAAGCGATCATGGATATGGTGATCTAACCCTGCACATCCTTACTCAACGCACTTTCCCGGTTTCGGCCACCAGATCGAACTCGGCGCCACCACGACCTGGGAAGTGACATCTGCGCCGGTTCGTCTCCGTTGCTTCACTTACGGCAAGAGCATCGGCACTTCCATTAATAGCACTTCCGTATCCGGGGAATTCGACGTGAACGATATGCTGTCGGCATCCCATGTTCCCAGCCCATCCCGCTCGTGCAGCTTGGTGCCGTCAATTGTTGCAGCGCCGCCGATAATAAATGCATACACCCCATTGCCGGGTTTTTTGATTGTGTATAATGCCGACACGTCCTTCTCAAAATGTCCGAGGTGAAACCATGCATCCTGATGAATCCACACACCGGCATCGTCCGCTTTCGGCGAGAGAATTTGCTGGAACTTGTTCAACCTGTCGCCTTTCCGCAGGGTCATCTGATCGTACCGCGGCGTCACATTTTCCTTCTTCGGAAAGACCCAGATCTGAAGAAATTTCACGATCCTGTCCTTGTTCTTGTTGTATTCACTGTGCGTAATACCTGTCCCTGCGCTCATCACCTGCACGTCCCCGTATTTGATCACCGACACATTGTTCATACTGTCGCGATGTTCAAGATCACCCTCGAGCGGAATGGAAATGATCTCCATATTGTCGTGCGGATGCGTGCCGAAGCCCATCCCCGGCGCGACTCGGTCATCATTCAACACGCGCAGGGCGCCGAAGTGCATGCGCTGGAGATCGCGATAATTCGCAAAGCTGAACGTGTGCCTGCTGTGAAGCCAGCCATGATCCGCGTCGCCGCGCGTCTCGGCCTTGTGTAAAATCGTCTGTGCCATTTTTTCCCGCCTGTTGTTCTTTGTTAAACCGCAGGCCGGACATCATACGCGATGTCCGGGCTGCAGCCGATGCACTGTCGTTATTTTCCGAGCCCAATTTGATTCATGTACGTCTGGTTATCCCAGAAGAGCGATTCTTCGATCATCACGCCGTTCTTCCAATGGCCGACAGTACACATCGGCATCTTGAATGCCTTTCCTGTCGGCTTGATGAATTTGCCGCCGCCTATCGGCATCGGCTTCGTGAATGTTCCTTCGAACACACCCGTGACGCATGTCCATTCTCCCGAGGCGTCGCCGAACCGGATGGGATGCTGTTTGATTCGCGTGTCCGGAGCATACACAAACATTGCGCTCAGGTCCGCGATATGTTTGTCGATACCCGTGGTGAAATGCCCATCGGGCCAGTTGACCTTGATATCCTGTGCATGACTCTCGTGCATACGCAACCACTCCTGATTGCTGAATACGGTATAGTCAAGCGTATCGAATGTTTGAAGATTTTTTTCGAGAGTCAGTTGTCCGTCGGCGAGTGCTTTCATCTTCGCTTCAAGCTGCGCCACTTTTTCGTCCTGGTTCGATCCGCAGCCTGCGAAAGCGAAAAGTGCAATGGTCAACGGGAGCAGCAGCAGTGTTCCCCTCGTAGTGAATTGTGATTGGTTCATGATATATCTCCTTATGGTATGTGGTTGATTGTACTGCGTGAAAAATTCGTGATCGACATCAATACTTGTGAACACGCGATCGTGATGTCATTGCGGTATGCCCATAGCGCCAGTGCGCCGTGATGGAAGATGATCGGTCGAGGCTCCCTGTGCTTTGATGAATTCACCCAGGATCTCTATCTTCACTTCGTTGCCCGCCAGAACATTCCCGTCGCCCGTCAGGCCGTTCCATTGCAGACCGAAGTCGAATCTGCGCAGCTTAGTTCGAATTTCGAAGCCTGCCACCATGCCTCCCGCGATCCCCCCAACGCTCCCGTTGTAGTACGCATCGAGCACGATCTCTCTGTTCACGCCGCGCAATGTCAGATCTCCCACGATCTGCAGTTCGAAATCGGAGACAACTCGTACTGCTTTTGACACAAACCACATTCGTGGGAATGAAGCGGCGTCGAAGAAATCTACTGACCGCAAATGTTCGTCACGCTTCTCATTTCCCGAATTGATGCTGTTCGTCTCGGCTTCGAATCTGAACACTGCATCGCTGAAATCTTCCTGCGACGCCTCGATCGTGGCGTCAAATTTTTCAAAATATCCCGTCACTGCCGCGACAAGAAGGTGCTGTACTTTGAAGGTGACGTCGGAGTGGTGAGGATCGATTTTCCAGTACGACATGCGATGGACTTTCTGTCAATGGTAGTATGTGTCATTAATCACACCTGAAATATACCATAGTGCCCCATCCCGCGCATTGACACAGGTTAAGAAAATTCATGAACATAGGATAACGTTCGGTTTATCGCTTCAGGGAGAGTTCCTTGCGGATACGGCTTAACGATTGCGGGGTAATGCCAAGATACGAGGCGATATTATGCTGGGGAATTTGCTGCACGAGCAACGGATAGAGTTGCAGGAACGAGAGATAACGGTCCTCAGCCGATTCGGAAAGCGATGTTCTGATACGGTCGCGCGAAGCGATATATTTTTTTTCGGCAAGCAGCCGGAAAAACTTCTCCATTTTCGGAACGGCATCGAGCATCACATCTCTCGCGTCGTGCGTAAGAATGAGCACGTCCGAATCCTGCAAGGCGTCGATGTATTGCGTCGACGGGGTTCCGCTCAAGAAACTGTTCAAGTCTGTGATCCACCAATCGCTGATGGCAAATTGAATGATGTGCTCTTCGCCTTTGTGGTCGATGCTGTATTCTCGAAGGCAACCGCTGTTGACGAATGCGAGATGTCTGCATACCTCCCCCCGCTGCAGGAGAAATTAATTTTTCCTGACCCGTCTCGGCGTGAAAAATTGACAGCAGCGATCGAGTTCCCCGCCGGTGAGAGTGACTCGTGTTTCGATATGGGTGCGCAATATGTCGAACATGATCTCCCGCCGGTTATTCCATGTGAATGTCGCCTGCGTTTCGGGCTAAGAAGGCCGTTAATGTACACTGCCCGGCCACACTATTCCTCATATTGTATCGTTGCCGTTGTGTTCCGGGTAATACAGTTCACCATTCCATGTTCTGTTATCGCAGCCCTGTACTTCTTCCTCATCCAAATCTTTATTGAAGTCGAGTTCTTTACTTGAGGTGCCGTCGTCATAATAATAGGCTATCGTTGTTTCGTGGATACATCCACTGGGGAGTTCTGGTTTCCCTTTATAATTTCCGTGAGCGTTTCAGTTGCACTTCGATGCGTTGCCAGCCGGAGTCCGGCGGCTTCACGGATGGAAGCACCATGGTTTCATAGCCGGCTCTGGCAATGATCACCTGATGTGCTGTCGGAGTGAGGAAGCGATAGAGCGTGCCGGTTGCCGGGTTCGTCGTGCGGCGGTTGAGCTCTTCCGTTTCAAACCTCGGGAACCAGACCGCCGCTTCCAGCGGTGCTCCGTTCGCGGCATCCGTCACGTGAAACGCAACGCCCGGACCTTCGGCCCGACGGAGCATTGTGCGTACGCCGTTCAGGTTCGCCTTCACGATGCCGGTCACTTCGTAGGGCGGGAAGATCGCTGCGCCGTAGCCGGTTTCCACAATGAAGTCGAACGTGCCGAGCGTGCCGTAGAGCCATGGGTATGACTGTCCAACGAGGGCAGCGCCGGGCTCGGCCTTGTAGCTGGAATCGCCGCGCATATTGGGGATGCTGCCGGCGAGCGCGCGTGCCATCGGAAGGATGAGCGCATCGTCGGGAGCTGGGTGTCCGTTCCAGTTCCAGGGATAGTAGATCACTTCACCCTGACTGTGGTAGGTGATCGACAGGAGGAAGCGCTCACTCCTGGCGAGAGACGCGATTGCGCGGGGTTCCGCTTCAGAGAATGGGAAGATACCGCGGTAGCGTCCGCTTGATGGTTCGCCTACGCCGCCTACGCCCCAATTGAAATCATAGTTCCTGTTGATATCCGTGCCGAAGGGATATGCCGCGGGCCCGTCGCCATCGGGAGCGTGGCGATTCTTGCGCCAGCGAGGGTCCTGGCCGGAGGTCACAACATCGTGGCCGTCCACGTTCACCACCGGAACGATCACGATGCGCAAGTGATCCAGCCAGCGCGTCACTTCCGGGTCCGTGCCGTATTGAGTGGCCAGCATTTCGGCGGTGGCCAGAGAGATCTCGGCCCCCAGCACTTCATTACTATGGTGACAACCGTCGATCATGACGGATGGTCTGTCGGCGGTCTTCTTTGCGTCCTTGCCGCTGATCGTCACCGCATAGATTGGCTGCTTCTTCTGAGTGGTGGCGCCGATGGTGGACACCTTTACCACCGAGGGATACGCCTTTTCAAGTTCATGGAGCCGTTGAACGATCTCCTGGTAGGTATGGTGTGGCTTCTCCAGTTTCATGGTCGGGCCGTACATACCCCGGCGGATGAGTGTGAGTTCGCTCGTGTCTTCCATGATCACTGTCGACTGGAAGCCGCGTTCGGCAAGCATTGTGCGTTCCACGGGGGTCACGATCGCGAGGGCGGTATCGCGGACGACCGAGATGATGCTCCGGTAATCGTATTCGTCGTAGTTCAGTACGCCGGTCTTCTGGAGGGCATCGGGTTTCACGTTATCGATGCGGATCAGGAGCGTGCGGGTGATGGGACCGCGGGAGAAGGCCACGGCGGCACTGAGCAATGTCATGCTCAACAGAGCGAGGGTGTGAAAACGGAATCGCATAGGGGTGTCTATGTACTGATGGGTAATTTGAATCATCGTGACAGACATACATGATCACGAATTGAGCGGAATTTGGGTTGCTGCTGCTCAGTCGCCTCAGGCAGACAGGTGAATATACATTTCGGTCACAACAAAACCAAGCATTTTTCCGAATATCCGTCGGGAACCAAAATGGTTCTTCTCTGACCAGGCGCAGTGAGCGCTTGCCTATCCCTGAATCTACGTGCTTGTCTGGTCAGAAACGATCGAAGCCTCCATCACCAGGAGGCGGGTCTTCGCGCAGTTCACTGCAGCGCTCCGCGCACCATGCTTAGTAATGTTTCCATCCGGTACGGCTTCTGGATAAATGCCGATACGTGTAACGCGCCTAGTGTTTGTATTGCAACTTCGGCGGAATATCCGGAAGTTAGGATGATCTTTACCTGAGGGTCTATTGCGCGGAGTGCTTCCATGACCTCTTTGCCGGACATCTCCGGCATCGTCAGATCGAGCAGCACGAGGCCTATTGTTAATCGGTGCTGCCTGTACAGTTCGACACCAAGGATGGGATTCAGCGCGATCGTGACCGTATGGTTTCCGGCTTCCAATATGTCCTTCGCCAATTCGGCAATGGCCTGTTCGTCTTCGATAACAAGGATTGTTGTCGTCACCCGGGCAGGAGGAGGAGACACGGGGGCGAGGTGGAGTTCAACGGATGCCTCGGACGTAGTTCCGCACGGAAGAATGACCCGAAATGTCGTTCCCTCATTTTCTTTGCTCGTCACCGTGATGCCACCTTGATGGCCTCTAATGATGCCGAGAACTGCAGCGAGTCCCAGTCCGCGCCCGGTAAATTTTGTCGTAAAAAACGGATCGAAGATCCTGTTCATCGTTTCGCGGCTCATCCCCATGCCATTGTCGCTCACTTCGAGCAGCGCGTAGTTTCCATCGCTCAAGGATGTACCGATGAGCGTACTGTAGTGGTCGAGCTCTGCCCTCACCAGAGAGACCGCCGTCAGCGTGACGGAGACAATTCCCTGTTTCTCTCCGATCGCATCTCCGCCGTTGATGATGAGGTTCATGACGATCTGTTCGATCTGCCCCGGATCGCCGTCGACATGCACCGGCATTGAAGGAAGATCCATCATCAGCTTCACATTCTTCGGCAGGGTCACCTCGAACAGGCTCACGTGCTCTCTGACCATTGCCCCGATGTCGATCGGACAGATCTGGAACACCCCTTTGCCGGAGTAGGCCAGCAGCTGTTTTGTCAATTCAGCCGCTCGGTCTACCGCCTTCATCACTTTTTCCATGCTGCGTGCAGCCGGATGGCCTGCATGCAGGAGTGACTGTGCAATTGACGCATTTCCCATCATCGCGCCGAGCAGATTATTAAAATCATGAGCGATGCTGCTGCTGAGCACACCGATGCTCTCCCTGCGTTGCGAGTCTCGCAGCAGCTGCTCCGATTGTTTTCGCTCGGTGGTATCGCGAATGATCCCCGTAAAAAACTTCTCCGAGGCCGCTTCCCATCCGGCCAGCGATAATTCTATCGGTATCTCATTCCCATTTTTATGCAACCCATACAGTTCGACTGTTTTTCCGAAAGTATGATTATCTTCCAGATCCGCCACACGCTTCATGCCGTTCCGATGCTGCTCAACGAAGCGGCTCGGAATTAACGTGGTCAGTTCGTTGCCGATCATTTCTTCTTGTGTATAACCAAAAATTTTTTCCGCGCCCCTGTTCCAGCCCAATATTCTTCCGCTGCTGTCGATCGTGACGATGGCATCATTTGCCGATTGTGCGACCGCGCGGAATAATTCCTCGCTCTTCCGCAGCAAAATTTCTGCCGCATATTCATCGGATTTATCATGGAACACGAGCACCGAGCCTTCCAGTGCTCCGTCTTTATCCCGTAATGGAGCGCCCGAGTCTGCGATCGGTATGTCCATCCCCTCCTTCGATAGAAGCAGTGTATGGTTCGAAAGCCCGGCGATGGCCCCGGTCTTCAGGACCTTCTCGACCGGATTCTCGATGCTCTTCCGCGTTCCGGCGTTGATGACCGTGTACACTTCTTCGAGATGTTTCCCTTTCGCTTCCGCCTCGAGCCAACCCGTAAGTTCAGACGCGGCATGATTCATGAGTTTCACCCGGCCGTGAAGATCGGTCGTTATCACTCCGTCCCGGATACTATACAAGACCGTCCTGAACGTCTCCAGGTATTCGCGCTGTTCGCTTTCTCTGAGCAAGTCTCCGGCCAACGCGGCCGCCTTGGCATCGGATCGGTACCACGAGTTGACCAGCAACAGGAACAGAGCGAAAAGCAGCCAGCTCACGGTTGCTCCGCCGATCACCACATACCATACTTTTGAATAATCAACACTCGAAGTAATGCCGCCGGCCGGTGTGAATCGAAGGACCCAGGAATGTTTGTGAAAGACGATGGTAGACAGTTCGCCTGAGGGCAATGCAAGGTGGAGGTCATGAAGTTGGCGGGGGCTGCTATCATACAGGAGAGCGTCGGGCAGAAGCGATGCGTCGTCGAAGACCTCCAATCGAATTTGCCTTCCCTCGTCGAGTTCCCATCCGCCCAGGATTCCACGCATGAGGTCGTTCATTCGATACGGACTGTATACCCAGCCGCGAAGGGCAGCGCGGCGCGCGGCCACAGTGGCGACGGGCATGCCTTTTCCGTAGACGGGAACATACATCAGCGTTCCCGACTGGACATCCTCGTCTGATTCTTGCACCAGGTGAACCTTGCCGGACAGGGTTGCTTCGTCACGATCGCGCGCATCTTCCATCGCTTTGCGCCGTATCGGTTCGGTAAACATGTCGTATCCGAACGCCCGGAGATTCCTTCCCGAGAACGGCTCAAGCCAGATGACCGACGAATAGGCGTCCCTCTTTCCAGAGGGCCTCACTGCGTAATTGGGAAACCCTTCGGTCCGTATTGCTTCTTCATGACGCGCCAATCGATCGGGGGGAATATACAGCGCATAGCCGATTCCCTGTATGCCCGGGAGGGTTTGTTCAATATTTTGACGAGCGATCGAACTGCGCCATTGTTCTCGGGAGACCGTGCCCGTGACCTCAAAAAGAGCGGAGGCGCTCCTGAGTAATTGGGCGTGCTCGTGAAGCCGTGTCGATATTCGGTTTGTGATCTCGTTGCAGGCAAAATTAAAATCTTTGACCGCGCTTGCCTCCTCCACGGTTTTTTCAAACACCGCGGCGACCGATGTCAGAAGGAGACCCGCAATCAATATGCTCCATGCGATCCAGCGCTTCGCGTTCGTCTTCAGCGCGACGGGATCTTCCCTCTGGCTGTCCCTGTGGGGAATGTGCGCGGATGGTTCACTGCCATGAGCTTTTTTTTTTCGGGACATGAACGGTTTCATCGTCTCGCACGAATCCTACATTATTTTTCTTGATGGCATCAGTATCGTATATAATCGTCATGATGCGACACGAAATAAAGGGGGAAAATCACTTTAATGCACCGGGAATTTGCAGAATATCCGCGAGGGAAATCCCCCACAGAAAGAGATGGAAAGCGACCGATGCAGGGAGCCGGGCATGGCTGAGGAACCGATCGCTGAGGATGGTAGAACAGAAGAAGACGTTCAGTCTGTCAGTGCATGGTCGTGGACGTAGCGGCAAATTTCGGCGTTCGATTTCATGTTCATTTTCGCGAGAGCTCGCGCCCGGTAGTTGCTCACCGTCTTGACGCTGAGAATAAATTTTTCAGCCATCATTTTATTCGTTTCTCCTTTTGCGATGGCACAAAAAATCTCGAATTCCCGGTCTGATAATACCTGATGCGACGGCCTTTCTGAGGAACGATGAAGTTCCTTTTCTATGACGACGGCTAAACTTTCACTGATATATTTGCGGCCTCCGGCAACATGCCGGACAGCCTTGACTATTTCATCGGATTCGGCGCCCTTCGTGAGGTACCCGGCGGCTCCATTGCGCAGCGCACGCACTCCGAATTGATCTACGGGATACATGCTGAATACCAAAATATTGATATTGGAAAATTCTGCGTTTAAATCTTTGATGATTTCAATGCCGTTTTTATTAGGCAGATGCAGGTCGAGAATAAGGACATTGCATGAATGGCTCCTTAAAAACGATGTGATCTCTGCAGCCGACGACGCTTCGCCGACGACGGCAAGATCCGGTTCCTCCGAAAAAATCTGCCGCAAGCCTTTTCGAACCACACTATGATCATCAGCAATAAGAATATGTGTCATTGTTCCTCCCGCTCTACTATTATGTATGCGCGCGTGTTCCTTCACAATTCATAAGGGCGTTGTGGATCGCCTCGGCACGGCTGTGCAATGCGGCCAACTCTGCCATCACCGCATCAGCGACAACCTGTTTGGGATCCTCTTCATTCACCACGGATCGGACGCCTGCGCGAAATGCACAGGCGTCTTGCACATCGCTGGCGACGAAGATCACGGCGTCTCTGGAGGGAATATCTTCGCCCATATTTTCGCCGGCAGGGTTGATGCGCAGCGTGTTCCCCGCCATTCCCAGGAACAGCACGTGGTCGAAGGACTTGATATAGGAATCAATTTCCTTCAGGCCTCTCAGTGTATGTTCAACTCCCGGGCGGTGACGGGTACCGGACGGATAGACCAGGATGATATGGCCCGTTTGCTTCAGACGGACCATCTGGAGCAATGCTGCCCGATTAATGGCACGGGCCCTGGTGAGCTCATCGGCATTCGCCTCTTCGTCCAGGCGCAGCACGTCCATGCTTCGCGGCGGATAGGTGACGAGCCGGCTGTATGCTTCGGCGAATGCCCGCACGAACGAGCCTTCTTCATTCAATTTAACGCCGGCAATGGCAATGATCTGGTTAGACACCGCCTCGGTTTCAGGCCCGAGCCGCTCCAGGATCAAAAAGAGATTGGGAATGTCAAAGTTGGTATAGTGCTCTGCCAGAATGAGGCACGATTTACCCTGCCGGGAAAGTTCGGCCAGGCGTACTACTGCCGAAAGGTTTTCGATACGGCTTTCCGGCTGCAGCAATTGATCTGTGAGCGCGTGGACCAGTTTGCGATTGTCAAGATTGGCGGGTTGAAAAACCGTTTCCGGAGACACAACACCGGAAGCCCGCGATCCCTGCCGCAATTGGGCAGCCAGATTGGCGAACATTTTTTCTAATGGAGTCATTTCGGCACTACCCTGCGATCCGGATATGTGTGTATACCGCGATCGTTAATGGAACGGCGTAAGCGAACCTGCGTCGCTGTGTTTTTGCAGATCGAAGGACGGACTGAGCGACTGGATCTTCTGCAATCAGCATTAAAGTTAATTATTTTGTATGGAAAATGCCACTCTGTTTTCACTCATGCATTCCGTCATGCATTCCGCCTCTATTCGATCCGCAAAAAAAATCCGCCTCACCGCAGCACTCTCTGCACGATGGATATGAGCGTTTGCAGACGGTACGGCTTCTTGATAAATCCGGAGACTTTTACTTCGCCTAATTTTTTTATCACTTCTTCTTCAGAATAGCCGGAGGTGATGATAATTTTCACATCGGGATCTATCGCCTGCAGCGCATCCACAACTTCCTTCCCCGACATTTCCGGCATCGTCATGTCGAGAAGCACCATTTGTATATCGAGCCGATGCTTTTTGTAGAGTTCGATACCGCGAACGGGATTCAGCTCGACCAATGCCGTGTAATGTTCCGTTTCCAGTATCTCCTGTGCCATGGTGGCGACATCCTGTTCGTCGTCAATGATGAGCAGTGTTCGGGCGGCGCCAGTCTGCGAATTTTGTTCGCCGGCCGTCGAGTCGTGCGCAAGGCCCGGCGAAGTCATGGCCGGCAGGATCAAGCGAAACGTTGTTCCCACTCCTTCATGGCTCTCAATAGTCAGCCCCCCCTTATGTCCCTGAATAATTCCGAGCACAGCCGAAAGTCCTAAACCGCGCCCTGTAAATTTAGTCGTGAAAAAAGGATCGAAGATCTTATTGATCGTTTCGCAGCTCATCCCGATGCCGTTGTCGCTTACTTCCAGCATCGCATAGGCGCCTTCGTTCAATGTAGTGTTCGTGATCCTGCCGTACGGCAGCAGTTCATCGCTCCCCATCGTCACCTTGATGAGCGTGATGGTGACAATCCCCTGCTTGTCCCCGATCGCTTCGCCCCCGTTAATGATCAGGTTCATGATCACCTGTTCGATCTGTCCGGGGTCTCCATTCACATAAACCGGCTGCAAGGGCAGATGCGTGATCAGCTTGACGTTCTTCGGCAGCGAGACGTTGAACAGGCTCACATGCTCCTGGACCATTGCCCCGATGTCGACCGGGCGAATTTGAAATTTCCCCTTCCCGGAATACGCGAGCATTTGCTGCGTCAGTTCCGCCGCTCGTTCCATGGCGGACAGCGCCTTCTCCATATTCTTATAGGCAGGATGGTCGACGGACAGCTGCGACTGTGCCAGCGAAATGTTTCCCATTATAATGCCGAGCAGGTTATTATAATCGTGCGCAATGCCGATGCTGAGAACTCCGATGCTTTCCCTGCGCTGCACGTCACGGAGCTGCTGTTCCAACACTTTGCGCTCGGTGATGTCGCGGTTGCTTCCGCGTATTCCGAGAAATGTTCCGCGTTCGTCGAACACCGGGCTGCAGACATGTTCAATCCACCGCGGTCTTCCGTCGGCATGCATGATCCTGAATTCGGTTTCGCCATGCACCTGATTCACCAGGCATTCGTCCTGGTGCCGTTGAAGGTTTTCCCGATCCTCCTCGCAGGCCATACCAATGAACGCCTCCGGGTCGTTCACGAACACCGATGCATCGAAGCCGGTCACACGCTTACATGACGGCGAATTATAGATAAACCGGCCCTGCAGGTCGGTCCAGAATTCCCAGTCGTAGGTATTGTCGGCCACGATCCTATACTTCTCTTCGCTCAAGTGCAGGTCTTCCTCCGCGCGCCTGCGCTTGGTGATGTCCATGATGCAGCCGATGATCCGTGTGATTTTTTCGTTTTCCCATACCGGCTCGGCAAATGTGCGCACCCACAATTGCCGACCCGAAGCCGAAGTGAACGGTAACTCAAAATCGTAGACCCGTCCTTCCTCAGCGCACTGCTTGAAGGCGGCACGGATCAGCGGACGATCTTCGCTCCGGTAACATTCCACGCTTTGGGTGAAGAGCTCCGCCGTTCCGGGCACGAATTTGTCTTCATCAAAATCATGAATCCGGTACGTCTCCTCAGTCCAGAACATGGTGTGCTTATCGATATCCCATTCCCAGCCTCCAACACCGGCCAGCTGCTGAGTCGTACGAAGCAGTATTTCGCTGTGTTGCTGCGCCTCCTGTGCATGCTTGCGATCGGTGATATCCATGTTCGCCCCGATGTACCCCGTCACATGCCCCTCGCTGTCCTTCAACGACGCGGCGCTCCCCAGCACCCAAGTTATTTTGCCTGCCGGAGTCTGAATGCAATATTCAAATTCTCCGTGTCCATGCATGACAATTCTATTTTCCCATTCCTCGGCGATCTTTTTCGATTCTTCCGGAGGAATGCTCCGGACCCACAGATCCCCGCGCGCTTGTTCAAGTGTCAATCCCGTCATTTCAAGCCAACGGTCATTCGCATATTCGCAGCGTCCCGCAGCATCGGCAAGAAACACACCCACCGGTGCAAGCGAGATCAGTGTGCGGAAACGGTTCTCACTCTCGCGCAGCGCCTCCTCCTTCCGCTTGCTCTCCGTGATATCCCTCATCACAAGCCGGCACTCGAGATCTCCGCTTACATTCTTTGTTGCGATTCCTTCCAACCGTGCCCAGAACACCGTCCCGTCCATTGTCACCATGCGGAGTTCGCACGTCTGCGGTTCAAGGTTTTCATACAGCAGTTTACGATGCCTATAGAAGACATCCTGATCCTCTTTGAGTATGTACCTCGTGATCAACTGCCTGACCATCGCGCTGCGTGTTACGTTCAGCAGCGCGGCTGCGGTGAGATTGGCATCCAGCATAAGCCCCGATTCGGAGACGGTGATATATCCCACCGGCGCGAGATCGTAGAAGTCGAAATAGCGAGAATGCGCGGACTCCAGTTCCGCCTGCACCCGGCGCAGTTCCTCGTTCTGCATTTCAAGTTCGATCTCATGCACTTGAAGCTCGTGGATCGTCTTCCGCATTTCGTCGGTAGATATTGTTCGTGCAGCGCCTGGAGATCGGCCGGATTTTTTTTGGACGACCTTTTCTGCGCGCCGGCGCAGTTCGGAGGCTTGTTCGTTGGGGTCATTCATGGCGTCTCTTCTCCTCCATCGTCTGGGTGAAGCCAATATAAATAACCTGCACACTCACGACACGTCACTCGTTCTTCAGTAACTCGTTCTCTATGTAGCAGGGCGCGAAGCACTGCCGGATAGCGCTTGGTATTTTTTTAAAATGAAAAAACCCCTTTCGAATGCCTGACGCATTCTCCAGAGGCTTCATGACGACATACCTACTGCACTGCTTCATCTAGCCGCTGGTAGTGTCGAAAGTAACAATGATATCCAATACGCAAGTATATAAAATAAAATTACCATGCGCAATAGCGGCGTCTTCAGGCCATTTTTCGAGCCCTTTTTCGGGCCCGGCGGGAGGGGCGCTCCTGAACCCAACCGAACACTTCCGATCGTGTACGCGGCCTTTTCTCAGCACCCGGCGCAGACAAAGCGCTGGCAGTCGGCAACATCGTCGATGCTGCCCATGAACACGGGCGTGCGCTGGTGAAGCCGCGTGGGCACGACATCCAATATCCTCCTGGAACCGTCAACCGCCGCTCCCCCCGCCTGTTCCACGATCATCGCAAGGGGATTCCCTTCATACATCAGGCGGAGTTTGCCATCGGGAAAACGCGTATCGGCCGGATACAGGAATATGCCCCCATAGAGCAGTGTTCTGTGAATATCGGCGACAAGCGATCCGATATACCGCGCCGAATACGGACGGTGGGTCGGCGCATCTTCTTCCTGCAGGTGCTTGATATATTTTTTCACGCCGTCGGTCCAATACCGGTAGTTGCCCTCGTTCACGCTGTATATTTTACCGCGAGACGGGATGCGGATGTTTTCGTGCGAGAGCAAAAATTCGCCGATGCTCGGATCGAGCGTGAAGCCGTGAACGCCGTCGCCGGTGGTATAGACGAGCATCGTGGACGAACCGTAGACTACATACCCGGAGGCTATTTGTTTATAACCGGGTTGGATGCAATCCATCAGCATTCCTTTCCCGACTTGCGAGATGCGTCGATAGACCGAGAAGATCGTCCCCACGCTCACGTTCGCTTCGATGTTCGACGAGCCGTCCAGCGGATCGAACAGCAGCACATATTTTCCGATCGGATATTTATCGGGAATCGGCAGAATGTCGTCGTGCTCTTCGGTTCCCATCACCGCAAGGTGGCCCGTGTGGTCCATGGCCTTGAAGATCGTTTCATCGGCGAAGATGTCCAATTTTTTCTGCGACTCGCCGTGAATATTTTCAGAGCCGGCCATGCCGAGAATATTCACGAGTCCCGCTTTTGTCACTTCGCGCCAAATGATCTTGATCGCGAGTGAGAGATCGCGCAGCACCCCAGAAAAATTTCCCGTCGCCCCGGGATGTGAACGTTCGCCCTCAATGATGTACCGTTCCAACGTAATGACCTTGTTCGACATGACCCGGCTCCTTCGGCTGCGTGAGTGGCGACTATTTTTCTGGATCCAGCACAAACTTCGCCACATTGTGGCGCGTAAAGTACGTCTGCGCGGCGCGGCGTATGGTGGGCGCGGTCAGCGCGTTGATGTACGTGATGCGGTCCAGGATCTGTTCGGGGTTCTGATTGTAATAATACATGCCGTCCAACGCGCTCAGCCAGAAATTGTTCTCCTTCAGATTCACTTCGCGATCGCGTATTTGCGTTTCCTTGACCTTGATGATATAATCGTCTTTCACCGCGAAATTTTTCAAACTATCGATTTGTTGATCCACGACGCCGATGAGTTCGTTCACGCGCTCGGGCGCGCATCCCCATGTGATGGACAGTTGAAACTGTTTCGTCGGATAGAGAGACGGGCTCCCGCCCACGCTCACGCCATAGACGCCGCCTTTTTCCTCGCGCATCTGCTCGCGCAGTTTGATGCGCAGCACTTCAAGCATCATCTGGAAATCGAACCGGTTCTGCATGGACCAGTCGAACTGTCCCGAATAGACAAGCCTCACGCTGCTCTTGGGTTCGATGCCCTTCTTCACTTGGCGTTCCACGAGGCCGAGCGGCATGCGCATGCCCACGTCCTTCCACGATTCCTTCCGATGGATCGACGGCAGGCTCGCCACGTATTTCTCGATCCACGGCTTCATCTGCTTGACGTCGAAGTTGCCGACGAAGAAGAACGTGAAGTCGCCCGCATCGGCGAACCGGTCCGTGTAAAAGGCGTACGCTTCGTCCAGGTTCATTTCGTCGATGATGGCGTTCGAGACGGGACGGGCCCGGTAGTGGTAGTTTGCCGTCACCGTCTGCACCGTATCGGAGAATGCGGCATCGGGACTTGCGCTGCGGCTTGCGATCGATGCGCGTATGCGCGAGACAAATGCCGCGAATGCGGATGTGTCCTTTCTGGGCGAGGTGAAATTCAAATACAACAGCTGAAAGAATGTCTCCATATCGCGCGGCGTCGTCGAGCCAGAGAGGCCTTCCTGGAGTGTGTTAAAATAAGGACTCACGTTCGCAATTTTGCCCGCGAGCATTTTCTGCAGCGTCACTGCATCGAATGACCCGAGTCCGCCGATGCGCACGAGCGTGGCGGCATTCGACGCGGACGTGTACTCCTTGTCCTTCGCCAGCGATACGCCGCCCCAGCTGTCGGCTGTGAACAGGATTTCGTCGTTCTTGAAGTCGGTCGGTTTCAGCACCACGCGGGCGCCGTTCGAGAGCGTCCATTCCGTGGTCCCGATCTTCTTATACTCTTTTACCTTCACCACACGTCCCGGCGCAGGCATCGAACCCAGCAGGGGTTTCGTCGAGACGGCGTCCACATAGGCCTCCGTTTTTTCGGCGCCCATTTTGTCCAGGATGGACACAAGCGTCGATTCCGCCGGGATGACGACCCCTTCTTTCTTAGGGGCGGAAATGGTGATGACGCGGTTGTCGCGCCGGATGCGTTCCGATGCCAGCGCGTTCACTTCAGCCAGCGTGATAGAGGGAATGAATTGTTTATACATTTCATATTCGTACGCGATCCCCGGGATCGGCTCTTCGACGAGAAAATTCCGCACCAGCTCGTCCGCATGATTTCCCGATTCCGTTTTTTCCCGTTCATTGAATGCCTGCTCCATGCCCCGGAGACTTTCCCTCTTCATACGGTCCAATTCGCCGTCGGTGAATCCATGCTGCTGCACGCGGAATGCCTCTGCTGCAACCGCTTCCATGCCGCTCAGGATCGCATTCTCTTTCACCATTGCCATCACGATGTATGCTTCCTTCCCTCCGATGAAGCGCTGGCTGCCGGTATAGCCGTAGACGAACGGGGGATTCGGCTTCTGCATCCGCTCGCCGAGGCGCGTATTGAGCATCGCGTCGTACAGGCGTCCGGCGATCGATCGGCGGTAGTCTCCCACAATTTTTTCCTTCTGCTCGTCGCGTTTAAACAGCACGGTCACGCTGGCAGAGGGCATTTCAGCATCGGTGGCCACAGACACAAGAGTCTGCTGATGATCGGGCAGACGAAACACTTCGCGCACGCGTTCGTTCGCCGGATTGGTCAGAGCGGAAAAATGTTCCTTGATGAGCGCTTCGATCTGCGCCTTGTCTATGTCGCCGACGGCGATGAACGCCATGAGATCGGGCCTGTACCACGTCTGATAAAATCGCCGCAGCGTCGCGTGCGAGCACGTGTCTATCACTTCCTTCTTGCCGATCGGCAAACGCACGGCGTACTTCGAATTGAAAAAGATGATGGGATTGTGCTTATTCTGTATCCGCTCCGCCGCACCCCTGCCCAGCCGCCACTCTTCCACCACCACGCCGCGTTCCTTATCGATCTCCTTGTCGTCGAACGACACATTATGCGCCCAGTCTTCGAATATCTGGAACGCTTTTTTAACGATGTGCATGCTGTCTGTGGGGACCTGGAGCATATACACGGTCTCGTCGAAACTCGTGTATGCGTTCAGGTGGGGACCGAAACGAACACCGGTCTTTTCAACGAAATCAATGAGATCCTGTTTTGGAAAATTCTTCGTGCCGTTAAAGGACATATGTTCCACAAAGTGGGCGAGGCCCTGCTGATCGTCGTCTTCAAGCACCGATCCGGCTTTCACAACAAGGCGCAGTTCGACGCGCTTTTCCGGCTTGCTGTTTTTCTTAATATAGTACGTCATCCCGTTCGATAATTTTCCGACGGTGATGGCGCGATCGACCGGCAATCGATCCGACTCTTTCAATTGAGTATAGAGCAATTGAGCGTCGAGCGGAAGTGAACTGAACAGGAACAGCGCGAGACACCATACTATTGTTTTCATGAATTTCCTCAGGAGAAAGTGGAGTGTTGCGGTGAGAGGGGCGTTACGATACGAGGAAAATACGTATATTTTTGTGGGAGTGCAAGGGGGTAAGAATATCCGCGGTGCACGTTTTTGTGAGTTACCAGGGAGCGCGGTCTGTTCGCCAACGGTAAACTTTTTCCTCGAAGTAACTCGCTGCCGTTGCATCGGCGCGCATGTAGGGCGAGATGGTATCTCGCGAGAGGACGAGCTAACAGCTCGTCCTACACGCACCACATATGCCGCCGATTTTTTTCAGAGCAGGGCGAGATGGTATCTCGCCCGCTCGAGCGAAACGGTGCACGTTATTCCTTTACAAGTTCAACATTCAACGTCAATTCGACGTCTTCACCAACGAGCACGCCGCCGGCTTCCATGGCCTTGTTCCAGGAAAGTCCCCATTCTTTGCGCGCAATGACGGTCGTTCCCTTGAACGCCACGACAGTTTGTCCCCAGGGACTCTTCACCGAACCCTTGAACGTCGTTTTCAGGTCCACCGATTTGGTGACACCATGCATGGTCAGATCGCCTGAAATAATGTATGCATTGTCCCCTGTTTTTTTGACGGACACGCTCTTAAATGTCACTTCGGGAAATTTCGCAACATCAAAAAAATCGGCGCTGCGCAAGTGTTCGTCCCGCTTGTCATTGTCTGTGCTGATGCTCTTGGCGGGAATAAGCACGTCGATCCGGGCATCGGTAAAATCGTCTCCCTTCGCCGTGAGCGACCCGCCGACTTCTTTGAATTTGCCGGTCACACTTGAGATGACCATGTGCGAGACGGAAAAATCAATGCTTGTGTGTGAAGGATCGATCTTATACTTCGTTTCCGCGGAAACAAGCAGTGATGTGAACAGCAGCATGACGAGCAGTGTGGATAATGATGACTTCATGGTAAAACCTCCTGTATGATGGTTGTGTGTGTGTGATGAAACAATAGTGTGTTCGTGTGCTTTTGCATTCGGCCGCAGTTATTGCGTCTGGTCCGCATACTTCTCTTGCAGCCCGGTGCCGAATTTTTTCAGCAATCCGGACAGTTCCCTGATCTCCTTGTCCGTGAGCACCGTAAGGGCGTCGGCCACGAACTGTGCGTGCAGGGGAAATGTTTTCGTAAACAGCGAGTTTCCCTTTTCGGTGAGGCGTATCCGGATCGCGCGCCGGTCTTCAAGACACCGGGTGCGCTCGACCAAACCGGATTTCTCAAGATTATCGATGACGATGGTCATATTGCCGCCGGTCACCAGCATTTTCGCGCCGATCTCGCTGATCTTCATGGTACCGAGATGTCCGAGCAGTTCGACCACAGCGAATTGCGGCTGCGTCAGGCCGTAGCGACTGATGTCCCGTCCCGAGAACTTGACCATGAGCCCGTGAGCCCGCGCCAGTTTCACCCACAGGGCGAGCGCCTGGTCCGCTTTTTTACCGTATGTGAACGAATGAGCCGCCATAATACCTTCAAGTTTCAATTATACTAGTTTAACGTATTAAGGCTGCCGCAAAGTTCCCCGTTTTCAAAATTATTTTCACATACTATTATGACCCGTCCGCGCCGCGGAGCGGTGCGGTGTGTGTTGCCGTACAGAAAAAAACCGTTACCGGAACGCTCTCCGATAACGGTCATCCATTCAACGCTCCGGCGTCCGGCGCGGCGCATTATTTTTTAAGGTTCTTTTTCAGTTTTTTATATGTCGCGCGCATCGCTTCAGACACCACCCTCGTTTCGGCGATCGTCGGCATGAAATTCACGTCTCCGTTCCATCGCGGCACGACGTGGAAATGGATGTGATCGTCGATTCCCGCGCCGGCAACGCGTCCGAGATTCGCCCCAAAATTAAATCCGTGCGGCTTCAGCGTCTTCTTCAGCAGCTCGATCATTTCGGCCGTCGTCTGCATCAGCTCGGTACACTCCTCCGCCGTCAGGTCCGCCATTTCTGCGGTCTGTTTGTACGGGATGATGAGGAGATGGCCGCTGTTATACGGATACAGATTCATCATTACATAACAGTGCGTCTTGCGAACGAGTACGAGATTTTTCGCATCCTTGTTCTCGCCGGCAATGCGCGTGAAGAGCGATTCGCCTTCCTTCTTTTTTTCGTCCTTGAATGAAGCAATGTAGTCAGAGCGCCATGGTGAAAATAACCGTTCCATATTCAACCTTTCAATGATTCAACGTGTGGCACAGCATGCAGATGGAAATATAGGAAGGACAAAGAGGGATTGCAAACGGAGACGGACATAAAGGAGACATTACATAAAGGGAGATAACAACCACGCAGAAAAGACACGCAGCGGCCAACAACGCCGTCGGTGACAACGGCCTGCACGCGGCGGTCGATGCAATGACGCCGGCCGCCGCGCGCAGGAACACTCAATGAGGACTGTCACTTCAACAGAAGCATCTTCTTCACTTCGCACCGGTCCTGCGTCTTCAGCATATAGAAATACGTGCCCGAGGCAAGCCCCGACGCATCGAACGTGAGCGAATACATCACATCCGGCGCCGCCACTTCGTTGAACAGTGTGCGTACTTCCTGGCCTATAATGTTGAAGACCTTCACCGCAACTAATTCCGCTTTCGCCACGGCGAACCGGAACGAGGTCGTTGGATTGAACGGATTCGGATAGTTGGCGGTGAGCTGATAGTCCTGCGCCTGGAACGCGACAACCGCCTCAACTTCTTTGCTGTATTCGATCTTCCCCTCGGCGTCGACCTGTTTCAGCCGATACGCATACTTTGCCGGAATTTTTATCTCATCCTTCACGCTGTAGGCTTGCGGGGCGCCGGTCGTTCCATGCCCCTTCACGAATGTCACCGGGCGCCATGCATTCTCTTTCCCTCCAACCATGCGCCGCTCCAGGTCGAAACCGGCATTATTCCTCTCCGTCGCCGTCGACCAGGTCAGATCGACGCGGTGCCCGGTTGCCGCCGCAGTGAATGCCGTCAGTTCGACCGGCAGAGGACTGTTCGTTGCAGCCGGTGTTGAAAGTGTCACCGTTGTCGCCGCCCAGGGACTCGACGTTCCCAATGTCGTCACACGTGTCAGTACTCCCCCCCCACTCGTCTTGAACGCGAGTCCCATGGACCCGGCGGCATTTGTTATTCCCGAAATTGTATATCGCCCAAATTGATAGGATGTGCCAGTCGACAATTTTGCCACTCTCGTATTGAAATTTGATGTATTAGCTACATTTGCCTGACTAACATTTAGAATGATTTCATTTGATGTTATCGGATCCTGAGGAGCAACAAATCCCTCATATGAGACACCTACCGATGTTAAACTAGAGTTCACCAATGAAAACGTGGCGCCATTGCCTGAACCATCGCCGATGGTAACCGACGGAGCCGTAAAATTGGCGGCATTAAATTGGAGCACAATATCCGCGCTTCCAAGATAGACGATGCCCTCCGTTGCTTTCATCATGATGTCGAAAGAGAAATCCGTTCCAACCACCTGTTGATTGGCGATCGTCAGCTCGAGCGTCTGCGACGATGCTGCATTGAAGTTCGCAGCAAGTGCCACGGCACATACACACCACAGTGAATATTTTTTCATTTGGCCCCCCCAATGAATTTTTTAATGGTAGTAATTGGTTAATTGCTCATAAACCTCTAGAGTAATTTTCATTCTGAAGGAGCGCACGACGGAAGAACCCAACCCACTCGGGTGATAGAATGCACCCGTTTCCCCTGCAATCATCAATCACTCTTCGATTTTTCGCTTCGCCCAGAATAGGTATTTACTGCTGCGCACACACATGCATGGGCACACTCAATTCTGAATCTGGCTCGTTCGATTTCTGTTGTTCCATGTATTATTCCTATCAAGAACATCGATGACACCGGACAAGTCCGTATCGCTGCCGGAATAGACGCCCGTGCTGTTCCGGCCGTTCCATGTATTATTTCTGTCGAGCACATCAATGACGCCGCTCGCATCCGTATCGCCGCACGGCACTCCGAATACGGTCGCATTGCCCGATACATCCACCAGGGGATTTGTGCCATAAGCCTGAGTCTGACCGGTTGTGAAATCATAGACGGCGCTCGCATTGCTCAGCGTGACGGGCGCAGCGCTCATGACCGCCAGATGGTTTCGGTGCCGAACGACAACATAGTATGATCCGGACGCCGTGCCGTGGAACCTGAGCTGCGATGTGCCATTCGTATCGACAACGGTTCCGTCCTTCTTCAGGAATCCGGCCTGGATCGCAGTTTTCGTGTCGGCAGTTGTTCCAGTTCGCAGTTCAACGAGCACCCAATCCACAATATTCGGCGACGGGATGGTGGGCACAATTTTAACCGTATAGTCGTATGCGGCCGCGGCATAGGCTGTCTGCGATGTCAGCGGAAGCAGTCCAGACGCGTTCAGTGTTGTGGACATGGATCCCGCGCTGTACGGACCGGCCAGGAATACTTTCATGTCCAGCACCACGAACGGCATGGCCGCATACGTCTGTGCCGCTTGATGTGAAAGGACGCTCGAATAGGCAATAGATGCCGGCGTAAACGTATATCCGGCCTTCGACGGCGTGACCGTCCCGGACCAGTTATACGAGACTACAATCGCGTAGTCGCCAGAAGAATCGGTCGACGCCATCTGCACAATTCCATCCTCCCATTCGACCGATACTCCGGCTACGCCGGCATTTCCAGAGATCGTGTATGTTATAGGTGTCGCTGAATAATGTTGCTCGGACTGGTTCGTCAGCACGTTTGCATACTCGGTAGTCGACGGAGCAAATGAATATCCTGTCTTGGATACGGTGACCGTTCCGGACCATTCATACGGCACGGTGAACGAATAGCCGCCGCTTCCGTCGGCAGTCGAGGTCTTCGCGCTTCCATCCGTCCACGCGAGCGTTGCGCCAGCGACACCAGCGTTCCCCGCGATCGTGAGCGTTGTGGGAGTGAACACGACCGTTGCAGTTGCGGTGATGGCGCCGCCGTTGAGTGTCCCGGTCACTGTTGCCGATGCACTGCTCGCCGGCGATGTTAAGACTGCGCCATACGTGCCGTCCGCATGGTCTGTCACACTGCCAAGCGTGCCGGCGGTCGTGAAGAGTGCAACTGTCCCCCCGTTGGATGTGAGGGCATTGCCATACGCATCCTTCAGGCGCACGGTGATCGTGGATGTACTCGAACCATTGGCGGGAATCGACGCGGTCGATGCAGCCATGGTTGAATGTGCGCCATCCGCCACTCCGGCGATAGCCGAGGCCGTGATGGTCACGGGAGAGCCGGTCAGGCTTTCGCTCGCGGCCGTCAGCGTGTTCGATCCGGCTGTCGTTCCCAGCGTCCAGCTTCCCACGGCAGCGATGCCGCTTGCATTCGTCGTTGCCGATGCGCTTGTGACTGAACCGCCGCCCGTAGCAACGGCAAATGTGACTGAGACGCCCGAGACTGCATTTCCGTTCGCATCTTTTATTATCACACTTGGTGCTGTTGCAACTGCCGCGCCCGCTGCGGCCGATTGGTTGTTGCCGCCGTTCACTGCAATCTGTGATGCCGCGCCGACAGTACCGGCCGCCGTGAATGTGACGGGTGAACCAGCAAGGCTGCCGCTCGTTGCGGTCATAGTGTTGGATCCGACTGTTGTTCCCAGAGTCCAGCTGCCGACAGTCGCGATGCCGTTAGAGTTCGTGGCAGTGGATAATCCTGTTGCAAAACCGCCGCCTGTGGCAACAGCGAATGTGACTGACACGCCCGAGACGGGATTACCATTCGCGTCTTTTATAATGACACTCGGAGCCGTTGCAGCGCTTGTGCCCACCGTGGCCGATTGACTATCGCCTGCGTTCGCTGCGATTTGCGAGGCTGCGCCGACGGTTCCCGTTGCGGTGAATGTGACGGGTGAACCAGCAAGGCTGCCGCTTGTTGCAGTCATCGTGTTGGATCCCACTGATGCACCCAGGGTCCAGCTGCCGACCGCGGCGATGCCGCTTGCATTCGTCGTTGCGGATAACAGTGTGCCCGAGCCGCCGCCTGAGGCAACGGCAAATGTGACGGAGACACCGGAGACCGGATTATTATTCGCGTCTTTTATGAGTACACTCGGCGCCGTTGCAACAGCCGAGCCCGCAGCAGCCGATTGGTTATTGCCCAAGTTCACTGCGATCTGCGAGGCTGCGCCGACCGTGCCCGATGCCGTAAATGTGACAGGTGAACCGGCGAGCGATCCGCTCGTCGCGGTCATCGTGTTGGAGCCGGCCGATGCCCCCAGTGTCCAGCTGCCGACTGTGGCGATGCCGCTTTCATTTGTTGTTGCCGATGCACTTGTGACTGAACCGCCGCCGGAGGCAACGGCGAATGTGACGCTCACACCTGAGACCGGATTATTGTATTCATCTTTCACGATCACACTCGGTGATGTCGATACCGCCGTTCCCGCGGTGGCTGACTGGCCGTTGCCGCCGTTCACTGCGACCTGCGTGGCTGCACCGACAGTGCCGGTGGCGGTGAATGTGACAGGTGAACCCGCGAGGCTTCCGCTTGTTGCAGTCAATGTGTTGGATCCGACTGTTGTTCCCAGTGTCCAGCTGCCGACTGCCGCGATGCCACTTGTATTCGTCGTTACAGATGCGCTTGTGACTGAACCGCCCCCGGACGTAACGGCGAATGTGACAGAGACCCCGGAGACAGGATTACCATTCGCGTCTGTTATTTGTACGCTCGGCGCTGTTGCAATTGCAGAACCCGCCGTGGCCGATTGATTATTGCCACCGTTCACTGCGATCTGCGAAGCTGCGCCCGCTGTGCCTGTCGCCGTGAATGTAACGGGAGAACCCACAATGCTGCCGCTTGTCGCCGTCAATGTGTTCGATCCTGCAGTCGTTCCCAACGTCCAGCTGCCGACTGTGGCGATGCCGCTTGCATTTGTCGTTGCCGATAAGAGTGTGCCCGATCCGCCGCCTGAAGCAACGGCAAATATGACTGAGACGCCCGAGACGGGATTGCCATTCGCATCTATTATAATGACGCTCGGCGCCGTTGCAACAGCCGAGCCCGCAGCAGCAGATTGATTATTGCCAACGTTCACTGCGATCTGCGAAGCCGCGCCGACCGTTCCGGTTGCTGTGAATGTGACAGGAGATCCAGTGAGGCTTCCGCTCGTCGCGGTCACTGTGTTGGATCCAACCGATGTCCCCAGAGTCCAGCTCCCGACTGTGGCGATACCGCTCGCGTTCGTCGTCACAGATGCGCCGGTGACTGAGCCGCCGCCGGATGCAACGGCGAATGTGACCGACACGCCGGAGACCGGATTATTATTAGCATCTTTTACTATCACGCTCGGCGCTGTTGCAACAGCCGAGCCCGCGGTGGCTGACTGGCCGTTGCCGCCGTTCACTGCGATCTGCGTGGCTGCTCCGACAGTGCCCGTGGCAGTGAATGTTAACGGAGAACCGGTGAGCGAACCGCTCGTCGCGGTCAGCGTGTTCGAACCTGCGGTCGTTCCCAACGTCCAGCTGCCGACTGCGGCGATGCCGCTTGCATTCGTCGTCACAGATGCGCTTGTGACTGAGCCGGCGCCCGTGGCGACCGCAAATGTAACGCTGATGCCGGAGACGGGATTATTATTCGCGTCTTTTATGAGTACGCTCGGAGCTGTTGCAACGGCAGAACCCCCAACGGCCGATTGATTGTTGCCGCCGTTCACGGCAATCTGCGTGGCTGCGCCGACGGTTCCCGTTGCGGTGAATGTGACGGGTGAACCAGCAAGGCTGCCGCTTGTTGCAGTCATCGTGTTGGATCCCACTGATGCACCCAGGGTCCAGCTGCCGACTGTAGCGATGCCGCTTGCGTTCGTGGTTGCCGATAAGAGTGTGCCTGAGCCGCCACCGGAGGCAACGGCGAATATGACGCTCACGCCGGAGACCACATTATTATTCGCATCTTTAATGATGACACTCGGAGCCGTTGCAACGGCCGATCCTACCGTGGCCGATTGATTGTTGCCGTCGTTCACCGCGATCTGTGAGGCAGTGCCGACTGTGCCTGTCGCTGTGAATGTGACGGGAGAACCGGCGAGTGATCCACTCGTCGCGGTGACAGTATTCGATCCGGCCACTGTCCCCAGTGTCCAGCTCCCGACTGTGGCGATGCCGCCGGCGTTCGTCGTCACAGATGCGCTTGTGACTGAACCGCCGCCCGTGGCGACTGCAAATGTAACGCTGATGCCGGAGACGGGATTATTATGCGCGTCTTTAATGATGACACTCGGGGCCGTGCCAACCGCAGAACCCGCCGTGGCCGATTGATTGTTCCCGCCGTTCACTGCGATCTGCGTGGCTGTGCCGACAATGCCGGTGGCAGTGAATGTGACGGGAGAACCCGAAAGAGTTCCGCTCGTCGCCGTCATCGTGTTGGACCCGACTGTTGTTCCCAGAGTCCAGCTGCCGACTGCGGCAATGCCGCCTGCGTTCGTGGTTGCCGATGCGCTTGTGACTGAGCCGCCACCAGAGGCGACCGCAAATGTAACGCTGATGCCGGAGACGGGATTATTGTTCGCATCTTGTACTATCACGCTCGGAGCCGTTGCAATGGCCGAGCCGGCGGTCGCCGACTGTCCGTCGCCCGCGCTCGCTGCGATCTGCGTGGCTGCACCCACCGTGCCAGTGGCCGTAAATGTGACAGGTGATCCGGTGAGCGATCCGCTTGTCGCGGTCATGGTGTTGGATCCGACTGTTGTTCCCAGAGTCCAGCTGCCGACAGTCGCGATGCCGCCGGCGTTCGTCGTCACAGATGCGCTTGTGACTGAGCCGCCGCCCGTGGCGATTGCAAATGTAACGCTTATGCCTGAGACGGGATTATTATGCGCGTCTTTGATGATGACACTCGGAGCCGTTCCAACTGCCGAGCCCGCCGTGGCCGACTGATTGTTCCCGCCGTTCACTGCGATCTGCGTGGCTGTGCCCACAGTGCCGGTGGCAGTGAATGTGACGGGAGAACCCGAAAGACTTCCGCTCGTCGCCGTCATCGTGTTGGATCCGACCGTTGTTCCCAGTGTCCAGTTGCCGACTGCGGCAATGCCGCCGGCGTTCGTCGTTGCCGATAGGAGTGTGCCTGAGCCGCCGCCGGAGGCAACGGCGAATGTGACCGAGACGCCGGAGACTGCATTACCATTCGCGTCTTTTACGATCACACTCGGAAGCGCTGCAAGGGCCGAGCCGGCGGTGGCCGATTGATTATTCCCGCCGTTCACTGCGATCTGCGTGGCTGCGCCCGCTGTGCCTGCCGCAGTGAATGTGACCGGAGAACCGATGAGACTTTCATTCGTCACCGTTAACGTATTCGATCCGACCGATGTCCCCAGTATCCAGCTGCCGACTGTGGCGATACCGCTCGCGTTCGTCGTCACAGATGCGCCGGTGACTGAGCCGCCGCCCGTGGCAACGACAAATGTAATGTTCACGCCTATCGCAGGATTACTGAACTCATCGACTACGATCACGCTCGGTGCAGTTCCAACAGCCGAGCCCGCAGTGGCCGATTGGTTGTTGCCGCCGTTCACCGCAATATGCAAGGATGAGCCGACGAGTGCTGTTGCCGTGAATGTCACGGGCGAACCGGAGAGGCTTCCGCTCGTCGCAGTTATTGTGTTCGATCCGACCAGCGTCCCCAGCGTCCAGCTGCCGACTGTGGCGATGCCGCTTGCGTTCGTGGTTGCCGACCCGCTTGTGACGGAACCGCCGCCAGTGGCGACGGCGAATGTGACGGAGACGCCGGAGACCGCATTATTGTTCGCGTCTTTTATCAGAACGCTCGGCGCTATTGCAACAGCCGAGCCCGCAACGGCGGTTTGATTGTTGCCGGCGTTCACTGCGATCTGTGCGGCCGCGCCGACAGTGCCGGTGGCCGTGAATGTGACCGGAGAACCGGTGAGTGATCCGCTCGTTGCGGTCATTGTGTTCGATCCTGCAGTCGCTCCCAGGGTCCAGCTGCCGACTGTCGCGATGCCGCCCGCGTTTGTCGTCACAGATGAACTTGTGACAGAGCCGCCGCCCGTGCCAACGGCGAATGTGACTGAGACACCGGACACTGCATTATTGTTCGCGTCTTTAATGATGACACTCGGAGCCGTTCCAACAGCCGAGCCCGCCGTGGCGGATTGATTGTTACCGCCGTTCAATGCGATCTGCGAAGCTGCGCCGACTGTGCCCGTGGCCGTGAATGTGACGGGTGAGCCCGCAAGACTGCCGCTCGTCGCGGTCATTGTGTTGGATCCGGCCACTGTTCCCAGCGTCCAGCTGCCGACGGTGGCGATGCCGCTTGCGTTTGTGGTTGCCGATGCGCTTGAGACGGAGCCGCCGCCAGTAGCGACTGCAAATGTCACTGAGACGCCGGAGACCACATTATTATTCGCATCTTTAATGATGACACTCGGAGCCGTTCCAACAGCCGAACCCGCCGTGGCCGATTGATTGTTGCCCGTGTTCACTGCGATCTGCGAGGCTGCGCCGACAGTGCCGGTGGCCGTGAATGTGACGGGTGAACCCGCAAGACTCCCGCTCGTCGCGGTCATTGTGTTGGATCCGACTGTTGTTCCCAGCATCCAGCTGCCGACGGTGGCGATGCCGCTTGCGTTCGTCGTTG